>DATJGS010000037.1:0-321233 GCA_035494735.1 Saccharimonadaceae bacterium (SeqCode)
CTTCTTCCAGCGCACGCGCCTCGGGCAGGAGTTCCGCGCCATGGGCCAGGATCCGCACGTCGCCGCGGCGTCCGGCATCGCGGTCGACCGCAACCGCGTGATCGCGACCGTCATGTCGACCGTGTTCGCGGCGTGGGGCCAACTGTTCTTCCTGCAGAACGTCGGCACGCTGAACACCTACAGCTCGCACGAGCAGGTCGGCATGTTCTCGATCGCCGCGCTGCTCGTCTCGGGCGCGACCGTGACGCGCGCCACCGTCGGTCAGGCGCTGCTCGGCACGATCCTGTTCCACACGCTGTTCGTGGTCTCGCCGCTGGCCGGGCGCACGCTCGCCGGCGACGCGCAGATCGGCGAGTTCTTCCGCGTGTTCGTGGCGTACGCCGTGATCACCGTCGCGCTGGTACTGCATGCGTGGCAACAGGTGCGGCGCTCGAAGGAGTGACGCGGGCGGGGCGCGGCCCGGCATCAGCACCGTCGCGACCCGCGTTCCCCGGACCGGCTCTTACCCGCGTCCCTCGGGCCAGCCCTCGCGTGGCGCACGCCGACGGCCGCTTGGCCCCTCCCGCGCGCGCGGCGTATCCTTTGGGCGTCCGTCGGAGGATCCATTGAACCCAGCCAACACGCTCATCGACACGCAGGGTCGTACGGTGCGCGACCTGCGCATCTCGGTCACCGATCGCTGCAACCTGCGCTGCGTGTACTGCATGCCGGCCGAAGGCATGCAGTGGCTGCCCAAGGACGACCTGCTGTCCTACGAGGAGATCACGCGCTTCGCGCGCCTGTGCCTCGCGCTCGGCGTGCACGGCATCCGCCTCACGGGCGGCGAGCCGACGGTGCGCGCCGACCTGCCGACGCTCGTCGCCATGCTGAACGCGCTCCAGCCCGGCCTCGACCTGTCGCTGACCACGAACGGGCTCAAGCTCGTGGCCATGTCCGACGCGCTGCGCGACGCCGGTCTCAAGCGCGTGAACGTGAGCCTCGACACACTGGACCGGGAGCGCTTCCACCGCCTCGCGCGCCGCGACCGGCTCGCGGACGTGCTGGCCGGGCTCGCGGCCGCGAAGCGCGCCGGGTTCTCGCCGATCAAGATCAACGCGGTGCTGATGCGCGGCTTCAACGAGGACGAGGCCGTGGCGCTCGCGCGCTGGGCGCGCGACGAGGGCTTCGAGTTGCGCTTCATCGAGTGGATGCCGCTCGACGCGCAGCATTCGTGGTCGCGCGAGAAGCTCGTGCCCGCGGCCGAGATCCTGGAGAGCCTGAACGCGGCGTTCCCGCTCGAGCCGGCCAAGGTCGAGGATCCGAGCGCGCCGGCCACGCTCTATCGATACCTCGACGGCGGCGGACGTGTCGGCGTGATCGCGTCGGTGACGCGACCGTTCTGCGGCCACTGCGATCGCATCCGCCTCACCGCCGACGGCCAGATCCGCACGTGCCTGTTCTCGCTCAAGGAGTACGACTTCCGCAAGGCCATGCGCGGCGGCGCGAGCGACGAGGAAGTCGCCGAACTGCTGCGCGCCGCGGTGTGGCGCAAGGAGCCGGGACACCTCATCAACAATCCGCACTTCGTGCAGCCGACCCGCGGGATGAGCGCGATCGGCGGCTGAGAGCGCGCGCCCGCCGCGGCACACGCGGTTCGGACGGCGGCGCCTCGCGCAGGACGCGCGCGGCCACATTCAGAGTGACGGTCGTTCCACGGAGGGAATCGCGCTGAGCTCGTTCGACACGCACGCCGCTTCAGGGCCCGGCCCCGACACCACGCCACGTGGCACCGCTGCTCCCACGACCGCCTGGCTCGCGGCGCTCGTCGTGCTCGTTGCGGTCGCGCTGCGCGCCTGGCGCATCCGCCTCGGCCTTCCGGATTTTCTCGAAGAGGCAATCCCGCTGCGCGTCGCGCTGGGCATGACCGACCCGGCGACGGGCCACGTCGACTGGAATCCGCACTTCTTCAACTATCCGTCGCTCTCGATCTACCTGCACTTCGTCGTGCAGAAGGTCGCGTACCTCGCGGGCGTCGCCACGCGCACGTATGCGAACCCCGCCGACTATCGCCTGGCGTTCGACATGAACCCGACGCCGATGGTTGTCGCGGCGCGCGGCTTCAGCATCGCGGTCGATGGGCTGATGGTGCTCGGGGTGTTCCGCATCGCGGAGCGCCTGCGCGCGGGCTCGGGTTGGATCGCCGGGCTGCTGGTCGCTTTCGCGCCGACGCTGATCGTGACGGGCCACTCCATCTTCGCCGACACTCCGATGACCGCTCTCGCGGTGTGGGCGATCGAGCGCCTTCTGGCGTGGAGCGCGGGCACGCGCGCGCGCGTCACGAGCGACCGCGGCCTGCTTGTTGCAGGCGCGCTGATCGGGCTCGCGGCCGGCGCCAAGTACCCGGCCGCGGGGTTGATCCTTCCTTACGGCTGGCTGGCGCTGCGCCGCGATCCGCGCCGCGGGCTGTCGCACTGGATCGCGCTCCTCGCCGCTCCGGGGCTGTTCTTCCTCGCCACGACGCCGTTCGCCGTGCTGGATCCGCACGCGTTCTGGCGCGACCTGTCGTCCGAGGGCGGCCACGCCGCGGAGGGACACCTGGGCAGTGTCGGCCGCATCGCGTTCCCGTTCTTCGCGAACCGCGCGCTATGGAACTTCGGCATCGTGGGGTTGGCGCTCGCGGGCGCGGCGCTCGTGCTGCCCTTCGTGCGACGGGCGCGGGCGAGAGCGGCCGATCACGAGACGCCTGGCAGCGGCGACGATTCGATCGCGGTCTGGCTCGCCGTCCTCGTGTTCGCCGTCCCGATCTCGCTGTCACACATCGAGGCCGAGCGCTACAT
This sequence comes from Saccharimonadaceae bacterium (SeqCode), assembly GCA_035494735.1. GTDB lineage: Bacteria > Eisenbacteria > RBG-16-71-46 > RBG-16-71-46 > RBG-16-71-46 > DATJGS01. Next base: position 2,817 of record DATJGS010000037.1, read on the forward strand.
CGTTCCCGTCCTCGCCATGCTCGCGCCGCTCGTCGCGGCCGCGGCGCTCCAGCTCGGAACGCTGGCCGGGCCACGCCTCCGGCTGGCGGTCTCGGCCCTCGTCGGTGTCCTGCTGCTCGTGCCGGTCGCGCGCTCCGGGCTGGCCGAAGCGCGGCGCGGCGCGGACGACACGCAGCTCGAGGCGCGGCGCTGGTGTGAGGCGCACGTGCCGCGCGGAGACCTGCTCGTGCAGGAGGGCTACGCGGCGCGGCTGCCGAGCGCCGCGCTGATCGCGCGCGCCGAGGAAGAGCCGGCATTCCGCTACGCCTCGCCGTCCATGCAGGCGCGCATCCGCGCACTGCCCTCTTTCCACGTCGTGACGCTGCCCCTTGCCGTGAGCGGATACGTCCGCACGCTGGTGCGGACGGCGTCCGGACAGGAGATCCTGCTGGACGTCTTCCCGTTCGCAAGCGATCTCGACCAGGTGTTCTACGAGCCGCGACTCGTGATCCAGCGTGGCTGGTTCATGACCAGCGACGCGGTGCGCGCGCGCTACGAGTCGGACACGCTGCGCTATCCCGTGCAGCACGCGTTCTACCGCCGACTCGACGCGCTGGCCCCGGAGGTCAAGCGCTTCGCGCCGCACGGCGACGTGGCCGGCCCCATCATCGTGATCCGCCACGTGTCCGATGAAGCGCGGGACGCGCTCGGGCCGCTCGATCCCGTGTGGTGGCGTCACGCGGTGCCGGCCGACTACCGCGCACGCTTCGCCGCCGCGACCGGCGTCGCCGACACGGCCGCCTCGGACACCGCTTTCTGGGTGCGCGGACTGCGCCCGATGTTCGAGCGTCAAATAGGTCCGTTCGTGCGCACGCTCTCCGAGCAGATGGCCGCCACCGGCCACGTGGCCGATGCGCTGCCGCTCGCTCGCGCACTGCTGGCCGTCGATCCCTCCGACGGCGAGGCGGCGGTGATTGCGGCGCTCGGCGAGATGGCCGGCGGGCGCTACGACGCCGCTTATGCGGCGCTCCAGTCCGTCGGAGGCGACACGACACAGGATCTGGCGACGCGATTGCTCTACGCGGAGGTGGTCGCGAGTCGCGGCGACACGCCACGGGCGGTGACGCTCTACACGGAACTCATGCGCTCCTCGACGAACGCCGCGGTCACGGCGGAAGCCGAGCGTCGCCGCGCGAAGCTGCTGCGCGACGTGATCCACCCGCGGAGCTGGAGGGCGCCGGCGCGGCATCGCGCCCGCTGACACGCGCCGTGCCCGCTCGGACGAATCGCCGCCCCCTCTAGGTCTCGAGCGCCGGCTCGTACACCCGTTCGCAGATGCGCGACAGCTCGCGGGCGTCCTGCGCCGGCACTCGCGCCGCGAACGCGCGATGGATCTCGTCCATCCGCGGCTGGATGCGCTCGAGCATGTCGAGCCCGCGGCGCGTGATGCGCGTGACGGAGCGCCGCCGGTCCTCGGCCGGGCGCGAACGCTCGACCATGCCGGCCGCGATCAGGCGATCGACGAGCCGCGTCAGGTCCGGCGCGCGTTCGATCATGCGCGCCGCGATCTCGCAGCGCGCGAAGCCGGCCGGGCGCGCGCCGCGCAGGATGCGCAGCACGTTGTACTGGGCGCCGGTCAGCGCATGCGCCTGGCACACCGCCTCGATCTCGGCGCGCATGTGCGCGGCCGCGACGAGCAGGTTCAGCACGCCTTCGTGGTGCGGACCGTCGAAGCGTTCCTGATGCAGGCGTTGGCGGAGAGCGTGGCCCATACACTCCGTAGGATGCCGGAGCGCGTTATGTGTTTCAACACATTTGCGTGGCGCGCGGCGGAACGCCCTTGGGCCAGGCGCCGACGAACATCACTTCTTCCTCGAGTTCGACCGAGAATCGCTCGCGCACCATTTGCTTCATCTTCTCCGCCAGCTCGCAGACATCCCGCGCGCTCGCGTGCCCGGCGTTCACGATGATGTTCGCGTGCTTCGCGAACACCATGGCGTCGCCCACGCGCAGCCCGCGGGCGCCGCATTCGTCCAGCAATTGTCCGGCGGCGACCCGGTGCGTGCCCGGCGACAGCTTCGCGCCCGGCATGCGCCAGTCCGTCGGCAGGTTCTTGAAGTACGAGCCCGCGGTCGGCTCGACGCGCCACTGCGGATGCTTCACGCGGCGGATCTCCAGCTTCTCCTCGATCACCGCCTGGATCGCGGCGCGCTCGCCCTTCTTGAACTGGAGCAGGCACGTGAGCAGCGCGCGCGGCTCACGCTTCAGCCGCGAATCGCGATACGCGAACTGGTACCAGGCTGCGGTGCGCGTCGTGACCTTGGAGCCGTCGAGCGTGACGTCGGTGCACTCGATCGTGAACGTGCCGATGTCCTGCCCGTAGCAGCCGGCGTTGCCGTACAGCGCGCCGCCCACCGAGCCGGGGATGCCGGCCGCGAATTCGAGCCCGCTCAGCTCGCGGTCGCGGCACTGGTAGATGAGATCGAGGAAGTCCGCGCCGCAGCCCACGTGCGCCGCGGTGCCGTCGAATTCGATCGCGTCGATCGCGTTGCGCACGACGATGCCGCGGAAGCCGTCGTCCGACACGAGCAGGTTGCTGCCGCCGCCCAGCAGCAGCACCGGCAGCTCCAGCTCGTGCGCGGTCTTCAAGGCCGTCACCATCTGATCCGACGTGCGCGCGGCGAAGTAGAAGTCCGCCGGCCCGCCGATGCGGAACGTGGTGTGATGGCGCAACGGCTCCTGCGTGAGCAGGGCGTCGCCCAGCGCGCGGCGCAGGCGCTCTTCGATGGAGAGTTTGCGGGTGGTCATGTGGACGCGCGAACTTGCCTGCGAAGCGCTCTCAGGTCAAATCGATTTCCGCGCTGGCTCGGGGCCGGCGCGCCGCTATACTGCGGGCGGACCGCGCATGAGGCTCGACCGACCGGGAGGACCGTCATGAATCTGGAAATCACCTACTGCGTTCAGTGAAACTATCTTCCCCGGGCTGTCGGTCTGGCAGCCGAGATCCGCAAGGCGAAAGGCCTCGAAGCCACGCTCATCAAAGGCTCGGGCGGCCAGTTCGAAGTGAAGCTCGACGGCAAGCTGATCTTCAGCAAGAAGGCCGTGGGTCGCTTCCCCGAGCCGAATGAGATCCTGGAGCAGATTCCGACCGCGAATTGACGTGGCGCGGGCGGGTCGTCGCGCGCGCCGCGCTCGACTCGCCGCTCGCGTGACAGTCGGATGACGCGGTGAATGAAGCCCGCCCCAGCATGACCGCGCAGCGCGTGGCCATGCGCCGCGCCGCGCACCAGATCCTCGACAAGCCCGTCGTGTTCGAGGATCCCCTCGCGATCCGCATGCTCGGCCCCGAGGGCGCACGCCGCCTCGAGGCCGCGCCGCGCGCGCACGAGGCGCATCCCGTCTCCAAGCCGCTGCGCGCGTTCCTGGCGGCGCGCGGCCGCGTCGCCGAAGAGCGGATGAGCGCCGCGATGGCCGAGGGCGTGCGCCAATGCGTGATCCTCGGCGCCGGGCTCGACACGTTCGCGTATCGCCACGGCGACCGCGCGCCCGGCGTGCGCTTCTTCGAGGTCGATCACCCCGCGACGCAGGCGTGGAAGCGCGCGCGGCTCGCTGCGGCCGGCATCGCGGCGCCCGCGTCGCTCGCGTTCGTGCCCGTCGACTTCGAGCGCGACGCGCTGTCGGATGCGCTCGCCGCCGCCGGCTTCGATCTCGCCGCGCCCGCCGCGTTCTCGTGGCTCGGCGTCAGCATGTACCTCGGGCCCGACGACGTGCGCGCGACGCTGCGCTTTGTCGGCGCCAGGTCCAAAGGCTCGTCGATCGTCTTCGACTACGCGATCGACACGAAGCTCCTCAACTGGTTCGAGCGCTGGGCGTATCGGCGGATCGCCGCTCGCGTCGCCCGCGCCGGCGAACCGTGGAAGAGCGGGTTCGCGCCCGAAGCGCTGATCGCGGAAATGCGCGCGATTGGCTTCACGCGCACGGACGACCTCGACTCCAAGACGATCAACGCGCGCTGGTTCAAGGGCCGCCGCGACGGGCTGCGCGTGAGGCGGCTGGCGCATGTGATGGATGCGGGGGTGTAGGAAACAGGTCTGTCCCCCGCCTCCACCGTCTGTCAAAATTGTTCTTCGTTCCGATCCTTGATCTAGCCTCGGTGCGTGAGTGCCTCCAAGGGATCTCGATGCGCAGGCTCGGCCTCTTCGCAGCGATTTTCAGCGCGCTTGCCTCAGCCGCGATGCCCGCGACAGCCGCGTGGCTCCCAACTGGTAGCTACGTTTCCCACTTTGGAGTCGGCGATCTGCCCGTCCCCGCCTCCGATGGACTTGGTGGCGCCTACGTGGCTTGGCGGCAGTACGGAGGCCAGACTGGCAACGACGCTTACTTGCAGAGGATCCTGTCGGACGGAGCAACCCCCATTTGGTCCGACAATGGATTCCCGCTGAGCGCACTCCCTGACTATCAGGCCCCCGAAGGCATCGTGCCGGATGGCTCTGGGGGCGTTCTGACCTGTTGGGTCGACTACCGACCAACGCCCGCGATCTACGTCCAGCGCACTCTTCCCGATGGCTCCATCGCACTCGGATGGACGGCGAACGGAGTCGCGGCAACTCTCGCCCAGTCGGACAACGCCGCGATCGTGGCTGACGGTGAGGGTGGAGCGTTCCTCGTCTGGGAGGATTCGCGTGACTATGCAGCGCACAACCTCGACGTGTACGCGCAGCACCTGTTGAGCGACGGAACGGTCGCCCCTGGTTGGCCAACGAACGGGGTGCCCGTTTGCACAGAGTCACACCTGCAGGCTCACTGTAGCGTGCTGCTTGATGGGTCGGGTGGCGTGATTGCAACGTGGGCTGATTTTCGAACAGGAGTGGGCGCAATCTTTGGGCAGCACCTGCTTGCCGACGGATCCGTTGGTCTTGGGTGGACTCCCGGCGGGCAATTCATCACGCCCGGAATCATCGGTGCCAGTGTGGGAGATGCGAGTGGCGGCTTCTACTCGGTGGGCGCGACTCAGCATCCGTCTTTCGCGCAGGCCGACTTGTATGTACAGCGGATGAGCTTTTCAGGACTCCCGAACACCGGCTGGCCAACTGGCGGACTCAAAGTGTGCGGCGCGTCTGGCTCGCGTGAGCTATTCGGGGTCGTTCCTGACGGTCTGGGGGGCGTGCTGCTCGACTGGGTGGATTACCGACCTCCGGCAGGCAGCGGAATCTACGCGCTTCGCGTTCAGCCGAATGGGGGCCTGGCCCCCGGTTGGACGACAAACGGGTCTTTGATTAGCAATCCACCGCAGGGGGAGTTTCGCGAAGGCTATTCGCCACTGGCTGCCGATGGACTTGGCGGCGCCTACGCTGTTTGGCGCGTCGACCAACAAGATGCACCCTACGGTCAGCCTGGCTTTATCCAGCATGTGACGGGGAGCGGTGCCATTGCGTCCGGGTGGCCATCGTATGGGCTGCAACTCTCGACGAGCCTTGATCAGGACTTCCCCGCTGTGACCTCCGACGCGCACTTCGGCGCGATCGTCGCCTGGAGCGAGAACTTCGAACGCTTCGGGATCTTCGCCCAGCGTTATCAGCTCGATGGGCCAGTCGCGGTCGAGCTGGCTCTCGTGGGCGCCGAGCTTCGCGAGGGCTACGTCGCACTCGACTGGTTCTCGGCGGGGACCACGCCTGGAGCAACCACGCTCTACCGGCGCACCGAAACTTCAGCATGGTCAAGCATCGCCACACTGCAGGCGGATGGGACGGGGCATCTCCGCTATGACGACCACGCCGTCGCCGCCGGCACGCGTTACGGCTATCGGCTCGGCTACGTCGAAGACGGCGCGGAGCGCTTCACCACCGAGACGTGGGTCGACGTGCCGAGCACGATGCTCTCCCTCGAAGGCTTGCGTCCCAACCCAGCTTCGGGCCCGCTCTCGGTCTCGTTCGCCCTCCCCAACGCATCGCCGGCCTCGCTCGAAGTGCTGGACGTGAGCGGTCGGCGCATCCTGCAGCGCGATGTCGGCTCCATGGGCGCGGGCTCACACGTGGTGCGCCTCGATGAAGGCAGCGGCCTCTCGCCCGGCATCTACTGGCTGCGTCTACGCCAGGGCCCGCGGGCGTTGCTCGCGCGAGGCGCCGTCGTCAGGTAAGCGGACGCTGTCAGCCTGGCGCGCCGCCACCCCTCTCCAGCCTCAGCCCAAACCTCCGCCCCTCGATCTTCTCGAACACGATCGTGTCCCCCGCCACGAGCGTGTGCTCCTGGCACCAGCGCATCATGCCCGGCTGCTTCGGCGAGCGTGGGCGGAACATCCACGTGCCGTACTGGATGTCGGTCTCGAAGCTGAAGCCGAGATCGGTCTCGATCGTGATCGGCTTCACCTCGTACGGCCGCGGCGCGTCCTTGGGGCCGCGCGGGCCGATGCTGTCGGGCGGGAAGAAGTCGAGCACGTCCCACAGCGAGACGTTGCGCTCAGTGAACGTCCACACGTCCTCGGCGCGCACGGGAATGCGCGCGGTCTCTGGCATCAGCTCGTCCGGCTGGCCTTGGGCCGCGCGATGTTCAGCACCTCGCGCAGCGGCGCGTAGGCGCTGCCGCCGAGGCGGCCAAGCGGCTTCAGCTTCGCGGGATCGACGCGACCGTCGGTGAGCACGTCGTCGCGCACGTGCGCGCGCACGACCTCGCCGACCACGAAGATGCTGCCGCCGAGTTCGATCTCGCGGTAGAGCTTGCACTCGAGATTGACCGGCGACTCGCCGACGCGCGGCGCGCGCACGAGGTCCGAGGCGACGGGCGTGAGGCCGGTGAGCGCGAACTCGTCGACCTCGGGCGGCCACTCGCCCGAGCTCTGCACCATGCGCTCGCTGAGCGACTCGTCCACCACGTTGGCCACGAACTCGCCCGTCTCGCGGATGTTGCGGAGCGTGTCCTTGGGGCCTTCTTCCAGGCGCGTGATGGCGACGCCGACGAGCGGCGGCTCGCTCGAGATCGCGTTGAAGAACGAGAACGGCGACAGGTTGTGGCGTCCGTCCTTGCCGACCGTCGAGATGAACGCAATCGGCCGCGGCACCACGACCGAGATGATGAATCGGTACATGGCGCCCGGCGGGCTCTCGTGTGGGTCGACGATCATGGGCGCGAGGTTAACCGCGGCGCGTGGGCGTGCGCCAGTGGCCGACGCTCGCGTTGAGACCCCGCGCCACGCTCAGAACTCGACGCCCGTCGTGATCTGGACGCTCGAAGTTTGGACGTCGCCCGCGTAGAACTGCTTCGAGATCGACGTGAGCCCGTAGGACCATCGCGCGTCGCCAACCCACTTGAGCGTCCCGACCGGCACGCGCACGCCGAGACCGCCGACGACGCCGAAGTTCGCGGTCTTGACCACGTCCGTCTTGGCGTTGAGCGTCGCGCCACCGCCCTCCGACTTCACCGACTCGGCGACCTTGATGCCGAGCGACGGTCCGAGCAGGAACGCCGCTCGCGCCGGGCCGAGCGCCGGCTTCGACAGGGCCAGCAGCACGGGCACCTCGATGTAGTCGAACTTGAACGTGATGGTCCCGCTGCCGGTGATGTTGCCGGACTGGTCCGTGCTCTCGAAGCTCGTGCGCGCACCCTTCTGCGCGTACAGCAACTCGGGCTGGACCGCGAGCCAGGGCAGCACCTGCAGGTTCGCAAAGCCACCGCCGGTGAAAGCCGTGCGCCAGTCGAAGTCGGAGTTCGTGGCGCGCAGATTGGAGATGCCGACGCCGGCACGCATGCCCCAAGTGTTGAGCAGGCTGTCGGCGAACGCCGGGGCAGCAAGAGCGACCATCAACAGCGTAGAGAGCGCGAGACGAACGATGTTTCGCATGGCGAACCTCCGGAGTGCCTTGGGCGTGTCCCGGTGGCGGGAAGCGTAGCGCAACGGCGAGCGCGGTCCAGGGGTCAGTGGTACAGCACGCCCGGCATTGCGGTTAGACACCTCACCGCATGAACAACACCGCCACCCCTATCGCCGCCACCACCGCGCCGCCCAGGGCCCGCACCGTCAATCGCTCGCCCTGGAAGCGCGACGCGATGATCATCGTCAACACCGGATAGCTGGCGATGATCGACGCGGCCACGCCGGCCTGCACGGTCTTGAGCGCGGCGAGGGAGAGCACGACGCCGAGGAACGGCCCGAGGATCGCGCCTGCCACCATGAACAGCGCGCTGCGCCGGTGCCGCAGCGCGGTCACCGTGCCGGCCGCGCCGCCCATGAACGGCGCGAGCAGCCAGATTCCGACCGCGGCGGCCGCGATGCGCACGACCGTCGCCGACAGCGGGTCCACGCCGCCCCGGATCGCGAGCTTCGAGAGGACATACCCGCCGGCCTGCCCGACTGCGCCGAGAATTCCGCACACGACGCCGACGACGACCGAGCCCTCGACGTGGTCGTGCGCCTGGCGCCCGCGCTCGAGCACGACCAACGCCACGCCGCCCACGGTGAGCGCGATGCCGAGCGCGGCGAGGCGGCCTGGGGCTTCGTGCAGCAGCGGAAACGCGAGCGCCGTCGTAAACAGCGGCGCGGTCGAGGCGAGCAGCGACGCCCGGCCGGGGCCGAGGATGACGAGCGCTCGAAAATAATTCGCGTCGCCGAAGATGAAGCCGACGAGCCCGCTGAGCGCGAGCAGCCACGCGGCGTGGCCGTCGATCCACGTCGGCCACACCGATCCGCGGACCACGAGCAGCGTGAGCGCGAGCAGCACGAACGCCGTGCTGATGCGCAGGCGATTGAGGACCTGCGAGCCCATGCGCCGGCCCGCGGCGGCGAAGAAATTGGAGCCGGCCGCCCAGCACACGGCGGTGCCGAGCGCGGCCAACTCGCCGGCGTGGCTCAGCCGCGCTCCTCCCACACCTGCGCGAGATGGAGCAGCACGTCGACCGCCTTCTCCATGTCCTGGGCCGACACCCACTCGAGGCGCGAGTGGAAGTTGTGCTGTCCGCTGGAAAGGTTCGGCGTGGGCAGGCCCATCTCGCTCAGGATCGAACCGTCCGTGCCGCCGCGGATCTGCGACGACTCGGGCTTCATGCCGGCGCGGCGGATCGCCTCGCGCGCGAACTCGATCGAGTTGAGATTCTTCTCGAGCACTTCGAGCATATTGCGGTACGACTCGGTGACCTCGAACGTCACGCTGGAGCCGGGCCAATCGCGCACGGTGGCGCGCGCCAGGTCTTCGACCATCTTCTCGTGCTCGGCGAGCGCCGCGGTGCGAAAGTCGCGGATGATGAACTTGATCGTCGTGCGATCGACCGCGGCCTGGACGTCCATCGGGTGCACGAAGCCCTCGCGCTCGGACGTCGTCTCGGGCGCGAGCCCGTTCTTCGGCAGGCGATTGATGAAGTCGGCGGCGACCTTGATCGAGTTCACCATCTTCTTGTGCGCAAACCCCGGGTGCGTGTTGAAGCCCTGGAACGTCACTGCCATCGCGTCGGCCGAGAACGTTTCGGTCTCGAGCCGGCCGAGCCCCTCGCCGTCCAGCGTGTACGCGCACACGGCGCCAAAGCGCCGCACGTCGAAGTAGCGCACGCCGCGGCCGATCTCTTCGTCGGGCGTGAACGACACGCGGATCGTGCCGTGCGTGATCTCCGGCCGCGCCTTCAGTTGCTCGAGCGCCGCTATCACGACCGCGACGCCCGACTTGTCGTCGGCGCCGAGCAGCGTGTCGCCGGACGCGGTCACGATGTCTTCGCCCTGCTTGCCGTTCAGGTCCGGAATCTCGGCGACGCGCAGCACGACGGAGTTCGTGGGCAGCGCGATGTCCTTGCCGTCCCAGTTGCGGTGGACGATCGGCTTCACGTTCGCGCCGCTCAGCTCAGGCGACGTGTCGACGTGCGCGAGGAAGCCGATGACCGGCACGTTCGGCTTCTTCGTGTTCGGGGGCAGCGTCGCCATCACGATGCCGTACTCGTCGCGCTTCGCGTCGGTGAGACCGAGCGCCTTCAGCTCGTCGATGAGCGCGTCCATCATCACGAGCTGCTTCGGCGTGCTGGGAATGCTGGGCGATGACGGATCGGCCTGAGTGTCGAACTGGACGTAACGCAGGAAGCGCTCGAGGACGGAAGTCTTGAGCGTGGACGTGCCGGCCATTGGAGAGTCTCCTCGAGTGAAGGTCCGAAGCGAGCGTCGGGAACGCTAGCTGGAACGCGGCGCCGCGCGCAACCGCATTGCGACGGGCGGTGTCGCGCTCGCCCAATCTCAGGCAGCCGCCTTGCGACGGCCGCTGCCCTACTCCTTCGCCTTCGCGAGCGCGCGAACTTGCGACAAGTCGAGCACGCCCTTCGCGCCCCAGCCGGTCTTGCCTTTGGGGATCGCCGGGCGGAACGCCTCGTACAGCTCGAAGCCAGTATCCGCGAGCGTCGCCGGCTTTCGCGAGGCGGCCAGCGCCTGGAACGCGCGCCGCGCCGCGGGCAGCGCGTCGCCGAACTTGCTCTCGAGGTAGCGCTGGACCGCGACCGGATCGGACGGCTTGTCCCCCTTCTCGGTCGCGCGCACGCCGTCGTGCGTGTGGACCGCCGGCACCGAGCGGCCCAGCAACTCGACGCGCAGCGCGGTGCCGGGCGTGAGCGCGGCGCGACGCTTCTTCGCCTCGGCGCCGCTCGTCGCCTCGAACATGCCGAGGCGCTGGCCCTTCGACTGAGCGTTGAGTCCGGCAACCGCGCGGCCCAGCGTCAACGCCTCGTCGCGCGTGTAGCCGAGCCGCTCCGCCACGACGGCGGCCCACAGCGTGAGCACGGGCGCGCGATTGATCTCGATGCGATCGGCGGCAGAGCCGGAAGCGCGGGCGGGCATGCGAAGGAGTATCGCGTCGCCGGGGGCGACGGTCCAGAGTCAGGCCGCAGCGCAATGCCAGGGTGCGCGCTGCGGCTAGGACGGCGCCTCACCCCCCGCCGTTTGCGCCCCCCGCGCGCGCCCCTCTATCGTGCGCGGCCATGGCTGCCCTCGTCGCCGTGCTCGCGATCGTGCTCATCCTGTTCGTGCTGTGGGACGCATTCGAAACGATCCTGCTGCCGCGCCGCATCCCGAGCGGGCTGCGCATCTCGCGGCTCGTGCTGCGCGCGCTGTGGAGCGTGTGGTCCACGATCGGGAGCGGCATCAAGACGCGCAATCAGCGCGAGAACTTTCTCAGCCTGTACGCGCTGCTGTCGCTGATCGGACTGCTCGTCGTATGGGCGGGCGGGCTCATCCTCGCGTTCGCGGCGCTGAATTGGTCCTTCGGCTCGCACATGGTGACGAGCGGCGGGCCCGTGGGATTCCGCACCGACCTCTACATGAGCGGCACGACGTTCTTCACACTCGGCCTGGGCGACGTGGTGCCGGGCTCGCCGATGTCGCGCCTCCTGACCGTGATCGAGGCCGGCATGGGGTTCGGCTTCCTCGCGCTCGTGCTCGCGTACCTGCCCGTGCTCTACCAGGCTTTCTCGCGGCGCGAGGCCCGCATCACCATGCTCGACGAATGGGCCGGCTCGCCGCCGACGGCGGCCGTGCTGGTGCGCCGCTGCTTCGAGAGCCGCGATCCCGGCGCCGCGCTGAACGCGCTGCTCAAGGACTGGGAGATCGCGGCCGCCGAGATCCTGGAGAGCCACCTCTCGTATCCCATCCTCGCGTTCTTCCGCTCGCAGCACGACAACCAGTCGTGGATCGCCGCGCTGAGCACGGTCCTCGACACCTGTGCGCTCGTGATCTCGGGCGTCGACGATATCGACCCGTTCCAGGCGCGCCTCACGTTCGCGATCTGCCGTCACACGCTCGTCGACGTGACGCAGACCATCGCCCGGCGGCAGGGTCCGGTCACTTTCGACCAGCCTCCGATGGAAGGCCTCGCCGAGGCGCGCGCGTGGCTGCTGAACGCGAAGGTGCCGATCGCGGACGACCCGGAGGCCGAGAAGCGCCTCGCCGACTTGCGCGCGATGTACACGCCGTTCATCGGCGTACTGTCCGTGCTGCTGCTGATGCCCCTCCCGCCGCTCATGCCTCCCGTGAAGGCGCGCTACAACTGGGAGACCACGGTGTGGGCGAAGACGGGAAGGGACGATGCGCATTAGGGGTGGCGGCCTCCTCGTGGTGAATTGATCGTCCTAGGAGCATCATCCTCGCCGGACGTAGCACTCACGGACGGAGGAGACGATGGTCGCTCCAAGGAATGGCTTCACTTGCCTGGCGCTCGCCGCAGTTCTCGTCGCCACGCTAGGCCCCGCGGGCCCAGTCATCGCAGATGTGACGCTCAGCTTTGTGTCGGACCAGAGTTGGGCCGTGTCGTCGATGCTCTCTGACGGCAGCGTGGGTGACGCGCTCGGCAACGCCCAGTGCATTTGCCTGCCGCCCGGGGGATGCCCGTGCTGTTGGACGGGCAACACCGCGGCCATCCCGGGCGCCTGTTGGGTTTGGAAACCTGGGACCGATTCAGGGACCGTACCCGTTGACCTACAGGGCGTGTTCGTCGCGAAGACGCTCGACATCCCAGGCATTCCAACGGGAGGAGTTCTCTATCTCGCCGCAGACGATTTTGCAGAGCTGCAAGTGAACGGCCTGGTCGTGGGGTCCATCGGGAGCGTTAGCGACTACGGTCGAGCCGCAGGAGCTCAGGCCGGACTGAGCCAATTCAACCTGACACCGTTCCTCGCTCCTGGCCGGAATCAAATCGTGATTCGCGGTCAGAACGGGCCCGGCAGTTTCACTGGCACGAGTTGCAACCCATGCACCTTTGGTCAGAACCCGACCGGCGTGCTCATGGGAGGCTCGGTGAGCTATGACCCGGCGACACCGACGGCCGAACGGACTTGGGGCAAACTCAAGGTCATCTACAGATAGATTGCTCAGCTCTTCCCCGATGCCCGCTGCGCCAGCCCGAGCTTCTTGAGAAGGTCCGACAATCTCGCTTGCTCGATGCTCGACAGCGCCGCGAACGCCTGCACCACGGCCGCGACGTGCTGCGGAAAGACGTGTTTCACGAGCTGACGGCCTGCGGCCGTCAGGCGGACCTCCATCGATCTCCGGTCTTCGGGTCTGCGCTTGCGGACCACGAGCCCGCGACGCTCCAGACTGCCCAGCACCGTCGTGACGTTGCCGCCGCTGCGGAACGACTTCCGCGCGAGAGCGCCGGGCGATTGCGGACCGAGGTGGAACAGGATCTCGAGCACGCCGAACTGCCCCTCGGTCACGCCGAGCGCCTCGAGCCGGCGTTCGAGCGGCGCCTGCACCGAGTCGCTCGCGCGCATCAGCTTGATGTACGTGTCGAGCGCGAGCCGTTGCGCCGTCGTTCCGCGAAAGTGCGTGCCCACGAAATCCCTCCGGTACGCCCCTACCCTCGCTCGCGCGCGAGCACGCGATCGAGCGACCACCGCCCGCTCCCGCGAACGATCACGATGAGCGCCAGAGCGATGGCCAGCAGATGGTACTCGTATCCCTCACCCTTCTGGTTGCCCAGCCAGTTCATGAAGAAGCCGATCGGCAGGTGGACGCGGACCACGGCCACCGCCATGACCGAGGCGATCCCGGCCGCCGCGACCCGGCCGCCGAATCCGAAGATCAGCCCGAGCGACCCATAGACTTCCGCGACGATCGCGAGGACGCCGAACACCGGCGGAATCCCGAGGCTCGTGAAGTAGCCCATCATGCCGTTGAAGCCGTAGCCGCCGTACCAGCCCAGCGCGTGCTGGGCGGCGTGCGGGAACATCACGACCCCGAGCACCACGCGCGCGAGCGTGACCACCGGGTCGTTCGAGGTGCGAAGCAAACCCTTCCACATCGTCGTTTCCTCCGCGGCCGGAGTGGTGTCGAGCGGGACCGGCCTGCGCCGCGCCCTGAGCCCGCCGTCTGGAAACGTTGCGATGCGGTCGCCCCAGGCCTGGGTGCGATTAATTTGAATTCAAACTAATAGCATCGCGAAAGGCCCCGTTCGCAAACGGGGCCTGATCGCGGACTTTCGTGGCGATGGCGCGGAGACGCGCCGAACGCCTCACTCCACCCGCAGCACCCTCGCCACGCGCATCCCCCACCGCGCGCTGAGCCGCGCGAAGTAGACGCCGGCGGGCACGCGCTCGCCGCTCGTGGAGCGGCCGTCCCAACGCATGCTCTGGGCGCCCGCGCTGAAATCGGCCTCCGAAGACCACACGCGGCGGCCGGCCAAGTCGATGATCTCGACACGCGCGTGAGCAGCTTCGGGCAGTGTGAACGCGAGCTGCGTCTCGGCGCTGCCCGGATTCGGAGCGACATGCGACCACGCGAACGCGACACGTGCGGCCGGCGCGGCCTCGCCGTCGTCGCCCGAGAACAGCATCATCGGGCTGCCGGTCACCGACACGTTGTCGATGCTCACCTTCGGGCGCGAGCCGGTCGTGCCGCCGGTGCCGTTGTGATAGTAGAAGCGGATGCGCGCGGTCGCGGTGTTCGTGAAGCTCGCGGGCAGGGGGACGGGGCCGATGTGCCCGGAGCCCGCGACGTTGTTCGTGAAGTTCAGCACGTCGGCGCCGGTCAGCTCGGTGAACGTCGAGCCGTTCGTGCTCGTGTAGATCCGCAGCGAGCCCTTGCGGTCGCCGGTCGAGTTGAAGACGGTCGCCCAGTCGAAGCTCAGGCTGCCGCTGGTCACGCCGGTGTAGTCGAGGAACACGTCGATCGCGTCCGCGCTCGTGTTGTCCGTCGTGCCGGTCGACAGCAGCACGATGTTGCCGGTGCCGCGCTGCACGCCGCCGGTCGTGCCGCTCACGAACGTCGCGGTGCTCGTCGTCGTGTGGAAGCCGTCGGGGATCGTGCCGCTGCCCTCGACGGGCACCGAGCCCCAGCGCGTCGCGCCGATGCCGCTCGTGAAATTGTTCGCCCAGTTCGCGATGTCGGCGAAGTCCTCGAAATAATTGCCGCTCGCCATCGGCCACGGGCCGTTGCCGCTCGTCGCCGCGAAGCTGGCGGCGATCGTGTGGTTCGCGGCCACGTTCGTGAACGTGTAGCTCGTGACCGCGCCGACCGACGCGCCGTCCACGAGCACGTCCGACACGTGGAAGCCGGTGTTCGCCGTCATCGTGAAGCCCTGGCTCGCGCCCTGGGCCACCGCGACCGCGCCGCTCGGGCTGATCGAGCCGTTCGCGCCGGCGCTCGCGGTGATGGTCCAGCGATCGATCGTGAAGTTCGACGCGCTCGGGCCGCTCCCCGTGTTGCCGGCGGCGTCGTGCGCGGTCACGCGAATGCGATTCGCCGTGCCCGGCGTGTTCGGCACGGTCCAGCTGAAGCTGCCGGAGTTCGCGATGCCGGTCGCGACGGCGTTCGGGTAGCTCGCACCGCCGTCCGTCGACCAGGCGATGTCGATGCTGGTCACGCCGACGTTGTCGCTCGCGGTCCACGTGATCGAGTGCGACGAGCCGGCCTTCCACGTCTCGCCGCCGACCGGCGACGTCACGCTGGCGGTGGGCGGCGTCACGTCGCCGCCGCCGGCGCGCGTCACGTACAGCGACGCGTTCATGAACAGCGTGCTGTCGGTCGCGCCGGCTTCGCCCCAGCCGTTGAAGACGGTGTTGCCGGACTGCGCCGTGCCGTCGTCGGGCGGCGAGCTGTCGGTCACGAACACGACCTTGCCGCTGCCGTAGCTCGCGGACGCCGCCATCACGCCGGTCAGGCTCGACTGCGACGTGCCGTTCATCCACACCTCCCCACGCACGGTCGCGTTGACGGAGGGGAACATCGTCATCGTGGTGCCGTTGTGGAACGCGAGCCCGGTGACGTTGCCGACCGGCCCGCGCGTCACGGCGTCAGTCCCGAGCGCGTTCACGTTCGTGCTGGTCTGCGAGATGTTGTTGTTCGCGTCGCCGCTCACGCCGAAGTGCACGCCGAGCAGGTGCGTCGGATCGAGCGCGTTCCAGATGACGGGCGAATCCACGCCGTCGTTGTTGCGATCGGAGCCCGAGTGGTCCGACACGCCGACGAGCCCGCCGCCGTTCTGGATGAAACTGAGGATCGCCGTCTTCTCGGCCGCGGTGAACGACGTGTTCGGCTCGTCGATCACGAGCAGGTCGTAGTTCGTCAGGTCGCGCGGATTGGTGCCGTCACCGTACGTGAGCGCGGTCGTGTTCGTCTCGACCGTGTAGCCACGCTTGACGAGCGCGACGCCCCACGCCGAGATCGCGCCCGTCCAGAACGTCTCGCTCGTGCCGGGCGTGATGCCGCTCTGCGCGGGCGACGGCGTCGGCTGATCGTTGTCGATCACCCAGTCCGCGTTGCCAGCGGTTTCCGCGTGAGCGTTGTCGAACAGCGCTTTCTTGGCGGCGATGGAAGGAGCGGCGGCGAACGACAGAGCGAGGAGCGAAGCGAACAGCGGGGCCAGCAGCAGCGGGAAGCGACGGCTCATGGGGGCTCTCCCATCCTGGGCGAGTAGAACGCAGAGCCCGCGCGTCAGCGGCACACGCAGGGGCGATCCAGGGGACCACAGTCTGCCGTGCAACGCGGCGCAGCATAGAGGCTGACGGGGAGTTCGTCAGCGCTTCTTTCGGTCGGGCGACGAGTGCGTCACCGAGTCCCAGCGGCGCTCGCCCGGAACGTGCGGGCGCGCCGCCGCGCGCCGTCAGTCCGCGGGCCCCGCCATCGCGAGCACGCCCAGCGTACTGAGGTAAGGCCCGGTGTGCGACGCGCGGTCGACTTCGGCCATGCGCGCCAGCGTCTGGTTGCGTCCCGCCCAGTGCATGAGCTGGACGTCCGCCCACGCGTACTCGAACGCGCGCTGCTCGCCGCTCGCCAGCGAGCGCTCGAACCAGCGCGCGGCATCCGCGTAGCGGCCCTCGGCGCGCGCGTGGTAGCCGACGTAGAAATCGACCTCGCACGTGCGCCTCGCCGTGGTGCGCAGCGCCAGCACGGTGTCCTCGGGTTCGAGGCCGAGCAGGTAGCGCCCGAGCACGTAGTTGTATTCGGTTCCCTTCGCGGCGTAATGCGCGCGCAGCGCGGCCACATGTTCGGGATCCGGCGCGGTGTCGTCGAGTGCGGCGCACGCGCGCATCACCCACTGGAACGAGTTCGAGATCGAGTCCTTGGGCGCGCACATCCACAGGATACGATTCTGGCTCTCGCCGAACGCGAACGCGCTCAGGAGCCCAATCATGGGATCGCTCGCGCCGCTCAGCCGCGCCTGCAGCCACTCGTCGGCGGCGTCCGTGCCGTGCGCGGCGGACAGGAATGCGTGGCACGTCATCCAGCGCTCGGCGCCGTCCTGCCCGCCGGCGATGACGCGCTGCTCGATCTCGAACGCAAGCGCCGGATGCGCGTGACGGCGCACGGCGAGCGCGAGCGAACCGAGCGTCGAGTGACCGTTGTAACCGGCCTTCACGAGCGCGTCGACCGCCTTCATCGCGCCCGCCGAGTCCCCGGCGAAGCAATCGGCGAAGCGCGGCCCGACGGTCGCCATCCAGTTTCCGTCATCGAGCCGATACGCGGTGTCGCGCAGCAGCGTGGCCGCGTCGTCGTCACGCCCATGCCTCCAGAACAGGACGGCGAGACCGACGAGGGCGTCGCGGCTGTCGGGATAGCGTCTGAGCGCCTCGGCCGCGAGCTTCTCGGCCTCCGCGGCCTTGCCGCAGCGATCCAGCATCTCGGCGGTCACCGCCATGGCGCCGTACTGCCCGCTGGCGGCGGCCGGAAGGACCGCGGCGAGCGCCTCGCGATAGCGCTGCTCGCGTTCGTACGTGCGCGCCACCGCGGTCTGCACGAACACGCGATCCAGCCCATGCTCGTCGGGATGACGCGCCAGCCACGCCTGGAGCATCGCCCGGTTCGTCGCCGGTGTGCGGTTGTGCTCCTTGCCATAGCGCGCCTCGGCCAACATGAGGTCGCAGGATTCCGGGAAGCGCGCGCGTGCCCGGTCATACGCCGCGTACACGGCGGCCTCGTCGCCCGCCGCCACCTCCTCGAGGCTCGCGAGCAGCCACTTGGCCTTTGCCGCCGGCAGCCCGGGCGCGTCGAGCAATGTGAGCAGCGTCGCGCGGTCGCCGTCGAGGCGCGCCCACCAGCCGCGCGCGTCGGTCTCGGCCGGGCTCGCCGTGCGGGCCGCGACCGCGAGCAACGATTCGGCGTCGACCAGGTCGTGGCGCTCGTCGCGGAGCACGGCGACGATCGACAGGCGATTGCCCGGCCGGCCGTCGACGTCGTCGAGCAGCAGTCGCGCCTGCGCACGCACGCCTCTTTGCCGCCCGATCGGCGTCTCGGCGCACGCGTCGAACGTCGTGAAGCGGAGCAGCGAGCCGAACGCCGACGGCGCCATCAAGTCGGCCTTGAAGTCGAGCGGCGCGGGATGCCCGGCCTTCTGCGCCGCGAGGTGGCCGTACCAGCGCCCGAACTCCTGCGCGGGGCCGGGCGGCAGCTGATTCCATGCCTCGGCCAGCCGGCGCGTCGAGGGCAGCGACGACAGCTCTTCGCGACTGAATTCGCCGACGCGCCACATCGCCGAATAGAACGCCGCCCGGTAGTAGGCGACCACGAGATCGTGGTCGAGCCACTGACCGTCGGCCGCGCTCGACACACCGCTCATCGTGCGCTCGAACGCCTCGAACGCCCACGCCAGGTCGCCGCCGTTGCTCATCGCCGCGATGGGCGTGGGCGGCCAGTAGACGCGCAGGTCGTACTCGATCGTCAGGAGAACAGCCATCGCCGAAGGCATCTGCGCGTCGAACGCGGCGAGCGACAGGCCCGCGGCCATCGCCGGCAGCGACAGCGTGCTGTCGCTCATGAAGTAGCGGGTCGCGAAGCTCTCGTATCCGAGGTCGTCGCCGTTCTCGGCGAGACGGCGCAGCTCGAGCGAGCGGGCTTCGGCGCTGGCGCCCGGACCGGACGCCAGGCGCGCGAGCCGCGCATCGTCGTGAAGCACGTAGTGGCGGACCGGATCGCCGTCGGGTAGCGCGCCCGCGATCGTGGAGGCCTCGGCGCCGTAGCCGAGCCGGGCGGCGAGCAGCGCTTCGTCACGTTCGAGCCCGGTCACGTGGAGTGCGCGGCATACCGCGAGCTCGGCGAGCGCACGCGCCGCGATGCCGTCGGCGATGCCAACGAGGTCGTTCGTCTCGGCGGCGAGGTGGACGAGAGCGTGGGCCGCGCCGGCGTGGAGCGCGGCGTCGCGGCGCCCCGCCTTCCAATCGCGGTCAGCAGCCAGCAGCGCGCGCAGCGGCCGGTCGGCGGCGAGCGCCTGATCGATCTCGGGATGCGCCGCGGCCGAATCCGTGGGCGTCGCGGCCAGCGCGGAGGCGGCGTGGCGCGCGGCGAGATCGAGACCGTCCTCGAAGGTCGGATACTCGGGGAGCGTCCCGACGACGTCCGACGCGACGCTCACCCGCCAGGCGCCGCGCTCGAAGCGCGCGATCGCATGAGTCGCGTGGCCGTGGGTCAGGCGGTCGACTTCGCCGACCGCAAGCAGCAGCCGGCGGTCCGGCGCGAGGCGGATCGGCCCATCGTCGGCGACGGGAGCATCCAACGGCGCGGGGGCGGCGAGCGTCGGGGCGCTCTCGCCGTGCGGGCGGAGCCACAAGAACGCGGCGGCCGCGGCGATCGCGAGCGCTCCGTAGATGACGATTCGCTTGAGCATGGGGCCTCCCTGGCGGGCTCGAGGGTTTCGGTCCGGTATCGGCGCGCGCGGCGCCGCGCTCCAGCCTGTCGTCGCGCAGGGGGCGAGGGACGCGAGAACGTGTGGGGCTAGGTTGGAAGCGCTGAATGTCTGACGCCGTCAGTCACCGGCTGCCCACTTTCGTACGCCATCCTTGCATGTCGTCCAATGCTCTACGCCGACGACCTCCTTCGCTTCAGGACTCCCAGAGCGTAGTAGGCAAGAGCCGAGTACAGGACCACCCCGATGATCAGGCCGAAGATGGCGAACAGGTAATGCACGGGTGTCCCTTCGAGCATGGGCTCGCCGGTCTCCGAACTTCCGATGACGGGTGGCGGTCCCGCAAGATTGACGATGGCGACCACATTCCAGACGGGCAGATCCGATCGGCTCACGAGCATCAGCCCCACCATTCCTGCCTGGATGACGAGGCCGAGGACCAAGGCCAGCAAGACGGTCCAGGCATTGCCACGCGCGCGCTCGCGTCGACCTGCCATGATCAACCCGCCCCGGGGCCAGGTGCATGCGCGAGCATCCCGTCCGCAATCCTCAGCACCCGCCCCGCCCGTTCCAACATCCGCGGATCGTGCGACGTCACGAGGAGCGCCGCGCGTTCGGCGGAGCGCGCGAGCAGGTCGATGACGGCGAGCCCGCTCGCGGCGTCGAGGTGCGCGGTGGGCTCGTCGGCGAGCACGATCGCGGGATCGTTGACGAGCGCGCGCAGGATGCTGGCGCGCTGGCGCTCGCCGGTCGACAGCTTCTCCGGGAACGCGTCGAGCAGCGCGGCGATGCCGAGCGACTCGGCGAGCGGTGCGATGCGCGCGTGCGCGGCGTCGTCCAGCGCCTGCGCCTCGGCGTTCTCGCGCACCGTGAGGTACGGGATCAGGAACGGGTCCTGAAGCACGAGCCCGAGGCTGCGCCGGCGCATCGCGGCCCCACGTGCGGGTGGATTCGGCCACGCCGCGCCGAGCGCTTCCACCGAGCCCTTCGTCGGCGCGCGCAGCCCGGACAGCACGAACAGCAGCGACGACTTCCCCGAGCCCGACGGCCCCATCAGCCCCACGAACTCGCCGGCCGCGACGGAAAGTCCGACGCCGCGCAGCACGTGGCGCGTGCGTGCGCCGTCTTCCAGATCCAGCTCGACGTCGCGCGCGACGAGACGCGGCTCGCTCATCCGCCCCTCCGCTGCACGACTTCGATCGGATCGAGCGTGCGCAGCGCGCGCCCCAGCGCGACGAGGGTGATCAGCACCGATGCGACCGGCACGAGCAGGCTGGCGGCGAGCGGACGCGCGTCCCACACGCGCATGACGAGCCCGCGCGGCGCCATCATCGAGCGCTCGAACGCGGCGAGCACGGCGAGCGCGACGAGCACGCCGATCAGCCAGCCGAGGCCCGTCACGATCGCGCACTCGGTCGTGAGCTTCGTGACGAGCCGCCTCGGCGTGTGGCCGATCGCGAGCAGGATTGCGAACTCCTCGTGCCGCCCCTGGAACGCGATCACGGCGAGCAGCGCGACGACCAGGGCCACGACGGCCGCGCTTGCGGACGACACGAAGCCGATGAGCACGGGCAGGTTCGCGAGGGCCTTGTCGGCGCGCGCGCGCATTTCCGCGTCATCGATCACCTCGAACGCCTCGTGGCCCTCGGAGCGCGCCGCGTGCAGCGCGGCGTCGGAGGCCTCTTTCTCGCCGGGCTTCGCAATCACGAGCACGAAGTGCGTGGCGCGCGGCATCAGGAACTCGCTCATCGCGTCCGCGCCCTCGTCGCCGAGCGCGATGCGCGGCGCGCCCGAGAGAAGCCCGACGATCGGATGCGCGCCGGGCGTCGTGTCGTCGCGATTGACGAGGGAGCCGAAACGATCGCCGATCTTGAGCCCACGCGCGCGGGCGACGTCCTCGTGCAGCACGACGCCGGGATGCTCGGCATCGGGCAAGTGGCCGGAAGACAGCTCGAGGTGCAACCGGGCGAGCAGGTCCGGAATCTCCGCCGAGTCCACGAGCAGGAGCGCGCAGAACGCGTCGCCGACGAGCATCGGATGCCGCACCCACATGGCGCGCGCCGGAAACGCGCGCTCGACGTGCGCGTCGGCGGCCGACACCGCGGCGAGCGGATCCGCCGCGCCGGTCGCGCCGATTGGCGAGACGACGGTGAACGCCTCGAGCGGCGCGATATCGCGGCGCGTGGTCTCGAGGAACGTGTTCGTGGGCGTGATCACGAGCACGAGCAGCGCGGTGACGAGCGCCACGACCGCCCCGCTCGGCGCGACGCGCCGGAGGCGTCTCGACAAATACAGCGTGGGCCGCAGCGGATCGGCACGCTTCACGCGGCGGACCATAGGCCGCGGCCCGCCGAGGCGCAATGATACGCTCCACGCCATGTCCGCCGGCGCACCCTCCCCGCCCGCCCTGTCGCGCCGCTCCCGCAACTGGCGCCTCGCGGCGTGCGCGCTGCTCGCGCTCGCGTTCGTGCCGTCGCTCGGTATCGGCTTCCTGCTCGACGACAACTTCCTCGTCGCCCGCGCCGGGCGCTCACTCGCTCATGGTGCGCTGCGCTTCGCGATCCGCGGCGACGACGCCGGACTCGTGCTCTGGCCGCACCCGATCCCGGTGCATGTCGAGTTCTTTCGCCCGCTCGTCATGCTCTCGCTGTGGGTCGAGCGCCATGTATGGGGCAGCTTCGCTCCGCTCTATCACGTCGACAACGTCCTCATGCACCTGGGCGTCGCCGCACTGCTCGCGAAGCTGGCGCGACGCCTCGGGCTCTGCGGCAATGCGCTGCGCCTGGCCGTGCTCGGCTGGTGCCTGTCGGTGCCCGGCGTGACCGCCGCGGATTGGGTCGCGGGCCGCACCGAGATCATCGCCGCCGCGTGCGTGCTGGGCGCGATCCTCGCGTTTCTGGCGTGGCGCGACGGCGGCGGCGCCCGCCCGCTCGCCGTGGCGGTCGCGTTGAGCGGGCTCGCGGCGTGCGCGAAGGAGAGCGGCGTGATGACGCCTCTGCTGATCGCGATCGCGTCGAACCTGGCGGACGCGGCGCCGCGTCCGCGCGGGACGGTCGCGACGGACGCGCGCGACGCGGTCGGCGCAGTGCACGCTGGGCGCGGGCCGGACGCCACCGCCGTGCCCGATCGGCGCCCGCTTCGGCCCTCCACGCCGGTCGCTTACGCGCTCGTCGCGGCGCCGGTGCTGGCCGCATTGTTCGTGCGTTTCGCGGTGCTTCACCTGCGCGCGCCCGAGCCGCCGTACCTCGAACCGTTGTCGGGCTGGGCGGCGTGGACGCGGCTTGCGCTCAAACTGCCGCTGCAGGCGCTGTTCTCGTTTGCATCGTTCCCCGTGTCGCACATCGGCCCGCTCGACGCCGTGTTCGCGCACCTGCCGCTGCTGCTCGGCGCGCTCGGCGCGGTCGCGGCGGTCGTGATCGTGCTCGCGCGCGCCGCGGGCGCGTGGCGCGCCCCGTTGTTGCTCGCGTGGTTCGCGGTCGCGCTGGCGCCGAGCCTGCCGGTCGTCGCGACGAGCTTGTACGCGTACTTGCCGATGGCCGGGCTCGCGCTGCTGCTCGGATTCGCACTCCAGACGAGCGGTCGGCGCGCGTTCGCGATGTGGCTGGGTCTGTGGATCGTTCTCGGCATCGGCGGCAGCGTCGCGACGTCGCTGGCCGGGCGACGCGCGACACGCGCGGTAGACGAGACGGTCGCATTCGTGGCGCGCGAGACGGCGGATGGCCATACGGCGCGCGTCGCCGTCATCGACGCGCCCTTCCTCGCGTACGCGCTGCCCGGGGCGTTCCGCCTGGAGCACCCGGAGAACCGCTTCGAAACGTGGTTCGTGAACTGCGATCCCGGCGTCGCGCCCGGGCAAGCATCCGAGCTGTCGTTCACGGCGGACGGCGCGCTCGACGTGCGATCGCGCGAGGGCGGCTTCTTCCAGTCGCCGATCCAGCGCTTCCTCGCGTTCGGCGGCCGTCCCGATCGCGCCCGGCCCGCGCCCGGCGCCGCTATGCGTGTCGAGCCGCTCGAGCCGGGGGCGAATCCCGCCGCGGTGCGCATCTCGTTTCGCGATCGCGCGGCCCGCGACTCGACCTGCGTGATCCAGTTTCGCAGGTGGACGCCGACGCGCGTCACGTGGCCCGGCGGCGCGGCGCCCGAGTTGCGTTCGAGCGCGGCGCCCGAGTCGAGCTCCGGCCCGCGCTCAGCCCCGCCGCACCGTCCCGACCGGCGCCAGCACGCCGTTGAGTGCGGCCGCGCCGAGCACACGCAGCGGCGAAGCGCCGCGGCCCCACGTGATGCCGGCCAGCGCGCGCTTGAGCGCGAACGTGCGCGTGAGCCGCGCGAAGCGGCGTCGTGCGTCGTCGGCGTCGACCTCGGCGAGCGCGGCGACGCCGCCCGAAACGAGCGCGGGACCGATGCCGCTCAAGTAGAACGGATCGATCATCCCGGCGACGCTGCCGGCCAGGCGGAAGCCGCGCCTCTCGAAGCACGTCGCGCACGGCGTCGCGCCGCGGCGCCGCGTCCAGCCCGGCATGACGATACCCTCCGTGCGCGCGAGGTCGCGTTCGAACGCGGCGAGCGCCCCGTCTTCGACCGAGCCGCGCGAGAACAGCAGCGCGTACAGGTGGCCGCCGGCCGCCGCGATGTAGCCGTAGCCCGAGCGCGTGTACGCACCGCGATAGCCAAGCAGCAGCGGCTCGCCGTCCCACGGCATGACCGACACGTAGCCTTCGAGCGGTTCGGAGCGCAGGCCGAGCGCGTCGAACGCGACGCGGCTGTGTCCAGTGGCCACGATCGTGACGCCGCGCGCCGGCTCGTCGCCGGGCCGGAACGGCGCGCCGAAGCGTACCGGGATGCCGCGCGCGAGCGCGAGGTCGAGCAGATGGCGATCGAGCGCGCCCGCCATCGCGCCGCGCACGCAGTTCCAGTGGCGCTTGGAGCCGGGCACGCGCCACCCGTTGAGGTACGCGGTCTCCCGCGATACGCGCGTGAAGCAGCGCGCGATCGGGATGCCGAGCCACCGCTCGATGCGCTCGGGGTCTTCGTTCAGGCTGTGCACGTACGGCAGGTCCGAGGCCATGCCGCCCGGCTCGAGACGCTGCTCCAGCACTTCCACGTCGCGCCCCCACTCCGCGAGCGCAAGCGCCGCGGTAAGTCCGGCGAGCCCGGCGCCGTAGATGCGCACCGGCTCTGCCGTCGCGCGCAGCACCGGACGGTGCGGGAGTCGCCGTGAAGCGGCGAAGCGCCAGGCGATGAGGCGGGTCGTGAGCAGCGTCGCGGCGGGCAGGACGAGCGCGGCGAGGATCGACACGGCGCCCGCCGGAACGCGCGCGGCGAACACGAGCGCCGCGCCCAAGGCGGCGCACACCCACAGCGCCGCCACGGCCGCGTCGCGCAGCACCGCGGCGCGCGCGCGGCCGACGCGCGTCGTCCACGTCTGGATGCCCGAACGCAGGTCGTCGTCCACGTCGGCCAGCTGGTGTTCGAGGATGAACACGACACCGAGCGCGAACAGCCACAGCGCGATCGCGACGGCCAGTGCCGCGGCGCGCGGCGGCCAGCCGACCACCATGAGGAACGGAACGAGGCGCTGCAGCGCGGCCGCGGAGATCACACCGACGAGCCCGCGCTCCTTGAGCCGGAATGGCGCGCACGAATACGCGATGCCGAGCACCACCCACAGCGTCGCGAGCGCGGCCGTCGCGAAACCGAGCGCGACGCTCATCGCGAGCCCGGCGCCGATCGCGGCGACGGCCAGCGCACGCTTCATGCGCACCTCTCGCGGCGGGCGCGGCGCGCCGAGCTTGCCGCGATCGGCGTCGCGATCCGCGACGTCGTTCACGAGATAGCCGGCGGCGACCAGCAGGCTCTGCAGCACGAGAATCCACGCGATGCGCGCGATCGTCGCGCCGATGCCCTGAGGCGCGCCGGCCGCGTACGCCGCGATCGCGACGAGCACGATCGGCCAATGCACGATCCAATCGGCGACGCGAAGGAATCGCCACGTCTCGCGCAGCGAACGGACGAGCGCCCGCTCGCGCCGCGCACCGGCGAACGCGATCTCGCGGCGCTCGACGCGCCCGGTATCGATGCGCACGGCCGCGCCGCCGCGCGCCACGCGGTAGCGGCGCCCGCGCCACTCCATCGTGGGTCGGAGCACGGCCGGGATCCACGCGACGCTCGCGACGAGTTCGGACACCGGCCAGGCCGCGTACAGCCAGGCCGGCCGCCGCGCGCGCACGAAACCTCGCTCGATGGTGGCGAAGCTCAGGAATCGCGTCGCGAGCACCACGCCCCCGGCGACGCGCAGCAGCGGCGTGGGGCCGAACGCGAGCGCCGCGAGCGCGAGCGTCGCGTGGAGCCGCAGCCAGACGAATCCGGCGAACGTGGGAAGCGCGAGCGCGCGCCACAGCGACACGTGCCAGCGGCGGATCTGGCGCGCGCACTCGCCGAGCGGGATACGCACGCGCCGGAGGGTGACGGGCTCGCGATGGAGCGCGATCGTAAAGCCGGCACGGCGCACGGCGCGGGCCAGGCCGGTGTCCATCAGCATGCGACCGCGGAGCGGCGCGAGTTCGCCCGCCGCGACCAGCGCGTCGCGCCGAATCGCGAGGCAGGCGCCGTTCGCGAGCGCGAGTCGCCCCCACGCGGCGCCGATCGCGAACAGCCCGATGAGATCCGTGTGCATGAGATCGGACACCAGCGCCGCGCCCCAACCGCGCGCCTCGCGATGCACCGGCACGCACGTCGCAAGCCCGACGCGCGGCCCGCCGAGAGTGCCGAGCAGTCCCGCGAGGAACTCGTGATGCGGCAGGCGCACGTCGCTGTCCACGAACACGAGGCGCGCACCTCGCGCGGCCGCGACGCCGGCTTCAAGCAGATGCACCTTGGAGGGCGCGTCGCCCGCCGAGCCGGCGATGACGACGCGAACGTCGGCGCCCGCGCTGTCGCCCCGAACGCCGGCGCCGTCACGATCGCGGCGGAGGAGCGGGCCGAGGGCCGCGAGCGCCGACTCGTCGTCGCGTTCGGCCGCCAGCACGACTTCGAGCGCGCCTGCCACGCGCTGCGAGGCCAGCGCACGCACGTTGTCCGCCAGGTCCTCATCGACACCGCACAGCGGAACGATCACGGACGTCGCGAGTCCGCTGTCCGCCTCCTCGCGCACCCGCCGCCGGCGAAACGCGATCGCGGCGTGCAGCGCATACGAGGCGGAGACCGCCGCGGGCGTCACGATGAGAACGAGGATCAGCGATTGCAGCACGCTCACGCGGCCTCCTCGGATCCCGACCCTACCAGCGCAGGCGGCAGAATCCCGTCGTCACGCCGGCGCTGGCCATCACCATCAGCACGCGGTGGCCACGTTCGAGGCGTCCGCTGTCGACGGCCAACGACAGCGCGAGCGGCAGTGACGCCGACACCGTGTTGCCGTGGCGCGTGAACGTCTCGACGAGGCGTCCGGTGTCGAGCTTGAGTCGCTTGACCACGCTGCGCGCGGCCGGGACGCTCGTCGAGTGGCCGACGATGACGTCGTGCGGCATGCGCGAGATGCACGGGTCCGACCAGTACAGCTGCTCGAGATCCGCGATGGCCGCGTTGTTGAGATCGGTGGCGTGCGCGAAGAAGCTGAGCGGGCGATGCCCGTTCGCGCCCGCCTCGGGCAGGTACTGCGCCGCGTTCGGCAGCGGGATCTGACACAGGCCGTGCAACTCGCCGCGCGTGCGGAACACGCGGTAGAACTCGTCCGGCTCGTCGCCGGCTTCGAGCACGGCGGCGGTCGCGGCCTCGCCGACGGTGAAGCCCGCGCCCAGGTGCTCGAGGTCGTCGGCCGACTGGAAGTCCCAGCGGATGTACTCCTCGAAGTTGAATTCGCAGTTCAGCAGCAGCACGCGTCGAGCGCCGCCGCCGTGGATCATGTGCCGCGCCACGTCGAGCGCGCGCACCCAGCTGGCGCAGGCGTCGAGGATGTCGAAGCACGTCGCGGACGTGAGGCCGAGCGCGCTCTGGAACACGTTCGCGGTCGCCGGCTCGAGGAAGCCGCGGCCGACCCCGACGTAAATGAGCAGGTCGACGTCGCCGGGATCGAGTCCGGCGCGCTCGAGAGCGCGGCGCCCGGCGAGGATTCCGAAGTCGAGCGCGCGCTCGCCGTCCGCGCGGTGATGGCGCGTCACCGCGCCGGTGCGCTCGAAGTATCCGCGGAGCGCCGTCTCGAACGCGGGCCGCCGTTCGCCGCCGATCGACCCGTTCGTCTCGCAGAGGATGCGCGCGATGAGATCGTCGTTCGTCACCACGCGCGAGGGCAACGCGTGAGCGACGCTGCGGATGCGCACTAGCGCTCCTCGGCCACGGACGGCAGCGTCGCCGCCGCCGTCGCATCCTCCACACGCGGTACGTCGACCACGGCCGCGGCCAGCGCGGCGGCCGGTCGCTCGCGCCCGCGCAACGCCACGGCCACGGCGCGGGCCACCGCCGAGGCGATCGGCGTCTCGCCGCGCCAGCCCAGATCGGCCGCGGCGCGGGTCGTGTCGACACGGGCGTCTGCGGCCATCACCCAGCCCTCGAATCGCGTGAGCAGCGGCGGGCGCCGGGTGAGCAGCGACAGCGTTTCGGTCCACGTCGCGAGCGCGGACAGCGCGGTGCGCGAGATGCGTCGCCGCGGCGGCTCGAGACCGGCCGCGTTCGCGTGCGCCGCCCACAGCGCGCGCTGGGTGACGCGCTCCTCGCCGCACAGCGCGTACGCGCGGCCCTGGAGGCCGGCGCCTTCGACGGCCTGCAGCGCGGCGTCGGCCACATCCTCGGCCGCGACGCAGGGCACGATGTTGTCGCCGCGGCCCACGATCATGGCGCGCCCGCTGCGCAAGGCATCGAGCATGCGTGGCGTCGCGTGACGATCGCGCGCGCCGAACACGAGTCCGGGGCGCAGCACGACCACGCCCATCGACGAGCCAAGGCCCGCGGCGCGCGCTTCGTTCTCGGCCTTCACTTTGAGACGCGCATACGTGTTCCATCTCGGCACGCGCGGCCACAGCGCCGACTCTTCGCGCAGCGTGCCGCGTGCCTGCGGCGGACGGTGCACCGCGAGCGTGCTCATGTGCACGAAGCGGCGGATGCCCGCCCACAGCGCCGCGGACAGGACGTTGCGCGTGCCCTGCAGCGTCACGCGCTCCTGCGTCTCGCGGTCGGCGCCGGGCCCGAACTCGGCCGCGCAGTGCACGACCGCGTCGGCGCGGCGCAGCGCGTCGGCCAGTGAGTCGGGGTTGGTAACGTCGCCGCGCACGATGCGCGCGAAGCGGGCGGCCCGCGTCGCGAGTTCCGGCCGGCGGGCGACGACGATGACGTCATGTCCGCGCGCCGCGGCGCGTTCGACCACGTGCGAGCCGATGAATCCGGTGCCGCCGGTGACCACGATCTTCATGAGTTCGCTCCGTCGAACCGCCGACGGCCTCCACGGGTGAGAGCTTGCGTGCCCGTTCCGCCGCATCCTACCCCACGGACCCCCAATGCACTCCAGCATTCGCCACGAACGAGGCAAGGGCCCGGACGGGCACGGGGGTTCGAGCCGCGTGAAACATGCCTGGGAGCGCACTCGCGAAGGCCGCGCTATTGTGCTGTTCTCAACGCCCCGCGGTTGCTCGAGGAGGACAGCACGTGGATCCTGAACTCGTTGCTCGTCGGTTCTTCGAAGAGGTCTGGAACGCTCGGCGACTGCACGTAGTCGACGAGATCATCGCGGCGGATTGCGTGACCCGCCAGCTGCGATCCGCCGATGCGCCGATGCCATCCGCGCCCCGGGGTCCCGAGGCTCTCAAGGAGCACATCTTGAGCTGGCTCGCCGCGTTTCCCGACCTGAAGTGGGAGATCGATTCGGTGGTTGCCGAGGGTGAGCGCGTTGTGACGTGGGCCGTGGCGCACGGCACCCACCAGGGTCCCTGGCTCGGGATCGGCCCCACCGAGCGGCGGGTCGCGATTCGCTGCGTCGTACTCCATCGCGTCGTGGACGGGCGGATCGTCGAGGACTGGGTGGTGACTGAAGCGCTCGGCTTCTTCCAGCAGCTCGGACTGATCCCGGACACGCCGACGCTGATCGCGAATGCCGCCGGCCGCTGAGTCAGGCCGGCCTCACTCGCACATCGACATGAGCCTAGTTCGCGACGAACTGCTTGCCTCGGGAGGGAGCCGCGGCGTTGATGTTGTGAAATGTGAACGGCAGCCCCTGATCGTGAAACAGTCGCGGGCCTGACTGCAGTTGATAGTGCACGTGTGGCCCGAATGCGTTTCCCGAGTTCCCCAATTTTCCGATCACCTGCCCGGCGGCGACTCGCTCCCCTACCGTGACGGTGAGTGACCCCTGTTGCATGTGCATCATCACGCTGTATTCGGAATTGCCGTGGTCAATCATGACGCAATTCCCCGCAGCTGCCATGACCGGATCCGGCAGGGCATCGTACAACTCGGCGTCTTGTCCCCTGTGCGGGTTGTCGGGCACATCATTGCGTGCGTAGGTCACGATTCCAGCCGCGGGAGCAAGGATCTCACGACCCCATCCCACGGCCGACGCATTGTCGTCGCTATCCTTCTTCGCTTCTGCCCAGTTGTCGTCCAAGCCGCGTAGATCCAGAGCAAACTCAGAACCCGAGTCGCCGCCATGGAAGCCGCCATGGCCGCCGTTCGTGATCCAGTCCTGCCCAACGACACCCGGACCACGAAAGGGAACGATGAGCGATGTCTTCTGCTGGTAGTACTGAACGGGAATCCTCAACACCTGTTCCGCCCGGCGCCCCTTGGCGTCTGCGACGACTACCCGGACGTCCGCGGAGCCAATCGCCAGCGCCTGGGGGCAGCGGAAATAGAAATGCAGGTCAAATGCTTCGGGCAGCGTGAACATGCGCTTGGGAGACGAGACCGGAGTGTCCGACAACAGCCGATAGTGCGCCCCTTTGATCTTCGCCAGCTGTTCGGTCGTCCACTGCTGTCTCTCGACGGTGGATCGGCCGTTGGAAAGCTCCACGGTGGCGGACAACGGGGTGAGCGCAGTGTCGCCGGGGCAGATCACGGCGATATCGAAGACAAACGATGACGTTCCGGTGTTCCCAGGGTCGTCGACCTTGTAGACGAGTGCCGGGACGACCTGCAGTCGAAAGTCGGGCTGATCGGCCCGTGAAGGCTGGACGGCGACCCAGCCCGCAAGCAAGGCGAGAACCGGCAGAACTCGACTCATCTCGGTGCACCTCCTGCGCGTTGCGGCGGGCGAAGGCCGCGGACTGACGTTGCCGCCATGCCGTGTGGTGCCGGGATCGAAATTCGCTCTGCCGCGGTCACAAACGATGGATTGGACGGAACGGGCGCTCGGATGGTTGGAATGCCGGGCGCCTGCTCGACGGCCCGCAGCGAGAGTCCAGGCGACACACCCTCGGGTGGCGAGGTGACGTGTTCGACCCCGCTGACCGGCGGCCCTCAACCCGCGAAACGTCGGCAGGCTAGTGCGGCCTCTCGGGCCCGCAAAGGACAGCTTCCACACGATTCCCGCCAGCCCTTTGCTCCCCGAACTCACCCGGGTCGAGCGTCCAGTTCGCGGTGACGCTGGTGTCCATGAGGGGAGGCCGGCGATTTCGTGGCGGGGCTCGAGCCGCGCTGCACGCCCACGCGATGGTCGTTGCGTCGCGGCACCACCGGGGCTACGGTCACATTCGTCCTCGGCGGAATCCGACGCCACGTATGCGGATGACATTCATCGATCGAGGTTTCGTATGACGCCACGCCCGATCGCCATCGCCTTCATACTGGTGCTTGTCGACTGCGCGCCGTCCGCCGCGCGTTGCGCTGCGGCCGCACCGAGCGCCGTGTACGCCACTTCTCCGACTGGCGTGCTGGATCGACTGAGCGCCGCCTACGAACACCTGTCGCCCGACGAATTGGGCGCACTGCTGTCCTCGGACTACGAATTTCACCCGGGCGACGTCGCCGCGAAGTACGCGACGGGCTTCGATCGGACTTTCGAGATCACGTCGCTGCGCGGGATGCGCGATGGCGCGAAGCACGAGGGCTATGCCCCGATGCCGGCCATCGAGCGCGTGCACGTCATCGCCGAGGGCGTCACGCTCGCACCCGATCCCGAGCATCTCGATTCGACCGACTGCTACCGCGCGATCGTGTGCCGGCGATTCGGAATGAAGCTGTGGCGCGTGGGCGGCAAGACCACGACCGTGCCCGCCGAATTGCACGTGCTGCACGTCGTGCGCGGCGATGTGGCGCGGCTCCTGGACAGGCAGAGCGCGGAGCCGACGCACTGGTACCTGCGCCGCTGGCTGCAGAACGTGGACGACGCCACCGCCGCGCTGGCCGCGGCCTCCGGGAACTGCGAGGACGATCCGGTCGCGAGCGCGGCGAACACGATGTCCCTCGACGCGCCGGACGTGCCACGCGCGTTGATGGTGCACACGCTCGGAAATCCGACGTGCCCCTCCATGGCGATCCAGTGCGACCTGCCCGGGCACGAGCCCGCGCGCGTCGACGTGTTCGACGTCAGCGGACGCCTCGTGAACCACCGCGAGGTCGCGGTCTCCACGCCGGGCACGATGCGCATCGAAGCCGGCGCGGGGACGAGCGTCGCGCCCGGCGTGTACTGGGTGCGGCTCTCGCAGGCCGCGCGACGCCCCGACACCCGCATGGTCGTCGTTGCGCGCTGACCGCGCCCGGCGGCGCGGGGCCCTGCGGAGGCGGCGCGCACCATCCGAAGGGAACGCGCACCACGGCGCTCGAGGATCGATCGTGAGGACATGGCTTGCCGTCGCGACGCTCGCCATCCTGTCGACTCTGTGCCAGGCCTCGGCGGCCACGGCCGGAATCGGCCCTTACGTTCGACTAGGCTTCGGCCCCGATCAGTTGCGCATGGCCGAGATCAACGCCGGGATCATGAGCGACCAGGACGCGCTGCGCGCGGGCGGCTACCCGGCGAACTTCCAGAAGATCCGCATCGCGGCAGGCCCCGAAGCGGCGGTCGGACTGTGGCTGCTGCCGGGCTTTCGCGTCGGAGCGGTCTATGGGGCCGAGCGCAGCACGCGGGACAATCTTTTGAACGTCCCGGGCCAGCTCTTCTTCGATCACCGATTCGAATTCCGCGTGACGGAGATCGGCGGCGAAGCGGCCATACGCATCGTCCGGCTGGCCGGCCTCAGCATTGGTGGACAGGTCGTGCGCAGTCGGGCCACGGGAAGCGAGGCCCTCAGCGTGGACCAACCCGGCAGTCTGTTCCACTACGACGCGACCGCGGAGCGAACGCTGACGACGTACGGCGCGTTCATCGGACTCGACCAGACGAACGAGATTGGAATCGCGGGTTACGTCCGCGCGGGCTACCGGTTTCGCGACATGGGCCACATGCCGAGCCGCGGCACCGTGTCGGACGGGACGAACACGACGTCCTTCACCGGCTCGTCGATCGACGTCGACTACAGCGGCTTCTACGTCATGGCCGGGGCGGGGTTCGACCTGAGGCACTGAGCGGCGAGCCGGGTTCCCGCACCGAACGTCGCGGGGTCGCGCGCCGCGGGCGCCTCACCCGCGCGATCAGCGCCGCCGGTTCGTCAGTGCAGCCGCTTCCGGCGGTTGCGCACGAAGTCGCGGAACACGTACGCGCCGAGGTTCTGCGGATCGGCCTCGTAGATGCGGCCGTGGTTCAGCTCGGTGAGCTTGCGCACGAAGTCGAGCAGCGGCGCGTCGGCGGCAAGCATGAACGTCGTGATCGTGATGCGCTTGCGCCGGCAGTACGCGGCCTCTTCCAGCGTCTTGTTCACGATCTTGGGATCCAGCCCGAACGGATTCTTGTAGAGCCGCCCGAACTCGCGGATCGCGGACGGCTTGCCGTCCGTGATCATGAAGATCTGCTTGTTCACGCCCTTGCGCGACGCGAGGATGCGCTGCGCGAGCTGCAGCCCGGCCTTCGTGTTCGTGTGGTACGGGCCGGCCTGGATCTTCAGCAGATCCTTCAGCGAAACCTGCGCCGCGTCGTCGCCGAACAGCACGACGTCGAGCGAGTCCTTCGGGTAGCGCGTCTGGATGAGCTGGGTGAGCGCGAGCGCGATCTTCTTGGCCGGGGTGATGCGATCCTCGCCGTACAGGATCATGCTGTGGCTCACGTCGACCATCAGCACCGTCGCGCACGCCGACAGGTGCTCCTGCTCGTAGACCTCGAGATCGCTCTCTTCGATCGTGAGCTCGTCGATGCCGTGGTTCTTGACGGCGTTGCTCACCGAGCCCAGCGGATCGAGATCGCTGACGCTGTCGCCGAACTGCCAGGCGCGCGTCTCGCTCAGGCGTTCGCCGCCCTTGCCCGCGACCGGCGTGCGGTGATCGCCGGCGCCGCCCGCGGCCAGCGCCGAGAAGATCTCGTTCAGCGAGTCCTGG
Source organism: Saccharimonadaceae bacterium (SeqCode) (assembly GCA_035494735.1). Taxonomy (GTDB): domain Bacteria; phylum Eisenbacteria; class RBG-16-71-46; order RBG-16-71-46; family RBG-16-71-46; genus DATJGS01. The sequence continues at coordinate 36,746 of DATJGS010000037.1, forward strand.
CGGATGCGCCGCTCGCCCTTCGCCGTGACCTCGAAGCCCTGCGGCGTGCGCTTCGCCTCGCCGGACTCCTCGAGCATCTTCTTGAACTCGTCGACGCCGAAGCGCTCGTTGAAGAACCCGTACTGCTCGCCGAAGTGCTCCATCCAGCGCAGCGCCTCATCGACGTCCCCGCCGGTCTGCAGGAGCAGATTGCGGTAGATGTCCATGAGCTGCTTGAGGAACTGGAGATCGTCGGGGTTGGGTCCCCGCCAACTGGAATAGTCGAAGCGCATCGTGGTGCTCGAGGTCCTTCGATTCGGCGCTCGTGGCCGAGCGCTGGAGCTTCTGCCGGATGGACGGCGGCCGCGCGTATTCTCGCACGTTTCGCGGCCGCCGTCTCCCCCGCCTACCGGCCCTCGATGGCCTTGCGCGTGTCCGGATCCAGCGTCGCTTCGAGGTCCACGACGTGCGGCGTGATCACGATGAAGCTCTCGCGCCGCGAGTGGTCCGTGATCTCGCGCGAGAACAGGAACGGCAGCACCGAGCCGAGCAGCGGGAAGCGCCGGTGCCGCGTGCTGTCCAGCGTGCGCGTGAAGCCGCCGAGCAGCACGGTCTGTCCGTCCTTCACGGTCACCGTGTTCTCCACGATCTGCCCGTCCTTGACCGGGCTGCCCGAGATGTCCGACGACAGGGTCGTCAGCTCGGCCTTCAAGTCGAGCCTCAGATAGCCGCTCTCGCCGACCGACGGAATCACGTCGAGACGGAGCCCCGCGTCCATCGAGTCGGTGGCGAACACGTTCGCGTACGACGAATAGCGCGTGACGTACGTGACGCGCTGGCCGTCGAGGATCGTGGCCTCGTGATTGTTGAGCGTCAGGATGCGCGGCGCGTCGCGCGTGGTGGCGATGCCCTGCTCCTCGAGCAGCTTGATGGCCTGCGTCAGGCTGCCGTTCACGTCGAGGAGCCCGCGATTGATGCTCACCGGCGGAAAGTTGCCGCCGCCCTGGCGCTGCCACTGCTGGTCGCCCTGCACGCTGGCCGAGAACCGGCTCCAGTCGAAGCCGGCGTCACGCGCCTTGTCGGCGTCCATCTCGACGATGCGCGCCTCGATCGAGACCTGGCGGGGCGGCACGTCGAACGCTTTCGCCATGTCCTCGACCGCGCCGACTTCCTCGGACGCGCCGCTCAACACGACCATGTTCGACGCGTCGTTGCGCCGCACTTCGACGGCGTGCGTCGTGCCGCCCGCGCTCCACTCGACCACGCGCCGCGCACCGACGTCATGCGCGCCGAGCATGGCCTCGAGTTCGGCGGGCGGCAGGTACTGCGGCTTGAACACGAGCGTGCGTTGGGTCTGGGCCGACGCGGCGCCCGTCACGAGACACGCGGCCAGCACGGCGGCCGCCATGGCCATCGCGTAACGATAAGTCATGAGCTCTCCCTCTCGCTGGAATCGGCGTCGGCCCCGGAGCCGCGTCTCGGCCCGGGATCCGTCGTGGAACGTGAATCGGTACGCGCCGGTGCGCGTTTCATTCCCGGGAATGTCTCGGGACCGTCACGGCGCGGCCGCCGGAACAGAAGGCCGGCCGCCACCAGCAGCGCCGCCCCGCCGATCGCCAGCCAGCCGCCGCGCCCGAACGGCGGACGCGCCGCGAGGGGCGGGCGCACGCCACCGTCGCCGATCAGCACGTAGCCGGCCCAGTAGAACGGCGCGTGCGTCTCGCGGCGCGCGGCCAGAGCGTTCTGCGCGTCGCGCAGGGCCTCCGCGGCGGTGGCCCCACCGGCCAGCGAGGCATAGAACGCCGCGGCCAGGCGTTCGCTCGCCGCGTCCTCGACCGGCCACAGCGTGGCCACGACCGCGGGCACGCCGGCCGCGAGGAACGCGCCGGCCAGCCCGGCCACGCCTTCGCCGGTCAGCGGCTCCCCACCGGCCGACTGGCAACTGGACAGCACGATCAGGTCGTCGTCGAGCCGGGTCGTCGCGATACTGGCCGCGGTCAGCACCGAGTCCGCGCCCTCGGGCGTGAGGCGCAGGCCGGAACGCCACGGCAACTGATCGTCCAACTCGGCGTGGCCCGCGAAGTGGACGATGGCATGCCGGCCGAGCGCGGGCGGCGCACCGTCCGGCGTCGGACGCCACACGGTCACATCGCGATAGTTCCGCGCGAGGGCCCCCGCTTCGCGCAAGGCCCCGGGCAGAGCAGGCTCTCCGCGGCGCCCCGCGCCGACCACGGCGAGCAGCCCGTGCGCCGCTCGCGCGCCGTGCGCGCGCAGCTGGACGAGCACGGCCGCGGACGGCACGCGCGTCATGACGTGGCGCGCGAGCAGCGACGCGCCGTCCGCGGGAGCGAGCGCGGCGAACGCGACCCGGTGCAGCGGGCCGTCCGGCGCGACCAGCACGCGCCGCGCCCGCGCGAGTTCGGCGCTCACGTCGCCCAGCAGCAGCGTGCCCAGCTCGCGCGTCGCAGCGCGCGTGGCCAGCGAGTCGCTGCCGGCGTTCGCGAGCAGGTCCGCGGCGAGCGCCACGCGTGGCGCGAGCGCTCCGGCGCCCGGCAGCCCGATCACGCGCGCGCCGCCGCGCGTCACCGCGAACAGCAGCGTCGTGTCGTCGTCGCACGCGTACTCGAGCAATAGCTCATCGGGCCGCAGCGCCGCCTGCACGGCGCCCAGCGTCACCCCCGGTGCATCCAACCACGCCGGCCCCTGCCCGGTGAACGCCTGCGGCCCCGCCATGCGCTCGAGCAGCGTGCGCGTCTTGAACCGCTCGAGCCGCGCGAGCGCCTCGGCGATCGGGGTCGTGTCCGATGGCGCGGGCGTCGCGCTCGTGTCGGGCAGCGAGTCCGCGCCGTCCGCGCGAGGCGGGCGGGGGGGGCCGGGTGAAAACTGGGGGTAGGGCTGGAGCCCCGGCGGAGAGGGGTGGAGGGGTTGGGACGACGGGCCCCTACCCCCTGTTTTCACCCGGCTCGCCCCGCCCGCCTCGCCCCCGCGAACGGACTCGTCCAACGCGAGCAGCGGCCCCTCGATCATCAGCACGGCGGCGAGTTCGCCGCGGCGTTCGCGGGACTCGAGGTTGGAGACGCGGAGCCGGCCGGACTCCCAGGCGCGCGTGGCGCGCGCGAAGCTGCTTTCGGCGTCGGCGAATCGGCCGAGGCGGCGTTGGGCGCGGAGCGCTTCGCTCCACGCCGCGCTCGCGAGATCGACGTCGCCCTGCGCTTCGAGCTGGCGCGCGAGCGGCACGGCGATCGTCGTGGCCTCGGCGTAGCGGCCGAGCCGGGTGAGCTGGCGGATCTCGAGCAGCGTGATCTCGGAGCGATACGCGAACTCGATGCCCGACGACAGCCGGCGCTGCACGCGGCGCGCGAGGTCGAGCGCGGCGGCGGCGCTGTCCTGACCGGCGAGCGCGCGCAGCAGCCCGAGCGCGGCCAGCGCGGTCGCGTCGGACGTGGCCCGGCGATCGAGACCGAGCACGGCGCGCCACTCGGCCTTCGCTTCCTCGGGTCGCTTCGCGGCGAGCAGGGCCGAGCCCACGAACACGTGCTGGAACGGGACCTCCGTGCCGAGGCCGGCCGATTCCGCGGCGGCCAGGGCGCGCTGCGCGAAATGCATCGCCTCGTCGACGCGCCCGAGCGACAGGTCGATCTCGATGAGATTGTCGAGGATCACGACTTCGTTGCGCGTCTCGCCGCGCGCGTGGTTCAGCTCGGCGAGTTCGGCGTAGGCGGCGGCGGCGCGCGCCGGATCGCCGATCATGGCGTCGATGCCGGCCAGGTTCGCGGTGGCCTCGGCGCCCCGGCGCACGTCGCCGGCCTTCCCCGCGCTCGCGCGGCTGCGTTCGTAGAAACGCCGCGCGCCCGCGTAGTCGCCGCGCAGCATCTGGATGTCGCCGATCTGGCCGAGCGCGAACGCCTGGCCGGTCTCGTTCCCCGTGCGCTCGAACAATCGCGACGCGGCGACGAACTTGTCCTCGGCGCTCTCCACGTTGTTGCGCACGCGCAGGTCCAGCCAGCCGAGCTGGCCCAGCGACCAGCCCTGCTGGTCGAGGTTCGTGGTGAGTTCGGCGAGCGCCTGCCAGTCGAACGACACGCTCTGCGCCTGATCGTAGTCGCCGCGCACCACGGAGACCGTGGCCTCGAGCTGCATGGCGCGCAGCATGCCGGCGGTGTCGCGCGCCGCGCTCACCAGCCGCGACGCCTCGCGGATCTCGGGCATGACGCGGACCGAGCGGAGCTGGTCGCCTTCCAGCATGGCGTCGAGCAACAGCGTGCGCGCGAGCAGCGTCGGATTCCGCAGCGTGCGCGCCCGCGCCACGAGCGGCGTCACGACGGCGTGGGCCGAGTCGAGGCGACCGCCATCCAGCCAGCGGAGCGCGCGCGTCGAGTCGGCGGACAGGCGCGCGCCCATCTCGGCGGCGGCCTGGAGTTGTTCCGGACTGGGCGCGACCGGCGCGCGTGCGGCGTGGCGGCGCGACGCCCGGTGGTGCCTGGCGTGCGCCGTGCCGGGCGCGGCCACGAGCAGCGCGAGGACGAGGAGCAGCGCGCGCGCGCGTCCGGGGAGCGGACTCAAGCGGCGGCCGTCTCCACGATGTCTAGTCCTCGCCGCCCAGGCCGCTCAGCATGCTCTTCAGCATGTCCTTGTACGACGTCGTCGTCCCGTCGGTGCGCTCGCGCGACAGCATCGAGCTCTGGTGCAGCCCTTCGAGCACCAGCTCCATGGCCACGGCGCCCTCGTCGAGGTTCGCGGGCTCGAGATACTTCGTGGCCAGCGCCGCGAGTCCCTTCACCTGGGACAGCCGTTTCGCGAACTCGGCCTGCGGCACGTCGTCCGCGATCTCGACGTGGTTGCCCGACGAGAACCATTCGAGGATCGGCCGGTACTCGGACGACGCCATCTCGCTCTCGCCCTCAGGCGGCGTGGCGCCGCGCCGCGTGCGACGCGGCTTGTACGCGTCGGGGAAGCGCTGCGTGAACACCGCCTTCACGCCGCGCCCGAGCAGCGCGCGCGCCACGTTGAGCGCGCCCTCCTGCTCGCCCTCGAGCACCAGCTCCACCTTGCCGCTCACCGCGGACACCGCCTGCTGCAGGTCGCACACGCGCGCGACGACTTTCGTCTCGCCGGTCAGGAGCCCGCGCCGCTCGGCGTTGCTCACCAGGTTCTCGAGCAGCGCGATCGGCAGGCGCGCCGACACGCCGCTGTTCTGATCGACGTACTCGCTCTTGCGCGCCTGGATCGCGACTTCCTCGACCAGCTCGCGCAGGAACGCCGGCACGTCGACCGCGATGTCGCCGTCGCGCTCCGTCCACGACTCCTGCCGCGTGATCGCCAGGCCCTGATCGCGCTCCAGCGGATAGTGCGTGACGATCTGCGAATTGATGCGGTCGCGCAGCGGCGTGATGATGTTGCCGCGGTTCGTGTAGTCCTCGGGATTCGCCGAGAACACCATCACCACGTCGAGCGGAATCCGCACCGGGAAGCCGCGGATCTGGAAATCCTTCTCTTCGAGAATGTTCAGGAGCCCCACCTGGATGCGCGGCTGCAGGTCGGGCAGTTCGTTGATCGCGAAGATGCCGCGGTGCGTGCGCGGAATGATGCCGTAGTGGATGACGCGCTCGTCCGAGTAGTCGAGCTTGAGCGTGGCCGCCTTGATCGGATCGATGTCGCCGATGAGATCGGCGATCGTCACGTCGGGCGTGGCCAGCTTCTCCTGATAGCGCTGGTCGCGATGCAGCCAGGCGAGCGGCGTCGCGTCGCCGTGCACCGCGATCTGGGTGCGCGCGTGGTGCGTGAGCGGCGTGAGCGGATCGCTGTTCAGCGGACAGCCCTCGATGGCCGGGATCCACTCGTCGAGGAACTGGAGCAGCGAGCGCAGCAGGCGGGTCTTGGCCTGCCCGCGCAGTCCGAGCAGGATGAAGTCGTGGCGCGACAGGATGGCGTTCACGATCTGCGGCTCGACCGTGTGCTCGTAGCCGACGATGCCCGGGAACAACGGGCCGCCCGCGCGCAGCCGCGCGATCAGATTGGCGCGCATCTCGTCCTTGACGGAACGCGCGCGATAGCCGGCGGCCTTGAGTTCGCCGAGTGTGCGGGGACGGGACATCGGGTGCGATCTCCTTGCAAGCGTTCGCGGCGGCGGCCCTGTCGTGGGGAAGTAGGCGGAAGTCTATGCGGTCGGTGTGGCGGGCGCAATTGGCGGGGGCGTTACGTTCGGTATGCGTGGCGCTGTGCTGGAGTGGCTGGAGCGGACGTCATGGGTAGGGACCCGCTCGCCTGCGCATCCCTGCTTCGGCTCGCTCTGCCTCGGCTCGCTCCGCCAGTCCCTGGCTCCCGCGAGCCTCAGACGGTCCCTACCCATGACGTCCACTCCCGCCACTCCCTCAACGCTCGCAATAGCGCGGCCGGCCGCTCGCGTGTGCCGGGCCGGCCGCTGCTATCTTGCGCTGACATGATCGAGATCGACTTCGTTGCCGAGGCGCGGTGGGTGCGGGAGGTGATTGCGCCCTACCGAACGTTGCGCGAGTTGCGGGCGGCGGGGGTGTGGACGGAGGTCGAGCGGCGTGTTGGGGCGGTGCTGGCGACGGTGCGGCGGCACGACGGCGGGGCGACGGCCGCTGGCGACCCATCGCGAGTGCGCGCGGTGCATTGGAACATCGAGCACGGCAACTGGTACGAGCAGGTCGAGCGCGCGTTGCTCGAAGACGAGGCGCTGCGCGGCGCCGATGTGCTGATGTTCAACGAGATCGACTTCGGCATGGCGCGCGCGGGCAATCGCGACGTGACGCGCGATCTGGCGGCCGCACTCGGTCGGCACGCGGTTTGGGCGCCCTTGTTCATCGAGACGACGCTCGGCCGCGACGACGATCCACGCATGGCCGCCGGCCGTGAGAACCGCGAGTCGCTGTTCGGGCTCGCCATCCTGTCGCGCTGGCCGATCGGCGACGTGCGCGTGATCGAGTTGCCGAGCCCCGAGGCCATCCAGTTCGATCTCGAGCGCATGCTCGGGCGGCACATCGCGCTCGTCGCCACGATCGAGCGCCCGGGAGCGCCGTTCGTCGCGGTGAGCGTGCACCTGGAAGTCCACCGCACGCGCGCGCATCGCGCGGCCCAGGTGCGCGTGCTGGGCGAGGCGTTGCGCGGCGAGACGCGGCCCGTGCTGCTGGCCGGCGACTTCAACTCGCACACGTTCGATCGCGGCGTGCCGCTGGCGACGCTGCGCGGCGCGGCGGCGCTGCTGCTCACGCCGGGCCCGGCGCTCGCGCGGCGCCTGCGCTGGCCGGACCGCGGCACGAACCACGAGACGTTGTTCGACGAGCTGCGTGCGGCACGCTTCGAGTGGGAGCGCTTCGTGGACCACGAGCCGACGCTCGATCTGCGCTTCGATCGCATCGACGAGGCGCGCACGCTGCCTGCGCCCTTGCGCGGGGCCGGCGAGCGCGTGCTGCGCTGGGCGGAGTCGCGCGCCCGGCTGCGGCTCGATTGGTTCGCGGGGCGCGGCTGGTCATCGGGCGCTGGGCGCACCGTGCCCGGCCTCAACGGTCCGGGCCGCGCGTCGGATCACGCGCCGATCGTCGCCGAGTTCGCTTGAGTCGCGCGCTCAGCGCGCGTGCGTCGAGTCGGGTTTGAGCGCGATCTCGAGTTCCGCGGTCTTGGGACCGAGGCTCACGACTTCGCCCCACGCCACGTAACCGGGCGCGGCGACACGCACGAGTCGGTCCCCGGCGGCGGCGGTGATGCAGAAACGTCCCTGCCGGTCCGTGACCACGCCGACGCCGAGTTCGTGCAGGATCACGCGCGCGCCGGCGATCGGCTGGCCCGACGAGGAACGCACGACGCCGCACAGGAGCGCGAGGCCGTTGCCGGGCGGCGGATCGGGCGCCTGCTTGACCGCCGCACCCGGCGCGTTGCGTGGCTCGACCACCACGCGCCGCGCTGGGAGTTGATCGAGATCGGACGCCGCGGGACCGGCCGGCGTGACCTGCGCGGCCTTGTTCGTGCTCGTGCGCGCGTTCGAGCGGCCGGCCGACAACAGCGCACGCGCGGCGGGGCTCGCGCTCGACCTCGGCGCGCTCTCGTCGCGCGTCGCGCCGCTCGTGGCGTTCGGTTCGTTCGCCGGCGTCGCCGCGTCCGGCGTCTGAGTGTCGCCGGCGGCCGGCAACGGCGCGTCCGACTTGGCCGGCGCGGGCGGAGTCGACACGACGGGCGTCACGCCGGAATCGAGGGGGGCGCGGGCATGAGGCGCTGGCGCCGGCGTGATCGACGCGGCGTCGATTCCCGTATTGCCGACTCGGTGCGGCGCGAGGTGGAGCAACACGAGCACCGCGCACACGATCGTGAGCAGCGCCGCGGCGGCCGCAAGCCAGGCCGCACCCGCGCTCCGCGGCGGCTTGGGCGGCGTGATCGCGACGAAGCGTTCGCGCGCGCGCGACAGCGGCGGGACGGGCTGCAGCGTCGCTGCGCCCGGCGCGCTGCGTCGCGCGGCGGGCGGAGTGACCGCGGGCACCGCGCGGGCCGGCGCGACCGGGGCGGGCGGGGCAGCGGCTGCGGCGGAGACAACCGGTGCGTCCGCAGCGACCGGCGAACGCGGAGCGGGCGACGCCGCCGGCAGGTCGCGCGCGTGCAGCGTTGGCGGGAGACCGAGCGCGTCCGCGGGCTCGAGCCAGGGTGGCTCGTTCTCCGCGGCAGGCGACGGCACGACTTCCGCCGCACGAGGCGGCGTGGCGGCCGGCGCGGCCGTTGGCGCCGGTGCGACGGGCGCCGGTGCGATGGGCGCCGCCGATGCGGGCGGCGGTGCCGCCGCCGCCTCCGCGGCTTCCGCCTGCGCCGCGCGGATCTCGCGCAGTCGCGCTTCGGCCTCGGCGATCTGACGGGTGGCGAGCGCGGCGCGCTCCTCGGCCTCGACGCGCGCGCGCATCGCCGCGGCGGCGCGCTCTTCGGCTTCCGCGAACGCGGCGGCGGCCGTCGCCGCGCGCGCTTCGGCGTCGGCGCGAGCCCGCGCTTCCGCCTGAGCACGCTCGAGCGCTTCGGCTTCGGCCTGGGCGTGCGTTTCGACTTCGGCCTGCGCGCGAGCCTGCGCCTCGGCCTCGGCGCGCAGCGTGGCTTCCGCGCGCACGCGCGCTTCGGCGGCGGCGGTGGATTCCATCGCGGCGGTCGTGAACTCGGACAGATCGTCGTGCGGCTCGTTCGATTGGGTGCGCGCTCGCTCGAACAGCGCGGCGGCCTCGCGAATGCCCTTCTCCTCGCGCTCGGTCGCCTCCTGCTCGCGGCGGGCCCGCGCATCGCTGTCCTCACGTTCGCGCTCGGCGCGCTGCGCCTCGAGCGCCCGGGCGCGCGCCTCCGTCTGCTCGGCGCGCAGGCGCTCGCGCTCGTTCTCGTGCTCGGCCTCGAGCGTGGCGAGACGCACCGAGTTGCGTGCGGCGCGCTTCGGGTCGATGGCGGTCTCGACCTCGACGAGCAGCGCGTCGAACCACATCATCCCCGGCGCGTCGAGCAGCGCGTGGGCGAGCGCGCGATCCTGCGCGGCCAGCACGTCCATCTCGTGACGGCAGTCCTCGCAGTCCTGGAGATGTCGGTTCGCGAGCGCCAGGGCCCGGCCGATCACGGCGCCGTCGAGTTGCGCGGAGAGCTGCTGCGCGGTGAGGTGCGTCACGCGCCCCCCGGCAGTTTCGCGGCGCGCGAACGCACCTGCTCACGCGCGGTCGTCAACCGCGACATGGCGGTGCGCGTCGGTACTTCGAGCACGGTCGACAGATCTTCGTACGTCAGGTGCTGGATGAGGCGCAGAGCGAGAATCACCTGGTCGTCGATGCCCAGCTCGGCGTAGGCCATGACCGTGGCGCGCTCGCGCGGGCTCGCGGAAGCGTGGCCCAGCCCGCGCCCATCGGTGCGGCGCTTGCGGAAATTGCTGGACAGGTTGCGGACGGAACGCACGAGCCAGGGATAGATCGGGCGGCTGACGGGCAGGCTCTTGAGATTCTTCCAGGCCAGCACGAACGCGTCGCGCGCGAGCACGCGCGCGTCGTTTTCGTTGCGCGTGAGCGCGTACGCGAGCCGATAGAGCGGGAAGCGGTAGTGGGCGACGAGTTCGAGGAATGCGTCGCAATCGCCCTGCTGCGCGGAGAGCAGCAGACCGGCTTCTTGGCCGGCCTCCATCCAGAGGCCGGGATCAGGGGATGCAGCCACGCCGCGATCCTTTCGGGACTCTCGATGCCGTCACTGGCATCGATTCGGACTCCCGGCCTCGCCGCGGGCGGCGAACGAAGTCGAGGGCATCGCGGACGACCGGACCGGTCCGTCCCAAGGACCGACGCCACACCGAGTCCCGGCTCTCGAGCGCCACGTCGCTTGATCGGGCCGCGCGTCCATGCGCTAATCACGACCGTCACAAGACTCGGAACGTCGCCTCGCACCGGAATTCGGACATGACTACCCCCGCCCGCAATAGCATGGCAGTTATCGGCGCAGGGCCGATCGGCCTTGAGGCCGCTTCCCTGGCCCTCGAACGCGGTTTCGACGTCCACGTCTTCGAGCGCGGGGAGGTCGGCGCGCACCCCCTGGCCTGGGGCCACGTCCGGCTCTTCACGCCGTGGCGCATGGACATCGGGCCGTCTGCCCGGCGCCGCCTCGAAGCCTCCGGCTGGACCGCCCCGGACCCTGAGGCCTTCCCCACCGGAGCCGAATTGGCGGACGGCTGGCTGCGCCCGCTGGCCAAGCTGCCGGAACTCGCGGAGCGCGTGCACCCGCGCTCGCAGGTCGTCCACATCGCGCGGCGCGGCACGTTGAAGGGCGACATGCTGAAGCCCGACGAGCGCCGCGCGGAGCCGTTCCGCCTGCTCGTGCGCGACGCGGGCGGGCGCGAGAACTTCCTGCACGCGTACGCCGTGCTCGACGCCTCGGGCGTGTACGGGCAACCGAACTGGGCCGGCGACGGCGGGATTCCGGCGCGCGGCGAGCTGCACCTGGCCCCGCAGATGAGCTATCACGTCGACGACGTGCTGGGCCTGCGGCGTGGGCGCTACGCCGGCAAGCGCACGCTGGTGCTCGGCGGCGGCGCGAGCGCGGCCACCGTGCTGCTCGATCTCGCGACGCTCGCCGAGCAGGTTCCGGGCACGTCCGCGGCGTGGGCCACGCGGCGCGAGGCCGACACGTTGCTCGCGGCGATCCCGAACGATCCGCTGCCCGGGCGCCGCGAGCTGTACGAACGCGCGCGCGCGTTCGCGACGGGCGCGAATCCGGCGATCGCGCACGTCGGCGGCGTGGTCGTGGACGGCATCGAGTTCAACTCGGCGACGCATCGCTATCGCGCCATCCTGCGACCAGTGCACGAGACGTCGGAGCTGGCCACGTCGAAGGTCGAGGAGGTGGATCACATCATCGTGTGCACCGGCTTCGGCCCCGACGACTCGATCTACCGCGAGCTGCAGGTGCACGAGTGCTACGCGTCGCGCGGGCCGATGAACCTGTCCGCGGCGCTGCTCGGCGCGGATGCCGGCGATTGCCTGACCACACCGGCGTTCGGCGCCGACGTCCTCGCGAATCCCGAACCGGACTTCTACATCGTCGGCAACAAGTCGTATGGTCGGTACAACCACTTCCTGCTGGAGACCGGTTTCCGCCAGGTGGAGGACGTCATCGAGAAGCTCTCGGTCCAAGTGCCGCGCCTCGCCACGGCGTGAACGCGCGATGAGCGGTTCCTCGCTCCCGCGGCGGCGCTTCCTCGGAACGCTCGGTCTCGGCGCCGCCGCGCTCGCCGTGGGCTCGCTGCCGCGGGTCGCGCGCCGAGCGCTCGCGGCGGTCGCGGACACGACGCCGAGCGACTTCATCGTACGCAACGACTGGCCCGAGCACCTGGAGACCACCGTCGAGGCGCTCGGGCGCACGTGGATCACGCCGAACGAGCGGTTCTTCGTGCGCAGCCACTTCCCCGTACCTGAGGCGGGCGCCACGCCGTGGCACCTCGAGGTCACGGGCCGCGTGAAGACGCCGCTGTCGCTGAGCCTCGCGCAGCTGCAGGCGATCGGCTCGAGCGACATGGCGTGCGTGCTCGAGTGCGCGGGCAACGGTCGCGCGCGCTACGCGCTGACCAACACGTCGGGCACGCAGTGGGATCTGGGCGCCGTCGGCAACGCGCGCTGGACGGGCCTGCGCCTCGACACGCTGCTCGATCGCGCGGGGCTCGAGAGCGACGCGGCGCACGTGTGGTTCGAGTGTGCGGACTCGGCGCCGTTCGGCGACGCGCCGCCGTTCCTGCGCAGCATTCCGCTGAGCAAGATGGCCGACGACGTGATGCTGGCGTGGCGCATGAACGGCTTCCCCATCCCGCGCCGCCACGGCGGGCCGGTGCGCGCGATCGTGCCCGGCTGGTACGGCATGGCGTCCGCCAAGTGGGTGACGAAGGTGCGCGTCGAGACCGCGCCGTCCGACAACCACTTCATGGCGCGCGGCTATCGCTACAACTTCCCGGGCGACGATCCGGCGGCGGCGCCGCCCGTCGAGGAGTTGCGCGTCAAGTCGCTGATCACGCGCCCGCTCGACGGCAGCACGATCGATCCGGGCGACACCGGCAAGATCCGGCTGCAGGGCTTCGCGTGGGCCGCGAAGGGCGTGCGCCTCGTCGAAGTGACGACCGACGGCGGCAAGACGTGGCGCCCGGCCGGCTTCATGGGTGACTCCGAGCCGCACTCGTGGCGGCTGTGGGCCACCGAAGAGCCGCTCGCCCCGGGACAGACGCTCGTGATTCGCGCGCGCGCCACCGACGCCGCCGGCAACGTGCAGCCGGTCGACGCGAAACCCAACGCCGGCGGCTACGGCAACAACTCGATCCACGAGGTGACGGTCCATGGCGCTCAGGGCTGACGTGCGCGGGCGGCGCGCGCTGACGCCGCGAAGCGTACGCGGCACGCGCCTCGCGTTCGCCGCGCGCCTCGCGCTCGGCGTGCTGATGGCCGTGGCGCTCGGCTCATGCGCGGGCACCGGGCCGAAAGCGCCGAGCGCGACCCCACCCGCGGGCGGCGCGCCGTCCACGACTCCGGCGCAGGGTCAGCCCGCGCCGGGCACGACGCCGACGCCTGGCGCAACGACCGAGACCGCGCGCCCCGTGGCCAGCGCGGCCGTACGCGCGCGCGCCGCGCCCATGGCCAAGGCCGCGTCCGCGATGCTGCCGGCCGGGCCGGGGCACGACATCGCCGCGCGCTCGTGCGCTCTGTGTCACTCGGCCATGCTGTTCCAGCAGCAGGCCAAGGACTCGACGTCGTGGGAGAAGACGCTCGCGCTCATGGAGAAGTGGGGCGCACCGGTATCGCCCGCCGAGCACGACACGCTGCGCGGCTACCTGGTCGGGAGTTTCGGTCCGCGCCCGCTCACCAGCGATTCGAGCGCTGCCACTCCACCGCCAGCGCCGCGAAATCGTTGAACGTCAGCTCCGCCTGCTCGAGTTTGGAGCGGCGGCACAACATGGGGAGCAGCTCGCCGAACTCGGCGTAGCGCCGCGCGATCTCCGCACCTCCCGGGATCAGCGAGCGCCGCGACGACGTCGCGTTGCTCAGCCAGTCACGCACTGAGCGGATAGCCTGCGCCGGCTCGCCGGCGTGCGCCTCGATGTCCTGACCCGCGATGTCCGAGCAGAAGCGTTGATAGCGGTGTCTCTCCCGATCGAGGATGAGGCAGATCTTCTCGTGCTGGTGGCCCTTGCCGTACCGCTTCGCACCGAGGAACACGCCCAACTCGAGCGGCATGTTGAAGCGCGGCAGGCCCGTCTTCGCATCGAGGTCGGTGCGCGAGATGTCGTGCACACCGTAACGGCAATCCCCGATCAGCTCGTAGATCTTCTCGAGCCGCGCCTGGCTGCCGTCCGCGGACTCCCAGCTGCAGCGCGCGACGAAGCCGCAGTCGAACACCGCGAACACGATGGCCCGGAACAGCGGCCGGTAGCCGCGGTCGAACGGGGCGTTGAGAAAGACCGAGCGCGAGTAGAGGGCGGCCATGGCGCGAACGGCGGATCCGACGCGCTACTTCTTCTTGCCGCTCGTGGCGCGCGTGCCGCGCACGCCCTTGCCCTCGCCGCCGTCGCTCTTGCCGGCGACATGAGTCTTGCCGGTGCGCTCGCGCTGGACTTCGCGAATCAACGCGCGCGCCTCTTCGAGCGTGATCGTGCCGGTGGCGGCAGGGTTGAGAATGCGACGCTTGGTCACGTGGGATGGAACTCCGGCCGGCCGAACGGGGAGCGGCGAACGCCAAAAACCTACACCCGGGCGCGGCGCGTCGCCAACCGGCCCTCGTGCGCGGCGAATGCTTCGTTCAGCTCAGGCTAGCGACGAATCCACCAGAGCAGATCGATGAGCATGACCACAAGGCCGATGTCCACGGTCCACCTCCCCGACAGCGAGGGCGGCGCGCATCCTGCGCGGTCAACCGTACGGATCGGCCGCCCGTGGGTTGGCTGCGCGGGCGGGGGAAGCGCCTACCTGTCGCTTCACCTCAGTACATCGGCAGGCGCGGGTCGCCACTTGAGGGGATTTTCGCCCGCCTGGCCGCGGCGCGCCGGGTGGGTCAATTGCTTGAGCACGACCACGGTGAGGTCGTCGAGCGTCTGGTCGGCGAACGCTCGGACTTCGTCCGTCAGTTCGCGCACGATTTCCGCGGCCTTCTTCGCAGCCAGGCGATCGAGCGCGGCGATCAGGCGCTCCGTGCCGTACAGCTCGTCGGCTCGGCGCGCCTCGGTCAGGCCGTCCGTGTACAACACGACCACGTCGCCGGCCTCGAGATCGAGAAACGCGTCCGCGTACTGCGCTTCGCCGGTCACGCCGAGCAGCACGCCGCTCTCGACCAGTTCTTCCGTGCGCCCGTCCGCGTGGCGGACGAGCGGCGGCGTGAGGCCGGCGTTCGCGTAGTACAGCCGGCCCTCCAGCACTTCGACACGCGCGCACAGCAGCGCCACGAACGCGTCCGGCTGTTCCATCGACACCAGCTCGCGGTTGAGCGCGCTCAACACGCGACCCGGCCCCGAACCGCGCCGCGCTTCGTTGCGGAAGCAGGCCTGCGCCCACACGCCCATCAGCGCGGCGGGCACGCCGTGGCCCGCGGCGTCGCCGACGGCGAGGGTCAGCACGCGGCCCGGCGATTTCACGAAGTCGTAGTAATCGCCGCCCACCGCCTCGGACGACAGTGACGCCGCCGCGCAATCGAGCGACGCGTAGGCCGGCGTGCGCCGCGGCAGCAAGTGCGCCTGGATGGTCTGTGCGCGCGTCAGCTCGCGATCGAACGCGCCGTGCAGCGTCGCGGCTTCTCGCAGCGTGGCGTTCTCGAGCATGACGTCCAGGTGGTGGGCGAAGCGCGTCAGCTCGCGCATCTCGGGGACGCTGAGCCAAGGCCCGCTCAGCCGCCTCCCCAGGAGCAGCGCCGCGCGCGGAGCGCCCTCGCCCACCACCAGGACCCAGCTCGCGCCCACGCTTTCGAGCGCCCGGCGCGGCGCGCCGGCGAGCAATGGATCGTCGAGCCCGACGGGCGTGCGCCCGAGCGCGTGCAGCAGCGCCGGCGTCAGCTCCGCGCCCTCGGGCAGCCGGGTGTGCCCGACGCGCGCCGCCGGGCGCGACGCGTCGCCTTCGACGATCAGCGCCGCGCAACCGTCGAGCAGCAGCCGCTCGGCGACCGTCGCGCACGCGGCCTCGAGCTGGAGCCTCAAGCCCCCGCGCGACGCCGGATGACGCGTCAGCCATTCCGCGAGCGACCGTTCGTGCGGATTGGGCACGACGCGCTCGCCGAGCGCGCGCAACCAGGCGCCCGCCGGCCCGGCCACCGCGGCCGCGAGCGCGAGGAACGCGAGCGCGCCGCCCGCGATGCCGCCGCCCAAGTCCGCGCGCCACGCCTGACCGAGCCACTCGCCCGCCCAGAACACGAGCCCGCCCACGAGCGCGAGCGCGCCGAGCGCGGCGAGCGCGCGCATCGCTACGCGGAACTCGAACACCTGGTGGACGAGCGTCGCCCACGCGAACGACGCGGGCACAAGCAACGTCAGCGTCACCGCCCAGCGCTCGCCCGGAAGCGGCGGCCCGGGCGCCAGGTTGTGCACGAGCACGAGCGCGACGAGCGGGCCCATGCCGCACGCCGTGCCGATCAACGCCACGCGCAGGCGGCGCCGCGCGTCCTCGCTCCGCACCTGCACGTACGAGCGCACGAAAAGCCCGAGCGCGACCGCGATGCAGGCCGCGAACCACAGCGCGGCGACGCCGTTCAGCAGCTCGAGCGCCGGCTCCGGACGCTGCGCGGTCGCGAGCTGGAAGGCGGTGAGCGCGACGGCGATCGCGAACAACGTGGTGGCGACGCCGTAGGCGATGCGCGCGACCGGCCGGATGCGGCCGCGCAGGCGCAGGCGCTCGGGAAAGAGCGCGAAGAAGTGCACGAACAGAGCGGGCAGGAACACCGTGACGCCCGAGTACAGGGTCTCGTACGCGAGCGCCGCGCCGGGCGAACCGAAGCGTGGGAACGGCGCGAGCAGCCACGCGAACGCCAGGCAGAGCAGCAGGAACGTGCGCGCCAGCCCGTCGCGGCGCTGGCTCCACACCCAGCCGCCCAAGAGCACGAAACCCGACGCGACCGCGAGCAGCCCGCTCATCATGCGGCGCTCTTCCGCGGGCAGCGGCGATGGATAGAGTGTGACTTCGGCGAGCTTGCCGTCGCGCTCGCGCAGCAGCCGCAGCGTGCGATCCGGCGCGGCGTCGGCGAGCGGATTCGACGGCGCGTCCGCGCGCGCCGGCCACAACGTCACGCGATCGCCGGCAACCAAACCCGCGCGTTCACCCGGGCTCGCGCGCATGACGGAGGCGACGCGGTCGCCGCTCAGGAGCACACCCGTGTACGGCTGATGGGGGAGGCTCAGTGCGGACAGCACGAGCACGGCCGACACCGGCGCCAACGTCCATGAGAGATGGGGCGATGCACCGCGATCCATGCGGCCTCTCCCGGTTGCCGAGGTGCCGAGAGGCTAGCACCGGCCGGGCGCGGGGCAAGGGGAATGTGGGACGGGATGGCGCGGGGGGGCGCCCCTTATCGGCCCTTCTCCGGCACTCGAGGAAGTCGCCAGATTGCCAGCAGACCTACGAGCACGACGCTTCCGACCGAGTAGAGAGACGTCCCTGTCGCGTAGAAGCTCATCAAGCGCAGGCCGTGCACGAGGTCGTCCGTCGCGCCTCCGTGCCCTTTCATGTACTGCATGGTCGCTCGAAGGAAGATTCCCCACATCGACTCCCGGTACATGACTGTGCCAATCACTGTCAGAATCGCCAGCATGCGCAGGACTCGTCTCCGTGACCAGAGAGCCACGGCGACCAGTAGCGCCAGAACAATGAACCATGTTGGGCTCGTAAGTGCCCAAGCGCGCCCGGGCACAATCGCGTCTACTTCGTCCATTGCCTCGCCTCCCTCTCCCTCCACGACCCGCCCGCCACAGGAGCGCGCCGCTTGGTCACCCAAATTGCTTCGCAAACTCCACCGCATGTTCGCGCGTTCGGAACAGCGTTCCCCAGGAGATCAGTTCGACTTGGTTGCGCTCCAACCTGAGCGTCGCAAGGACATCCTCGTCGAGAAGTCGGCTGACGTACACGGGGCACGGCCACTCCTTAATTGGGAAGAGCGTGCCCCCCTCAAGGCGGGGTGAAATGAGGAGGGTGCTGAGGTCTCTGGGCGAGCCAAGAGCCTGCCCAATTACCTCTGGAGACACTCTGATGAGCATGTAATCGCGCGCCGTGGGTCCAGTGAGGCGCACCACCTCCCGGCATTCGCGTGGGCTTGCAAGCCGTCGATCTTCTCCCGCGGTAGACAGGTAGAAGTCGGGTGTGCTTCCCGCATCGGGCTCATTTGCTAGCATCCACCCTCCCTTGATCATGTCTTGCGACGGAACTCGGTGCGAGTGTTCGGCAACGTCGGCCCTAAGACAACCGCAAATCGATCCGCGAGCCTGCCACCCTCTATCGCGAATTGCTCAACCAGTCCTCTCGCCTCACGCCCTCATTGCCCAGCGCCCCCTCTGCTACCCTC
The DNA here is from genome assembly GCA_035494735.1 of Saccharimonadaceae bacterium (SeqCode). Lineage (GTDB taxonomy): Bacteria > Eisenbacteria > RBG-16-71-46 > RBG-16-71-46 > RBG-16-71-46 > DATJGS01. Next base: position 54,746 of record DATJGS010000037.1, read on the forward strand.
ACCCGCATGTCTTGGACCTCCGATCACCTCGCCGAACTGCGCGCCCTGCTTGGGCCGGACGGCGTGCTCGCCTCCGACGCCGCGCTGTTCACGTACGAAGCCGACGCGCTCGTGCTGGAGCGGACGCGGCCGGACGTGGTCGTGCTCCCGCGCTCGACGGATGAAGTCGCGGCGCTCCTGCGCTGGGCGCGCGCGCATCAGTTGCCGGTCACGCCGCGCGGCGCGGGCACGGGGCTCGCGGGCGGTGCGACGCCCGAGTTCGGCGGCGTCGTGCTCTCGGTCAACCGCATGGATCAGGTGCTGCGTGTCGATCCCGAGCGCATGCTGGCGTGGGTGCAGCCGGGGCTCGTCAACCTGTGGCTGTCGCAGGAGGTCGCGAAGCACGGGCTCTACTACGCGCCCGATCCGGCGTCGCAGCAGGTCAGCACGATCGGCGGCAACGTCTCGACGAACGCCGGCGGGCCGCACTGCCTGAAATACGGCGTCACGTTCAATCACGTACTCGGCGTGACCGCGGTGCTGCACGACGGCTCGGTCGTCACGCTTGGCGGCGAAGCGTGCGACGCGCCGGATTCGGACCTGATGGCGTTGATCGTGGGCAGCGAGGGCACGCTCGCGATCGTCACCGAGATCTGCGTGCGGCTGCTGCCGAAGCCCGAGGCCGTGAAGACGATGCTGTTCGACTTCACCACGATCGCCCAGGCGTGCCGCACGGTCTCGGCGGCGATCGCGGCCGGCATCGTGCCCGCGGCCATGGAGATCATGGACCGGCACACGACAACGCTCGTCGAAGAGTGGCTGCACATCGGGCTGCCGACGGACGCGGGCGCGGTGCTATTGATCGAAGTCGATGGGCCGGCGGTCGGGCTCGCCGTGCAGGTCGAGCGCATCAGCGCGCTCGCGGTGGCCGAGGGCACGCGCTCGACGCGCATCGCCAAGGACGAAGCCGAGCGCGCGTCGTTGTGGAAGGGCCGCAAGAGCGCGTTCGGCGCGTACGGGCGCTCGGCGAGCGGCTTCTACATCATGGACGGCGTCGTGCCGCGCACGCGGCTCGCGGAAGCGCTCGAGACCGTGTACCGGCTGTGCGAAGAGCGCGGGCTCGAAGCGGGAAACGTGTTCCACGCCGGCGACGGGAATCTGCATCCGCACGTCCTGTTCAACGCGGACGACCCTGTCGCGCAGAAGAGCGCGCTCGAGGTGTCGCACGAGATCCTGCGCATGTGCATCCGCTTCGGCGGCACGATTTCGGGAGAGCACGGCGTCGGCATCGAGAAGCGCCCGATGATGAGCGAGCTGTTCGCGGCCGACGATCTGGCGGTGATGGGGCGCATCCGCGACGCGGTGAATCCGGACGGGCGCTTGAATCCGGGCAAGATTCTGCCGGGTGGCGGCGGATGCCGCGAGGGCTCGCACGCGGACGCACGCGAGCATGCGCACGCTGGCGCGACGTTCGTGCCGCGCTCGCACGGCGGCCAGCGCCCGCGCGAAGACGTGGAGGGACCGTGGATCTGAGCGCGGTCATCGGGCTCGACGCTTCGCGCGCGGTCGACCCCGCGTCGTACGCCATGTCCGGGCGCGCGCCCGGCGCGGCCGTGCGCCCGGCGAATCGCGACGAGTTGGTCGAGGCCGTGCGCGCCGCGGCCGGCGAGCGGCTCGGCGTCGTACCGTGGGGCGGCGGCGTCGCGCTGTCGTGGGAGCGCGCGCCCGAACGCTACGACATCGCGCTCGACCTGCGCGGGCTCGCGAAGATCGTCGAGTTCGAACCCGAAGACCTGACGCTGACGGCTGAGTGCGGCGTGACGATCGAAGCGCTGCGCGACGCCGTCGCGGCGCGCGGGCTCGAGCTCCCGATGGAGGCCGCGAAGGCGTGGGGCGCGACTTTGGGCGGCACGCTGGCGGCGAACGCGTCCGGGCCGCGCCGATTGCTGCTCGGTGCGCCGCGCGATCGCATCCTCGGCGCGCGCTTCGTGACCGGCGACGGCGTCGCCGCGCGTTCGGGCGGCAAGGTCGTGAAGAATGTCGCGGGATACGGCACCCATCGATTGCTGTGCGGCTCGCACGGCTCGCTCGCGGTGATCGTCGAGGCCAGCCTCAAGCTCCAGCCGGCGCCCGAAGCGCGCGCGGCGATGATCTACGCGATGGAGGCCGGCGACGTCGCCGACGCCGCGCGCTGGGCGCGCTTCCCGCGCATGGAGCCGGCCGTGCTCAGCGTCGTCGGCAGCGCGATCGCCATGCGCAACCCCGTGTTCGCCCACGGCACCGCGTTCACCGTCGTCGTCGGTTTCGAAGGCGACGCGCCGCACGTCGAAGCCATGTGCGCCGCGACGCGCGACGCGCTCGGCACGCCGAAGCTGAAGCTGGCCGGCGCCTCGGCGCTCACGCTGTGGCAGCACCTCGCGGACCTGGAAGAACTGATGGGGCCGCGGCTGACGCTGACGAGCGCGACGCACACGCCCGCGGCGCTCGCGGCGTGGGCGACGGGCGATGGCGCGGGCGCGACGGGCGATGGCGCGGGCGCGACGGGCACCGGCGCGGGCGCGAACACGGCGGCAGCCGGCGCGCCATCGCGTCCGCCGCTCGATCGCGCGGTGTTCCATGCCGCGTGCGGGAAGCTGCACGTGTTCCCGCACGGCGCGGACGTCGAAGACGGCGCGGCGGACGCCCCCTCTCCCGACGTCGATGCGATGCTGCTCGAACTCCACGCAAAGGGCTTCGCGCTCACGAACGCGCGCGGCCTCGCCGCGCTCACGCCGCCATCGCCCCCGTCGTCCGCGCTGCGCGTCCTGCGCGAGCAGGCGCGCCAGGCGCTCGATCCCAACGGGACGTTCGCGCTCGCCCGCTAGATCCCCAGCCGGTACGACGCCTTCACGAACACCTGCCGCCGCGTCGGGCGCTGGCGGTGGTCGAGGCGATCGAAGCCGCTGTTGACGCCGACGTAGAGCACGGTGCCGGGGTGCACGACGTAGCCGACGAGCGCGTCCGCGTTCAAGTGCTCGATCTCGCCGTCGAACTGGGGATAGACGCGCGCGTACAGGCTGCGCGTGAACTGCATCGTCGTGTTGACGCCGGTCACCCACACGTCGAGCACCTGGCCGGACGTGGCATGACGCGCGACGCGCAGGTGCTGCACGTCGATCGCCGACGTCAGCCGCTCGGACGGTCGCGCGGTCAGCGTGAGCTGGTCGATGTCGGTCCAGCCGACGAACGACTCGGCGTCGGTCGCGCCGTAGAACAGACCCTGCCCGAACTGCGTCTCGACCGAGATCGCGAGCGGTCGCCATTCCGTGTCACCGAGCGAGACGTGCGCGCGCGAATATCGGTACGTGCGGCCGAGCCAGTGCTCCTGATACGCGTGCCAGCCGGGCGTCGCCCACAGGTTGCGCCGGAACTGGAACACGACGTACGGATTCAGATCCACGTACTCGATGCGACCGGTGTGGTCGTGAACGACGAGATTGTCGCTGTATGGCGTGACGCTCTGCAGCGCGCCGGCCTTGGGGTACAGGTCCCAGCCGCCGTTCAGTTCGTCGTACTCGACGCCCACGCGTTCCTGATACCCGAGTTCGTCGCGATAGTCGGGCGACACGTGGCGATGCGCGACGTGCACTTTGAGCCCGCGGTCGCTGTAATCCGCGCCTGCGAGGCCGATCGCGCCGTGCCGGCTCTCGTCGGCCCGCGACGTCGCGGCGTCATAGCCGTGATGGAACTTCGTCTCGGTGAGGCCGAGCTGCCCGACCGCGGTCCAGCGGTTCGAGATGCGCCACTGGGCATCCAGCGCGGCGAGGCCGTTGCGCGACGTGCTGTCGGTCGACGGCGACGCGGGGTCGTTCCACGCGCCCTGCGAGTGACCGCCCAGCAGCACGCCGACGCTCGAGCCGTTGCCGAACGGCACCTGTGCGCGCGCGAGCGCGAACGCGCCGGGCCACGACAGGCCGTCGTAGCCCTGGCCCGAGCCCGCAAGCGACGCGCCGCCGCGATCGCGCAGCACGAGTACGCCGGTGTTCGCGGGACCGACGCGCCCGGTCAGCTTGAGGCCGGCGTCCGGGTCCGACATGCGCCGGGTGTAGACCATCTCGAGCGGCGTCGCGAACGCCTCTCCGCCCTCGAGGAAGAACGGGCGCTTCTCCGGGTACTGGAGCGGGAAGCGTTGATTGAGATCGATCTGCAGCGCGTCGGCTTCGATCTGGCTGAAGTCGGGATTCCACGTCGCGTTCAGCGCGAGCGCGCTGGTGAGCGCGGTCTGCAGATCGAGCCCGGCCTCGCGATGGCGATCGTCGCTCCACGGCGTGAAGCCGCCCGGCTGGACGTAGTCGCGCGCGCCTTCCGCCGAGCCGAACACGTACGGCTCGACGCGCACGTCGCGCCCGCCGCTCACGCTCTCGAGTCCGGTGAGGTCGGCGGCCTGCAGCATGATCCGTCCCGCTTCGCTGAATCGGTACAGCGGCCACACCGCGACCTCGTTCCACGCGGTGATCTCGCGGCGGATCCACACGCGCCACGGGCGCGCGCCGTGCGGCGGAAAGCGCATGACCTTGAACGGGACGGCGATCTCCGCCGTCCACGCGCCGTCCTCCACGCGCGCGGCGCCGTCCCACACGGCGTCCCATTTGAAGTCGGGATCTTCGGTGAGAATGCCGTCCAGCTCCACGCTGTAGGGATTGATGCCGAAGATGTACGCGCGCTGGCCGTCGCCTTCCGGGTCGAGGTGCACGGCGATGTGATCGCCGTCCGTGATCTCGTCGCGCGGCGCGAGGCTCGCGCGCAGCGGGCGCCGCGCTTCGCACCAGATGCCGAACACGACGCGATCGCCATCGACGAGTACGCGCACGGACGTCGATTCGTCGGGCGCCTGACCTTCGCGCGGCGCCATCAGCTGGAACGCGGCGATCTCGGGCGCCGAGCGCCACGCCGGTTCGTCGAGCGCACCGTCGATCTTGAGCGGCGCGGCGGACTCGACCGCGGCGGCGGTCGCGCGCGGCGCGGGATCGGCGCGCGCGATGGCGCACTGCACGGTGACGGCGAGCAGGGCGAGCGCAGTCGGCATGACGACGCGCCGAGCAAGGGCCAGCAGGGCAAGCGCGCTCGGAGCCAGAGCAGCGCGCAGCGCAAGTCCGGCCAGCGCGTGGAATGCGCGCGGCACGCGAGCGAGCGCGATGTGCGGCCGCGCCCGGGATCGCGCGCGGAGAGGAGTCGGCCTCATCGGTACTCCGGGGGAGCGCGCGGCGCAGGGGCCGGTCACGTCGCGCGGTGCATCCGGACGCGGCGATTGTACGCGATGCCGCGCCGGCCGCGGTGATCCGTTGCGAACCGGAGTTGTGGCAGCCCGAACCACTCGCCGGGCCCCTCCTTTATACTGCCGCTCATCTCGCGCCCAACTCGTTCCAGAACGAGTTGAGCCAGGAACCCGTTGTCCGCACCCGCCTCTCCAACTCGGAGTCCCACATGCGCCGAATCCCGCCGCTCGTCGCGCTGATCCTGGCCTCCCCGTCCGCCGCTCACGCCGTCGCGCCCGGAAACGCGGCGCCGCAGCCGCTCGCTCACACGTACTCGATCGTGGCGCGCGATCCCAAGACCGGGCAGATGGGCGTCGCGGTCCAGTCGCACTACTTCTCGGTCGGGCCGGTCGTGCCGTGGGCCGAGGCCGGCGTCGGCGCGGTGGCGACGCAGTCGCTCGTGCTCGTCGACTACGGCCCGAACGGTCTCGCGCTCATGAAGCAGGGCATGACCGCGCAGGAGGCGCTCGATTCGCTGCTCAAGGCCGACGCGCACAACGAAGGCCGCCAGGTGGCGATGGTCGACGCGAAGGGCAACGTGGCGACATACAGCGGCAAGAACTGCATCCCGTTCGCCGGGCACAAGAGCGGCGACCAGTACTCGTGCCAGGCGAACCTGATGGCGAGCGACCAGGTGTGGCCGGCGATGAGCGCGGCATACGAAAAAGCCACGGGCGATCTCGCCGATCGTATGCTCGCGGCGCTCGAGGCCGGGCAGAAGGCAGGCGGCGACATCCGCGGCATGCAGTCGGCGGCGATCCTGATCGTGAAGCCGGTCTCGACCGGAAAGCCGTGGAACGACAAAGTCATGGATCTACGCGTCGAGGACTCGCCGCATCCGCTCGCCGAATTGAAGCGCCTGATGCGCCTGCGCCGCGCGTACGATCTCGAGGATCAGGGCGACAACTTCATCTCCGAGAAGAAGCCGGAAGAAGCGCTGAAGGCGTACGAAGAGGCGTCGAAGCTCGCGCCCGACGTCGTCGAGTTGAATTTCTGGGCCGCGGTCTCGATGTACACGAACGGTCGCGCCCCCGAGGGGCTCGCCCTGTTCAAGAAGGTTTTTGCCGCCGAGCCGCAATGGGTCGATCTCGTGCCGCGACTCGCGCAGGTTGGACTGTTCCCGAACGAGAAGGCGAAGATCGCCGAAGTCCAGGCGCAGCGCGCGGGCGGGGCGGCCAAGCACTAGGGGCGCGGGGCACGCGCCACGCCGCGGTCGTACGACGCGCCGTCCACCCGGGCGGTGCGTCCTGCTTGCGGCATGTATGATGCCCGCACGCGAAATTCCGCACGATCCGATCCATGAGGCCGGCATCCCAAGGACTCGATGAGCCCCGATCCCGACAACACCACCGACAAGCAGAAGAAGAAAGCGTCCTCGCAGCAGGCGTGGCGCGAAGCGCGCGCGCTGATCTGGAATCATCGTCGCCAGCTCGCGCTCGGGCTGCTGCTCATGGTCGTCAATCGCGTCTCGGGCCTGATCCTGCCGTGGACGCCGCGGCTCCTGATCGACGACGTCATCGGCAAGCACAAGACGGAGCTGCTCGTGCCCCTCGCGCTGGCCGTGGCCGGCGCGACCGTCGTGCAGGGCATCACGTCGTTCGCGCTGTCGCAGGTCGTGGGCGTGGCCGGGCAGCGCGCCATCACCGACATGCGCAAGCGCGTCCAGGCGCGCATCACGCGATTGCCGGTGCGCTACTTCGACCAGACGCAGACCGGCGTCCTCATCTCGCGCATCATGAGCGACGCCGAAGGCATCCGGAACCTCGTGGGCACGGGGCTCGTGCAGCTGGTCGGCGGCGTCGTCACGTCGTCGATCGTGCTCGTCGTGCTGCTGCGCCTCAACTGGAAGCTCACGCTCGTCACGCTCGTCATCCTCGGCGCGTTCGCGGCGTTCATGTCGATCGCGTTCTCTCGGCTGCGCCCGGTGTTCCGCGAGCGCGGCAAGATCAACGCGGACGTGACCGGCCGGCTCTCGCAGTCGCTGCAGGGCATTCGCGTGGTCAAGTCGTACGTCGCAGAGCGGCGCGAGCAGCGCGTGTTCGCACACGGCGCGCACGCGCTGTTCCGCAACATCAAGGAGTCGATGACCGGCGTGTCGGCCACGACCGCGCTGTCATCGGTGATCGTCGGACTCGTCGGCGTGATCATGATCCTCCTGGGCGGCCGCTCGGTCGTGATGGGGCAGATGACGGTCGGCCAGCTCGTCATGTACCTGTCGTTCACCGCGATGATGGCAGCGCCGCTCATCGAGATGGCGGCCATCGGCACGCAGATCAGCGAAGCGTTCGCCGGGCTCGACCGCATTCGCGAAGTGCTGGCGATGGACACCGAGGACCAGGGCGATGTAGCACGCGACGGGCTCGCCACGATTCACGGCGACATCGCGTTCGAGGACGTGACGTTCGAGTACCGGCCGGATCTGCCCGTGCTCAAGCACATCACGCTGCGCGCGCCGGCCGGCAGCACGACGGCGCTCGTCGGCTCGAGCGGCTCGGGCAAGAGCACGCTCATCAGCCTGGTCATGGCGTTCAATCATCCGAAGCACGGCCGCATCACCATCGACGGCCACGATCTCGAGACGCTGCGCCTCGGCGAGTACCGCTCCGCGCTCGGCGTCGTGCTGCAGGACAACTTCCTGTTCGACGGCACGATCCACGAGAACATCGCGTTCGCGCGCCCCGACGCGTCGTTCGAAGACGTGCGCCGCGCGAGCCGCATCGCGCACTGCGACGAGTTCGTGGAAGGCTTCGAAAAGCAGTACGACACGATCGTCGGCGAACGCGGCGTGCGCCTGTCGGGCGGGCAGCGCCAGCGCGTGGCCATCGCCCGCGCCATCCTCGCGGACCCGCGCATCCTGATCCTCGACGAGGCCACCTCGAGCCTCGACAGCGAGAGCGAGGCGCTGATCCAGGACGGGCTCAACCGCCTGCGCCACGGACGCACGACCTTCGTGATCGCGCACCGGCTGTCGACGATCCGCAGCGCGGATCAGATCCTCGTGCTCGAGAACGGCGAAGTCGTCGAACGCGGCACGCACCAGGAGCTGATCGCGCTGAACGGCCGCTACCGCCATCTGCACGACCGCCAGTACGCGTTCGAGCAGAACCAGTTCATCAATCCAGGCGAGGACTTCACGCCCGAGCCGCCGAAGATCGTCCCAATCTCGGAAGGCGCGGCGGTCCGAGCGCCGGCGGTGTAGCTCCGCCTCCGAGCGCCTCGCCTCTCCCCCCAAACACTCGAGGCGGGGCGCGATGCTTCTGCGCCCCGCCCCGGATTGCCGAGCGGCTGTGCGAGGCCGCTCAGCGCACCACGATGAGTCTCTGTCCCGCCGCCTTGCCGCCCGCGATCATGCGCACGTAGTAGGCGCCGCTCGGCGCGGCATGACCCGCGTCCGTGCGGCCGTCCCACGCGACGCGCGTGATCCCCGCGGCCAGTGTGCCGGCGTGCACCGTGCGCACACGCCGGCCCTGGGCGTCGAAGACCGCGACCTCGACCCACGCCGCGTGCGAGAGCGAAAGGCTCACGGTCGCCCCGCCGCGCGAAGGATTCGGCATGGGCGCGCTCATCGCGAACGTGGTCTCGACCGTCGGCTCGACGGACAGCATCTCGGGGCAGATGCGGAACTCGCCGCCGCCGCGCGTCACGTCGCGCCCCGCGCTCGCTCCAAACGTTCCCGTCGCACCACGCAGCCCCACGAGATAGGAGCCGGCACGGACCGGCGGTCCGTGGGTGACGAACGGGTCCAGCTTGGTGAGCGCGAGGCGCATGACCACTTCGTTGTTCGCGGTGTCGAACGTCCCGAAGTCGGCGGCGCCGCGTGCCGCGTACGTGAACGAGCCGTTGGAATCGCGCGTCGCGGTGCCGAACACGAACGAGCCGGTGGGCAGCGTGTCGGTGCGGGCCTGCAGGAAGAACTGATCGCCGCGGTCGCCGATGCGGTTCGGCGCGTTTGCCGTGAAGTTCACGCGCCACGTCGCGTTCGACGGCACGGGCGCGAGCGCGCTGACCTTCATGCGCACTTCGAGCTGCGGCACGGGCGACTGCTGGCACGCGTAGTCGATGGACAGGATGTCGAACGGATTGTCGGTCGGGATCGGCTGCAGACTGCTGCCGGTCGCGTCGTGCAGGAAGTCCGTGACCTCGGGCTGGTCGGGATCGGGCGCCGGCAGAGGCGTGGTCGCGACCGGCACGAGCTCGCCGCTCCCGCCGTTCGCGGACGCGTACAGGCTCGGCCCCGCGAGCTGCCGGGCGACGTACGTGTTTCCGTCGAAGTCGTTGTGATCGTCCGAGAACGCGACGACGCACGCGCCTTGCGGGTCGATCGCGACCTGGAAGTAGTCGCACAGATTGCGATTGGCCTGCGGCGTCACCGGCGTGTCGACGCCGAGCCCGCCGAGCGAGATGTTGCTCGAGTGCACGATGTGATCGCTGACCTGCGCGATCTGGACGTGCGGATTCTGCGCCGTCGCGTCGGACGTGAACGCGGCGTAGACCTGCCAGTCGCACGCGTCGATGTTGCCGGGCGTCGCGCTGCCGTACCACACGACGACGACGCGGCCCGCGCTCCCCGCTTCGAGCCACGGGAACAGCGCGGACTGCGACTCGGGCCCGCTGACCTGCACGGGCGCGCTCCACGTCACGCCGTGGTCCAGCGAGTGTGCGAGATAGATGGCGCGTCGGTCGCTCCACGTCGCGTACACCGCGCCGTCTTCGCCGACTTTGACCACGTCGAACAAGTTGTGATGCGACGTGCTGTTGTCCACCGTCACGGTGGTCCACGTCGCGCCGCGATCCGGCGAACGCGACACGAACAGCGCGCTCGACGAAACGTGCGACACGTAGATCATGCCGGTCGTGTGATCGATGTCGATGTAGCCGGGCGTCGAGCCCGTCGGGCTGACGAGCGACGTCGTGGGCCACGTCGCGCCGTGATCCGTGGAGCGATCGACGAACAACCCCGTGGCCGGGACCGGCGCGCGATAGAAGTCGTATACCGTGTCCGCGCCCTGCGCCTCGATCCACTGTCGATCGTCGGACGGGATCACGTTGCCGTCGGGGTGGTGCACGAACGTCACGCCACGGTCCGTCGACGTGGCCGACGAGATATTGGCGGCGGCTAGGCTCACCACGGTCACCACCGGCACGGCGCTGGGGCCGGTCGGGAATGACGTCGCGATGTCGATGTCGCCGCCGCCATCCTTGCCGCCCGTCGTGTCGTTCGCGGAGAACGCGTCGGGCTGGCCCAGGTACAGCGGATTGCGCAGCTGGGGATCGAAGGTCGGGCTCGTGGGATCGAGATCGAAGCGCCACATGTCGACGCCAGCCGGCACGCCGCGGATCCCGCCGACGTAGCAGTTGCCGCGTGTGTCCACGCGCAAGCTCGGCTCGCAGTCACGACCCGCGCCGGGCGCGAGCACGGTCACGCTGGGGCTGAAGTAGAAGTGATCGGGCGTCGTGATCGTCGCGGTGCGCGCGGGCGGCGGCGCGACGAGCGAGATCGTGCCGTTCACCATCTCGGGCGACGTGGTCGACGACACGACTTCGATGGCGATCACGCGCGGCGCGCTCACGACACCGCCGAGCGCGAGCGGGACCTCTTCGTGCGTGCCGGGCACGCCGTCGTTCGAGATGCCGTCGCTCGTTCCGTCGACGACGTCTTCGAACGTATAGAGGTCGAAGTCGTTCGCCGGCACGAGCCAGTCGATCGCGATGCGCAGCCGCTTGCCGGTGTAGTCGCCGGGCGCGATCACCAGGTGCAGCGTGTCGCAGCTCACGCCGAACACGCACGTCGAGCGATCGGTCGTGGGATTGGCGCCGGCGAGCAGCGCGGTCTGGAACGTCTGCTGTGTGTCGGTGGCGTGGATCGTGACCGTCGACGGCGTCGCGGCGCGCGAGGCGCCGGCGGCGAAGCCGAGCAACAGCGGGACGACGAGAAAACGGGACGCTGAGCGCACGGTGACAGCCTCCTCATGACGAGTCTGGACACTCGGGGAGAGCGCGCCGTCCATCGGGCCCCGACCCCGATGGCGACGCGATGAGGCTCGCGCCGCGGGCTTGAGCGGGGCTTGAGTCGAAACGCGGCGCCGGTCGCGAGGGTGGTGTGCGCCTTGGCGTTAGAGCCCGATGCAGAAATCTCGTGGGCGACGCTCCGCGCGCGCCGTGCCGGCGACGCTCACGGCGGGTTCCGAGGGCCGCCTCGCGTTGCCGCGTGGGACGCGGTCGCGCTATGGTGCGCGTCTTCGCCACGCACGCTGGGCTCGAAGCGACCCTTGGGAGCCACCATGACCGCCCGCCGCAACCCGCACATCACCGGACCGCGCATTGATCCGCCGGCCATCACCGGCAAGGAGAGCGCGGCCGATCTCGTCGACCAGGCGTTCCTCGCGTACAACGGTGCGCGCCTGCGCGAAGGCGCGCGGCTGCTGAACGAGCGCATGCTGGCCGACGACGTGACGGTGGCTCTGTCCGTCACCGGCGCGCTGACGCCGGCGGGGCTCGGCATGAGCGCGATCATCCCGCTCATGCAGGCCGGCTTCGTCGACTGGATCGTGTCGACGGGCGCGAATCTGTACCACGACACGCATTTCGGCATCGGGCTGTCGATGCACACCGGCACGTGGCAGGCCGACGACGTCGAGCTGCGCGAGAAGGGCGTCGTGCGCATCTACGACGTGTTCTTCGACTACTCCGTGCTGCTCGACACCGACGCGTTCTTCCGCGAGATCATCTCCGGCCCCGAGTTCCAGCGCACCATGAGCACGGCCGAGTTCCACAACCTGTGCGGCAGGTACGTGCGCGCGCGCGAAGAGGCGCTGGGGCTCAGCCATCGCTCGCTGCTGGCCGCGGCCTGGGAATACGGCGTCCCCATCTATACGTCGTCGCCCGGCGACTCCTCGATCGGCATGAACGTCGCGGCCAAGGCGCTCGAGGGGAACAAGCTCCAGTTCGACGTCAATGCCGACGTCAACGAGACCGCCGCCATCGTGTGGGACGCGAAGGCGAACGGGGGAAAAAGCGCGGTGTGGATCCTGGGCGGCGGCAGCCCGAAGAACTTCCTGCTGCAGACCGAGCCGCAGATCCAGGAAGTGCTCGGCATCGCCGAGAAGGGCCACGACTACTTCCTGGCGTGCACCGACGCGCGTCCCGACACCGGCGGACTTTCGGGCGCGACGCCGGCCGAAGCGGTGAGCTGGGGCAAGATCGATCCCGATCAGCTGCCGGGCACGGTCATCTGCTACGCGGACTCGACGATCACGCTGCCGCTGCTCACCGCGTACGCGCTGGCGCGCCACGCGCCGCGCAAGCTCAAGCGCCTGTACGACCGGCGCGACGATCTGATGACGCGCCTCAAGCGCAGCTACTTCGAGAGCGGGCGCGCGGCGAAGGCCGAGTCGCGGGGATAGACGCGCCCGCGGTCGACCCGGTGGCCATGCGCGGCCTCGCCCCCTCCCCCTACATCAGCTTCGCGAGGCGCTGGTAGCCGGCGCGGCTCACCGGCAGCTCGGCGCCGCTCTTCAGCACGGCGACGCGGCTGTCCTTGCCGAACGGCTCGATGCGCGCGAGGCGCTCCACGTTCAGGAGGTACGAGCGGTGGATGCGCACGAAGCGCTCAGGGTCGAGCAGGCGTTCGAGTTCGGCCAGCGTCTGCTGCTTGAGGTGCTTGACCCCGCCCGCGTGCACGCACACGTAGTCGTCCAGCGCCTCGAGGTAGTCGACCTGCTCGACCGGCACGACGTGCACCTTCGCCTGGTCGCGGATCAGGATGCGATCGGGCCGCTTCGTCTCGGGCAGCGACGCGGCCGCGACCTCGCGGTAGCGCGCGTTCGTCCCGGGCACGCCGATCAGGCGGCGCACGTGCTCGAGCGTGCGCGCCAGGCGCGCCGGCTCGAGAGGCTTCAGCACGTAGTCGATGGCGTGCACGTCGAACGCCTTGAGCGCGTGCTCGTCGTACGCGGTCACGAACACGACCGCGACGTCGCGCTCCAGCAGATCCACGACCTCGAAGCCGGTGAGCTTCGGCATCTGGATGTCGAGGAACAGCAGGTCCGGCTCGTGCTCGGCGACGGCCTTCACCGCCTCGAAGCCGTTCGCGCATTCGGCCACGATCTCGATGTCGGGATGCGCCGCCAGGTACTCGCGCAGCAGCGAGCGCGCGAGCGGCTCGTCGTCGACGATGAGCGTGCGGATGCGCTTTGGGTCGCCCGCGCCGGGAAGCTCCGGCGTCACGCCGGCCCCGCCGCCCGCGCGCCCCGTGCCGCCGCCGCTCACGCGCGCACCGCCGGCAGGCTCAGCGTCACCTGGTAGCGATCGCCGTTCGAGCGCGCCTCGACGCGCGACTGCCCGGGATGGCGCGCCGCGAGGCGCTCGCGCACGTTGCCGAGGCCGACGCCGTGGCCCGGCCGGCGCGGCGCCTCGGCGTCGAACGGGTTGTCGATCTCGATCTCGAGCCGACCGCCGCGCTCGCGCGCGCGGATGTGGATGACGCCGCCCTCGACCACCGCGGCGATGCCGTGCGCGATCGCGTTCTCGACGAGCGGCTGGAGCAGCAGCGACGGCACGCGGCAATCGAGCGCCGACGTCTCGACGTCGTGCTCGACGCGCAGCCGGTCGCCGAAGCGCACTTCCTCGATGCCCAGATACGCATCGGCCAGGTCCACCTCTTCGGCGAGCGGCAGCTCGCGCTCGGCGCCGCGCACGAGCGTGCGGCGCAGGAACTCGGACAGCAGCGAGCACATGCGCCGCGCGCCCGCCGCGTCGGATCCGGCCAGCGCGCCGATCGCGTTCAGGCTGTTGAACAGGAAGTGTGGATTGAGCTGGGCGCGCAACGCGCGCAGCTCGGCGTCACGCGCGTGGATCTTCAACTCGAGCGCGGCGCGCTCGGCTTCGCGCGTGGCCTCGAACGCCAGGATCAGGTAGTTCACGGTCGACGACAGGATGAACAACAGCGATCCGACCACGAGCAGCAGCGGCACGTCGGCGCGGAAGCGCGCGAACGCGCCGGTCACGCGCGCGCCGTACTCGAGCGCTCCCGCCCAGCCCGCGCCGAACAACAGCCACACCGAACTGGTGAGGAGCGCCGCGACCAGGTGCGTGATGGCCAGCGTGACGGCGCGATCGCCGCGCAGCGGCATCGCCTTGCACAGCGGCCACAGCGCCAGGCTGAAGAACGCCGCGTTCATCGCGAGCGGCAGCCCCAACGCCACCGCCTCGACACCGGTGCGCGCCTGCGACGCCGCGAGCAGCCCGGCCAGCAGCGCGGCGACTGGAATCCACGCCGCCAGGTAGATGTGCAGTCGGCCGTGCTGCGAGAAGACGGGATGCACGGGTCAGTTCTTGATCTCGATGCCGCCCATCAAGACGCCGCCGCGCAGCACGAGCGTCTTGTTGGGATCGGCCGTCACGCCGCGGCGCGAGTCCTCGACGCCGCCCATGATCGGCGTCGCGTCGATGCGCACCATCCAGTCGAGCGGCACGTACAGCTCGATGCCGCCCCAGAACGCGAACACGTCGATCTCGGCGCGACCGCCTTCCATCTGCGCCTGGCGCAGGTCGAGCGTCACGCCGCCCATGAGCGCGGTGGCGTCGCCGCCGCTGAAGGCCTGGGACGTCAGCTTGCGATCGACGCCGGCCATGATCGCGATCACCTTCACGCGCGAGTCGTCGTTCGTGTCGCGGATGCCCATCTTGCCCCACGACCTGTTCCCGCCCGGGCGACGCACGATCATGTTGAGCCCGACGACGATGAGCCACACCGGCCACAGCCTCCAGATGCTGATCGACACGACGCCCAGTTCGTGGAGCAGCGCCCACGTGCCTACGAACAGCCAGAACAAGCCGCTGATCACCTGGCTCACGCCGCGCGCGCCGATCAGTCGCACGGTGCCGACCAGCACGAAGAACACCGGCCAGTAGCGCAGCAGGCTGTGCCCTTCGATCACGCCGAGATTGTCGAGCGTGAAGACGACGCCGAGCGCGATGATGAACAGGCCGATCGCCAGGCGGCTGCTGAAGCCTGAGCGGCTGCGCGCGTAGTCGCGGATGGATTCCTTCATCGATTCTCTGTAATCGCCGGTCACGTCAGTTCTCCTCTCGGGTTCCGGTCGCGGAGCATGCCATAGCGGCGTCCCGGCGCGCGCCCGCGTGGGGCGCAGCGGTGTCACGCGACGCGGCGAGGCCGTAGCCGATGGCCACGAGACCGCCGGTGACGAGCAGCACCGGCCAGGCCGCCAGCACGAGCGTGCCGATCATGCCCAGGTGCGACGCGAGCCACAGGCCGGTGACGTTGGTGAGCATCAGGGTCACGCCGAACGCGACGAGCGCCAGACCGGCGCGCAGGCTGTGCGAAGGACGCGTGATTCGGTTCATCGTGAGACCTCCTCGGGCGGGAGCCGCCGCCCGGAGTTCGGGCGGTGGAGCCGAACGGCCCCTCGCGACATGCACAAGTTACGGTCGCCCCGCGCGCCGCGCCCGCGGCAATCGGCGATTGGCGGCTGGGCGCCGGTGAATGGCGCCGGGCGGCGGGTGAATCGGGCGCGGCGCCGCGGGCTCCGGCCGCTCCGCCGGCCGGATGGTGTAGATTCGGCCGCCATGTCTGCTCCCCTGTCGGACCCGCGCCTGCCCGAGCTGCGCTTCGTTCACGTGGACGCTCTCGTGCCGCACGAACAGCACGACGAGCAGCGCATGCTGCCGCTCGTGCGCAAGCTGCGCGAGCAGGGCGTGCTCAAGAACCCGCCCATCGTCGCGCCGCTGCCCGGCGACGGCGAAGCGCGCTACGTCGTGCTCGACGGCGCGAATCGCGCGACCGCGGCACGCGCCGCGGGGCTGCCGCACATCGTCGTCCAGGTCGTGAAGTACGACGATCCGGGCGTCGAGCTGTCGACGTGGTATCACGCGCTGGCGGGCTTCCCGCACGCGGAGCTGGCGGCCGCGCTCGCGCGCGTGCCCGGGCTCGAACTGCATCCGGAGTCGCTGCCGCACGCGCGCGCCGTGCTGGCCCGGCGCGAGGCGCTGGCCTACGTCGTGTGCGGGGATGGCTGCGTCGACACGCTGCACGGCGGCGGCGACCTGCGCGAACGCAACGTCCTCCTGAACGCGGTCGTGAACACGTACCGCAACGCGACGCGCTTCTACCGCGTGGTCAGCGACTCGCTGCCCGCCGCGCAGTCGCGCCACCCCGACGTGACCGGACTCGTCGTGTTTCCGCATTTCGAGCCGGACGAAGTCATCGAGCTGGCGACGAGCGGCGCACGCCTGCCCGCCGGCATCACGCGCCATCTCGTGCGCTGGCGCGCGCTGCGCGTGAACATCCCGCTCGAGCGCCTCGCGGAATCGTCGCAGAGCACGGAACTCAAGAACCAGTGGCTGGCCGACTGGCTGGCCGAACGCCTCACCCAGCGTCAGGTGCGCTTCTACGAGGAATCGACGGTGCTGTTCGATGAGTGACCGCTCGAGCCGTCGTCCGCCCGGACGAGCCGCCGCGCGATCGGGCCGCCGCGCCCGCGGCAGCCGGCCCGAGGCCCCGCGATGAAGGCCATCGTCTTCGATCGTCCCGGCGGCCCCGAGGTGTTGGAGCTGCGCGACGTGCCCGAACCCGCGATCGCGCCCGACGAGGCGCTCGTCGAGGTGCGCGCCTGCGGCATCAACCACCTCGATCTGTGGGTGCGCTCCGGGTTGCGCGGCCTCGACGTCCAGATGCCGCACATTCTCGGCAACGACATCGTCGGCGAAGTGCGCGCGGTGGGCGCGGCGGTGCGTCACCTGAAGGTCGGCCAGAAGACACTCGTCCTGCCGACGCTGTCGTGCGGCACGTGCCCGGCGTGCTTCGCGGGCGACGACAATCTGTGCCGCCAGTACGACGTGATCGGGCGCCGCCGCAACGGCGGCTACGCCGAGCGCGTCGCCGTGCCCGCAGTGAACTGCCTACCCTACCCCGAGAACCTGAAGTGGGAGCAGGCCGCGGCCGTGCCGCTGGTCTTCCTCACCGCGTGGCACATGCTCGTCGGCCGCGCGAAGCTGCGCGCCGGCGAGGACGTGCTCGTGATCGGCGCCGGCAGCGGCGTAGGCAGCGCCGCGGTGCAGATCGCGCGGCTGCTCGGCGCGCGCGTGCTGGCGAGCGCGAGCGGACGCGAACGCCTCGAGCGCGTGCGCACGCTCGGCGCGCACGAGACGATCGACCACGCGGGCGAAGACCTCGCCGCGCGCGCCCGCGAGCTGACCGGCAAGAAGGGCGTCGAGGTCGTGTTCGAGCACGTCGGCGGCCGCGTGTTCGAGCAGGGCGTCGCCGCGCTCGCGCGCAACGGGCGGCTCGTGACGTGCGGCGCGACCATCGGCGGCGACGCGAAGCTCGACCTGAACGCGCTGTTCGGCCGGCACCTCACGCTGATGGGCTCGTGGATGGGCCGGCGCTCCGAACTCGTCGAGGTGCTGCAGTTCGTGCGCGACGGCCGGCTCGCGCCGGTCGTCGATTCCGTCGTGCCGTTGGCCGACGCGGCCGCCGCGCACCGCCGCATCGAAGCCCGGCAACATTTCGGAAAGGTGGTGCTCGTCCCGTGAAAACCCCTTCGCGCCCCGCACGCGGCATGCCGCCGATGCGTCACTTCCTGGGCCACGTGGCCCGCAACGGCTCGCTGGCCGCGGTGATCATCCTGTTCTGCCTGGGGCTGGGCGTGCTCGGCTACCACGCGCTGTGCGGCCTGCCGTGGCTCGACGCGCTGGTGAACGCATCGATGATCCTGGGCGGCATGGGGCCGGTCGATCCCGTGCGCTCGGCGGCCGGCAAGTGGTTCGAGTCGCTCTACGCATTGTTCAGCGGCGTCGCGTTCCTCACGAGCGTGGGCATCTTCCTCGCGCCCCTCGCCCACCGCATCCTGCACCGCTTCCACCTGGAGAAGATGCAGGCGGAAGAGGAGCAGTAGCGGCAACGCAGTGGCTGGGCGCCGCGCCCAGCGGGCGGCCCGCGCGCACGATCGGGGCCGCCGCAGGCGCCGGCGCGGCCCGGCGCCCCGGTGGCGCTGTAACGCCGTATGAAACACGATCGATCGGCGAAATATTTCGGGATCGACACGGCGGGGCTTGGTACGCTTGACGCGTCATCCCCTGTCTCGAGCATCGACAGGCGCCAGCCGCCGCCCGAACCCTTCCTCCCGGGCCCGGCTTCGTGGCGCCGCTTGCCCCAGGTTTCGCGCCACGCGCCTTGCCTGACGCGCCGGCACCCTGCCTTCGCACCGCCCCCGTTGATGGAGGACTCCATCATGCGACCTCGGTTGGTGACTCTTCCTGCATTGCTACTCGTAGCCCTCGCTGGCTCCGCGCTTCCAGCTCGCGCGCAGGAGGGCGGCCCATCGGTCGAAGGAACGCCAACGCTCATCAAGGCCCGCCAGATGCAGGCGCTCGCGCAGCGCACGCAACGGTTCGGCGTGTCGATCGCTACGGCGGAGACGACGTGGGTCGGGCACCGCGTAGGGCAGACCAACAACTACTGGGAAGTCGGCGTCGGCCCGCGACGACCCGGCGTGAACTCGGACGGCTCTTGGACCTGGGACTCGCCGATCCACGGTGACTCGCTCGACGGCTGGTGGCCGGTGCGCGAGCCCCACGCGAATGCCTCGGGAGCGGTGAGGACGGACGTCAATCGCCCGTGGTGGGCGATCGAGATTGGCAATCAGTCGAGCTACGTGATCAACGAGGCGCGGAGCCACGACTACTCGACGAACCTGCCGGGCAACCGCACGTTCGGCGTGGTCGGCGTGTGGCACAGCGATCCTGGCAACACGGGCGCGGGCGCCGGCAAGGGTGTCGGTTGGACACCGCTGACGCTGGGCGATCCGTCATCGACGAAGTCCGCGTGGATGGGGTTGCGCAATCACGGCGACGCGACCGTCCTCGATCCGATCACGGGCCAGGCGTTCAACTGCGATCCGTTGTACTTCGGCGATTTCACGAACGCGTCGGCGTTCGTCGGGAACGGGTCTGCGCTGCGCTTCCCGGGCTACGGCTCGCAGATGGATCAGCTGATGTACCGCGACATCGACGTGTCGAGCCTCGGCGCAAACAACCTCACGCTGACGTTCGACTTCGCGACGAACATGTCGGTCGGAAAGAATTTCACGGCCAACATTCGTACGGGTTGGTTCGAAGGCGATCCCTTGTCCACGTCGGCCGGCAATTTCATCAGCGCTGAGGCGGGATCGCCTGCGAACGCGCTCGCTCCCGTCGACTCGTTCCAGGTGTACGTCGGCGAGCCCGTCGAGGGCACGTGGACCGGCTCCGACGGCGTGGTGCGCCCGGTCTACGACAACCTCCGGCGCTGGTTCAACGAGGTCCTCAACAAGAACAAGCGCATGTGGGTGTTCAGCGCCGACAGCGTGTGCAACGCGCAGACCAAGAGCATAGTCATCCCGAACGCTGCCGTGAACGCGCTCAAGTCCTCGGGCAACCGCCTGCGCCTCGTGTTCCGCGTGCACACGAACCGCGGCTTCGACGATCAGGGCACCGCGTTCAACTCGGGCGGCAACGGCGCGGCGCAGGTCGACAACGTGAAGCTCGACCTGGGCGCGGGCGCGGTCACGATCGGCGACTTCGAGGGCACGACCGCCGCGAACGACATCGACAACTCGCCGTCGCTCACCGCCGAGCAGGCGTGGAAGTCCACGGGTAAACCGCCGGCCACTGAATCGCACGTCCACGATCTCTCTTCGCTCACGTGGGCCGACGTGTGCGGACCTCCGGGGAACATCTATCGCGTCTGCAACATGCAGGGCGGCGTCATCTCGGCCGGTAATCACGACGCGGGAGAGATGCTGGGACTGCCGATCGTCACGCCTCACAGCACCGAAGAGGCGGGCATGTGGGGAGTCGTGTCCCCGACCGTGAACCTTCTGACGTCCGGCACGAACACGCCGAACGGGTGGGACATCACCGGGCAGACGATGAGCAAGGTCCAGGATCTGCTGCTGTCCTTCGACCTCTACACCGGCGCGCTCGACGGCTTCAACACGGGCTGCCTCGCGGACTGGGCGTTCCAGAGCTACCCGTCCAGCCAGCCCTTGGGTGGCCCGGCACCGGGGTCGCCGGAGTGGAGCAGCCTCATCAGCCCGGTCGGGTTGTTCATCGACGACCAGAAGGAATGCGTCCCGTTCACGATATCGGGCCGGGGCCAGGGCCTGATTCACACGTCGAACGCTTCCGGCATCCCCGATTCGGTCCGCGTCCTACTCGTCGCGCTCAAGACCTGCTATCGATTCGGCGTTACGACCGGTTGCTCGGCGACCGATGGCATCTACTTCGACAACGTCGCCATCGGCCTCGCCACCGGAACGACGCCGGCCCCGATGTCGGTGAGCGGGCTCGACTGGTTCCAGGACACGTTCCCGGTCAATGAGGACGTCTCGCTGCCGGGCACCGTCAACTTCGACACGACCGCCGCGCTCATGCGCACGGGCCGTAACATTTCGCAGACGGTGGGCGCCACCGCGCTGCGCTTCGACGTGCCCGGGGACTCGATCCCGATCCTCGCGCCGGCCGACAGTCAGCGCATCGACCTCGTGTTCCGCATCCGGCCTGGCGTGGGGAACTACGTGGCCTTGGGCAACGCGACATCCGGCCTGCGCCGCGTGCCGACGGCCCTCGCGGCCGTCACCGCGGGCGATGGCTCGTTCTGGGGCACCTATGAAGCGAGCCCCGGCGAAAAGGCCATGACCAGCGCGATCGCGCTGCACGCGTCGGTGACCAGCGGCTGGAACTCGCTCGTGTGGAACAGCGCGCGCTGCGACACGCTGGAGAAGAATTACTTCCCGGTCAGCGGCCATGCGTTGAATCCGGTCGTGACGGGCGGCGGTGCATGGCAATCCACGCTGCACGAGAGCGACCCCAATTTCGCGACGCTGGGCACGACCAAGAACCGCTGCTTCGTCGTCGACACGTTGGGCAGCCTCAATGACCCGAACGTGCGCTGCGACGGTGTCGTGCCGGCGTGGTTGAGCGGATTGCCCGGTTCGTACACGGGCTACGACGGCGTCACAACCACGAAGGAGTACACGTCGATCCTGCCGGACGGCATTTTCACGCCAGGCACGCACGTCGAGTACTTCCTGCGCCGCGAAGTGCTGGGCGGGCCGAATGCGGGGCAGGTCGCGATGATGCCCGATACGACGACCGTGTACCCGCAGGTCGGCGAGGGCTCTCTCGACGGCCATCGCTGGCAGGAGTTCAGCGTGCTGCCGGATCGCTGGAAGGAATCCGCCTACGGCGGTGGCGGCGCGGCGTGCATGCTCGTCATCGACGAGGGCGACGGCCGCGGCGACGAATTGGCCTGGGTCAGCATCGCGGATTCGATCGGGCTGACGAGGACGTTCGATCGCGGCGCACACAACGGCTGGAGCGCCCGACGCGATCAGAGCCCGAACGACCCCGCGGCGTTCAAGTACAAGAACGGGTCCGCGGGTTCGAGCTGGGACCTCTATGGCGTGAAGGGCGGCGACGGAATCACCACGATGGCAGCGTCGATCGGCGCCCGCTACGCGGTGCGCGACGCGTCGGTGGCCAATAAGGTGAACGGCAAGTACTCGTTCCAGGCGCCGACCAAGGCCATGCTGCTCGCCTACTACCAGATCATCTTCCTGATGAGTGGCGACCTGTCGGACGCAATCCTCGGACCGTTCACGGACCGCACTCAGGACGACGTTCGGATCCTGCAGGAATTCATGGCGGCGGCGACCGCGTCCAACAGGCGCGGCGTGATCGTGAGCGGAGAGGGGTTCGCCGAGGCGGGCTTCAATTCGAACCCTCCGTTCCAGGCCGAGATCATGGACAACCAGTATTTCGGGATGGACCTGCAATACGGCTGGTACCGGAGCGCTTCCGGCAACCAAGCACGTACGACGGACCTCCTTCCGACGGCCAGCCTCGTCGGCACCGCGCAGGCCGGCGATATCTATGGCGTGCGCAATACGTGCACGGTCAAGCCCGACGTGTTGTTCCTCGACGTCACTGACATGCCGGAAGTCGTGGCCGGTGCGTACTACGAGAACGTAGGCGCTAGTGGCCCGTACGTGGCCGTGAGCTACAAGCCCGCGACGTTCGCGCGGCCGTGGGTCGCGATCGCGGACGGTATGGGCGTGCAGAACGTCCTCAGCCGTTTCGGGGACGCCACGAACGGCCGGCTGCCGTTCTACTACAACGCGTTCAGGAATGGGCTGAGTTCCTTCACCTGCTCGATCAATTGCCCGGACTGCGCGTCGTCTCTCGGCATCGATCCGCGCTCGAACCCGTTCTCGAACTTCGCGACGCTCGGAAACAATCCGCTCGTCACCGGCGCCTCGACGTTCCGCTTCGGCCTCGCCAAGGCCGACCGCGCGTCGATCCGCGTCTACGACGTCGGCGGTCGTCTCGTGCGCACGCTGGCCGACCGCATGTTCCCAGCCGGCGAGCATTCGCTCACGTGGGACGGCGTGGACGACCATGGCGTTCAGGTGGCGCGCGGCGTGTACTTCGCGCGCGTGCGCTACGCCGGTGGCTTCGAGAGCGCGAAGCGGGTGATCGTGCTGAAGTAGTTCATCACTCTCGCAACGACGCGGCGCCGGGGCTTCTCGCTCCGGCGCCGCGCGCGTTGCGGGGCCGGCGCTGAGGGGACCGCACGCCTCGGCTCCCCGCCTGCGCCCGCACGCCTCGCCCGCTCCCCGCCTGATGCTATGCTCGGCCCGATGAACGTCCCTCCCGAGCGCGCACCGAATCCCGCCACGTGGTTCGACTCCGAGGACGCGCCCGGCCGGCGCGACCTCGAGACGTGCATCCATTGCGGGCTGTGCCTGACGGCCTGCCCGACGTATCGCGTGCTCAAGATCGAGCCGGATTCGCCGCGCGGGCGCATCTACCTGATGCGCGGGCTGGCCGAGGGCCGCATCGCGCCGAGCGACGCGCTCGTCACCCACCTCGACAACTGCCTCGACTGCCGCGCGTGCGAGACGGTGTGCCCGGCCGGCGTGCCGTACAGCCGCATGCTGGAAGAGACGCGCGGCCAGCTTGCGCGCCGCGCGGGCGGCGGTTCGTTCATGAGCGCGGTCGGGCGCTGGGTGCTTCTCAACGTGATTCCGCATCGCGACCGCGTGCACGGGGTCGCCGACCTGTTGCGCGTCGGGCAGAGCGGGCCGGCCGGCGCGTTCATGCGCTCGGCGTTCGCGCGGCGCGTGCTGCCGGCGTTCGCCACGCGCGGCTTCGAAACGACGCCTGCGCTGGCTCCGCGCCACGAGCGCATGCTCGAGAACGTGGCGCGCGCGCTGCCGAGCGGCGCACGCATGGAGCGCACGGCGGCGGGACTCGTGTTCCATCCGACGGGCGCGGCCAAGGCGCGCGTCGACTTCTTCATGACGTGCGTGATGGAGGCGATGTTCCCGGTCGCGAACCGCGAGACCGTGCGCCTGATGGTGCTGGCCGGTGCCGAAGTGCGCGTGCCCGAGGCGCAGACGTGCTGCGGCGCGCTGCACGCGCACTCGGGACTCCGCCGCGCCGCGAAGGATCTCGCGCGGCGCAACGTGCGCACGTTCGGCGGCGACGCGGACTTCATCGTCACCCACTCGGCAGGCTGCGGCGCGGCGCTGCGCGAGACCGGGCACCTGCTCGACGACGACGCGGCGTCCGCCGCGGCCGCGAAGTTCGCCTCGCGCGTGCGCGACGTCTCGGAGGTGCTGGCCGAACTCGGACTCCCGGAGCCGGCGACGCCGCTCCACGCGCGCGACGACGCGTCGCGACCGCTGCGCGTCGCGTACCACGACCCGTGTCACCTCGCGCACGGGCAGAAGGTGCGCAGCGCGCCGCGCGAGCTGCTGAAGCGCACGCCGGGCGTCGCGCTGGTCGAACTGCCGCAGTCGGACTGGTGCTGCGGCAGCGCCGGCGTCTACAACCTCACGCATCCCGAGATGGCGGACGCTCAGCTCGAGGGCAAGCTCGACGCGATCGCATCCGTCGCGCCGGAAGTCGTCGTCGCGTCCAATCCCGGATGCCAGATGCACATGGCGCGCGGCGCGGCGGCGCGGCACGCGGGCTACGAGATCGTGCACCTTGTCGAGCTGCTCGGGCGCGCGCACGCGGCGCCCCGCTCGCCCGCGGGGGCGCCGGAGCGCCGGTCGTGAAGCCGACGGTGTTCCCGCGCCGCGCGGCGGCGGCCTTGTTCGTCGAGCGCCAACACCTCGAGCGGCCGCGCTCCCAGCGCCTGGGCCCGGCCAGCCTCACGCGCTTCGTCGAGGACGTCGGCGGATTGCAGATCGACTCCATCAACGTCGTCGCGCGCGCGCACTACCTGACGGCGTGGAGCCGGTTCGGAAACTACGATCCGCGCGCGCTCGATCGACTGCTGTACCGCCGGCGCGTGCTGTTCGAGTACTGGGCGCACGCGGCGTGCTTCGTGCCGGTCTCGCTGCTCGCGCCGTGGCGCCGCGCCATGCTCGACTACGAAGTCGGCCACACCGGCTGGCGCAACTTCCTGAAGAAGCACGGCCCGCTTCTCGCGAGCGTCGAAGCCGCGTTCCGCGAGCGCGGCCCGCTCGGCATCTCCGACTTCGAGCAGGCGCGGCCCAAGGGCGCCGCCGGCTGGTGGAGTTGGCGGCCGGCGCAGCACGCGATCCACTACCTGTGGATGAGCGGGCGCACGCTGGTCCACTCGCGCGAGCACTTCCAGAAGCGCTTCGACCTCGCGCCGCGCATCGTGCCCGCGATCGAGTCGGTTGAACCACTGAGCTCGGCGGAGTTTCCGCGCTGGCACATGCGGCGCTCGCTGCACGCCATGGGCGCGGCCACCGAGACCGACCTGCACATGTACCTCACGTTCCCGCGCATCAAGGCGGTCGCGCGTCGCGCCACGCTGCGCTCGATGCTGAAGTCCGGCGAGGTCGTGCCCGTCACGATCGAAGGCGAACGTGCGCCATGGGTCGCGCTCGCCGAGGACGTGCCGCACCTCGAGCGCGCCGCGCGGCGGCGGAGCGCGCCGTCGGCGGGCACGACGCTGCTGTCGCCGTTCGATTCGTTCCTGTGGCACCGCAAGCGCGCGCAGAAACTGTTCGCCTTCGACTACACGATCGAAGTCTACGTGCCCGCGCCCAAGCGCAAGTACGGCTACTACGTGCTGCCGCTGTGGCACGACGGCCAGTTCATCGGTCGCGTCGACGTGAAGAACAACCGCCAGGAGCGCGTGCTCGAGGCGCGGCGCGTGCACCTGGAGCCGTGGCTGATGAAGGGCGCGGCCGGCCCGGGCGCGCATTGGGGCGCGCTCGATGCGGACGCGGCGCTCGCGGGCACCGGCGGCGCGCTCGCCGATCTGTCGCGTTTCCTCGGCGCCGAGCGCGTGCGCCTCGGCCCGGTGACTCCCGCCAAGGCGCGCGCGCCGCTCGCGCGGGCGCTGCAGCGCGCGATGGCCGGCGGCGAGACGCAGGCCAAGCCGGCCGCGCTCGAGGCGCTGGCGGACTAGCGCATGGGCCTGGAAGCACGCTGCGAAGTTCGTATCGGGCGCGCGCGCGCCGAGTGCCGCGCGCTGCTCGAGACCGACGAGCTGATCGTGCGTGGCGACGTGCGTGCCCGCGTTCCGTTTCGCGCGATCCGCGAGATCACGGCCCGCGACGGCGTGCTGCGCGTCACCCACGACAATGGCACGCTATCGCTGGCCCTCGGTGAGGCGGCGGCCAAGTGGGCCGACCGCCTGAAGAATCCCAAGAGCGTGCTCGACAAGCTCGGCGTGAAGCCGGGGCAGCGCGTGGTCGTGCTCGGGGCGCCGGATGCCGGGCTCGCCACGGCGCTGCGATCGCGCGGCGCGACGGTGAGCGAGGGCCGAGTGGCGCGCGGCGCCGACGTCGTGTTCCTCGGCGCGACCACGCACGCCGCGTTGTCGCGCCTCGCGACGCTCGAGCGCGCGATCGCGCGTAACGGCGCCATCTGGGTGCTGTGGAAGAAGGGCGTGGCCACACTCGGCGAGGATCACGTGCGAACCGCCGGGAAGCGCGCCGGGCTCGTCGACGTCAAGATCGTGCGCTACTCCGACGCGCTATCGGCGCTCAAGTTCGTGATCCCACTCGCGCGTCGCTAGAAGTATGCCCTCACGAACAGTCGCGGGCTCACGCCGAAGTCGAACGACTCGGTGTGCCCATCCTGGCTGACGTCGACCAGCAGCGGAATGTTCTGCTTCTGGGACGTGTGCTCCCAGCGAGCCGTGAACAAGCCTGTATGCGCCGCGATCGAGCAGTGCCACTTCGTGAAGTACTCCGCGCCGATCGCCATCCCGATGTCCGCGCCGTAGCGCTCCTGCCGGACGGAGTCGTTCGCGTCGTCGTGCTCGTGAAAGTAGTCACCGTGCACGAACACGTCCCAGTATGGCGAGAAGTCTCCGTCGGGATTCGTGAACATGCGCAGGCCCGGACCGGCTTCCAACGCGATGGCCGAGCCACCGGCGTCGCCGCCAGTGAACAAGGGGTTCGAGGTCGTCGAATGCGTCGTGAAGTCCTCGGCGCTGAACTGGGCGTCGAACACCCACGCCGATCGCGCCGAGCGACCGTGGATCAGCGAGACCTCGGTCGCGTTGTTTCCGAAGCCCGCGCCGAGGCCCCATTTGCCGGCCACGTCGGTGGCGAACGCATCGCGAGTGAGCAGAGACAATGCAACGACGGTGAGACCTCGGATCAGTGCTCTCACGGCGGCCTCCTCTGTTCCCGATCGCTACGGGATGCGGCCGGCGAGCGCCGGCCCGATCATCGCCCGATCCCTAGGCCTTCGAGGCGGCGGCCGCCACCTCGATCTCCACGTCGAGTCCCAATCCGCGGTGCAGCAGGCGCACGGTCTTGTCCGCTTCCTCCTCGCGCACGACGAACGACAGGTTCACGCGCGACGCGCCCTGCGAAATCATCTCGACGCCCACCCCGACGCCACCGAGCAGCGTGAACACGTGCCCGGCCAGACCGACGCGCTGCGGCGCGCCCTCGCCCACCACCGCGACGACGGCCAATCCATGCCGCACCTCCACGCGCCCGATTCCCTCCAGCTCGGCGATCGCCGCATCCAGGTGCGCGAGATCGTCCACCGTGACCGAGATCGAGACTTCGGACGTCGTGACCAGGTCGACGACGACGTGATGGCGTCCGAACACTTCGAACACGCGGGCCAGGAAGCCGTGCGCGAGCAGCATGCGCGTCGAGGCGATGGTCACCGCCGACACGCCCTTCTTGCTGGCGATCGACTTGACGCGCCACGTCGCGTCGCTCTCCGGAGCGTCGGGCGTGATGAGCGAGCCCGCATCTTCCGGACGCTGCGTGTTCAGGATGCGCACCGGGATGTCGCGCTCGATCGCGGGCAGCAGCGTCTTCGGGTGCAGCACGCGCGCGCCGAAGTACGCGAGCTCGCTGGCCTCGGCGAACGAAAGCTGCGGCACGACGCGCGCCTCGGGCACGACGCGCGGATCCGCGCTCAGGAGCCCGCTCGTGTCCGTCCAGATCTGGATCTCGCGCGCGCCGAGCGCGGCGCCGATCAGCGCCGCGCTGTAGTCGGAGCCGCCGCGCCCGAGCGTGGTGGTGCGTCCGTCCAGCGTCACGCCCACGAATCCGGTGACGACCGCGACGCGCGAGCGGTCGGCCAGCCCACGGCGCAGGCGCTCCGCGGCTTCGGGCAGCGGATGCGCGGCGCCGAAGCGATCGTCCGTGACGAGGCCGGCCACGCCGGCGTCGACCGCGCGCGCGGGCACACCGGCCGCTTCGAGTCCCGCCGCGAACAGTGCGGCCGAGCAGCGCTCGCCGAACGCCAGCGCGTGATCGCGCTCGGCGCCGGTCAACGCGGCGGCCGGGCACGCGGCCACGAACGCGTGCCACGCAGCGATCACCTCGGCCATCGCCGCCGGTGACACCCCGATGTCGCACGCGAACTCGAGATGGCGGGCGGTCAGCGTTTCGCCGAGCTCCGCGCGGCGTGCCGGGTCGCGGCACCAGTCGACGAGCAGGTTCGTGACGCCATGGAGCGCGCTCACGACCACGACCGGCGTCTCGGCGCGCCGCTCGGCCACGAGTCGGCAGGCCACGCGATAGTTCGCGGGTACGCCGACCGAAGTGCCGCCGAACTTCATGACGATCACGAACGCCTCCTGCCCCCGGGACGACGGCGCGGCGCTTCGCCGGCCATTCGCATGCGTTGGAACGGGCAATCTACACCGCGCGCCTCGTCGCGCGTACGGCTTTGTGCTTGAATGCGCGCGTGGATCGTCGCGTCTTCCTCGCCCGCTTCGCAGCGCTCCTGGCCGCCCCGGCCGTGGCCGGCCGCGCGTTGGCCGCGGCGCGCGTCGATTCGCTCGGCGCCGCGCCCGACAGCATCTTGGGCGCGCCGAACCCCGAGGTCGCGCTGCTCGCCGTGGGCGGCGACACCACGCTCGGCTACAACCTCGAAGCCCACGTCGACGAGACGCTGGAGCTGGGGATCTCGCGCGAATCGCTGTTCCCCCTGTACCTGGCGAACGTGCGCCCGATCCTCGAGTGGGCCGACGTGGCGATGGTGAACCTCGAGTGCCCGTTCACGACGCGCGGCGACGCGATGCAGAAGAACTTCAACTTCCGCGCGCGCCCCGAGCTGGTCGAGATCCTGAAAGCCGGCTCCATCGACGCGGTGACGTTGGCGAACAACCACCTCAAGGACTACGGCGACGACGGCGTTCGCGACACGATCGCCACCCTGGACGGCGCCGGCATCGCGCACTTCGGCGCGGGCACGAACCTGGCGAAGGCGCGCCGCCCGCTCATCGTCGAGCGGCGCGGCGTCAAGCTCGGGTTCCTCGGCTACTACTTCCAGGCCGCGCCCGACATGCTCGAGCCCGAGGCCGTGTACGCCACCAAGCACGACCCGGGCGTGGCCGGCTGCTACAAGGACGCCGATTGCATCGAGCGCATGGTGCGCGAGGACGTGAAGCGCCTCGTGCCCAAGGTCGACGCGGCGATTCCGTTCTTCCACTGGGGCAAGGAGGGTTCGACCGACGTCCGCGACTACCAGACGCACCTCGCGCACCTCTGCGTCGACCTCGGCTGCCGCGCCGTGCTCGGCGCGCACCCGCATCGCTTCCAGGGCATCGAGGTGTACCGCGGCGCGCCGATCTTCTATTCGCTCGGCAATTTCCTGTTCGGAGGCAACAAGGATCCCAAGGACAAGCTGTCGGCGATCGTGCGCCTGCGCGTCACGAAGAGCGGCCCGATCGAGGCCGACGCCGTGCCCATCCAGATCACGCGCTGGCCGGACGCGCCGTTCCAGCCGTACGTGCTCGAGGGCCCGGAGAAGGACGCGGCGCTGATCCATTTCGCCGAATTGTCGCGCGGCTTCCCGGCCACGCTGCCGCAGCTCGCCACGTACATGCCGCCGGCGTTCGACGCGAGCTCGGGCGCGGCGGGGGGCTCCGCGGACTCACTGCGCGGCCACGCGCCGGCCGACTCGGCGGGAGCGCCGCGCCGCTAGCCCGTTGCCCCTTGGCCGGGGCGGCGCGGCTCTCTACAATTGAGCGCGCTCGACCAACTCGCCGCACGCCACGTCGCTCCTCGTCCTGGACTCCGCCATGCGCCCAAGTCGTGCCCTCCCTCTCGCCCTGCTCGTGGCCCTCGCCTGCCTCGCCGCCGATTCCGCGACCCGCGTGCGGCTGGCGCCGGCCGAGCGCGACGCGCACGAAGCCGAGGATCCGGGCGACTGGTTCTTCGCGCAGCGCGCGTTCCCGGGCGCGACCGTGAACCAGGCCGCGTTCGACGCGGCGCGCGGCCAGGCGCTGGCCGATCGCGCGCGGCAGGCGCTGTCGACGAGCGCCACGCCGCTGGTGTGGACGCAGGCCGGGCCGTACAACATCGGCGGCCGCGTCACCGCGCTCGCCGTGCTGAACGGCGGCGTCACGGCCTACCTGGGCGCGGCCGACGGCGGCGTGTTCAGGTCCACGAACTCGGGCGTCAACTGGACGCCGATCTTCGACAACGCGTTCGGCACGCCGTCGATCGGCGCCATCACCATCGATCCGACGAACGCGAACACGGTGTACGTCGGCACCGGTGAAGCGAACGCGTCGGTCGACTCGTACGACGGCAGCGGGATGTATCGCAGCGACGACGCAGGCGCGACCTGGAGCCCGCTCGGGCTCGCGACGGTCGGCCGCATCGCGCGCATCGCCGTCGACCCGGCGAACTCCAGCCGCATCTTCGTCGCCGCGATGGGCTCCCAGTTCTCGACGGGTTCCAACCGCGGCCTGTACCGCAGCGAGAACGGCGGCGCGACGTGGAGCCGCGTGCTGTTCGTGAGCGACAGCACGGGCGCGGGCGACGTCGTCGTGAACCCCGTCCATCCGGAGACGCTGTTCTGCGCGACGTGGGAGCGCGTGCGCCACCAGAACTACCGGCGCGCGTTCGGCCCCGAATGCGGCATCTGGCGCAGCGCGGACCACGGCGACACGTGGACGCTGCTGTCGAGCGGCCTGCCCGCGCCCAGCGACAACGTGGGGCGCATCGCGCTCGGCATCGCGGCGTCGCGCCCGTCCACGATCTACGCGCAGATCGGCACCGGCGTCGCCGGCGGCTACAAGGGGCTCGGCCTGTACCGCAGCCTCGACGCCGGCCAGACCTGGGCGCGGCGCGACGGCGCGGGCACCACAAGCACGTTCAACAACGCGTTCGGCGGCTTCTGCTGGTACTTCGGCTCGATGGGCGTCGACCCGACGAACCCGGATCGCATCTTCTGCCTCGGCCAGTCGCTGCTGCGCTCGCTCGACGGCGGCGCCACGTACGCGACCGTCACCGGCGCGGCGCACGTCGACGAGCACGCGATCTGGATCGACCCCACGAACGTGAACCGCGTGTTCCTGGGAAACGACGGCGGGTTCTTCTCGTCCACGAACGGCGGCAGCGTCTGGACCAAGTCCGTCGACCTGCCGATCTCCCAGTTCTACGCGTGCGACGTCGACGCGTCGAACCTGGCGCGGACCATGGGCGGCACGCAGGACAACAACTCCATCCAGACGTTCGGCTCGCCGACCGGCTGGACCGTGATGCTGGGCGGCGACGGCTTCTACGCGCTCGTCGACCCCACGAACCCGAATATCGTGTTCGCCGAGTCCCAGTACTGCAACGGCGGAGCCGGCCCGGCCAAGGCCACGGACGGCGGCGTGTTCTTCGGCACGCCCACCGGCTTCGCGCCCAGCGACCGCTACAACTGGTGCACGCCGATCGTGCTAAATCCTCTGAACCACAACGTCGTGCTGACCGGCAGCCAGCGCGTGTACCGCAGCACCGACAACGGCGACAACTACTCGACCCTGGGCGGCGACCTGACCACGAATCCCGTCTCCCAGCTGGGCTTCGGCACGATCTCCACGATCGACGTCTCGCGGGCCGACACCAGCCTGTACTACGTCGGCACCGACGACGGCCGGGTGTGGCGCTCGCCGGACCGCGGCTTCTCGTGGGCCGAGATCACCGCCGGGCTGCCGCTGCGCTCGATCACGCGCGTCACGGCGGACCGCACAGACCCGAACGTCGTCTACGTGACGCTGTCCGGCTTCGGCAGCGACGAGCACGCGCCGCACGTGTTCCGCAGCGCGGATCGGGGTACGAACTGGACCTCGATCGCCGGCAACCTGCCGGACGCGCCGGCCAACGATCTCGTGGTCGACACGCTCGACCCGAACACGCTGTACCTCGGCACCGACGTCGGGGTCTACGCGACGCGCAACCTCGGGGCCGGCTGGTTCCCGCTCGGGACAGGATTGCCCATCCAGGCGGTTTTCGATCTCGCGCTGCACGCCGGCACGCACACGCTGGTGGTCGGCACGCACGGTCGCTCGCTGTGGAAGCTGGACCTCGGCGGCCTGCCGCTCGCGGTTCCACCCGCGCCGTCCGCGGCGCGTCTCGCGCTGTCGTTCCCTTCGCCGAATCCGAGTCGCGCGAGCGCTCGCTTCACGCTCGAAGTGTCGCGTGCCATGTCCGTGGAGGTAGCGGTGTTCGACGCGTCGGGTCGGCGCGTGGCGACACTGTTCCGAGGCGCATGTGGAGCGGGCCAAATCACTCTCGCCTGGGACGGCCGCGACGCCGCGGGACGTCGCGCGAGCGCGGGCGCGTACTGGGTGCGCGCGGCGAGCGCCGAGGGTGTCGCGACGCGCTCGCTCGTCCGACTCGAGTGAGATTTCGCGTCCCGCACGCCGAGAGCGATTTCACCCGCAATTGGCGCGGCCCGGAATATGCATCGCTTTCGACCGCTCCAAATCGGGTCCGAATGACGCTCACCGCGAAAAAGACCTTTGAAAATGCGGGCGCCCTTGCTATACCCGCTCCTGGCTAAGGCGTGTCGCGACTCCGATGCGCCCGCCCGAAGCGCTCATAGACCTTCATAGGGAGAGGAAGGAACCATGGCGAAGATGATGACGAAGTCCCAGATTGCCGGCTACATCGCCAACAAGTTTGAGCTCACCAAGAAGCAGAGCGTCCAGATTCTCGAAGAGCTCGCGACGCTGGCCGCCAAGCAGGCCAGAAACGGCTTCGTGTTCCCGGGCGTTGGCAAGCTCGTGGTCGTGAAGCGCAAGGCGCGTATGGGCCGCAACCCGCAGACCGGCGAGGCCATCAAGATTCCGGCCAAGACCGTGCTGAAGTTCCGCATCGCGAAGGCGATGAAGGAGCTCGCGCTCAAGTAGAGCGAACCCGATTTGCGGAACGGCCCGGCGCCCGAGCGTCGGGCCGTTCTTGTTTGTGCGACACCGCGAGGCAACGCGACCGCGGGCGCCGTCGCGCGGTGGAGGCAGGCGCGAAAAGACGGGTAGGGGCCCGTCGCCCCTTCCCCACCCCCCCACCTCCCCGGGGCTCCCGCCCTCCCCGACTTTTCGCACCTGCCTCCACCGCGCTGCGTGGCTCGGTCGCGTTGCCTCACCCTAGACGCTCTGTCACGATGGCCTTGCATGACTACTGGGATCGTCGTCGATTCGGTCACCAAGACCTACCGCGGTGGCGCGGTGCGGGCGCTCGACAGTGTTTCGTTGAACATCGCGCCGGGTGAGGTGTTCGGGATCATTGGGCCGAACGGCGCGGGCAAGACCACGTTGTTCGGGTGCCTGCTCGGGTTTCTCCGGCCCGATTCGGGGCGCGTCACCGTGGATGGCCATGCGGTCGACGATCTCGAGATCCGGCGCGTGACCGGCTACCTGCCGGAGCGCCTCGTGCTCGATCGCTGGATGCGCGGGCGCGAGTTCCTCGCGTACCACCACGCGCTCGCCGGGCTGCACTCGGGGGATCGTGCGCGCGACGTCGAGCAGAGCCTGGCGCGCGTCGGACTCGAGCCCGAAGCGGGCGCGCGGCCGGTGCGCAAGTATTCGCGCGGCATGCTGCAGCGGCTCGGGCTCGCGCAGGCGCTGCTCGGTCACCCGCGCTGGGTGTTCCTCGACGAGCCGGCCTCGGGCGTCGATCCGGCGGGCGTCGTGCTGTTCCGCCGGCTGCTCGCCGACCTGAAGGGTCGCGGCGTCACCGTGCTGCTCAACTCGCACCAGCTCGACCAGGTCGAGCGCGTGTGCGACCGCGTCGCGTACGTCAGCAAAGGGCGGGTCGAGGCCATCGAAACGGTGAGCGCGGGCGCCGGCGAGTCGCGCGTGCTGCGCGTGCGCTGGGCGGCCGGCGGCGCGACGCCCACGCCCGAAGCGCTGCGCGCGCTCGCGGAGCGCGCCGGTGCCACGCTCGAGAGCGCGGGCGCGACCGAACTGCGCGTCGCCGTGACCGACGACGCCGGCGCCGCGCGCCTCCTGTCCGCGCTCGTCGCGTCCGGCCTGCCGGTGACCGAGGCGGCGCCCGAGGAAGGGCGCCTCGAGCGCCTGTTCCTGGAAGGCGGCGCGTCGTGATCCATTCGACGCTGATCCAGGCGCTGCTCCGCCAGCGCGCGGCCAGCCCGGTGCGCATGGCGCTGCTGCTGTTCATGTTCTTCGCGCCGATCCTGATCACCGCCAGCGCGCCCGGGCTCGGGCTCGGCCCGCTGGGCAACGGCTACGGCATCGTCATCGTGATCGCCGCCGGCATGATCGGGCAGGACGTTTCGTCCGGCGTGCTGCAGCTGCTGCTGGCGCGACCGATCCGCCGCGACACGTACGTGCTGAGCCGCTGGCTCGGCGCCGCGCTCGGCGGCTTCGGGTTGATCGCGGTGCAGGCCGGACTGTGCACGCTCGTGCTGTGGATGCGCGGCGCGCCGCCCGACACACGCGACCTCGCGCTGCTGCTCGGCGACAACCTGCTGCTCGCGCTCGGCCTGTGCGCCGTGCTCGCGCTGTGTTCGTCGCTGCTCGGCGGCCTCGGCGACCTGGCCATCCTGTTCCTGGCGACGCTCGCCGCGAAGCTCATGGAGGGCGCGAGCCAGCTCGCGCACTCGCCGATCCTCGGCCGCGTCGGCACGGAACTCGAGAACGTGTGCATCCCGCAGATCCACCTGTTCGAATTCATGAGCCCGTCCGGCCCGCCGTGGTTCGCGATCGTGTCGTACGTCTCCACGGTCGTGCTGTGCCTGGCGCTGGCCATCGTGGTCGTGAATCGCAAGGAGCTGTCGTATGCCGCCGCCGGATGACGCTCGCGGGCAAGGCACGCGGCAGACGCCGACCGTGCTGCTCGCGCTCGCCGCGCTGCTGCTCGTGGCGCGCGTCGTCGTGGGCGTGATGGACGCGCGGCACCCGCGCGAGAAGGCCGACCTCGTCGCGTGGCAGCCGATCGCCGAGGCCGGCTCGCGCGCCGCGCAGACCGGGCGCCCGGTGCTCTACGAATTCAGCGCCGCCTGGTGCGGACCGTGCCAGGCCATGAAGCGCGAAGTGTTCGCCGACCCCGACGCCGCGGCCGAGATCAGCCGTTCGTTCGTGCCGGTCCAGGTCGTGGATCGGCAGCGCGAGGACGGCCACAATCCGCCCGACGTCCAGGAGCTGGAAGAGCGCTATCACATCGACGGGTTTCCCATGCTCGTCGTCGTCGCCCCGGGCATCGAGCCGCAGACGCTGAACGGCTACCCGGGCGCCGACGAGACGCGGCGCTGGCTGCAGGGCGCGATGATGCGCGCGAGTGTGGGCGGAGCGCGGCTGCAGCCAGGATCTCCGCTCGGCGGCGACGGCGCGAACGGCGCGAACGCGCCCGACACGTTGCGCCGCCTGCGCTGACGCATCGGCCCCCCCTCGTTCACGCCACCCGCCGCCCCGAGGCCGGGGTCGCGGTGCGGCGCCGCGCGCTCCACGCCAGCACCGGACCCAGCGCCATCAGCAGCGCCGCGAGCGCGGCCGCGAGCATGGCGCCGCGCGTGACGGCCGCCCCCGCGCTCCAGCCCGGCGGCTCGTAGCGCATCTCGACGTGGTGCGCCCCGGCGGGCAGCGCGACGCCGCGCACGAGATCGTCGACGCGCACGAGCCGCGCCTCCGCCCCATCGACGCGCGCCGTCCATCCCGGCAACAAGGGATCGGCGACCACGAGGAACGCGCGATCGCCCGCCACGACGTCGAGCCGCAGCCGATCGGGACTGTCCTCGATCCAGCGCACGCGCGCCGTGCCGGAGCCGGGGTACGCGCCGGCCACGTCCGGCGCTTCGGCCACGGCTTCGCGGTCCGCGCGAAAGTCGGGCGCGAACAGCCGCGCGCGGGCCTCCTCGTCTCCCGCGGCGGAACTCACCCACGGCACGCAGTACGCGCGTGGCCGGGCGTGCGTGAGGCGGATGACGCTGCGCGGCCCGCTGGAATCCACGACCGTCCACACCTCCGGGTCGCCGGGCGTGTCGCGCTCGACCTCGGCGTAGCGCACCGCGAGCGCGCATAGCGCTTCGTAATGCGCCGGCAGGCCGGCCGCGAACAGATCGCTCCATGCCCGGTCGACCGCGCCATGGACGCCCGTCACCGAGCGCGCGCGCCACGCGATCCAGTCGTTCGTCGAGACGAGCGCGGGGTCGAGCGGCAGGACGCGCGCCCGAGGATCCGCCGCCGCCACGCGCGCGAGCGCCGGCGGCGGCGGCGCGGCCAGACGCGCGGCCGGGGCCCGGGTGCCTGCGAGGAACGGCACGCTCACCGACGCCAGGTCGAGCGCGTGCAGCGCGAGCGCCAACGGCAGCGGCCAGCGCCGCGCCGTGCCGTCGCGCGACAACAGCCACGCCGCCGCCGCGCCGCCGAGCAGCACGCCGCGCCACGCGAGATCGAGGCCCGCGGCGCTGGCCGCGGCTCGCGCCACGTCGGGCGCAATGCCGGGATGCAGCTGGCGGCTGAGCGCGGCGAGGCCGTCGCGCAACGGAAACGTCGCGAGGCTCAAGCCCGCCAGCGTTCCGAGCGCCGCCGCGCCGGCCATGCGCCCGAGCGCGCGGCGCGGCACGCGGCTCGCGGCGTACGCGCGGGTCGCGCGCTCGAGCCCCAGCGCCGACGCGAGCACGAGCGCGAACTGGGTGAGGATCAGCCACACCGACGCCACGCGGAACCCGGCGAACACGGGCAGCGCGGCGCGCAGCCAGTGGTCGAGCGGCCCCAGGTGCGCGCCGAGCGCGAGCAGCACGCCGCACGCGCCGGCGCCGGCCAGCCACAGCACGGGACCGGACTCGCCGCGCCGCCTCGGCCAGGCGATCAGCGCGAGCGCAGAGACCAGGGTGCCCGCGAACGGTGGATAGTCGGTCTTGCCCATGCCGCCCCAGTACGCGGGCCCGCCGAAGCCCACGGCGCGCGGCCAGACGAGTGACACGAGATCGCGAAACGCGACGCTGTAGCGCTCGACCTCGGAGGCCGCGACGCCGCCCGGACCGCCGCGTACCGACAGCGCGCCGTAGGACAGCGCCGGCCACCACACCGCGGCGCCGAGCGCGAGCCCCAGCGCGGCCGCGGCGCCGGTCAGGAGCAGACGGCGCGGCGCGCGAAAGCGCCACGCGCGCTCGATCGCGAAGCCGGCGAGCAGCGCGCCTCCGGCCAGGACCATCTGCGGATGCCCGGCCAGGATCTGGACGCCGAGCACGGCCGCGAGCGCGAGCGCGGCGCGCGCGGCCCGCGGCGTGTCGCGCGCCGCGAAGACGTGGTGCGCGAGCAGCAGCGGCACGGGGATGAGCGCGGCCGCGAACACCTGCGCGTCGTGTCCGAACGCGAGCGGCACGAGCAGGCTCGGTAGCAGCCCCCAGCCGATGCCCGCCCACAGCATGCCCTCCACGCCGCAACCCCACAGCGCGCGCGCGAGCAGGGCCATGCCGAGCGTGCCGGCCAGGTGCGCGAGCAGCGGCGCCCACAGCGGCGGCGCCCACGGCGCGCGATTCAGCGCCTCCCACGCGTCGAGCAGCGGATCGGGCAGGTACTGCGGCCGCGCGTCGGCGAGGCTGGCCGCGGACGGCAGCCCGAGGAACACGTACGGATTCCAGAACGTGCGCGTGTGCGTGTCGCGCCAGCGCTCGCTCGAGTACTCGGCAAAGCGCCGGTACGAGGTCGCGTCGCCGGCCACGAACGCACGGTGCGCGAACAGTTCGGGCGCGAACAACGCGCTCCATCCGAGCGCGAGCACGAGGAGCGCGGTGGCCACGGGCCGCGCCCGCCCCCTACGCGCCGCTTCGACGTCTCGCGCCACTTCGATTCGTTTCGCCATGCACTCTTCACCACCCGGTCCGGTCGACGTTGGCTCTGGCGATGGAAGCGAAGCACGGCGCGTCCCGCGCGCGCCGCAGCGCGCTCACGCACGCGACATCCCGGCGACCGGCGTGGCGCGTACGCCAGCGAGCGGGCGAGCGGATGGGAGCGCGATCCCGACGCACGAGCGGACGAAGCGCGATCGCGGCGCGACGAGCGGACGAGAGCGCGATCGCGACGCACGGCCGGACGAGCGCGGGCGCGAACGTCCGCGCCGAAAGCGTGGGCCGAAAGCGTGGGACGGAGACTCGAAGCGGGAGTCGAAGGCGCGCCGCGCGCAACCGGATGTCGCGGCTTCGCTAGCGGGCGGCCACCCAGTCCGTGCCGCTGCGCGCGAAGCGCTCGATCAGGGACGCGAGCGCGTCCGGTCGATCGAGCATGATGAAGTGCCCGCAGCCCTCGAGGCGGGTCGGCGTCAGCCGCGGCACGCGCGCGTAGCCCAGCGATTCGGCGACGGCCGGCCACGCTTCGTCCTTGGCCCACGACCTCTCGGCGAGCACGGCGAGCACCGGCATCCGGAGCCGCGCCGCGTCGCGCGACAGATCGGCGCTGAGCGCGAGGCGGATCCACGGCTTCACGTTCGCCGGGTCCAGTTCGCGCACCTCCTGATACAGCGCGAGCCCCTGCAGCGAGTCGCGTCCGAACGCGCCGTACGCGGTGCGCAGCACGTGATCGTAGTCGCCATCGAGTGCGCCGAGCAGCGCCGTGCGTCCGGCCGCGTCGACCTGCGGGCGCAGCGCGGTCTCGACCAGCACCAGGCACTTGACGCGCTCCGGATGATCGATGGCTTCCGCGGTGGCCACGAGGCCGCCGAGCGAGTGGCCGACGAGCACGACCGGGCCGCCGTCGATGCGCGCGAGCGCGCGGTCCAGCGCGGCCTCGGCGCGATCGAGGGAAAACGGATCGGGCATCTCGCTTTCGCCGTGGCCGGGCAGATCCACGAGCGTCACGCGCCAATGCGCGGCGAGCCGCCGCGCCATGGGCAGCCAGTGCGTGCTGCGGCTGCCGAGCCCGTGCACGAGCACGAGCGACGGGCCGCGGCCGAACGCATGGTAGGCCGATGGCGCGACCGGCCGCGCGCCCGAGAACGCGAGGGCGAGCGTGGCCACGGCGGCAATCAACGTGAGCGAGAGCCAGAAGCGGGTTCGGTTCATGGGCGGTTCGACGCGCGTGACGACGCGCATCGCCGCGGGGTTATCGGCAGGAGCGCGCCGGCGCTGAACCGGAACGACGGGCGCGATCCGGGCCTAGCGAACCGGCCGCGCGGCGGCGCCGGCGTCGTGGCGGCGCACCAGCTCGGCCGCGGCCGGCCACACTTCGGGGCGATGCCGGAGGTAGTCCTGCACCTCCGCGCCGGCGCCCGGCCGCCGGATCACCGCGCGCAGCGAGTCATTGGCCACCGCGGCCAGCTCGCTGTCACCGCGCGCCGTGGCCGCCCCGGCCAGGCCGAGCCAGCCCAGCGCGTCGCCGGGCGAGATGCCGAGCAGCGTGCGATACGCGCGCTCGGCGTCCGGCGGGTCACCGTCGCGCGTCGCGGCGAGCGCCCATGACAGGAACAGGCGCCGGGTCGGCGCGAGCCGTGCCGCGTTCTCGAAGCCGAGCCGCGATTCCTTCCAGCGCCCGAGCAGATCGTTGCGCTGGCCCAGGTACTCCCACGTGCGCGCGCGTTCGAACGTGGGCCGGATCGGCGCTTCTTCCGCGAACGCGTGCGCGCGCTGCAGGCCGGCTTCCACGTCGTGCGCCATGAACAGCAGCTGCAGCGTGGGAACGACGGCGATGGCCGCGGCCGCCAGCATCAGCCGTGAACGCTTGCGACGGACCGACGTCGCGAGGACCCAGGCCGAGAGCAACGCCAGCGTGGCGCCGAACGGCGCGAACACGTCCCAGTCGCGGAACAGCCCCTGCTGCGGCTCGACGAACAGGAACAGCGGCACCCAGCCGAGCGCGAGCGCGGCCAGCACGCGACCCGCCGGATCGCGCCACGCCGTGCGCACGACCGGCCGGGCCGCCAGCAGCAGGGCCGGCGCGAGCGGCGCGAGCACGATGATCGCGCTCAGCCGATCCAGCACCCACACCCCGCCGCCGACCGGCGCCGCGCCGCCGCCCAGCGCGGCCGGCAGGTGATGCCCGGCGTCGAACTTCGTGGCGATGCGCGCGAGCAGCGGCGCCAGCACGAGGGCGGCCAGCGCCGGAGGCCCGAACACGCGCCACGCGCCGCGCACGGCGCCGGCGCGCAGCCGGAGATGCGCGAGCACGGCGGCCGCGGGCAGCAGCGCGATCGCGGAACGGTGCGTCGCGAGGGCCAGCGCGATCGTGAGACCGAACGCCAGCGTGTGGCGGCCGTGGCGCGCGCAGCGCACCCCGAGCCACGCGGCCAGCACGGTGAGCACGACCAGCTCGCCGCTGGCCTTGGCGAATCCGGTGAGCAGCGCGAGGTGGCCTGCGAAGAACACGACGAGCGCGACCGGCACGCGCGCCGCGGCGTCGGCGATCTCGTGCGCGAAGCACAGCGCGAGCACGGCCAGCGCCGCCGCCTCGAGCGCGCCCAGGACGCGGCCGAAGAGATTCGCGGCGCCCGCGTCACCGTGGGCCAGAGCCGGCGCGAGCAGGCCGTGGATCAGGCGATCGATGGGCAACGCCTGCGGGAACATGCGATCGAACGTTCCCGCGCCGTTCGCACCCTGGCGCAGCAGAAAATCGCCGAGGAACCACGCGCGATCGGGCAGCGCGAGCACCAGCAGCGCGCCGGCCAGCGCCGCGAGCACGAGATGGACGACGGGCGGCGTGGGCGCGAGCGGCGGCGTGGTCGACGGCAGCCGCGGCGGCGCCGGCGTGAGAGACGGCGCGGTCGCGGGTCGCGCGGGCGCGAGTGTCGGCGCGGTCCGTGGCGGTGTCGGCGTTGGCGTCGGCGCGGTCCGTGGCGGAGCCGGCGCGGGCGGCGGCACCGCTCCGAGCGCGTGTCCGGCGGGCGCCGCGGACTTGGCCCCGCCCGCCGCCGACGTGGTTCGCGGCGTGCGGCTCGCGAGGAGCGCGCCGGCCACGATCAGCGCGAGGAGCAGCCAGCTCCCCCAGCCGAACGCGGGCGACAGGAAGCGCTGCTGCGCGAGCGCCCAGCCGGCGGTGCCGGGGAGCGGCGCGAGCGCGGCGCGCAGCAGGGTCGAGGCGATGGCCCAGCCCCACAGCGCGCGCTCGACGGCGCCGCGATTCATTTCATCGGCGCGCGAGCGCCTGCTGTGCGAACTGGGAGATCACGGTCGCGAGCGTGTCCGGCTGATCGGACGCGATGAGTCCCGCGGCCTTCGCGATGTGACGCGTCGTGACGCCGGCCGGGTCGTCCCAGCCCATGGCCTTGCTCACCTCCGGCCAGGTCTTGCCCTCGGGCAGCGCATGATCGGTGAGCACGAGCAGCATCGGCGTCTTCAGGCCCTTGAGCGAACGGCCGCCGTCCACGCTCAGCAACTCGCGCATGTACGACTTGATCGTGACCTGCGGCACTTGCGAGGCGACGGCGTGGATGGCCACGCCCTGCGCCGAGTCGCGGCCCATCTTCATGAACACGAGGCGCAGCACCTGGTCGTAGTTCTGGTCCATGAAGTCGACGAAGTGGCTCTTCATCTGATCGTCGACCGGAATCGGCGAGCGCAGCGTGACGTCGATCAGCACGAGGCCGCGCTGGTGCTCGGGGTGCATGCTGGCCGCCATGAGCGCGAGCAGTCCGCCGACGCCCTGCCCAACGACGACCGTGCTCTCCGCGTTCTGCTTCGCGAGCACCAGGTCGAGGGACGCGGCCGCCGCCTCGAGCGAAAACGGATCGGGCAACGCGCTCTCGCCGTGCCCCGGCAGGTCCACGAGCACGACGTGATAGTTCGCGAGCAGACGCCGCGCGGCCGGCATCCAGCCCATGCGCGCCGCGCCCAGACCGTGGACGAGCACGACCGTCGGGCCGTGGCCGAACTCCGTGGTCTTGAGCGCGACGGGCCCCGAGGCGGCGCCGGCCATGCCGGCCAGCGCCAGCGCGGCGAGCGCGAGCGGCGCGGCGGCGAGCGCGAGCGGCGCGGCGACGCGCGCGAAAAAACGGGCGGCCGGGCGCGCCCGCGGGTGCGGGGCGGCCGGCGACGAGGATGTCGGTTCAGCGGTCTCGGCGTTCTTCGCGTTCTTCGCGTGCTCGGCGTTCAATGAGTGCCTCCGTGCGGGCGCGATCTTACCCGCGATCTTTTCGCTTGCGAACTGCACGTATGTGCAGTACCGTGCCTCTCGCCAGGTCCCAATGCGACTCGAAACCCTCGATGAAGCCGTCACCGTTCGCGCCGACTTCCAGGGCGGCGCCGTCACCCCGCTGGCTTTTCGCCGGCGGGGCCGCGAGCACCGGATCGTGCGGGTGAATGCCCGTTGGATCGACAGGGTGCCGCGGCATCCTCACTTCTATTTCTCGGTGACGGACGAGAGCGGGGACGTCTATCAGCTGCAGCTGCAGAGCGGCGACCTGGTGTGGTGGCTGGACTCGGTGACGCTCGAATGACGGGCGTCCCCTCCCTCACCGCGGCGCCGGGTGGAGCGCAACGTGCGCCTCACCCCTCTGCGACGCACAGGACGGCACCCGTCGAAGCAGAGCCGGGCGCCGCGGTGAAGGACGAAAACTCCGAGAGCGGTGCTGCGACCGACGCCGGTATCGCGGGGATCACCGGACCCGTCGGCGCAGCCCGCTCCGGAGCTGATGTTCCGGGCCGCCACGTCGGAAGCCCAGCCGCGCCGTCTCTGGCCGAAGCCGCGCCCGCCGCCGAGGCCGCGCGCGAAACCCTCGTGCTGCACGTCGACATCGACGCGTTCTTCGCTTCGATCGAGCAGCAGCGCGACCCGCGCCTGGCCGGGCGGCCGGTCATCGTCGGCGCCGGCGTCATCGCGTCGTGCTCGTACGAGGCGCGTGCGTTCGGCTTGAAGGCCGGCATGCCGCTGTCCGAGGCCAGGCGCCTGTGCCCGAAGGCCGTCATCGTGGACGGCCACGCCCAGGTCTATCGCTGTTTCGCCGAGCGCATCTTCGAGCGCTGCCGCCAGATCGCGCCCGCGGTCGAGACGTACCTCGACGAGGCGTACTGCGACCTCTCCGGCACGGAGCGCCTGCACGGCGACCCGCTCGCCGCCGTGGCCGCGCTCAAGCGCGACATCCGCGAGTCGACCGGCCTCGGCGTGACGTGCGGGCTCGGGCCGAATCGCATGCTCGCGAAACTGATCGGCAAGACCGTGAAGCCCGACGGCCTCGCGCGCATCGCGGCCGTGGACGCCGAGGACTTCCTGACGGCGCGCCCGATCGAGCAGCTGGCCGGCGTCGGCCACGCGCACGCGCGCACGTTGCGCTCGATGAACCTGCACACCATCGGCGACCTGCGCGCGCTGCCGGTCGCCGCGCTGGAAGCGCTGTTCGGCGCGCCCGGACGGCAGCTCTTCCAGCGCTGCCGCGGTTTCGACACCATCGCGGTCAGCGAGCGCGAGGTGCCGGTCTCGATCTCGCGCGAGACCTCGTTCCACCGCGACACCGCCGAGCGCACGGAGATCGAAGGCATGCTCGAATACCTGGCCTCGCGCGCGTGCCGCGCGGCGCGCGACCTGGGGCTGCGCGCCCGCACCGTGGCGCTGCGCCTCCGCTACTCGGACGGCGAATGCCTCGAGCGCGCGCGTTCGCTCGGCATGCCGAGCGACGCCGATCCGGCCGTGGTCGACCTGGCGCGCGCGCTGCTGCAGCGCCTGTTCACGCGGCGCGTCGCGCTGCACGCGGTCGGGATGACGCTGTCCAGCTTCACGCGCACCGGCGTCGAGCAGGGCTCGCTGTTCGACGAGCCCGAAGCCGGCCGCCAGGCCGCGCTGTACCGCGCGTTCGACGGCGTGCGCGAGGCGTACGGCCACGGCGTGCTGGTCTCGGGACGCGCGCTGCACCTGAAAGGGCGGCTCGAAGAGGATCGCCATGGCTTCGTGCTGCGCACGCCGTCGCTGACCCGTTAGTCCACCCACCCCGCGCGCGCACTCGAGCGCGCGCGGCAACGTCCCGGAGGATTCCATGCCCGATCCCACGCTGCTCGGACTGCGCACCGTCGTCTACCGCACGCCCGACCTCGCGCGCGGCAAGGAGTGGTACGGCTCCCTGCTCGGCGTCGCGCCGTACTTCGACCAGCCGTTCTACGTCGGCTTCAACGTCGGCGGCTTCGAGCTGGGACTGCTGCCCGACGACGACGGCATGGCGGTCACGTATTGGGGCGTCGCCAAGATGTCGGCGGCGTGGCCGCGGCTGCTGGAACTCGGCGCGACCCCGGTCACGGCGCCCCAGGACGTGGGCGACGGCATCCTCGTGGCCAGCGCGCGCGACCCGTTCGGGAACCTGATCGGGCTCATCGAGAACCCGCACTACCCGAACACGGCGTAGCACGGCGCTCAAGGAGCGGGGGGCGACGTGCCGATACCACGGCATCATGGTGTCTCCCGTCCGCAGGCCCCAACCGCCTCCA
Source organism: Saccharimonadaceae bacterium (SeqCode) (assembly GCA_035494735.1). Lineage (GTDB taxonomy): Bacteria > Eisenbacteria > RBG-16-71-46 > RBG-16-71-46 > RBG-16-71-46 > DATJGS01. The sequence goes on from DATJGS010000037.1 coordinate 99,124, forward strand.
CCGCCCGATCCGCTGCTGGTGCGGCTGTTCACGCAGCCGCTGTCCAGCCAGCAGGTCGAACGCCGTGCGCGCCAGACGCTGCGCCCGGCGGTGCGCGTGCTGCTCGTGATGGTGCCGGTGGCGCTGCTCGCCGGGCTCGGCTACGCCGCGTTCGACCTGTGGTCGCAGCTGCCGCCCACGCTCGTGCCGCGCCATCGCCCGGAAGCCCTGTGCTTCGCGCTGGCGGCGGCCGATCCGGTGACCGGCGATCATTTCCAGCCGCCCATGCACATCGAGCCGAGCGCGGCGCTGATGCGCTCGCGTTTCACGCCGAGCACGCCGGCCGGCGCGGCGCTGCGCGAGGTCATGCACCTCGACGAGAGCATGGTGCTGAGCGAGGCGTCGCGTCACGTCGGCGACTTCGACGTGTCCGTGCTGTGGCTGTACCTGCCGCCGGGCGCCGGCCCGGGCGACGGCTCGGACGACGCGCGCCACTGGCTCGTGCTGTGCTGGATGGAGGGCGGCGATCTCGCGGTGTGCAACTTCCGCTTCGCCGGCGAAGGCCGTCAGCTCGACGCCGACGAGCACCAGTGGGGCCAGCGCCTCGTCAATCGCCTGCTCGTGCCCGCGAACTTCGAAGCCGGCGTGCTCCCGACCGTGCGCCTGCGCATGCCGCGCGGCACGACCATGCCGGCGTTCGGCCCGCCCGCGGCGCAGTCGATCGCCGCGCAGTAACCGATCGCGACGCGCCCGCCGGCCACCGCGAGCCCTATCGCGCGCTACCGGCTCGCGCCGACCTTCGCCCCGTCCGGACGGTCCTTGAGGCAGATCAACGTCTGCGTGCCGAACGCGCAGCGCGACGCTTCGCCCGCCTTCAGCACCTCGACCTCGAGCATGCACACGGTGAGCGTGCGCCCCGAGCGCACGACGCGCCCGGTCGCGATCAGTCGCTCGCCGTCGGCCGGCGCCAGCAGGTGCATGCGGTACTCGACGCTCAGCACGGACGACTCTTTCGGCATGAGCGTGTAGCCCGCGTAGCCGCCGGCGCTGTCCGCGATCGTGCCGACGATGCCGGCGTGGAAGTAACCGTGCTGTTGCGTCAGGTCGTCGCGGAACGGCAGCTCGATCGTGCACAGCCCGGGCTCGACGCGCGTCAGCTCGGCGCCGATCAGCGTCATGACGCGCTGGCGCACGAAGCTGTCGCGCACGCGGCGCGCGAAGTCGGGATCGCGGGGTTCGAGCGAGGGCATGGCCGCGTGCATGCTAGCACCGGCGCGGCGCGCGGCGCGCGAGTCCGGCGCGGCGTCTGCGCGTGGTGCGGCGACGGCGCGGGCGCGCGGTTCGCCGCGGGCGTCCGATGACGCACACGCTCGCTCCCGCGTTCGTGCCGCTGCGCGTGCGCTCGCACGGCTCGTTGCTCGAGGGCACCGCCTCACCCGAGCAGCTCGTCCGGACCGCGCTCGAGCGCGGCGCGCACGCGCTCGCGCTGACCGACCGCAACAACCTCTACCTCGCGATCCGCTTCTGGCAGGCGGCGCACGCCGAGGGCCTCGTGCCGCTGCCCGGCGCCGAGCTGGTGACGGCCGACGCGGCGGCCTTGCTGCTGCCGCTCGACCGCCGCGGCTGGGCGCGGCTGTGCGCGCTGCTCACCGCGCGGCATCTGGACCCGGCGTTCGATCTGATCGCGGCGCTCGGCGAAGGCGCGGCCGGGCTCCACGTGATCGTCGAGACGCCGGCGCTCGCGGCTTCGCTGCTGGCGGCCGGCGTCCCGGCGGCGCGCGCGACGGGCGCGGGAGCCTCCGGCGGGCTGTGGCTCGGCGTGCGCGGGCTTTCTTTCGAGCGCCCGCGCCTGGCCGAGCGGCTCGACGCGGCGCGCGCGCTCGGCGTGCCGGCGGTCGCGACCGGCGATTGCGTGATGCTGAATCCGCTCGACCACGACGCGCACGCCATCGCCATGACCGCGGCGCGCGGCGAGCTGCTCGAGCGCATGCCGCCCGGCGCGTTCGCGACGCGCGACGCGTGGCTCGCGTCCCCCGCGGAGTGGACGCGCCGCGTGCGCGCGCTCTGCACGGGCGCCGGGCGGCCCGAGGCCGCGGCCGTGCTGCTCGCGCACAACGTCGAGCTGGCGGCGCGCTGCCGGCTCGAGCTGGAGCTGGGCACGCCGATCTTCCCGCGGCATCCCGAAGTGCAGGGCGCCGAGGGCCTGGCGCGCCTCCAGCGCCTGTGCGACGACGGCGTGCGCTGGCGGTATGGCGGGGGGCGGGCGACGGCGGGCGCGCACGGGCCGGCGGCGTACGCGGCGCCGGCGCCCCCCGCGTCGCCCGGCGCGCGCGCCACGACCGTCCGCGCCGCGGGCGCGCGCCTCGCGGAAGAGCTGTCGATGATCGCGCGCATGGGCTTCACCGATTACTTCCTGCTCGTCGCCGAGATCGTCGGCTTCGCGCGCGCGCGCGGCATCCCGACCGTGGGCCGCGGCTCGGGCGCAGGCTCGATCGTGGCGTACGTGCTCGGCATCACGAACGTCGACCCGCTGCGCTACAACCTGTACTTCGAACGCTTCCTCAATCCGTCGCGGCGCGACTGCCCGGATCTCGACATCGATCTGTGCTGGAAGCGCCGCGACGAAGTGATCGCGCACGTGTACGACGCGTACGGGCACGATCGCGTCGCCATGATCTCGACGCACGCCACGCTGGGCGCGCGCTCGGCGTTCCGCGAGACCGCGAAGGCGCTCGGCGTGCCGAACGCGCGCGTGAACGTGCTGGCGAAGCGCGTGCCGCGCGATCTCGAGGCGCCGTACGCGCCGAAGCTCGCCGCGTTCGCGGGCGGGCGCGACGTGGATTGGCGCGAGCCGGTGCTGGCGCGCGCGCTGGCGCTGGCCGAGAAGCTGTCGGGCGCGCCGCGGCACCTGTCCGTGCACGCGGGCGGACTCGTGATCGCGGACCGGCCGCTCACCCACTACGTGCCGCTCGAGCGTGCGGCCAAGAACGTGGTCGTGACGCAGTTCGAGATGCGCGCGATCGAGGCGATCGGCCTGGTCAAGATGGACCTGCTCGGCAACCGCGCGCTGACCGAGATCGGCGACTGCGCGAGCCTCGTCACGCGGCGCGGCGGTCCGGTGATCGACGTCGACGCGATCCCCGACGACGACCCCGCGACCGCGGCGCGCGTCGGCGCGGGCGCGACGCTGAACTGCTTCCAGCTCGAGTCTCCGGCCATGCGCCACCTGCTGCGCATGATCGCGGCGCGCAACCTCGACGACACGATCGCCGCGGTCGCGCTCGTGCGCCCCGGGCCCGCCGGCTCACCGGGCGGCGAAGGGCGCGATCGCAACACGAAGGAGACGTTCTGCCGCCGCCAGCGCGGCCTCGAGCCCTCCGTGTTCGCGCACCCGCGCCTCGAGCCCGTGTTGCGCGAGACGCACGGGCTGATGCTGTACGAAGAAGACGTCATGCGCGTCGCCGCCGCGCTCACGCCGCTGACGCTGGCCGAGGGCGACGACCTGCGCCGCGCCATCGCCCACGCGCGCGACGACGAGGAGTTCCGCGCGCTCGAGCGCGGCTTCGTCACGCAGGCCCGGCGCGAAGGCGTCGACGATGCGAGCGCCCACGCCGTGTGGCGCGAGCTGACGCGCTTCGCCGCGTACGCGTTCTGCCGCGCGCACGCCGCCGGCTACGGGCGCCTCGGCTGGCAGGCCGCGTACCTGAAGACGCACTTCCCCGCCGAATACGCGGTGTCGATCCTCAACCATCACGCCGGCATGTATCCGACGTGGGTGCACGTCGAGGACCTGCGCCGCCAGGGCGCGTGTTTCCTGCCGCCGTGCGCGGCGCGCTCGACGTGGGACTCGGCGTACGAAGCGGGCGCCGTACGCGTCGGGCTCGGGCGCGTGCTCGGGCTGTCGGAGGCGACGGGCGCGCGCATCGCCGGCGAGCGCGCGGCGCGGCCGTTCGCCAGCCTCGCCGACTTCGCGGACCGCGCGCGGCCCAGCTCCGACGAACTCGAGACGCTGATCCGCGCGGGCGCGCTCGACTTCGCGGGGCGCTCGCGGCCCGCGCTGTTGCTGGAAGCGCGCGTGGCCGCAGGGCGCGGCGGCGCGGCCGGAGGCGCGCGGGCGCTGGTACGCGCGCCGGCGCTGGCCGCGAACGACGGCACACCCGTGCTGCCGACGGCGGTCGCCACGGTGCTGACGCCCGAGCTGCCCGAGTTCTCGCTCGAACAGCGCGTGCGCGGCGAGCTGGAGGCGCTCGGCCTATGGTTCAGCGCGCATCCGCTCGACGTGATGCTGCCGCCGGGTGCGCGCGACGGCACGGTGCGCGCGGCGGCGTTGCCTAGGCACGCCGGGCGCCGCGTCGCGGTCGTCGGCATGCCGTGCGCGCAGCGCGGCGTCGAGACGCGCAGCGGCGACATGATGCTGTTCCTCACCGTCGCCGACGAGAGCGGGCTCGTCGAATGCGCGCTGTTCCCCGACACGTATCGCGCGTGCGCCGCGGCGACGCGCGGCGAGATCGTGCGCGTGGAGGGTCGCGTCGACGAAACGCTGGATTCCGTGACGCTGGGCGCGGAGCGCGTGGAAATGCTGTCCGCGTCGCGCGACACGCCGCACGGCCGCCAGGGACGCGGCCAACATCACCATTGACGAGGGCACGTGACGGGAGTGGAATGCGGACAGGCGTTCGCGGGCAACGAGACGCGGCGCCGAAAACAGCCCACGCTTGGACGCGGGCGCGGTCGAGTGCGGAACCTCTAAGGGGGACCGCCGGCCGGAAGATGCAGTCCGCCGACGCCGGTCGGGGAACGATCCCGAGCGCACAGCTCAGGGACCGAAACCTCGGGCGGCGTTCGGCTGTGGGAGTCCCTACTCCCGCGTCCGCTTCGCCTCGTCGGCCTTCTTCAGCTTGCCCACCTCGACGAGCAGATCCCACGCGCTGTTCGTGGCGCTCGCGAGCAGCATCGCGAACAGGGACACGAGCCAGTACATGCCGGCTTCGTCGTTGCTCATGAAGATCGAGTATCCGACGAGCGAGATCCCGATGAAGCACAGGACCATGACGATGCTGCGCCGCCCGAGGCTGCCGGCGCGCGCGCGGGCGTGGCCGGCGCGCCGAGCGTTGATGAGCAGTGCGCCCGAGAAGATCGTCAGCGCGCCGCTTCCGGCCATCAGCTCGGCGCCGAGCGCGCGGCCGTGCCAGCCGGGCACGAGCATGAACAGCGACAGGATGAGCGCGCCCATGAACGCGAGCAGCGTGAGGCGCGCGTAGGCGAGCAGGTGCGCCTTCGTGTCGTGGAGCAGCGCGTCGAGGTTGAACGACAGCGCCACGAACAGGAGCCCGGCCAGCGTCACGGCGGCGGTGCCGGTCATCATGAAGTACTCGTGCCACTTCTCGACGAAGCCCGGGCCCATGATCGGGCCGGCGCCAGGCGGCAGGGAGCGGATGAAGTGACCGGCCGGGCCGATCGTGTCCGCGGCACCGACCGCCACCGAGATGGCGAGCAGCGGCGCGGCGCTCACAGCCCCAGCTCGGTGTGCACTCCGCGCAGCGCTTCGAGCGTGAACTCGATGTGCGCCGGGAGTTCCACCCCGAGTTCGGCCGCGCCGTTCACGATGTCGTCGCGGCTCACGTTCTTCGCGAAATCGGCGCGCTTGAGCTTCTTGAGCACCGACGGCGTCTGCAGCGACAACAGCGAGCGATCGGGCAGCACGAGCGTGCACGCGACGAGGAATCCGCACAGCTCGTCGCACGCGAACAGCGCACGCGCCATCGGCATGTCGCGCGGCACGCCGGTGTAGTTCGCGTGGCTCAGGACCGCGCGGCAGATGTCCTCTGGCCAGCCGATCGAGCGCAGGTACTCGACGCCCTTGATCGGGTGCAGATCCGCGGTGGGATGGCGCTCCCAGTCGAAATCGTGGATGAGGCCGGTCAGGCCCCAGCGCTCTTCGTCGCCGCCCGAGCTGCGCGCGTACGCGCGCATCACGGCTTCGACCGCGAGGCAGTGCTTGCGCAGCCCCGGGTTCTGGATCCACTCCTCGACCAACGCCAGCGCCTGGGCGCGGCTCGGCAGCGTGGCTTCGGTCACGGTCTCCCCCTCAAAGCATGCGAGGCCGCGCTACTGGAGCGCCGCCTCGGGAATCACGCTCGAATCGCACTTCGACCGCTCAGGTGTTCTCGAAGTGCGTCCGATTCTTGTCGATGAATGTCTTCCATTTCTCGGGAACGCCGTTGTCCGGGAAGATCGCCTGCACCGGACACGCCGCTTCGCACGCCTGGCAATCGATGCATTCGTCGGGATGAATGTAGTACTGGTCTTCGCCCTCGTAGATGCAGTTGACGGGGCACACCTCGACGCACGACTTGTCCTTCACACCGATGCACGGCTCGGCGATCACGAACGGCATGAGTTCCTCCGAGAAGGCCGGCGCTGACTGCCGGCGGATGTTCTGCGATCGCTCGGAGTTTAGGGCCTCGCGGTGCGTGCGGCAAGACGCGAGGGGGGCCGGGCGCTCACGAGAGACGGGACGGCGCGGCCGTGCGGGCCGCCTCCGCCCCTCTCCGGTAATCGCCGGTATCCGTCGCGCGGCGTCAGCGCACGAGCACGGCCTTGCGCATGACGCTGTGTCCCGACTGGCTGAGCCGGATCACGTACACGCCGGCGCGCGAGATGGCACGCTCGTCGAGCCGCATGACGTGCCGCCCGGCACCGAGATCGCCGACCGCGCTCGACCACACGCGGCGCCCGGCCGCGTCCCACACGCTCAGTTCGGCCGGCGCGTCGCTCGGCAGCGAGAACGCGACGAGGCCGGAGCGCTCCATCGGATTCGGGCTCGGCGCGTCGAGCGCGAGTCCGAGGCCGCTCGGCACGTCGACCCACGCCTCGCCCGCGTACGCCGTCGCGCCGCGGTCGGCGATCGCGAGGCGATAGCCGTAGCGCGCGCCGGGCGTGACGTCGAGATCCTCGTACGTCACCGAGCCCGTGCCCGAAACCGCGCGGGCCGCGACCTCGGTCCACGCGCCGGACGGCGTGCGGCGCTCGATCGAAACCATGCGCGACGCGAGCGTCGCGCCATACCATTCCAGCGCCACGCGCTCGGGAGTCGCGTCGGCCGAAACCAGCGACGCGAGCGTGGCCACGATGACTTCGCAGCCGGCCGCGGGATCGGGCGCGGTCATGCCGCGGTTCACGAAGTCGCGGAGACCGTCCGCCTCGCAGCGCAGGTGAACGGTCGACGAGATGCGGTTGAAGCCCTGCGCCATGAAAATCGCCGAGAGCACGTCCTGCTCGCCGCCCGGGGCGAGCGTCACCGGCCCGCTCGACACGAGCATGCGGCGGTCCGACGGGTTCGTGTCGAGCCAGCCGGTTCCCGCCTCGGGAGCGCCCGACACCATGAAGCGGGTGGGAAGCCCGTCCGTGGGATTGATGATCGGCGTGCCGTCCTGGTTGAGGCCGCGGATGTAGTTCTCGGTCTGGCTCGCCGTCGCCGGATCAGTCCCGTTGACGTAGCGGGTGAACGCGGTCATCGGCAGCGGCGGCCCGGAAGGCGGCTGGGCGCCGCGCAGCAGCTCGAAGCCGATGGCGGGCGGCGCCGAGCCGTACACGGCGTCGTCGTCGTCACCGTTGTACGCGTAGCCGAGCGACCGCGTCGTGTCGCAACCGATGAGGTCGTCAACGTAGTCGCCGAGGTCGGGGTCCGACCACAGTCCGACGTACATCGAGTCGAGCGTGCTCGAGCCCCTGTTGAAGATGTGCCAACGCACGAACACCGTCTGTGCGAGCGCGCCGGGATGGTTGAACGCGAATACGGTCTCCTGCACCTCGACGCCGAGCTGCGCGGTCTGGCCCGCGTTGTTCGTATGGAACGTCGGGTCGCCGTCGTTGAACACCGCCCACAGCATCTGGTCGCCGGTGATGCTCAGCGAGCCATCTCCCAGCACGACGACCGGCGGCGCGCCGTACGGCACGGCGCCCGCGTCGTAGTCGGCGAGCGCGGCGTCGCGCGTCGCGGCGTCGGAGTAGACACGCAGCAGCGAGTAGACACGGTAGGCGGGATTCGCCGGGTTGTCGGGAAGGCCGAAGGGCATCGCTCCCGGCGCGAACTCGTCGCTGTACTCCGAGACCGCGACACGCGTCTGGCCGTCCACACGCGCGGCGAGCCAAAGGCCGGCCGTGTAGACCGCCGTCTTGCCGCTGCCCTTCGGGAACTCGAGCCCGGCGGTGCCGATCGGGCGATTGTTCGCGAGGCAGCCGGTGTTCGTCACGAACATGCTGATGTCGTTCACGTCGATCACGCCCGAATAATCGAAGTCCTGAGCGCGATTCGGCGCTGGGAGGCGCATGTCGGCCGAGAGCGCGCTCGGGCCGAACGTGGCCAGCAGCAGGGCGAATGAAATCGGGAACGCGGCGGCGAGCAGGCGGCGCGAAAACGAGGAGAGCGTCATGGCGGCCTCGAAGGAGTCGGCGCGCTCGCGGCGCTGGGTGCGCGGCCTCACGCACGACTTGCCGGGAATGATAGCCCGACCCGTGCGCGAAGCGCTGCCTCAATCCTGCCCCGGACCGGCCAATCCTGGGCACGTCGGCCTGGACTCGCGCGGGCCGCGCGACCCCTTGCGAGGAGCGAACCCCATGCCCCGGAGCGACATTGGCGCGATGCTCCGCGCGATCGCGGGCGCCGGACTGCCGGCCGTCCTCCTGCTCGTCCGATAGAGCCGCGCCGCCGCGTCACGTCGCGAGGCGCTCCGTCCCCGCTTGACCCCTTCGCCGAGCGCGGCTTAGGTTTGCCCGCCAACTTCCGCGAAGGGCCCCATGACCACGTCGCCGCCCGACCTCTCCAGCCTGCGTATTTCCCGCGACGCCGAGCCTTCGCGCGGCAGCGGACGCGGTCTGCTCGTGGGCGGGCTCGTCATGCTCGGACTCGTCGCCGTCGTCACGGCGACGTTCGTGTTCGTCTCGAAGACCCGGCCGCTGGCGGTCAAGTCCGGCACCGTCGTGGCGACCGGCGGCGGCACGGCGTCGAGCGCCGGCATCACGGCGAACGGCTACGTCGTCGCGCACACCCACGCCTCGGTCTCCGCGAAGATCCTCGGGCGTCTCGCCACGCTGTCCGTGCACGAGGGCTCGCACGTGCGGACCGGCGAGATCATCGCCACGATCGAGGGCGCGGACTACGCGGCGCAGCTCGCGGTCGCGCGCACCGCCGAGGCGCAGTTCGACGCGCAGCTGAAGCAGGCCGAGCGCGACTTGAAGCGCGCTGAGGAGCTGCGCCGCCAGAACCTGACGTCCGACGCGGACCTCGAGAACGCCCAGACCAAGCTCGACGTGCTGCGCGCGCAGAAGGCCAGCGCGCACGCCGAGTCCGATCTGGCCGCCGCGACGTACGAGAACACCCGCGTGCGTGCGCCGTTCGACGGCACCGTGCTCAGGAAGGACGCCGAGGTCGGCGAGATCGTCGCGCCGTCGAGCGCGGGCGGCGGGCTCACGCGCACGGCGATCGTGACCATGGCGGATCTCAGCGCGCTCGAGGTCGAAGTCGACGTGAACGAGGCGTACATCGCGCAGATCATGAACGGGCAGAACGCGCGCATCACGCTCGACGCGTACCCCGACACGTCGTTCACGGGCCGCGTGCGCCAGGTCGTGCCGACGGCGGATCGGCAGAAGGCGACGGTGCTGGTCAAGGTCTCGATCCTCGACCACGACCCGCGCATCCTGCCCGAGATGGGCGCGAAGGTGCTGTTCGTGCGCGACGCCGGCCACGCCGCGACTGCGGCACCGCGCCGCGTGATGGTGCCGGCGGCGGCCGTGGTAAAGGATGTGTCCGGCGCGCGCGTGTGGGTGATCGACAACGGCCGCGTCGCCGCGCACAAGGTGGACCTGGGGCCGACGCGCGACGACGTGATCGAAGTGCGGGACGGCTTGAGCGGCGGCGAGAGCGTCGTGCTCTCGCCTCCGGCGGGACTGAAGGACGGGACGCGCGTGCGCGTCTCCGGATCGTAGTCGGCGGACGGTCCCTGGCGCTCCGGCGCCGGGCGCGCTGCAAACACGCATGGGAGGTGGCATGGCGGCGGTCGAAGTTCGCGACGTGCGCAAGGTGTACCAGCGGGATCGCCAGAGCGTGCCGGTGCTCGACGGGCTGTCGCTCGACATCGCCGAGGGCGACTTCGTGGCATTGATGGGGCCGTCGGGCAGCGGCAAGACGACGCTGCTGAACCTGATCGGCGGCATCGACCAGCCGACGTCGGGCGCGATCGGCGTGGGCGGGACGAACATCGCCACGCTCAAGGGCGACGCGCTGTCGCGGTGGCGGTCGCGGCACATCGGCTTCATTTTCCAGCTCTACAATCTGATTCCCGTGCTCACCGCGCTGCAGAACGTCGAGCTGCCGCTGCTGCTCGTGAAGATGAGCGGCGCCGAGCGCAAGAAGCGCGCGACGACGGCGCTGCAGCTGGTCGGGCTCGGCGATCGCATCGGGCACTATCCGCGCCAGCTCTCGGGCGGACAGGAACAGCGCGTCGCCATCGCGCGCGCGCTGGTGAGCGATCCGACGCTGCTGCTGGCCGACGAGCCGACCGGCGATCTCGATCGCAAGTCGGGCGAGGAGATCCTGCAGCTGCTCGAGCGCCTGAACCAGGAGTACAAGAAGACGATCATCATGGTCACGCACGATCCGCACGCGGCCGAGCGCGCGAAGCGCGTCCTGCACCTCGACAAGGGCGTGCTGTCCAACTGAGCGGGGGCTCGTCGTGAGCGTCTTTCGACTCGTACTCGTGAACCTGGGGCGCAACAAGCGCCGCACCATCCTGACCACGCTGAGCGTGATGGTCGGGGTGTTCCTGTTCTGCGCGCTCGGCGGCGTGCTCGATACGCTGCAGGATTCCATCAAGGTCGGCAGCCTCAGCCGCCTGGTCACGCGCAACAAGATCTCGCTCGTGTTCCCGCTGCCGATCTCGTACCGCGATCGCATCGCCGCGGTGCCGGGCGTCAAGCGCGTCGGCTACTCGAACTGGTTCGGCGCGCAGGATCCGAAGGACCCGCACAATTTCTTCGCGCAGTTCGCGTGCGACGACGTGTACCTGCCCATCTACTCCTCCGACTTCGACATCGTCGAATGGTCGAAGCCCCAGGTCGAGACGCCGCTCGCACCGGGCGCGGATCCCAAGCTGCAGGCCTACGACCAGGAACAGACCGCGTGCATCTGCGGCGTGAAGCTCATGCAGAAGATGGGCTGGAAGCTCGGTCAGACGATCACGCTGAGCGGCACCATCTATCCGGGCTCGTGGCCGTTCACGATCCGCGCCGTGTACAAGGCCAGGAAGCCGTCGCTCGGCGAAGAGACCATGTTCTTCCACTTCCGCTACCTGAACGAGAAGGGCATGGGCGGCGCGCAACTCGTCGGCATCTACGTGTTCGAGTTGAACGACCCCGACCGTGCGTCGGCCGTCGCCCAGACCGTGGATGCGATGTTCGAGAACTCGTCCGCGGCGACGCTGACCGAGAGCGAGCAGGCGTTCCAGGCCGGCTTCGTGAGCATGTGGGGCAACGTCCCGTTCGTGCTGCGCGTGATCGGGCTGGCCATCGTGTTCGCCATCCTGCTCGTCGCCGCGAACACCATGATGATGGCGTTCCGCGAGCGCACGTCGGAGATCGGCGTGCTGAAGACGCTGGGCTTCCGCGACGGCACCATCTTCACGATGGTGGTGATCGAGGCGGCCGTGATCACGCTGGGCGGCGGCGCCCTCGGCGCGCTGCTCGCCAAGGCGCTGCTCGAAGGCGGCGGCTTCAACCTGGGCGGTTTCCTGCCGCCGATGCGCGTGTACTGGGGCACCGTCATCACCGGCATCGCCATCGCGCTCGTGATGGGCGCGGTGAGCGGCATTCTGCCCGCGATGAGCGCGGCTCGTCTCAAGATCGTCGACGCGCTGCGCCGGGTCGACTAGGAGGATCGCGTGGCCCTTCCACTCGTCTACAACCTGCGCAACATCCAGCAGCGCCCGCTGTCGACGCTGACCACCGCGCTCGGCGTCGGGCTCACCGTCATGATCTTCATCGGCGCGCTCGCGCTGGCCGCCGGGTTCCGCGCGGCGCTCGTCAGCACGGGCTCGCCGAACAACGCGATCGTGCTGCGCAAGGGCGCGGACAGTGAGATCTCGAGCGGTGTGTCGCGCGAGCAGGTCGAGATCCTGCGTTCGAATCCGGCGGTGGCCGCCGGCCCCGACGGTCGCGCGCTGGCCACGGCCGACCTCGTCGTCGTCATCAACAAGGACCGTCTCGGGCAGAAGGGCTCGTCGAACCTCACGCTGCGCGGCGTCGACCCGACGGGCATCTCCGTGCGCGCGAACGTCCAGGTGCTGCCGGGCGGGCGCATGTTCGCGCCCGGCACGGACGAGGTCATCGTCGGGCGACGCGTCGCGGGGCGCTTCGCGAACTGCGCGGTCGGCGATCGAATCACGTTCCAGCAGCGCACGTTCACCGTCGTCGGCCACTTCGCGGCGGGCGGGGCGGCGTTCGAATCGGAGATCTGGGGCGACGCCGCCGTGCTCGGGCCGGCGCTCAATCGCAACGACGTGTTCCAGACGGTCACGTTCCGCATGAAGCAGCCCGCGCAATTCGCGGCGCTCAAGGCCGAACTGGAGAAGGACCCGCGACTCCAGGTGCAGGTCAAGCGCGAGTCGGACTTCTACGCCGAGCAGTCGGGCACGTTCACGGGCCTCATCACCGGGCTCGGCGTGTTCATCACGCTGATCATGGGCATCGGCGCCGTGTTCGGCGCGGCGAACACCATGTACGCGTCGGTCGGCGCGCGCACGCGCGAGATCGCCACGCTGCTCGTGCTCGGCTTCCGGCCCGGCGCGATCCTGCTGTCGTTCCTGATCGAGTCGGTGCTGATCTGCGTGCTGGGGGGCGTGATCGGCTGCATCCTGGCGCTGCCCATCAACGGCATCACGACGAGCACGACGAACTTCCAGTCGTTCAGCGAAGTCGGCTTCGCGTTCCTCGTGACGCCGAAAGCGATGCTGGCCGGCCTGGTGTTCTCGGCGGCCATGGGCCTGATCGGCGGATTCTTCCCGGCGCGCGCCGCGGCGCGTCAGCCCTTGGCGCGGGCGCTGCGCGCGATGTAGCGGAGGAGCGGCCGCGCGCAGGCGTTTGTCGCGCGCCCGGTCACGGGCGGCGTGGCGCGGGCCGGCGCCGCGTCACTCGATGCGCAGCAACCGCACCGTCGACGTCGCGCGCCCGGCGCTCAGCCGCACCAGGTAGACGCCGGCCGGGACGTGCGCCCCGCGCTCGTCGGCGCCGTCCCACGTCAGACGCTCTGCGCCCACCGCGAAGCGCACGTCGGCCAGCGTGCGCACCCGCCGCCCCTGCGTATCGAAGATCTCGACGCGCGCCGGCCCGGGCTCGCGCAGCGCGAACGAAACCTCCGTAGGCCCGGCGCTCGGATTCGGCGTGACGCGGAGCGCGAAGTTGCGCGGCGTCGGCTCGACCGCGTTCGGCGGCCCGGTGTAGCGAATGCGCCCGAACGCCCCGGTCGCGCCGCCGAAGCCGTCGTCGAACTGGCGCAGCCAGTACAGGCTGCCGTCGGGGCCGATCTGGTAGTCGCATTGGCTGTACATGCCGGTCATCCAGTTCACCGTATCGGGCTGTCCCGGCACATCCGCCGGCGCGACCCACGTGCCGCCGACCTTCTGCGCGCAGCGCAAGTAGCCGCCGTAGTAATCGCCGTAGAACAGAATCCCCTCGTATTCATTCGGCCAGTTCGCGAGGCCGCCCACGGCGCCGCGGTGCACGCCGGCCGTGATGACGGCCTGGCTGCTGCCGTCGTGCGGGATGACGACGATCGGCGAGTCGAACGTCTGCGAGCCGCCGCCGCCCGGCTCCGGGCACTGCCCGACCGGCTCGACCGTCACGCCCTCGCGCCACGGCCAGCCCTCGTTGTCCCCGGCGGACACCTCGTCGACCTCCTCGAACGAGAAGTCGCCGGGGTCGGCGACGTACAGATTCTGGGTCACGCGATCGATCACGAATCGCCACGGATTGCGCAGGCCGAGCGCGAACACCAGGCGCGTCGTGCTGTCGCTCGACGCGAATGGATTGTCGGCGGGCGTGATCTGCGCGCGGAAGGCGCTGCCCGCGCCCGGCGGCAGGTTGCGCACGTCGAGCCGCAGGATCTTGCCCTTGAGTTGCGTCAGGTCCTGCGCCGCGCAACGGTCGAGGTCTTCCCCCACGGCCGCGTAGAGCATGCCATCGAGCCCGAAACGCAGGCACCCGGCGTTGTGGCTGTCCGAGTTGTCCGGGATGTTGCCGATGATCACGTACGGCGAGCCGAGCACGAGGCTCTCTCCGAGCGGATTCGCGAGGTCGCCGCTGGCCGTGTAACGCACGATGATGATGAAGCCGCTCGTGCTCGTGTAGTCGAGATACACGTAGGGGCGCTGCGGCCACGCCGGATCGACCGCGACTCCCTGCAGCCCGCGCTCGCCGCTCGTCCCGGACGTGTTGAGCCCCGGCACGGTCAGCACCGGGTCTGTGGCAGCCACATGCGTGCCGACGATGAGTCGCACGCGCCCGGTCACCTGCTCCGTGAACAGCACGCGCCCGTCGGGCAGGAACGCGAAGCTGTTCGGCTGGGTGAGAGAGGGCACCAGCACTTCGGCTGCGAAGTTCGCGGGGACGACCGGATTGGTGGCGGCGGCGCGCGGGACGAGCACAAAGGCGAAGGCGGCCAGCAGCGGCGCCAGGCGGAGCGGACGCGTCATGTCGCAACCTTTCGGGCGGCCGATAGAGGGGCGTGATGGAGGTCGGGAAGCCGTCTGCGCGCGTCGGGCGGGCTCGATGATAGCCTAGGCGGTCATCGACGCGCGAGCGGGCCGCGCGTTCCGCGGACGTGCCTGTGAGCATTTCCGGCGCACGCCGCGACAGAGTGTCGCCCCGAAACGATCCGGCAGCCGGGCCGCGGGGTCGCCGTCGATCGAATCAGCCGCCGGGGTTTTCGATGGCCTGCCGGAGCCGCTCGCGCGACGGGATGACGAAGCGTCCTTCGCCGGTCACGAGCAATCCCTCGCGCCCCCAGCGCGACAACACGCGAATCGCGGATTCGACGGTCGTGCCCACCAAGTCGGCCACTTCCTGGCGCGTCAGCGTGAGCGGGATCTCGACGCCCGCGGGGCCCTCGCGGCCCATGCGCTCGGCCAGCGTGAGGAACAGCTGCGCGATGCGCGTGTCCACGCGCTGGCCGCGCATGTCCTCGAGCTTGCGCGTCAGCGACACGACGAGCTTCGTGAGTTCGCGAATGATGGCGCGCGCGAACTCCGGATGACGGTCCAGCAGCTCGAAGTAGTCGCGGCGCGGCAGCACGACCAGCGACACGGGCTCGAGACACACGGCGCTCGCCGGGTACGGCATGTAGTTGTACACCGCGATCGCACCGACCGGCTCGCCCTCGCCGAACAGCTCGAGGATCACGTCGCCGGCGTCGGCGTGGCGCACGATCTTCACGCGCCCGCGCACGATGACGGTGAGCTGCTCGGCCGGGTCCCCGGCGCGCCACAGGAAATCGCCGCGCGCGTAGTCGCGGAGGCTCGCGAGACTCGCGATGCGTCCCTGATCGTCGGCCGTCAGCCCGCGGAACATCGGGATGGAGCGGACCGCGGCCAGGACCCGTTCGGATCGAGCCTCGGACGTCGCGCGCGGTTCGCTCATATGATGCGGATCATAGTCCAGTCGGGCCGCGTGCTCCCACCCCGCTCGACGGCAACGATCTAGGCCGGAATTCCCGACCCCGTGAATCCACGACGCGCGTGATGCCGATCATGCCGCGCGCGGCGCGAACGCACGATCCTCCTGATGGACGCGGTACCGACTTTGGAGGAGCGGACGATGCCCAATACGGTGTTCGACAATCTGCGCGACGACCACCTGCGCGTGCTCGGCGACATCTCGGCCGTGGAACGCGCCCTCGAGCCCGCGAGCGAAGGGCGGCGCGACGCGCGCGGCGGCCGGGCGGTCCGAGCCAAGGCGATTCGGCCGTCGGCGACGTGGGAACCGCTGCGCCGCCTCGTCGCGTTGCTCGAGCGCCAGTTCGAGACGCACATGGCGGCGGAGGACAAGGTGCTGTTCCCGTCGCTCGAGCGGGCGCTGCCCGAGACGAGCGGTGCGCTCCGTGAGCTCGAGGACGAGCACCGCGAACTGCGCGGCATGCTCGCCTCGGTCGCCGGCCTGCTCCAGCGCCGCGCGTCGCAGGCCCGCGACGAACAACTCGTCGTGCAGGGCCGCGATCTCGTGGACCTGCTGCGCATTCATATTCGCAAGGAAGAAGTCGTCGTGTTCCGCGTGGCCGAGCGACTGCTCAGCCCCGCGGAGCTGATGGGCGTCGCGCGCCGTCGGACCGGAAACGCGATGACCGAACTCGGCTCCGGTCGCATCCCCTCGAGAGGATCGAACTCATGAAGACGACTCGACTCGTGACGCTCGCCCTGGCCCTCGCGGCTGTGGCCGCGGTCGCGGGCTGCGGCGGCAAGACGGCGGATTCGGGCACCACCACGGGCACGACGAACGTGTCGGCCTCGGGCGCGGCCGGCGGCGACGCTCTGCCCGCCGGGCTCGACGAAGGCCCGCGCGCCGCGACGACGCCCATCGACGAGAGCAAGGTCGAAGCCGGCGAGAAGCTGTTCCAGACGCGCGGCTGTTCGGCCTGCCACGGATTCGGTAAGCGCATCTCCTGCCCCGATCTCGATGGCGTGACGTCGCGCCGCACCGCGAAGTGGATCGAGACGCAGATCCTGCACCCCGACGTCATGACCAAGCAGGACCCGACCGCTCGCCAGTTGTTCGCGCAGTACGCGCTGCAGATGCCCAAGCAGGGACTGACGCCGGCGGAGGCCGCCGCCGTGCTCGAGTTCCTGAAGCACAAGAACCACGAATCGGCCGAGAAGTAACCCGGAAAAGGAGCGCACCATGAAACGCTGGATCACGATCGTCGCCGCCGTTGTCGCTGGAGCCGTGACGCTCGCCCACCTGCCGGGATGTGCCGGCACGCGCGGCGGCGGAGGCCCCGGCGCCGCGGCCGGCAAGGTGTACGTGAAACCGGGCGAGCACGACGCGTACTACGCGTTCCTGTCCGGCGGACACTCGGGGCAGATCTACGTGTACGGCATGCCGTCGTGCCGGCACATCACCACGATTCCCGTGTTCACGCCCGAGCCCGCCGTGGGCTACGGCGTGGACGAGGAGTCGAAGGCCATGCTCGGCGGACTCACCTGGGGCGACGCGCATCACCCGGGCATGAGCGAGACCGACGGCGATTACGACGGTCGCTGGCTGTTCATCAACGACATGCCGAATGCGCGCATCGCGCGCATCGACCTGTCGGACTTCAAGACCCACGAGATCTACGGGCCGATTCCGAACGTGTCCGCGGCGCACGCGTGCCCGTTCCCGACGCCGAATACCGAGTACGTGTTCGCGGCGTCGCGCTTCTCGATCCCGATCCCCTACCCAACCGTGCGCCCGATGTCCGAGTACGCGCAGGCGTTCAACGGCGTGGTGGCGGGCATCAAGGTGGATCCCAAGAGCGGTCATATGTCGATGGGCTTCGAAGTGCTGATGCCGCCGTTCGACTGGGATCTGGCCGACGCCGGCAAGGGCCCGAGCAACGGCTGGGAATTCTTCACGTGCTACAACAGCGAAGAAGCCCATGACTCGCTCGAAGTGAAGGCCTCGCAGAACGAGATGGACTACATCGCCATGGTCGACTGGCGCGCGGCGCAGAAGGCGGTCGACGAAGGCAAGGCGAAGATGATCGGCGGCGCGCCGGTGCTCGATCCCAAGGACGTGAAGGGCATCGTGTACCTGTTCCCGGTGCCGAAGAGCCCGCACGGCGTCGACGTCGATCCGAGCGGCCAGTACGTGTGCGCCTCGGGCAAGCTGCAGGCGGAAGTCTCCGTCTACAGCTTCGCGAAGCTGAGCGCGGCCATCGCCGCCGGCAAGTTCACGGACGAGAAGGGCGGCATCCCGGTGCTGCCCTACGAGAACGTGATCGAAGCGAAGGTGCCGGTGGGCCTGGGGCCGCTGCACACGCAATTCGACGGCAAGGGCTACGCGTACACGTCGCTGTTCCTCGACTCGCAGATCGCGAAGTGGAAGATCGGCCCGCCCTGGAACGTCGTCGACAAGATCGACGTGTACTACTCGATCGGCCACCTCATGGCGTCCGAGGGTGACACGCGTCACCCGACCGGCGACTACGTCGTGGCGCTCGACAAGCTGTCGAAGGACCGCTACCTGTCCGTCGGGCCGACGCATCCGGAGGCCGCGCAGCTCATCGACATCCGCGGACCGAAGATGGAGCTGCTGTACGACTTCCCCACGTACCTCGAGCCCCACTACGCGCAGATGATCCGCGCTGAGAAGCTCAAGCCGTTCACCGTGTACCCGCTCGACAAGAACGACAAACCGTTCGCGACCAAGCGGGCCGAGGACGCGCGTGTCGAGCGCAAGGGACATCGCGTGGACGTGATGATGATCGCCGTGCGTTCGCACTTCTCGCCCGACAACATCCAGGTGACGCAGGGCGACACGGTCTACTTCCACGTCACGAACGTCGAGCAGGACGACGACATCGCGCACGGCTTCGGCATTCTGTTCTCGAGCAAGAACATGCAGATCGAGCCGGGCGAGACCAAGACCATGCGCTGGGTCGCGGACAAAGCCGGCGTCACGCCGTTCTACTGCTCGAACTTCTGCAGCGCGCTGCACCAGGAGATGCAGGGCTACATCGAAGCGTTGCCGGCGGGCGCCCACGTGGCCGCCGTGCAGCGTCCCGATCCGGCTCGCGTCGCCGAAGTCGCGGCGCTCATGAAGCACCCATAGTTCCCGCACGTCGGGGGCCGGCCCGAGCGGCCGGCCCCGACGGGAGGCAGTCGTGCACTATCTCGCCGATCGATTTCAACCGCGTGAGCGCCGCCTGATCTGGCTCGCCGCGCTCATCCTGGTTCCCGTCTTCTTCCTTCCGATCCTGCCGATCTGGGTCATGAAGCTGTGGGCCCCGCAGTATCGCGAAGGGCTGACGCTGACCATCTTCAGCAACACCATCAAGGGCAACATCGAGAGCATCAACATCCTCAATCACTACGTCGGCATGCACGCGATCTCGGCGAATGACTTCAGCGAATTCAACTACCTGCCTCAGGCGCTCAGCCTGTTCGGCGTGCTCGCTCTGCTCGCCGCGCTGCTCAACCGGCGCTGGCTGGCGATCGCGGGATGGCTCGCGTTCACCGCGTTCGCCGCGTACATGTTCAACGACTACGCGCACTGGCTGTGGCACTACGGGCACGACCTCGACCCGCGGGCGCCGATCAAGCTGCCGCTGTTCACGCCGCCGCTGATCGGCTTCAAGCAGATGGCGAACTTCCGGGTGTTGAGCGTGCCCGGCCCCGGCACCCTGCTCCTCGGCGTCGCCTGGCTGCTGGGTCCGCTCGCGATCTTCTTCGAACGGCGCGCCGCGCGTGACACGCGGAAGGCGCACGCGGCGTGAACGCCGTGGACCGCGTGACGGGCCTCGCGCCAGGCCGGACCCCGGCGCCGTGGCGCGCCGCGAGACGGGGCATCGCGGCCCTTCGCGCCGCCGCGCAAGGGTTGGGGCTGTCGGCCGCGCTGGCCCTGGCGCTCGTACCCGGCGCCGCGCATGCGCGGACGACGCGCGTTCCCGCCGTGCGTGGCGCCGCGCAGGCCGCGATCTCCGCGGCCGCGCCCGGCGACACGCTGATCCTGGAGGCGGGGGTCCATCCCGGGCCGCTTCTCGTCGATCGAGCGCTGACCGTGCGGGGGGAGCGCGGCGCGATCGTCGATGGAGGCGGTTCCGGATCGACCCTGACCGTGACCGCGTCCGGGACGCGCGTCGAGGATCTCGCCGTCCGCCATTGCGGCACGCGCGTCATCACGGTCGACGCCGGCGTGCGCGTGCTCGAGGCCGCGAACGTCACGTTGACGCGGCTCGCGCTCGGCGACGTGCTGTACGGCGTCGACGTCGAGCGCTCGCCGAACCTCGTCGTGCGCGACTGCGTCTTGCGCGGCCGCGTTGCGGGCGGGGGCGACGACGGCGAAGGCAACGGCCTCCACGTGTGGTACTCGACCGGCGCAACGCTCACCGGCAACGACGTCAGCCACTTCGAGGACGCGGTCTACCTGTCGTTCGCGAACGACGCGCGCGCGATCGGCAATCGCCTGCACGACGACGGGCGCTACGGCTTCCACACGATGTACTGCCAGGGCAGCGTGCTCGAACGGAACGTGTTCACGAGGAACGCGGCGGGCTGCGCCATCATGTTCTCGAACCACCTGCGCGTCGCGCACAACCGCTTCGAGCACAACCGCGGCCCGCGCACGTACGGCTTGCTGCTGCGCGACTGCTCGGACGGCACGTTCGAGGGAAACGCGCTCGTCGACAACACCATCGCCATGTTCCTCGACAACTCGAACCGCAATCGCGTGCGCGAGAACCTGCTGCTCGACAACGGCTGGGGCGTGCTGATGTTCTCGTCGTGCGCCGGAAACGAGTTCACGCGGAACGCGTTCCTGCACGACGACTACGCGGTCGCGATCGACATGAAGTACACCGACAATCGCTTCGACGATGGGCGCGTCGGCAACTACTGGAGCGATCACGCGCCGTACGACCTCGACGGCGACGGGCTGGGTGACGCGCCGTATTCGCCCGTCGGCACATTCGCGTTCCTGTCGAAGCAGTACCCGGACCTGTCCGTGCTCGCGAAAAGCCCGGCGGTCGCCGCGCTGTCGGTGGCCGAGCAGGTGCTGCCCGCGATGCGCCCCAGCGAGGCCATGGATCGCCACCCGCTCGTGGCGCCGCCGCCGCTCGCGCGCCAGGGCCTCGTCGCCCTGCCGCGCGGCCGGCGCGCGACGCCGTGGGCCGCGGCGGCATTCGGCTCCATCGCGCTCCTGTCGCTGGGCGGCCTCGGCGTCGGACGGTGGCGCGCATGATCCGCGTGTCGGGCCTGGTCAAGCGCTTCGGCGCGATCCGTGCGGTCGACGATCTGAGCTTCGAAGTCGAAGCCGGCGAGACGTTCGCCGTCATCGGCCCGAACGGCGCCGGCAAGACCACGATGCTCAAGACGCTGCTCGGGCTGACGCGGCCGGACGCGGGGAGCATCGTTGTCGGGCCGCACCACCTGGCGCCGACGGATCCGCGCGCGCGCCACGACCTCGGCTACGTGCCGCAGCGCGTCACGTTCCCGCCCGGGCGAAGCGTCGAAGAGGTGTTGGGCTTTTTCGCGGCGCTGCGCGGGCTCGACGGCGGCGCCGCACGCGCGGCGTTGCGCCGCGTCGGGCTCGAGTCGCTGGCGGCGCGGCGCGCGAGCGAGCTGTCCGGCGGCTACACCCAGCGCCTGTCGCTGGCCCAGGCGCTGCTCGGCGAACCCGCGCTGCTCGTGCTGGACGAGCCGACCGCCAGTCTCGACCCCGAGGCCACGTGGGAGTTCCGCTCGTTGATCGAGCAGCAGCGTCGCGACGGCAAGACCATCCTCCTTTGCTCCCACCTGCTCGCCGAGGTCGAACGCGTCGCGGACCGCGTGCTCATCCTGGTCGAGGGCCGGCGCGCCGCGCTCGAGCGGCTGTCCGAGCTGAGGCTGCGCCAGATGCGCGCAACGCAGCTCGTGATCGAGATCCGTGAGGCGGAGCCGTCCGTCGCGGCCGTGGTCTCGGGCGCGGCGCCGGGCGCGGCGTGGCTCTCGCCCACGCGGCTCACCATCGACAATGTCGACGGTGTGGGCCTCGACGCGCTGGACGCGCTGCGTCGCGCGGGCGTCGCGGTGCGCTCGTTCGAGATCCAGCGGCCGACGCTCGAGGAGCTGTTCCTCCAGGTCGTGCGGCGCGGGAGGCACCATGCGTAGGCCGTGGGCGCAGTCGTTGGTTCGAGGCGACGGTGGCCGGCCCGGCACCGGGCTGGCCGCGCCGTTCCTCGCCCGACTCGCGCTCACCGCACTGCTCCTTGTGGCGTTCGCAGGTTGCGCGCGGCGCGCGGGACCGCCGTCGATCGCCGGTGGCGTCGAGTGCACCCGCTGCAGCATGGAGACCAGCAGCCGGCACTTCGCGTGCGAGCGCGAGGTCTCGGGAAAATGGCTCGTGTACGACGCGCTCGAGTGTTTGGCTCGCGACGCGGGACGCGAAGATCCGACGGCCATCTGGCTGCCGGACTACGACGAAGGAACGCTGCACCGTGCGGACTCCCTGTGGATCGTGCACGGCGACCTCGCGACGCCGATGGGCGGCGGACTCGTGGCGTTCATGAGCCGCGCCGCGGCGGACACGATCGCGGCTTCCTCTCACGGCGTGGTCGGGCGCTGGCGCGAGATCGCGCCCGGGATGGCCAGGCCATGACGCGGCCCTACGTCGTGCTGCTCGTCGTCGCGGTCGTCGCCGCCGTCGCGCTCGGCGTGATCGGCCGGCGCCGTCCGTCCCCGCGCGCGGCGGTCACGGCGCCGATCACGCTGCCCACGGTCGCGCTCGGCATCCAAGTGCGGGACGGCGCGGTCGAACCCGCGAACGCGGCCGTGCCCAAGGATCACCGCGTCGAACTGGACGTCGTCAATCGCGGGCGCGCCACGGTCTCGGTGCGCCTCGCCGGCTACGAGGACCACGTGGCGATCGATTCGCTGGCCGCGGGCGCGTCGCGCCACGTCACGTTCGACGCGGATCGCCCGGGCGAGGACTTCGCGTGGCTGCTGGACGGGCGTCCGGTCGGGCGGCTGTCCGTGACCGGCTCGCACCTCGCGGAGGGACGGCGATGAGCCTGCGCGCGAAGTTCGTGCGCGTGCGCGTGGTCGGTGCCGAGGAGTACCGGCGCGCGCTCGAGACGCGCTGGTTGTTCGGCTTCACGACGCTGTTCGCCGCGCTGGTGCTCGGCCTGTCCTACTTCGGCCTCGCGCAGGGCCACGAAGTCGGCTTCCAGGGGTTCGCGCGCACGACGCTGAGCCTCATGAACCTCGTGCTGCTCGTCGTGCCGCTGTGCGCGCTCCTGCTCGGCGTCACGAGCCTGGCGGGTGGCGGCGACACGCTGCCGCTGCTGCTGGCCCAGCCGGTGTCGCGCGGCGAGGTGCTGGCCGGCAAGTTTGCCGGGCTGGCCGCCGCGCTCACCGTCGCGCAGGGCCTCGGCTTCGGCGTGGGCGGACTCGTCGTCGCGCTGAACGCCGGCGCCGACCAATTGCCCGGGTTCGTCGCGCTCACCGTGCTGTCGATGGCGCTCGGCTGGCTGCACCTCGCGGTCGCGCTGGCCATCGGCGCGATATGGCCCGACCGGCTGCGCGCGATGTCGATCGCGCTGCTTCTCTGGCTCGTGCTGGTCGTCGCGTACGACCTGATCGTGCTCGGCGCGACGACGCTGCTGAGCGGCTTCCCGCTGCAAAGCGTTCTCGTACCCGCCCTGCTCCTCAATCCCGTGGACCTGGCGCGCGTGCTCGTCACGATCGCGGTCGGTTCGGGGGCGCTGTTCGGGCCCACGTCGGCGGTGCTGGTCAAGACGTTCGGCGCCACGCGCGGCGTCGCGCTCGGCGTCTTCGTGCTCGTGGTCGAGACCTTGGTGCCGCTGGTGATCGCGGCCCACGTCTTCCGCCGCCGCGACTGGTAGCCGAGCCGGCGCGGCAACGGCCGCCCCCGCCCCGCTCCCTTCCCGGCCCCGCCTCATCTGAAGGGCGTTCGAATCGCGTTTCGCGCTCCGCCGGGGGCTGGACTAGAATCCCCGCCGCCCCTGCGAACCCCATCGAGGAGAGTGTCTTGTCCCGCGTTTACGATGTCTTGATCCTGGGCACCGGCCCTGCTGGATATACCGCCGCGCTGTACGCGGCCCGCGCGAACCTGAAGCCGCTCGTGATCTCGGGCTACCAGCCGGGCGGCCAGCTCACCATCACGACCGAGGTCGAGAACTACCCAGGCTTCCGCGAAGCCATTCTCGGCCCCGAGCTGATGGAACGCATGCGCGACCAGGTGCTGCGCTTCGGCGCCGAGATCGTGTCGGCCGCGGTCGACAGCGTCGACCTCACGAAGCGCCCGTTCATCGTGAGCGCGGACGGTCAGGTGTATCGCACGCGCGCCCTGATCGTGGCGACCGGGGCCTCGGCCAAGCTGCTCGGGATCGAGAGCGAGCAGAAGCTCATGGGCTTCGGCGTGTCGGCGTGCGCCACGTGCGACGGTTTCTTCTTCCGCGACAAGCCGGTGATGGTGATCGGCGGCGGCGACACGGCGATGGAGGAGGCCACGTACCTCACGCGCTTCTGCCATGAAGTCGTGGTCGTGCATCGCCGCGATACGCTGCGCGCTTCCAAGATCATGCAGGAGCGCGCGCTCAAGAATCCGCGCATCCGCTTCATCTGGGACAGCGAGCTGGTCGAAGTCCTCGGCGTCGAGGACAACAAGGTGCGCGGCGTCCGCCTGAAGAACCTGAAGACCGGCGAGATCAGCGAGCACGCGACGGCCGGCGTGTTCATCGCCATCGGCCATCAGCCGAACACGTCGTTCCTCGTCGGCCAGCTGCCGATGGACGAACGCGGCTACCTGACCGTGGAGCCCGGCAGCACGCGCACCGGCGTGCCCGGCGTGTTCGTGGCCGGCGACGTGGCGGACCCGACGTACCGCCAGGCGGTGACGGCGGCGGGCACCGGCTGCATGGCCGCGATCGATGCCGAGCGCTGGCTCGAGGCCGAGAACCACGCGCACGCCGCAGAAGCCGAAACGGAGTCCGTCCCGGCGCGTCGCGCCTAACCCAGAGAAGCGCCGCTCTTCGATCGGAAGACCATGGAACGCGAAATCCTCGAGTTCGACGTCCAGTTCGTCGGCGCCGGCCCGGCCGGGCTGGCCGGCGCGATTCATCTCTCGAACCTCATCGAGCGCCACAACCAGTCGGTCGCCGCGGGCGCGCCGGGCACGTCGCTCGGCGAGGTCACGATCGCCGTGCTCGAGAAATCGGCGACGGTGGGCGCGCACGGCATCTCGGGCGCGGTCATGGACCCGCGCGGCATGCGCGAGCTGATCCCCGACTACCTCGAGAAGGGCTGCCCGGTCTCGAGCGACGTGACGAGCGACGATGTGTACATGCTGTGGCACGACGGCCACGTGCGGCTGCCGCTGACGCCGCCGATGCTCGCGAACCACGGCAACCACATCCTGTCGCTCGGCCGGCTCGTCGCGTGGATGGCCGAGATCGCGGAGCAGAAGGGCGTGCTGATCGCGACCGAGACGCCGGCGGCGCGCGCGCTGGTCGAGAACGGCCGCGTCGTCGGAGTGATGGCCGGCGACAAGGGCGTCGACAAGTCGGGCGCGAAGAAGTCGACGTACCAGCCCGGCGCCGAGTGCCGCGCGAAGGCCACGGTGCTGTGCGAGGGCCCGCGCGGCACGATCGCCAAGCAGCTCGAGACCCAGCTCGGCCTCACGATCGGCCGCAACGCGCAGGTCTACGCGACCGGCGTGAAGGAGCTGTGGGAGATGCCGGCCGGGCGGGTGCAGAAGGGCCGCGTCATCCACACCATGGGATTCCCGCTGTCCGTGGACACGTTCGGCGGCGGATTCATCTACGGGCTCGACGAGACGCACTGGGCGATCGGCTGCGTCACCGGGCTCGACGCGCACGATCCGACGAACGATCCGCACGCGAACCTGCAGCTCATGAAGACGCACCCGCTGGTGCGCGCGCTGCTGGAAGGCGGCAAGCCGGTCGCGTACGGCGCGAAGGCGATCCCGGAAGGCGGCTACTGGGCGATGCCGAAGCTGAGCGCGGACGGCGTGCTGCTGTGCGGCGACTCGGGCGGGTTCCTGAACGGCGGGCGCCTGAAGGGCGTCCACCTCGCGATCAAGTCGGGGATGATGGCCGCCGAGACCCTGTTCGAGTGCCTGCTCGCCGGCGACTTCGCGAAGGAGCGCCTGGCCGGCTACGAGAAGCGCTTCGAGTCGTCATGGGCGGCCGAGGAACTGCGCGGCATGCGCAATTTCCACCAGGGCTTCGAGCACGGCATGTTCGCGGGCATGGCGAACGTCGGCTTCGGGATGGTGTTCGGCGGCCGCGACTGGCTGCTGCGCGATCGCGTGCCGAACGCGCCCGGGCACGAGCGCATGCGCAAGCTCGCGGACGTGCATCCGCAGGGCAAGCCGGCGCCGTTCAAGGCCGACGGCGTGCTCACGTTCGACAAGCTCGCGGACGTGTACCTGTCGGGCACGACGCACGACGAGGACCAGCCGGTGCACCTGGTCGTGGCCGACACGACTATCTGCGCGACGCGCTGCCGCAGCGAGTACGGGAATCCCTGCCAGCACTTCTGTCCGGCGAACGTGTACGAGATGGTGCCCGACGAATCGAAGCCGGCGCCGGCGGGCGGGCCGCAGCCCCTCAAGCTGCACATCAACGCGTCGAATTGCGTGCACTGCAAGACCTGCGACATCGCCGACCCTTACCAGATCATCACGTGGGTGACGCCGGAGGGCGGCGGCGGGCCGGACTACAAACAGCTGTAGGGCGGCGACAGGCGAGGCGGCTCGCGGCGGGCGGCCCGGGGACCGATCGGCGGGCCCAAGTGTCGGGGAATCTTTGGACGGCTGGGGAGTACTACCCCTCATGAAGCGCTGGCTGCCCCTCTGTCTCGGCCTCGTTCTCGCCGCGTCGCTCGCCTCGTGCGCGACCGTGGACCTGGTGCCGGCCGACGTGTCCATGCCGGCGGCGCGCGCCGCGCTGGCGCCCGACGTGCGCTTCTTCTACGACGCGCTCGCCGACGAGGGCGACTGGATCCTGATCGAGCCCTACGGCTACGTGTTCCGCCCGCGCGTGAACTTCGTGTCGTGGCGCCCTTACGAACAGGGCTTCTGGGTGCCGAGCGACGTGTACGGCTGGACGTGGATCTCGACCGAGCCGTTCGGCTGGGCCACGTATCACTACGGCCAGTGGATCTACGACCGCTTCGACGGCTGGGTGTGGATCCCCGGCTCGGAGTGGGGCCCGGCGTGGGTCGCGTGGCAGGAAGGCGACGGTTTCGTGGGCTGGGCTCCGCTGGGTCCGGTCGGCGCCACGGGCTACGACGCCGTGCCGGGCGGGGCGTACACGTACGTGCCGACGGGCCAGATGGCGAGCACGAATCTCCCGCCGAATCTCAAGCACGCGTCGGACCTGGTCTCGCGCCGCCCCGACCTCCAGCCCGTCGAGAACTTCGCCGAGCAGGCCGGCGTGCGCGTGAATCTCGGCCCGGTGCTCGGTGACGTCGAGCGCGCCTCGGGGCACAGCATTCCGACCGTGCAGATCTCGGACCTGCTGCCGCAGCGCGGCCCGTCCGCGAACGCCCCCAAGCGTGGCGGCGGCCTGATGCCGCAGAACGCGGCCGCGGACACCGTGTCGCTCATCCGTCAAGTGGCGCAGCAGCAGACGCAAGAGGCGCGCGCGCTCGTGCGCGCCGGCGCGCCGCCGCCCGCCAAGCTTCCGCTGCTGCGCGTGAAGCGCCACGAGCACGCCGCGAAGCCCGGGCTGCTCCCGGCCGGCCGCAGCGCCCAGGCGCCCGCCGACTCGACGCGCTAGACCGCGCTGGACGAGCGCCCGCCGCGCATGAGTCCGTCCGAGACCGCCGAGGCCGCCGAGGCGGCGAGCCGCATCAAGTCGCGCGCGCGCGAATTGGGCTTCGAGGCGGTCGGCATCGCCTCGGTCGCGCCGCTCGAAGCCGCCGAGCACTATCAGGCATGGCTCGAGGCCGGTCGCCACGGCGACATGCGCTATCTGGCGTCGCCCAAGCACCGCGCGCGACGCGCCGAGCCCGAGCGGCTGCTGCCCGGGCTGCGCGCCGTCGTGTGCGTCGCGATGTGCCACTCGCCCGCGCGCGATGACGCGCGCGACCGGCGACTCGGGCGCATCGCGCGCTACGCCGCCGGCGAGGACTACCACCACGTCATGCGCGACCGGCTGCGCGTGCTCGAGCGCTTCATCGAGCGCGACGCGCTGCCCGGCTCGCGCGCGCTGTGGTACGCGGACACCGGCGCGATCCTCGAGCGCGGCTGGGCCGAGCGCGCCGGGCTCGGCTGGATCGGCAAGCACTCGGGATTGCTGTCGCGCGAGCGCGGCTCTTGGTTCCTGCTCGGCGAGCTGCTCGTCGATCGTGCGCTCCCCGCCGACGCGCCGGTGGACCGCGAGCACTGCGGATCGTGCACGCGCTGCCTCGACGTGTGCCCGACGCGCGCCATCATCGCGCCGTATCAGGTCGACGCGCGGCGCTGCCTGTCGTACCTCACCATCGAGTTCCGCGGCGTCATCCCGCGCGAGCTGCGCGCGTCCATGAGCGACTGGATCTTCGGCTGCGACCTGTGCCAGGACGTGTGCCCGTGGAACCGCTTCGCGCCCGAGTCGCGCGAGGCGCGTCTCGCGGCGCGCGACCTCGACGGCTGGACGCTCGAGCGCTTCCTCTCCCTCGATGAGCCCACGTTCCGCGAACTGTTCGCGACGAGCCCGATCCGCCGCGCGGGCCGCGACGCGTTCGTGCGCAACGTCTGCGTGGCCCTCGGCAACCGCGCGGAGGCGTCGGCCGTGCCGGCGCTCGCGCGCACGCTGGGCGCGGACACCTCGCCGCTCGTGCGCGGTCACGCGGCCTGGGCGCTCGGCGAGATCGCGCGGCTCCTGGGCGCCGAGAGCGCGGAGTGTTCCGTGGACGACATCCGCCGCGTGCTCGAGCGCGCCGCCGCCCAGGACGCCGACGACGCCGTGCGCGAAGAAGCGCGCGCGGCGCTGGCGCGCGTCGTGTAGGCTTGGGGCGTGAACATCACGCCCATCGACGACGATCAGCGCCTCTACGTCTCCGCCACCATCGACGACTGGAGCGAGATCCAGACGCTCGGCATCTCCGTGGTCGTGGACCTCGAGGGCACGATCGACTCCGGTATCCCGTCCGCGAACGGCGCGCTGCTCTACCTCTACTATCCGTTCGAGGATTCCGCCATCCCCGACGCGGAGCTGATCGAGTCGCTGGCCGTGTTCCTGGCCGACCTCGTGCGCCGCGGCCATCGCGTGCTCGTCCACTGCAGCATGGGGCTCAATCGTTCGCCGCTCGTGGCCGGCGCCGTGATGCGGCGCATGGGCTGGGGGCCGGAGGCGCTCATCGAACGCCTGCGCGAGCGCCGTCCCGGCGCGCTGTTCAACGAGGCGTACTGCGAGTATCTGCTGAAGAGCGTGTGACGCGGCACGGACCCCGGCCGCGGCAACGCTTCGCGTCTACTCGAGCTTCGCGCCTTCCACCCACGCCGCGCCGCCGTCGTCGAAGATCTCCTTCTTCCAGATGGGCACGCTGCGCTTGAGTTCGTCCATGGCCCAGCGGCACGCGTCGAAGGCGGCGGCACGATGCACGGCCGTGGCGAGCACGACGACGCTGGCCTCGGAGGGCGGCACTTCGCCGAGCCGATGCACGATGCGGCACGCGGCGATCGCGAAGCGCTCGGCGGCAGCGCGCTCGATCTTCTCGAGCGCGGCGATGGCCATCGGCGCGTAGGCCTCGTACGCGAGGCGCACGACGCGCCGGCCTTCGTGATGATCGCGCGTCGTGCCGAGGAACACCGCGACCGCGCCGCAGTCGGGGCGCGACGCCTCGCGCGCGAGATGGGCGACGTCGATCGGGTGTTCGGTCAGTTCAGCCACGGTGCGGTCCTCGCAGGGCGACCCGCCGCGTCGCGCGCGGCACGGCGACGGAGCCGGCGCGGCGCGAACGCACGCCGGCCAGCTCCCGGCGCATGATGGGCCGCGTCGCCGAACGCCGCGCGACTTCACGGAATCCCGCGGCGCGGAACGACGCCGCGAGGCCGTGCCACACGAACGCGGCGGGCATGCGGTCCGCGGGATCGACGGGATAGCCTTCGAGGCGCGGCGCGCCCCGCTTCGCGGCGTACGCGCACGCCGCCTCGAGCAGCGCCACCGTCAGACGCCGGCCCCGCTGCGTGCGATCGATGAAGAAGCACGGCACGGACCACGTCGGCAGTTCGTCGACCGGCAGCAGAATGCGCGACGATTCGTAGCGCCGGTATGTGGCACGGGGCGCAAGCGCCACCCAGCCGACGGCACGCCCCCCTTCGTATGCGAGCAGCCCGGGCGGATCGCCCTTCGCGACGATCTTCCGGAACGCGGTGCGATTGTTCGCGTGCTCGGCCTTCCACTCGGCCGCGGTGCGCCGTGGGAACATGCACCAGCATCCCGCGCACGCCCCGCGCGGCCCGAACAGCCGCACGAGATCGTCCCAGCGATCGGGCGTGAGCGGGTGGAACGTCCACGGCGTGCGCGCCGGACGCTTGCTCGCGGAGGCGCGCGCAAGGCCGCGTCTCGCGCCCGTGCGCGCGGCAGGCTTCGCTCCCCTCCTGCGCGTCGCGCTCATCCGCCGCTCACCGGCGGCAGCAGCGCCAGCTCGGCGCCGGCCGCGAGCGGCGCCTCGGGTTTGACCAGCCGCCCGTCGACCGCGAGCGCGAGATGCGCGACCAGCGCGTCGAGCCCCGGGTGCAGGCGCACGAGCGCGGCGAGCGCGTCGGCGACGCGACTCGACTCGGGCAGATCGAGTCGCAGCGTGGACGCGCCCGCGCGTTCACGGGCCTGCGCGAAGAGGAGAACGGTGATGGTCATGATGGACGCGTCAGCGACGCGCACACTATGCTGGCGTGATGGACCATCAGAATCAAGCCTCCGACGATCCGGAACGTCCCGGGACGACGCCCGGCCCGCCGCCGGACGCGACGCACGAGACCGCCCCCGGAGCACCGGACGCGGCGCCCGACGCGACGCATGACGCCGCCACGGGCGCGCCGGACGCGGCGCCGAACGCGCACGACGCCGGGTCCGACTTCGGCGCCCCCACGCCCCGCCTGCCCGACTTGCGCCCGGCGCTCATCGGGTGGCTCGCGTTCATCGCGGTCGCGGGCATCGCCGGCATCGCCATCGGCGCGCAGGAGCTCGCGCTCATGGTGGCGCTGGCCGGGCTGTTCGTGGCGGCGCAGGCCGCGGATCTCGATTCGCGCTGGACGCTGTTCTACTGGCTGCTCGGCGCGGCCGTGCCCGTCGGCGGTGCGCTCGCGTTCAGCGCGCTCACCACGCTGGCCAATCAATCGGCGCTGAGCGGCGCGCCGCGCGTGATCGCGATCGGCGTGTCGATCTTCGCGGCGCTGGTGTCGCTCCTGACCGCCGTGCGGCCGTTCGCCGACGAGCTGGTCTCGCTGCTGTTCCGCAGCGATGCGCCGACGCACACGCTGCGCCTGGCCGCGCGGCTCGTGCTGCTGACGTTCCTGTTCTCGATCCCCGGCTACTTCCTGGTGCCGGATCTCATGCAGAACATGCTCGACGACGCGAAGGGCTTCTTCGCCCGCGTGTCGCTCGGGAGCGAACTGATCGGCTACGTCGCGCTCGCGCTCGGCTCGGTCGGGTTCCTGGTGCGCCGCGGATTGCGCGACGCGCTCGCGCGCCTCGGCGTGACGCGGCTGCCGCGCAGCCAGTGGTGGATCGTCGTGGCCGGCGTGGTGGCAATCATCGCGTTCAACAATCTCGCGGACTGGGCGCAGCACCGCTGGTTGCCCGCGGCGTGGGCGCACGACAGCGACATGAACAAGAAGCTGTCGCGCGGGCTCGGGCCCATGCGCGTGATCCTGCTCGGCCTCGCGGCCGGCATCGGCGAAGAGATCACGCTGCGCGGCGCGCTCCAGCCGCGGCTCGGCATCGTGCTCACGGCGCTGCTGTTCGCGTCGCTGCACGTCCAGTACTCGTGGTCGGGAATGATCGTGGTCGGTGTGATCGGGCTCGTGCTCGGTGTGATCCGGCGCCGCGCGAACACGACGGCGTCCATCGCCGTGCACACGCTCTACGACATCGCGGCGGTGTTCGGAACGTAACGGGCGTTCGCGACGTGGGACGCACGGCCGTCCGCGGCGCCGAACCATCGCGCGGCGCGGAGGCCGCGAAAGCGCCTAGCTCAGCGTCTCACCGGGGCGCAGCGCCACGACGTCCGCGGTGACACCGAAGCGCTTCAACTCCTCCTTCAGCGCGTCGGGCGTCCCGGTCAGCCCGGGAGACGTGCCGTGGTGCATGGGCACGATCCACTTGGGCTTGAGCATGCGCGCCGCGACCGCGGCTTCGCGCGGGCCCATCGTGTACAGATCGCCGATCGGCAGCAGCACGATCTCGGGCGCGTACAGCTCGGCGATCAGCGCCATGTCCGGAAGCAGCCCGGTGTCGCCGGCGTGATAGATGCGCGTGCCGTCCTCCAGCGTGATGACGAAGCCGCACGGCTCGCCGCCGTAGACGACCTGGCCGCCGTCCTCGATGCCGGCCGAATGCGTGGCGTGCACCATCGTGAACTTGAGCCCGCCCACCTCCTGCGTGCCGCCCTTGCCCATCGGCGCGACGCTGGGAACGCCTTTGCGCGTGAGGTAGAGACCCATCTCGTAGATGCACACGACCGTGGGCTTGAACTTCTTGCCGAGCGTGACCGCGTCGGCGGCGTGATCGCCGTGGCCGTGCGAGATCGTCATGATGTCGATCTTGTCGAACGTCTTCAGCTCCTTCGGGCACGCCGGATTGCCCTCGATCCAGGGGTCGAGCAGCACGGTCTTGGCGCCGCGCGTGACCAGCTTGAACGTCGAATGGCCCAGCCAGGTCAGGGCGAAGCCGCGATTCAGGTTCGGCATGTGGATCCCGTTCTCCCGAGGCGCCGCGCGGCGTGTGGCGCGCGGCGACGACGTCGTGTCGATCAGCGCGCCGGGGCCGCGGCCTCGGCGTCCTTCAACTCTTCGAGGCGCGCCGTGAAGTGCCTGAGCACCGGCGCCTCGTACGTGATGCGCAGCCCCTTCATCTCGTTGCGCCGCCGGTACAGGTCGATCACCGATTCGCCGACGTAGCGCATGTGCTCGGTCGTGTACACGCGCCGCGGGATGGCGAGACGCACGAGTTCGAGCTGGGGGTACACCATGTCGCCGCGCGCGTCGCGGTGCGCGAACATCAGCGAGCCGACTTCGACCGAGCGGATGCCGAACTCACGATACAGCGCCACGACCAGAGCCTGCCCTGGATACTGTGACTGTGGCAGGTGCGCGAGGAAGCGTCGTGCGTCGAGGTACACGGCGTGTCCCCCGACCGGCTTCACGATCGGCACGCCCGCGCGATCGAGCTGGTCGCCGAGCGCGGCCACCTGGCCGATGCGGAACGCCAGGTAGTCTTCGTTCAGCACCTCGCGCAGGCCGCGCGCGATCGCTTCGAGGTCGCGCCCGGCGAGGCCGCCGTACGTCGGGAAACCCTCGACGAGGATCAACAGGTTCGTCACCCGCTCGGCCCACTCGGCGTTGTTGAGTGCGAGGAACCCGCCGATGTTCACGAGCCCGTCCTTCTTCGCGCTCATCGTGCAGCCGTCACCCAGCGCGAACGTCTCGCGCGCGATCTCGGCCACGGCCTTGTTCGCGTAGCCGGGCTCGCGCTGCTGGACGAACCAGCTGTTCTCGGCGAAGCGGCACGCGTCGAAGATCAGCGGGACGCCGTGGCGACTGCACACTTCGCGCACGGCGCGCATGTTCGCGATTGAGACAGGTTGTCCCCCACCTGAGTTGTTCGTGATGGTGATCATCACCATCGGCACCCGGGCCGCGCCGAGCTCACGGAGCGCGTTGTCGAGCTTGAGTGGGTCAAGATTGCCCTTGAACGGATGCTGGAGCGTCGGGTCCAGGCCTTCGTCGATGACCAGGTCCAGCGCTTCGGCGCCCTGGTGTTCGACGTTCGCCCGCGTCGTGTCGAAGTGAATGTTGTTCGGTACGACGTCGCCCTTCTTGAGGATGGTCGAGAACAGCAGGTTCTCCGCAACGCGGCCCTGGTGGGTCGGAATGACATGCTTGTAGCCAAAAATGTCCCGTACCGCGTCCTGGAAGTGAAAGAAGTTCCGGCTCCCGGCGTACGACTCGTCGCCCATCATGAGCCCAGCCCACTGGTGGTCACTCATGGCCGAGGTGCCTGAGTCTGTGAGCAGGTCCACGTAGATGCTGTCCGCCGGGACCGCGAAGATATTGAGGCCCGCCTCGGTGATCAGCCGTTCACGCTCTTCGCGTGTCACACGGCGCAGCGGTTCGACGACCTTGATGCGGAAGGGCTCTGCGGGAAATCGCATGGGATCGGCAGTCTAGTCGGAGGCGACGCGGTGCGCGAGCATTTTAGGCATTGCAATCGAGGCGATGAGGCTCCTACTCTTGAGTCGTCCCCAGGAATCCTCCCCTCGCAACAGCAGCAGCGTAGGCTCGCCGAGCGCCGCCCCCCCGAGCGCATTCCGCGGTGTATCGCGGACGGGCCGCAACACCTCATCGAGAGCAGGGCGGATGGACCGGAACTCGACTTTCGCTTCGCGTCGCGATGGCGTGCAACGCATGCGCTGTGGATCGGTTGGGCGTCTGTGGGATCGGGGGACTCCAACGCTCGGATCGTGAAGCAGCGCAGTTTGAGCCGCGCTGGGGCGGCATAGGGGTCGGTGCCAGGCCGAAGTCGGCGCCGAGGCGAGCAGGGACTCGCACCTCGCGTGTGTCACCGCGAACGACCCAAGGTTGTGCGAAGGGCCGGTCGAGAGACCGGCCCTTTCGCGTTGGGGATTTTGGCTGTCGAGCCAGATGCAAGCGACATTAGAATCATGGCTCGCGGATTGGGCTGTCCATCGCATCGAGTCGTTGCCCCTGCACATCGGCTGCGCCGGCGTGCGTCCCGATCGCCGGTTGGAGGTGCGTGATGACACGACCCTCGAGCGCCCTGTCGCGACTGATCGCGTTCGCCTTCATTCTTGTTGCCTGCCCGACGCTGGCACGGTCGGATTGCCCGCCGGGCACGCTCTTCCAAGATGGTGTGCCGTACGCCGCGGGACCCCAAGCACACGGAATCGTCACCGCCGATCTGAACGGCGACGGAATTCTCGACGTCGTCGTCGTCTCGAGCCTCGGCGTTCCGGGCAGTCCATCGGGCTCGATCGCCGTCTACCTCGGTCACGGATC
Organism: Saccharimonadaceae bacterium (SeqCode); assembly: GCA_035494735.1. GTDB lineage: Bacteria > Eisenbacteria > RBG-16-71-46 > RBG-16-71-46 > RBG-16-71-46 > DATJGS01. Next base: position 134,095 of record DATJGS010000037.1, read on the forward strand.
GAATGGAACCGGCGACGGGACGTTTTCGACTCCCGCCTACTTCGCCGCGAACAACTATCCGACGGACGTCGCCGCCGCTGATCTCGACGGTGATGGGTACACAGACCTCGTCGTGGCTTGTGCATTCGCGGATGTCGTCATCACGCTGAAGGGTAACGGGAACGGAACGTTTGCTCCGGCGGTTGCACACGCGACCGGGCACGTGCCGTTCGGCCTTCGCGTGGCCGACTTCGACGGCGACGGCGTGCCGGACATCGCGGTCACGAACAACAGCGCATCGAGCATCAGCGTGTTCGCGGGCGTGCGAACGGCGGGTGTCTTCGACGTGGGCCCCCGTCACGACTACACCGTGGGCGCGGTGCCTCTGGGCCTCACGTCGGGCGACTTCAACGGCGACGGAATCCAGGATCTCGCCGTCGCCGCGTACAACCCGGGCGCCATCGTCGAGCTCGACGGCATCGCGCCGGGCGGCACGTTCGGCCCGGCCATCAATCATCCGATTGGAGCACATCCTTGGAACGTCGTCGCAACCGACGTGAATATTGACGGCCACCCGGACTTGGTCGCCTCGACTGGGGACAACGTCGTCTGCACGCTGCTGGGTGCGCCGGGCGGCGGGTTCCTTTCTCCGCTCACCTCGACCACGGCCGGTGTCACAACCGGAATCGTGATCGCCGACTTCGATCTCGACGGAGTCCTCGACGTCGCGCTGACGAATGTGAACAGCACGTCGGTCTCCGTTCTCCTCGGCAATCACGGAGGCTCGGGAGGCAACGGCACCTTTACGAGTGCTAGCTCCTCGGAAGTGGGCTCCCAGCCCATCGCGATCACGTCGGCTGACTTCAATGGTGACGGCCATCCCGATCTGGCGACGGCGACGTTCGCGAGCGGGCAGCTCGTCGTCTTGTTGTCGGGGTGCACGCTTCACACGCCGCCCTCGCTGATTGGCCAGTGGCAGGCGCGAGGGGTCCTCGTGACCCAAGCCAGTGGAGACCAGTTGTCGCCGTGCATCGCGGCCGACGACGCTGGAGGAACTTTCGTCGCGTGGTTGGACAGACGATCCGCGGTCCCGGGACAGCCGGGTCCTGGGATCTACGTCCAGCGTCTGACGGCGGCCGGCACGGTCGCGGCGGGATGGCCCGCCGGTGGACTGGCGGTCTCGCAAGGCGGCGGTGAAAGCGTCCTAAGCATCACTCAAGACACGGCGGGTGGGATCTTCCTGACCTGGCTCGACTCGATCAACGGAGCGCGCGTCGTCCGGGTGACAGCGAGCGGGCAGCTCGCGCCCGGGTGGACCCTCGGAGGAATTCTCACGAGCAATCTGGGTGCCGGTGGATGCTCGTCTTGCCCCGACCCGCTCTTTGCGGGTGTCGAGTCCGTCGCGGACGGACTCGGCGGCGTGTTCGTTGCCTTTGCAGCGGCCCGATACATCGCGGTCGAGCACGTGACTCCCGGAGGCTCGCTCGATCCGGCGTGGGGCACGGACGGCCTACTCTTCGGTCCTTCGAACAAGCCCCTGGGGAACTGTCACATCGCAACCGACATGAATGGCGGTCTCTACCTCGTCTGGCTCGTGTTCAGTTACTCGTGTCTCATCGAATCACCGTTCACGTGCTTCAACACCTCGACCACGGAGCGACGGCATATTTCGATCGTGGGGGCAGTCGACCCGGCGTGGTCGGGATCCGAGGGCGCAATTCGACCGCGGATCGCGAGCGATGGCGCTGGAGGGGCGGTCGTCGTTCGATCCAATCTGCCGGCGCCGTACTCGGACTCATACGTCGTCCGCTATGGTCCCACAGGCTCGAAGATCTACGACGTGAACGAACACACGAACATCACCGTCGCGGGCGAGATCATTCCGAAGCCCGACGGTCAGGGCGGCACATTGCTCCTCTGGCAGGCCTACTACGGCAAGGATTTCTACACGCTGAGGCTGGCAGCGAACGGCGCGGCACAGGGTGGGTGGCTCACACCCGGCGCGTCACTCGGAGGCTATCCCGCAGCGATCGACGACGCGGCGATCGCCCCGGACGGCACCGGTGGCGCCTGTTACGCGTGGGCCGATGGGCGGAACGCGCAATACGACGTTTACGCGACGCGCCTGACGCCGAGTGGCTCGCTGGCGCCGGGATGGACGGTGAACGGGGACCCGGTAGCCGACGGACTTGCGGATCAATCCCATGTCGCCATCGCCCGCGACATCGCCGGCTCCTTCGTCGTGTGCTGGCAGGACCATCGCAATGGCACGGACTACGATGTCTACGCTCAGCGCCTCACGCCCGACTCGCCGGTCGCGACGACGACGTCCTTGATCTCCGCGGACGCCACCCCGTCGAGCGTGACGATGTCCTGGCAGTCGAGTGGAGATCCGGTTGTCGGCGGCGTCGTGCAACGCCGGCAGGGCGGCTCGCCGTGGGCGGCCATCGGCTCCGTCAACAGCGACGGAACCGGGCGCATGCGCTTCGAAGACGCGAGCGTGGCGCCGGGAGCCCGCTACGCCTACCGACTCGGTTACCGCTCGGACGGCCAGCAACTGTTCACGAGCGAGACGTGGGTGGACGTGCCGCTCGCGGCCGTGCTCTCACTCGAGGGCGTGAGACCGAATCCCGCCGTCGATCGGATGACCGTGAGCTTCTCGCTGGCCGACGCTTCGCCGGCGACGCTCGTGCTCGTCGACCTCGCGGGTCGCGCGATGCTGCGCCGCGACGTCGGAGCGATGGGGGTGGGGCGACATGTGCTCTCGCTCGACGTCGGGACGAGGCTCGCGCCCGGCATGTACTGGCTACGGCTCACCCAGGGCGGGCGCATGCTGCACGCGCGGGCGGTCGTGATTCGCTGACGGGGGCGGAGCCCCATCGCCTCAACACTGAGACCCGGTCGCGCCCATAGCAAGCGCCGCAGTCCTCAGGTGGCCCGGACACGCTATACTTCGTTCGGAATCTTGCGCATCGCGCGCCTGGGTGACGCTGTCGGTGTCGCCTTGGCGTCCGACCCTCCACCCCCGGGCGCGGCCGACCGTGACCTTCACCACCGTCACTTTCATCCTGTTTCTCGTTGTGGTGTTCGCGCTCCACTGGTCCGCGCGCGACCGGCGGGTGCGCAACACCGTGCTGCTCGTCGGCAGCTACGTCTTCTATTCGTGGTGGGACTGGCGATTCAGCGGGCTGATGCTGGCTGCGAGCCTGATGGACTACGTGGCCGGCGTGTGGATGGACAGGGTCGGCGCGAGCCCGTGGCGGAAGCGGATCCTGCTGATGAGCATGGTCGGGAACCTCGGCATGCTCGGCCTCTTCAAGTACTTCAACTTCTTCGCGGCCAACCTTCAGGCCCTCGCCGGCGCGCTCGGACTCCATCTCGACGCGGTGACCCTCCACGTCGTGCTACCGGCGGGCATCAGCTTCTACACGTTCCAGACGATGAGCTACACGATCGAGATCTATCGCGGCCAGCTCAAACCCACGCGCGACCTGCTCAGCTACCTCACGTTCGTGTCCTTCTTCCCGCACCTGGTGGCCGGGCCGATCATGCGGGCGCACAACTTGCTGCCCCAGATCCAGGCCGAGCGAACGTTCGATTACGAACTCGCCCGGGACGGTTGCCGGCAGATGCTGTGGGGCTTCTTCAAGAAGATCGTGCTCGCCGACTCACTCGCGATCGTCGTCGATCGTTATTACGCGCAGCCGGCCAGCTGGGGCGGGCCGCAGCTCGCGTTCGCGACGTTGTGCTTTGCGTTCCAGATCTACTGCGACTTCTCGGCGTACTCCGACATGGCGAGCGGCACCGCGAAGCTGTTCGGCGTCAGGCTCATTCGCAACTTCGCGTATCCGTACTTCAGCCAGAGCATCCAGGAATTCTGGCGGCGCTGGCACATCTCGCTGTCCACGTGGTTTCGCGACTACGTGTTCATTCCGCTCGGCGGCAGTCGCAGTTCCGGGCCGCGCACCGCGTGGAACGCCATGCTCACGTTCCTGCTCAGCGGCTTCTGGCACGGCGCCTCGTGGAATTTCTTGTTGTGGGGCGGCATCAATGGAGCGGCGGTGACGCCAACCGTCCTGCGCGGCGAAGCGCACCGCATCACGCGCACGGACGTGCCGGGCGGCGAGCGGAACATTCCAGACGCCGGCACTCTGGCGCGCATCCTGGGGACGTTCGCCGTCACGTGCCTGGCGTGGGTGTTCTTCCGAGCACGCACGCTGTCGGATGCCGTTCTGATCCTGAAACGCGTTCTGACCGGACTGTTCGATGTCGCCGACTTCCACGCTCTGCTGGGCGTCGTGTCGGCCGAAAAGAAGACGCTCGCGGTCCTGGTCGCGTTCGTCGTCGTCGAATGGCTGGCCCGCCGCCACGAGCACCCGCTGCGCGAGATCGGCCGCTGGAACCCGCCGTTGCGCTGGGTCACGTACACCGCGCTGATCTGGGGCACGCTGTATCTCGCGCCCTACGTTCCCGGCCACTTCATCTACTTCCAGTTCTGAACGGGATGAAGCGCTTCCTCGGTCGCCTCGCCGCGTTCGTCGCGATTCAGATCGTGATCGCCGCTGCCGTGTTCGCGCTCTATCACCCGAGCCCGCAGAACATCATGGCGAGCACGATCGACAAGCATCGGCTGCTCGACGAGACGCCGTCGCCCCGGCTCGTCCTGATCGGCGGCTCGAGCGTGCTGTTTGGAACCATCTCCGACACGCTGGCCACGCGGCTTCCGTACCACCCCGTCAACATGAGCATCGCCGCGGGGCTCGGCGCCGGCTTCATGCTCAACGAGGCGCGCGACGGGCTCCGGCCCGGCGATGTTGCGTTGGTGTCGATCGAATACGAGGAGTTCGGCATCACCGGACGACCCGAGACCGTGCTGCGACTCTTGTCGTCGCGGCCGCAAAGCGTGCGGTACGTGCCGCTCGACTACTGGCCAGCGATCCTCGACTTCGGCCTGTCGTACACCGGGATCATCGTGCGGTCATCGGTCGGGGGTTTGCACGGCCGCCAGGAACCGCTGATCCCACCGAACGTGCGCTTCGCCCTGAACACGTTTGGCGACGACTCGCTGCGGCCGCCGACTCCCAAGGTGCCGCCGGTCGGAATCGCCGTCTACGCGGATGGACGGCTCCCGTCGCACTTCGGTGCGGTGCTCGAGCAGATCAATCGGTTCGCCGACTTCTGCAGAGCCCGAGGCGTGCGCGCTTATTTCATCCATCCGCCCGTGCCCGAAACGCGTTGGCGACTGCACGCGCCGGAGATCGCGCTGGCCGAGTCGGTGTTCGTGAAGCGCATGCGGATGCCGCTGCTCGACACGCAGGACGGCGTCATCTTCCCCGACCGCCTGTTCTACGACACCGAGTATCACCTGACTGCCGAGGGCGCGGCACTGCGCACGCAGATGCTCGTGAAGGAGCTCGGCTCGCGCCTGGCCGCGGATGGAGTGACGGCTTCCGGTCATTGATTCGCGAGCAGAACCATCTTCCTACGACCGCGGAAGGGTCCGGGTCCGGGTCCGGCTCCCTAATTCAGCTCCCCACCTCTCGGGTCCTCGCGCTGTGGCCCTTCGCGGAGTCGGCGCTCGACCATGTCGCGCACGCGGTGGCCGCGGTCGATCACGCTGTCCAGGGCGAGCAGTTCGAGCTTGCGGCGCGCGTTGACGGCGAGGCCCATGCACACCGCGTTGACGAGCGCTTCGTACGTGAGCCCGTCGCCGAATGGCGGCGTCGGGCGCACTTCGCCGGCGCGCGCCTCCGCGTTTGCCCAGCGCGCGCACACGTCGAGCAGCGCGCGGCGCTCGATCTGGACGAGCGGATCGTCCTCGGTCAGGGGATCGCACGGCAGGATGCGCACGGGTGCGGCGCGGTACGGGTACTCGCGCACCGGGCGCTCGAAGCGCACGCGCGAGACGCCGAGCAACTTCAGGTCGTAGCAGTCGTCGGGCAGCCAGCGCACGTCCTCGAAACGCGCCAGGCAGCCGAGTCGGTAGAACTCGGGGCTGCCGTGGTAATCGCGCTCCCAGCCGGGCTTCAGCATGGCCATGGCGATGAGACGCTCGCCGGACAGCGCGTCGCGCACCATCGCCCGGTAGCGCAATTCGAAGATGTGGAGCGGCACGACCGTGTGCGGGAACAGGACGAAGTTCGGCAGGGGAAAGATCGGCACCGGTGCCTTCGGCGGTTCGATCATGCTGCGCCCCTCGTGCCCCGCGGCTCCCGGGCGCCGGCGCAGGACACCTCAGTCGTCCGCGACGAACTCCAGCAGATCCTGAATGTGCCCGTCGACCTTCACCTTGGGATAGATCTGCGCGATGCGTCCGGTCTTGTCGACGACGAACGTCGTGCGCTCGATTCCCATGTACTTCTTGCCGTACAGATTCTTCTGTTTGTACACGCCGAACATCTTGGACACCGTCGCGTCTTCGTCCACGAGCAGCGGAAACGGCAGTTTGTGCTTCGTGATGAAGTGCTGGTGCGATTCGAGATTGTCGGTCGATACGCCGAGGATCACCGTGTTGTGCTTCTCGAACTCCGCCGTGTGATCGCGGAAGTCGCACGCCTCGCGCGTGCAGCCGGGCGTCTCGTCCTTCGGATAGAAGTAGAGGATGACGGTCTTCTTCCCCTTGTATTGCTTGAGCGAGATGTTCTCGCCCGTCGTCGACGGCAGCGTGAAATCCGGCGCAGGTCTGCCGATGATCGGCAACAGGCTGATTGCCATGCATCCTCCGAAAGCGGTGCCGGGCCCCTCTCGGGGCCCGGCGTCGAGGGGCGGCCGACCGCCCCGGAACGAACCGAACTACTTGCTATGGACCGCCGACATGGCGAGCGCGCGCTCGAGATTCTGCTCGACCACGCCCCAGTCCAGATTGTTGAAGAACGCCTCGATGTACTTGGCCCGCAGGCGGCCGTAGTCCAGCCAGTACGCGTGCTCGTACACGTCGAGCGCCAGGATCGGCGTGGCGTTCCACAGCGGGAACGTGTTCTGCGCGTCGCCGACCACCGTCGTCAGCGTGTTCCAGTCGTGATCGTAGGCGAGCCACACCCAGCCGCGCGCCGCGATGCCGGAGGCCTTGAAGTCCGCGAGCCACGCGTCATAGGACGGGAAATCGCGCTTGATCAGCTCGGCGGTCTTGGCGCCGGGCGCCCCGCCCTTGCCGCCCAGGTGCGCGAAGTACAACTCGTGATTCTTGACGCCGCCGGTCGCGAACGACAGGTCCACGCGCAGCGCGCGCAGGTCGCTGTAGATCTGGTTCGCGCTCGCGCGATCGACGTTCGCGAGCTTCTCCTGGATCTCGTTCGTCTTGCCGACGTAGCCCTTGTACAACTCGTAGTGCTCTTCCATGGTGCGCTGCGAAATGCCGTTCAGCTCGCGGATCGACGCGAACTTGCGGGCTTCGAGTTTCGGGAAGGGCATGACCGACCTCCTGCTGGAAAGACGCGGGCCGCTCGAGGGTCCGCATCGAGGGATGTGCGGTGGGAACGAGCCGAAGGTAGCCCCCGCTCCCGAGCACTGTCAACCGCTGGACTTGGGTCGCGCGCGCACGCCGCGCGCGCTCGTAATGCGTCCCGTGCGCACCGAATCGAGCAGCGCCTCGAGACGTCCGCCGCTGATCTCGCAGCTCATGTCCGAGGCCTTGCACCCGGCGAGCGTGTAGCCGCAACCGCACGTGCAATGCTGCGCGTTCGCATAGCGCAGGAACAATTCCTTCTGACGCCCGGGCAGCCCGCCGAGATCCATGCCGCGCACCTCGTCGAGCCAGCGATTCTTGTATGCGGTCGAGTCGATGGTTGCTCCCGTCGCGCGGCGCGCGGCGCCCAGCGCCTGATCGATCGGGGCGTCGCTGCTCGTGTCCGGCATGGCCGCGACGGGCGGCGCGGACGCGCTCGAGACCTGAGCCGCGGTGGGCGTGCGGCGCCACGACACGTACCAGGCGGCGAGGCCGAGAATGAACAGGCCGAGCACCGCGAGGGCGATGATGTGGACGCGGCCGTCCTGCCGAGAGCGCGGGAACATGGCGCCCAGTCTAGGCGGAGCGGCGCGCCGGCGCCACGCGGGCGTGGCCGCGCAAGCGCCGCGGGTCGCGCCATCGCGTTGACCGAGCGGCGTCCCGCCTCCTAGGATTCGGCCATGTCATCCCGAACCCCCTCCCTCGGAGAGAACATGTCCTGGATTCGATCGGTGCCCCCTGAACAGGCGACCGGTCCGCTCAAGGCGCTGTACGCGCGCATCGCGGAACGCTCGCCGAACGGCCGGGTGAGCGCGCTGTGGCAGGCGTGCGGGCTCGACCCCACGCCTCTCGAAGGCCGCTTCGCCCACTACAGCGGCATCATGGACGATCCGACGCCGCTGACCCGCGCGCAGGCCGAAATGGTGGCCGTCGTGGTGTCGGCGACGAACGGCTGCGGCTACATGGTCGCGCAGGCCGGGCCACGCCTCGCCGCGGCGCTCGGCGACGAGACACTGGCGCGCGCCATCGCGCTCGACTATCGCGAGGCGAACATCGCGGCGCGCGACCGCGTGCTGCTGGACTTCGCGGTGGCGCTGTCGTGCGAACCGGGCGAGCGCACACAGGCCGACGTCGAGCGGCTGCGCGAATACGGCTTCGACGACCAGGCGATCCTGCGGCTCACCGGGATGGCGGGGCTCATCTGCGCGGTGAATCGCGTCGCGAGCGGGCTCGGCGTCGAGCTGGAGCCCGACATGACGCCGTGGGAGTACGGGGCGCAGAAGTAGTCGCGGCGATTTCCTACCAGCCGCCGGCGATCAGCTCGCGGGTCTCCTCGACCGCGACGCGCCACAGCGCGAACACGTCGTCGTCCGGGCGCTGGTAACGCCCGCCGAAATTGCCGTCGCCGAGATAGGCGCGCGTCGCCGCCGGATCGAGCGCGCCGAGCTTCGCGAGATCGACCATCGGCTTCTGCGCGTCGGGCGACTTGGCGCCGGCGAGGCGCGTCCACGGGAAGTTCTCCATCCACGACGCGTGCGACGCGACCGGGTCGATCTCCTGCACCTTCTGCCACACCTTGGGCGCGTTCCACCAGTTGTGCAGCTTGACCGTGACACCCGGCCGCTCGCCCATCCATTCCGCGATCCCCGAGGCGATGGGCTGGTTGCCGCCGTGCCCGTTGACCACGAGCACGCGCTTGAAGCCGCTGCCGGCAAGGCTGTCGAGCGCGTCACGTACGACCGCGAGCAGCGTCTCGACGCGCAGCGACACGGTGCCGGGATACGCGCGGAAGCGCGGCGTGATGCCGTAGGCGATCACCGGGAACACGGGCACCGAGAGCGGCTCGGCGGCCTCGACGGCGACGCGCTCGGCCAGGATGCTGTCGGTCGCGAGGCTCAGGAACGCGTGCTGCTCGGTGCAGCCGATGGGCAGCACGGCGCGGTCGTCGCGCGCGAGGTACTGCTCGACCTGCATCCAGTTCAGCGTGGCGACGTGCATGCGCGCATTCTCGGCGAAACGCGGAGGCTTCCGCAATCGACGGTCTCGCGGACCCCTAACGGGCGACGATCGCCTCTTTGTAGATCGCGAGCAGGCCGTTGACGTGCGCGGCCGGATTCGCGACGCGACGCACGCGCTCGGAGCCGGCCGTCGCCCAACGCGGCGCCGCGGCATCGGCGAGCGCGCGGCGCGCGCCGGCAGCGAAGCCGGCGGCGTCGCCGGGCTCGGCGAGGAGCCCGGTCACTTCGTGCTCGACGAGCTCCGGGATGGCGCCGATGCGCGCGGCGACGACCGGGCGCGATTCGAGCAGCGCTTCGGCGGCGGCGTAGCAGAAGTGCTCGTAGAAGCGCGACGGCACGAGCACGACCGCGGCCCGCGCGCGCAGGCGCGCGAGTTGTTCGTCGCTCAAGTGACCGAACACGTGCAGCGACGGCGTGCGGCGCGCGGCGTCCTCGAGCGACGCGCGCAACGGCCCGTCGCCGGCCACGAGCAGCGGCGTGTCGCCGAGCGCGGCCGCGATCCCCGGCAACAGCGCGACGCCCTTCTCCTCCGACAGCCGCCCCGAGAACAACGCGAACGGGCGATCGGCCACGGGCGCGACGGCGTCCCCGCCATCCGAAACCGGCGTGCGTTCCAGACCGTGCGGGAGCAGGCGCACTCGCGCGTCGGGCAGCCCCCACGCGCGCGCCTTCTCCTCGACGAAGCGCGACGGCGCGATCCACAACTTCACGTGCCGGTACGCGCCGAGCGCCTCGTGCAGATACGCCTCGACCGTGCCGACGACGCTCTTCGCGCGCGAGCCCTGCACGCACCCGGTTGCGGCCGCGTGCCAGTGCCCGCCGCCTCGACAGCGCTCGCACGGCGCGCCGTGCGCGTACAGGATGCGATTCGTGCACCACGGTTTGAAGTCGTGGAGCGTCATCACCGTCGGCACGCCCGCGCGCTCGAGAGGCCTGAGGATCGACGGCGTGAGATAGCGGCTCGGCGCGTGCAGGTGCGCGACGTCGGGCTTGAACGCCGCGAGCGTCGTTTCCATCGCGCGCTCGGCCGGTCGCGACCACAGGGCGTTCGGCAGATGGCGCAGTTGAGCGCCGAGCGCGCCGCCCTCGGTGAAGTCCACGGCCGGCGCGAACGAATCGGCGGTCGGGCTCGGCAGGTTGCGCGGGTCTTTCGTTGCCAGATGCGCGACTTCGTGCCCCGCCTCGGTCAGCCAGCGCGATTCGTCGAGGTAGGTGCGCTCGACGCCGCCCTTCAAGTAGTGGAACGCGTTGACCAGGAGGACGCGCAACGGGGCTCTCCGCACGTTGGAGGCGCTCGAGGGGCGGCCGCCCCGCCCGGAGCGCCGAGCACACTAGCACACGCGCCAATTGCGGCCGCGGACCCCCGCAGGCTATGATTTCCCTCGCGCGATCATGCTCCCCCGCTCCGGCATCGGCTTCCTACTGGGCTTGAGTCTGGCCCTCTCAGCGACCTCCATCAACGCCGCATCGATGGAGGCGAATTTGGTGCACGATTCGGTGGATTTCCCATCGACCATTCGCTTCGCGCCCGATGGCCGGATGTTCATGCTCGAGACTTTTACCGGTCGCGTCATGGTCTATGCGGACTCCCTCGCGGACACGGCGTCCGTGTGGGCCACACTGCCCGTGTATTCGAACGGCGAGCGCGGCTTGCTCGGCATGGCGTTCCACCCGCAGTTTCCGGATTCGCCGTTCGTCTACCTGTTCCACACGAATCCGTCGCCGCTCGAGAACCGCATGGTGCGCATGCGCGACTCCTCGGGGGTCGGCGTCGACTATACGATCCTGGTGGGCGGTCTCTCGGCTTTCTCGTCGACGCATCAGGGGGGCCGCATCGCGTTCGGCCCGGACCGAATGTTGTATTTCAGCCTCGGCGATCAATTGGGACCGTACGCGTCGCAGGATCTGTCCGTGCCGTACGGCAAGATCCAGCGCGTCACGACGACTGGCCGCCCCGCGCCCGGCAATCCCTTCGGGCCGAGCAGTCCAGCCGTGACGCTGGGGAATCGCAACGATTTTGGACTGTGCTTCGATCCGCTCACGGGTCAGGGCTACTTCACCGAGAACGGCCCCGACTGTGACGACGAGTTGAACTTCCTCCAGTTCGCCGCGAACTACGGGTGGGGCGAGAACTACGTGTGCGGCTCGCCGCCGGCCGGGACGAAGCTCCCCATGTGGTCGGCCACGCCGACGGTCGCTCCGACCGGTATCTGCATGTACCGCGGCGAGCTCCTGCCTTACGACGGCAGTCTGTTCTTCGGCACGTACAACGCGCACAGCGTGTATCGAGCGATCGTCGATCCGGCGCACCCCGATGTGGCGATTTCCGTGCAGCCCTTCCTCGCATTCGCGGATCCGGTGCTCGACGTGATCGAAGGACTCGATCAGCGGTTGTGGGTCGCGACCTCGACGCAGATCTGGCGCTTCGGCCCGCCGCCACCGCCGACCTCCGTCGGCCCGGATCCCATCGCGCTCCACTGGGGTGTCGCACCGAATCCGTTCCGCTCGCGGATCGCGCTGGTGGCGAGCGGCGGGGCGGATCTGAGGCGCATCGAGATCTTCGATCTCACCGGCCGGCGCGTGCGCCGGTTCGAAGGTCCCTTCCACGACGCGCTGTGGTGGGACGGCTCCGACGCGAACGGCCGCTCGCTCCCCGCGGGCGTGTTCCTGGTGCGTGCCGAGAGCGCCACCGGCGTCGCGGTGCGCCGGGTAATTCGACTCGGCGCGTAGCGAATTTCGGGCGAACCCCCGCTTCGCGCGAATCCGGGTCCCGGGCCGGGCATCCAAGGCGCCTGAGTTTTTCGCCGCGACCATTCGCACGCACGCCTTCGGTCCCGCTGACCTCTCTCGCGGATCCGCCGTGTCGCGATCCCTGGAGGAGGCCCGCCGTGAACCGCTTTCGTCTGTCCTACGTTTCGCTGACGATCACGCTGTTGTTCGCGTCGGGGACGCCGCGCCCGGCGCTGGCTGAATGGCCGGCGCTGGGGCGCGCGATCTCGACGGCGCCCGGCAATCAGAATCGTGCGCATGTCGCCACGGATGGCGCGGGCGGTGCGCTCATCACGTGGCAGGACGGCCGCGGCGCGCTGCCGACCGTCTTCGTGCAGCACGTGCGCGCCTCGGGCGACGTGGACACGGCCTGGCCGGGCGACGGCCGGGCGCTGCTGGCGGACCCCGCGTCGCTCGCGACGGCGCTCGGCGGGCAACAGCTCCCGGTGATCGTCGCCGACGGCCGCGGTGGAGCGATCGTGGCGTGGCAGGACGAACGCAGCGACATCCACGGACCCGACGTCTTCGCGCAGCACGTATTGGCGTCGGGCGCGGTGGATCCGGCGTGGCCGGCGAACGGCGTGCCCTTGTGCACGGTGGTCGGAGTCCAGGACGAAATCGCGATCGCTTCCGACGGCGTGGGCGGCGCCATCGTGACGTGGATGGACGGTCGCGCGGGAGGCGGCGAAGGCAGCGGCGTCGACATTTTCGCCCAGCACGTGCTGGCGTCCGGCGTGGTGGATCCGCGGTGGCCGGCGAACGGCCGCGCGCTGTGCACGGCGCCTTCGACGCAGGCGTTTCCGAAGATCGCGAGCGACGGGGCCGTGGGCGGCAGCGGAGCCATCGTCACGTGGGAAGACTTCCGCCCCTCGGCGACCGGGGTCGACATCTACGCGCAGCACGTGTCGAATGCCGGCGTCGTGGATCCGGCATGGCCCGTGAACGGCCGCGATCTCTCGGCCGCCCCGAGGTCGGAGTTGAATCCGACGATCGTCCCGGACGGCGCGGCGCCGGTCGGCGGCGTGTCCGGCGCCATCGTCACGTGGTTCGACGACCGCGACACGACGAATCACATCTTCGCGCAGCACGTGCTCGGCTCCGGCGCGATCGACCCCGCGTGGCCGGTCAACGGGCTCGCCGTGGCCAGGGCGCCCGTCGATGAGATCGACCCGGTCCTCACGTCGGACGGCGCGGGCGGCGCGATCGTGACTTGGAAGGACGCGCGCAACGACCAGAACCACAATCCCTACGTCCAGCACGTCCTCGCGTCGGGCACGGTCGACCCGAACTGGCCGGTCAACGGCCGCGCGCTCAGCCTCTCGTCGGGCGAGCAATTCAACGCGTCGATCGCCGGCGACGGCGCCGGAGGCGCGCTCGTCGCCTGGGAAGAGGACTCGTTCGTCTTCGCGCAGCACGTCCTGCACTCGGGGCTGCTCGATCCGACATTCCCCGTCAACGGCCGCTTCCTCAGACTTCTGCTGTCGTTCCAGCACGACCCGGACATCGTGTCGTCGGGCACCGGCAACGCGATCGTCGCGTGGGCGGATCAGTTCACCGATCCCACCTTCGACATCTATGCCGCGCTCGTGGACGCCGGGGGCACGCTGAGCGTCGATCCCGGCATTCGGCCGGCCGGGCTCGCGTTCGCGGCCCCGAGTCCGAATCCGGCGCGCGGCTCGGTCACGCTGCGCTTCACGCTGCCGCGCGACGCGGGCGTGAGGCTCGACATCTACGACGTCGGCGGGCGGCGGGTGCGCGCGTTCGCGCCGGGCGCTCTCTCCGCGGGCGAGCATTCCCTCGCCTGGGATCTCCGCGACGAGTCCGGCCGCGCCGTGAGCCCGGGACTGTACCTGGCGCGGCTCGACGCGGACGGGCACGCGCTCACCCAGAGGATCGCGGCGCTGAAATAGCGTCCGCGCGCGCGGCCGTACTTCCGTGCGCCGCGCCGGGTCCGCTCACGCTTCGCGCGGCGTCGGACCCCGCTCACGCCTCGCGCGGCGCGCGGGTGAACTCGACGAGCGCGGCGCCGATGCCGAACGTGCCTTCGTACGCGCGGACCACGGCGGTCGCGTGTTCGCCGATCACCCCGCGCAGCACGTCGACGTGGCGCAGTCCGGCCTCGGGCCGCGCGAGCGGCGGCGCCTCTTCCACCATCGTCGCGACTTCGCTCCACGCGGCGCGGCCCAGTTCGTTCACGAGAGCCTTGTCGAACGCCTCGGCCTCGGGCACGTCGCGCCTGAGATTCCACGCGTGCTCGTTGAACGACAGCACGCCGCCGGCCACGAACGTCACGCGCTCCGGCCAGCGCTCGAGCGCGGCCGCGATCGCGGCGCCCCATGCGCGGCACTCCTCGGCCGGCGCGTCGGGCAGCGACAGCGGCACGACCTTCACGTCGCGGCGCGACGCGAGGAAGTGGAGCGGCACCGTGACGCCGCTGTCGACCCCGCGTGTCGCCGCGGCCACGCGGACGCCGGCGCGCGTTCCGGCCTCGACGAGCGCGCGGGCCAGCGCCGGGTGTCCGGGGCAGTCGTAGCGCAGCTCGACGCCGAAGCCGGAATAGTCGGTGACGGTGCGGTGATGCTTCCCCTGGTCCACGCGGAACGGGCCTTCCGCGTTCCAGCGGGCGCTGAGCGCGACGACGGCTTCGGGCTTGTCGCCCCAGAACGTCTCGGACGCTTCGCCGAACGCGTCGAGCATCGGCGTGTGGTGCCCGCGCTGTTCGTCGACGAGCAACGTCGGGCGATGTGGGGCGAGGAAGACGTGCGGGTTCAGCATGCGCGCGCCTAGTGGTGGCGCACGCGGAATTCGGCTTCGGCGCGGGCCGCGGCGCGTTCGTTCCCGGCGCCGACGCTGACGCCCTGCGCGCGCGCCACGGACAACAGCTCGCCCGGCAGCGGGAACATGACGCGCTCCTCGACGAGCCGGAATTCCTGCACGCGATAGTCGCCGCACTCGCCGACGCGGCGCACGCACGCCTGCACGACGTCTTCGGGCGTCGACGCGCCGGCGGTGATGCCGACGTCGCCGTGGATCCACGCGGGATCGATGTCGTCCGCCGACTCGATGAGGTGCGCGTCCGCGCCCAGGTTACGCGCGACCTCGACGAGACGGTTCGCGTTGCTGCTGGCCGGCGCGCCCACGACGAGCACGACGCGGCAGCGCCGCGCCAGCTCCTTCACGGCGTCCTGGCGGTTCTGCGTCGCGTAGCAGATGTCGGCCTTGGCCGGCTCGTGGATCGCCGGGAAGCGGCGCTTCAGCGTCTCGACGATGGCGCGCACGTCGTCCACCGACAGCGTGGTCTGCGAAATGTACGCGACCTTGGAAGGATCGGGCAGCACGAGCGCCTCGGCGTCGGCCACGGTCTCGACGATCACGATGTGATCGGGCGCCTCGCCCATCGTGCCCTGCACTTCGACGTGATTGCGGTGGCCCACGAGCACGATCGTGTAGCCCTGCTGCGCGTAGCGCAGCGCCTCGAGGTGCACCTTCGTGACGAGCGGGCACGTCGCGTCGAGCGCCCTGAGGCCGCGCGCGCGCGCCTCTTCCCGCACCGCCGGCGACACGCCGTGCGCCGAGAAGATCACGACCGCGCCCTCGGGCACGTCGTTCAGGTCGTCCGTGAACACCGCGCCCTTGCGCCTGAGGTCCTCGACGACGTGGCGGTTGTGCACGATCTCGTGGCGCACGTAGACGGGCGCGCCGTACACCTGGAGCGCCATGTCGACGATGTCGATGGCGCGATCCACGCCGGCGCAGAAACCGCGCGGCGCGGCAAGATGGAGCGTGTGCGGGGCGGTGCTCATGGGCTGCCTTTCAAAGAGACATCACGCCGGGTTGGCGGGCACGGACGTTACCCGATGCGTCCGCGCCGCGCCAATCGCGGGGCTCGATGCATCGCCTCGCGCCCGCACGCGGCGCCGCGCTGCGACCGGAACCCGCGCGCCGTCTCGTGACGCATGCGGGTCCGCCTCAGCGGTTCTGCCAGCGTGGGTCGCGCTTTTCGGCGTGGGCGCGGATGCCTTCGGCCGTGTCCTCGAGCGGCATCAGGCGCTCGAGATAACGGGCCTCGATACGGCGCAGGGCGGCCGGCGCCGCGGCGCCGGCGCCCTCGCGTAGCGCGCGCTTGGCTTCGCGCAGCACGGCCGGACTGCGCGCGAGCAGCGAGGCGACGAGGCGTGCGGTCTCGGCCTCGCGGGCCCCGGGCGCGCACACGCGCTGCACCAGGCCGAGCGCGTGCGCGCGCTCCACGCTCACGGAATCGCCGGTCAGGGTCCATTCGCACGCCGCGCCCCAGCCGACGCGCGCGGGCAGCAGCGCGGCGGCGACGGGCGGATAGCAGCCGAGCGCGATCTCCGGGAACGCGAGCTTCGCGTCGTCCTCGGCGACCACGAGGTCGCAGGCCAGCGCCAGCTCGAGCCCGCCGCCCTGGGCGAAGCCGTGGATGGCGGCGATCGTGACGCAATCGGCGGCGAGCAGCGCGCGGATGGCGCCGTGGAAGTCCTCGAGCATGCCCTCGACGCGCCCCGGCACGTGGTCGGCGATCTCGACGCCGGCCGAGAACCCGCGCGCGCCGCCGCCGTCCAGGATCAGCAGCGCGACCGAGGTGTCCGCGTCCGCGGCGCGGATCTCGGCGGCGAGCGCGCGATTCAGCTCGCGGTCGAGCACGTTCAGAGGCGGGCGCGATAGGGTCACGCGCCGCACCCCGCCGTCGCGCGTGACGTCGAGCGGAGAACTCACGGCTCGACGCCGCGCTTGGGGCTGATCGGCGCGCGCGGTTGCGGATGCGCCAGGCTGTCCGCTTCGTACAGCGCGCGCAGCGAATCGGGGGCGCCGTGGCGCGCCGCGGCGATGGCGGCGCGCGCGCGGCTGCGGCCCGCGGCGTCGCGGAACATGGACTCGGCGCGGCGCATCTCGCCGAGCCCGCCGCGCGCGTCGCCCGAAGCGCCGAGCGCGATGCCGAGCACGAGGCGCGCGTCGCCCGACGTCGGATCCACGCGCACGCCGTCGCGCGCCAGCTCGACCGCGATGTCGCGGCGATCGACCTCGATGAAATGCTGCACGGCGGCGAGTCGCGCGTTCACGTCGTCGGGCCGGGCGTGCAGCCAGTTGCGATACATCGTGCCCGACTCGGCGTCGCGGCCGAGCGCGTGCATGGCCGCCAGTTCCCCCTGGAACGCGATGCTCGACGTCGAGTCGCGGCGCAGCGCCTCCTGGTATTGGGCCAGCGCCTCCTGGAAGTTCCCGGCGCGGGCCTCGAGGTTCGCGACGTTGATCCACGCGCCCGGGTCCTTGGGATCCAGCACCTGCGCGCGATGGTAGGCGGCGCGCGCTTCCGTGGTCCGCCCCGCCGCGGCCAGCACCACGCCGAGATCGCGCGCGTACGGCGCGTGGCGCGGCGCCAGGCGGATCGCGCGGCGCACGGCGGTCTCGGCGTCGCGCAGGCGCCCCTGCGACAGCAGCGCCTGGGCGAGCCCGTCCCAACTCTCGGCGTCGTTCGAATTGCGTCGCGTCAGGATGTCGAACTGCCGCTCGGCGCGCGTCGGGTCGCCGAGCGCGAGCAGCGCGAGGCCCAGTTCACGCCCCGCCGCGGAGTTCAGCGGATGGCGCGCGACTTCCTGGGTGAAGCAGTCCACGGCCACCGAGACCTGATGCACGCCCATGAACAACCGCCCCATGCGCAGGTTCGCGTCCGGCACGTTGGGATCGAGCTTGAGCGCGTTCCGATACGACACGATCGCCGCCGCCGGCTGGCCGGCCTTCTCGAGCGCCACGCCCTGCATCATGAAGTCGCGCACTTGAGCCGCGCGGTTCGCCCCGCCCCCAGGCTCCGCGCCGGGACGCCCGGGGATGAGCAGCGGCGCCTCCGCACCCGCGCTGTCCGTCGCCGCGGCGGGTGCGCGCGACGCGGGCGGCGTGCTCGGGCGCGCGGCCTTGCCGGGCGCGACCGCCCCACGACCCGCCATAGGCACGCCCGCGACGAGCGCCAATGCCAGCGCCGCCATCATCAGGAGCGATTTCATTCGGTCGACTATACCCCACGCCCGGACGGGCGCCGGACGGGCGCGGGCGGTTCGCGTGCTATCGTCCGCGGTCGCATGAACCGCCCCCTCGTCCGGCACCTGGTCGCCCTGGCCGTCGCGGCCATGGGCACGATCGACCTGCTGTCGGCGTACCTGTCCCACCCCTCCGACCGCCTGCTCGCGGTGCGGCGCCTCATCCCCACCGAAGTCATCGACACCAGCCGCACGTTCACGCTGCTCGCCGGCGCGCTGCTGCTGGTCACGGCCTGGGGCCTGCGCCGTGGCAAGCGTCGGGCGTACGTGACCGCGTTGTTCCTGTGCGCCGTTTCGGTGCCGTTCAATCTGCTCAAGGCGTTCGATTTCGAGGAGGCGACGCTCGCCGCGTCTCTCATGTTCGTGCTCGGCGTCAGCGCCGAAGCGTTTGGCGTGCGCAGCCGCGAGTTGTCGCTGCGCGCGCTGCGTTCGCCCGCACTGCTCGCGCTGCTCGGTCTCCTCGTGTACGCGGTGCTCGGATGCTGGTTCATCGGCACGCGCTACGGCCACGGCGTGACGCTGAACGGCGCGATGACCGAGGCCGGCTATCGCCTGTTCGGCGTCGGCGACTCGGTGATCGTGCTGCCGCGCGGGCTGACCCACGTCGAGCACCGCGTCGCGAGCTGGTTCCTGGATTCGCTGAGCGTAATCGGGATCACGCTGCTCACGACGCTCGCCCTGCTCGCGCTGCGTCCGGTGCAGCACCGGGGCCGTCACCGCGCCGAGACGGCCGACGTCGCCGGGCTGGTCCGGCGCTACGGCGACAATTCGGTGGCGGCTTTCGCGCTCGCGCCCGACAGCGATTACTTCTTCAGCCCGAACCGGCGCGCCGTGATCGCGTACCGCTTCGAGTCGGACACGCTGCTGGTGATCGGCGACCCCATCGGCCCGGCCGAGGAGATACCGCCGCTGCTCGTCTCGTTCGAGCGGCACTGCCGCGAGCACGACTGGCAGTTCGCGTTCTTCCAGGCCCGTCCCGAGCTGCTGCCGGCGTACCGGCGCTGCGGCTGGCGCGCGCTGCACATCGGCGAGGATCCCCTCCTATGGACCGATCGCTTCACGCTCGAGGGCTCGTCCGTCGGCGAGTTGCGGCGCATGGTGCGCAAGCTCGACCGGCAGGGTCTCGAGGCGCGGATGTTCCTGCCCGACGAAAACCCGTTCGATCCGGAGAACGACCCGGACGGCCTGCTCGAGCAGATGCGCGACATCTCCGCCGAGTGGCTGCGCTCGCGCCACGGCGGCGAGAAGGGCTTCTGCATGGGCCGCTTCGATCCGCACGCTCTGAACGACGTGTGGTTGTCGGTGGCGTGGAATCCGGCCGCGCGCCGCGTGGAAGCGTTCTGCACGTTCGTTCCCGTGTGGGGGCGGCGCGGCTGGACGCTGGACCTGATGCGCCGCCATGCCGACTCGCTGTCGGGCTCCACCGAGTTCCTGGTCGTCAAGTCGGTGGAGCGCGCGCGGCAGCGGGGCGACGCGATGATCTCTCTGTCGCTGTCGGCGCTGGCCAAGGTCGCCGACGAGCCCGCGCCGACGGCGCCCGGCACGGAGCCCGCGGCCGCGGCGCCGGCCAGCGACGCGGCGGCCGACGATCGCGGACGCCAGTTCCTCATGGACGCGCTGGCCCGTTACTACGACTTCAAGAACCTGTTCCGCTGGAAGAAGAAGTTCAATCCCGTGTTCGAAGACCGCTACCTCGTGTATCCAGAGACCCTCGCGCTGCCGCGCGTAGCGCGTGCGCTGCTCCGCGCCCAGACGCCGGCCGGGCTCCTTTCGTACCTTCGCGGGACGCGCTGAAGGCCCGAGCGGTTCAGCCACGTCGCCGAGCGTCTCCGCCTCTCGAACCTGCAAGATGGTGCCGCCTGTCCCACTACCCGCATGCAGGTGCGCGTCCATGCGCAAACTTCCTCTATGCATGAATGGCGCGACGATTCTTGATTTTCATACGAACTGGATGCTACCTTTCTCGTCCGCGCGAGGAGTCCGGACGTTCCAGGCCGTTGTGCGAACTGTCGAACGGAGCCCAACGATTCGGGGTGGCGGGTGTTCGCGTTCTTCCAGAAGCTCTTCTCCTCGGATTTCCTGCCGCACGCGCACTGCTTCCTCCAGCAGAAGGGCGTCCTCTGGCTGCACGTCGCCTCCGACGCGGCCATCACGCTCGCGTACTACTCGATTCCATTCACACTGCTGTATTTCGTACGCCATCGGCGTGACTTGGCATTCAATTGGATGTTCCTGATGTTCGGGGCATTTATATTCGGGTGCGGCACGACGCACCTGTTCGCGATCTGGACGCTGTGGCATCCGATCTATCGCGCCGAGGGCCTCGTCAAACTCGCGACCGGCGCGCTGTCCCTCGGCACCGCCGCCGCCCTGATTCCGCTCGTGCCGAAGGCGCTCGCGCTGCCGAGCCGTGACCAGCTCGAGGAGGCGAACCGCGCGCTCGCGGCCGAGGTGCTCGATCGGCAGAACGCCGAGCATGCCTTGCGCGAGAGCCAGCAGTGGCTGACCGCGATGGCGCGCTCGGTCGGCGACGGCGTCATCGCGACGGACCGGCACGGGCTCGTCAGCTTCATGAGCGCCCTCGCCGAGCGCCTGACCGGCCACGTCTCCAAGGACGCCTCCGGGCGTCCGCTGCGCGACGTGCTTCCCCTGTTGAACGCCGAGACCCGCGAGCCCCTCGAGGATCCGGTGGCCATGATGCTGCGCAGCCCCCCGCACTTGAGGCTCAGCCACAAGGCCACCCTGGTCGCGCGCGGCGGGATCGAACGCCCGGTCGAGTTCAGCGTCGCGCCCATCGAGGGCCTCGATGGCACGATGTCCGGCGTGGTCGTCGTGTTCCGCGATGTGAGCGCGCGTCGCCAGGCCGAGGAGGAGCTGCGCGAACGCTCGGCCGTGCTGCAATCGATCACCGAGTCCGTCGCGCACTACGTGGACCGGGGCGACTGGCAGGCGGCCAGCGAAGCGCTCCTGACGTGCGCGCTGCGCCTCACCGGATCGCGCTGGGGGCTCGCGGCGGTCCTGCTCGACGGTTCGGCGTTGCGGGTGCTGGCCCGCTCCTCAGTCGACGGCGCGTTCGGCGCCGCGGCCGCCCACGCCGCTCCCGGGCCGATGCACCACGAAATGCTGTCGTTGTCCGGCGCGTGGTCCGCGCTCGTCGGGCGCCGCGAAGTCGTCCTCGAGAACGAGGCGCGCGAGCACCTCACGGAGACGCCGTTCCCGCCGGGCCAGCCGACCCCGCGCCGCTTCCTCGGGGTGCCCGTGCTGCGCGGCGACGACGTCGTCGGCGTG
Organism: Saccharimonadaceae bacterium (SeqCode); assembly: GCA_035494735.1. Classification (GTDB taxonomy): domain Bacteria; phylum Eisenbacteria; class RBG-16-71-46; order RBG-16-71-46; family RBG-16-71-46; genus DATJGS01. The sequence continues at coordinate 155,646 of DATJGS010000037.1, forward strand.
ATGTGCGTCGCCGACCGCGAGTCGACCTACACCGGGGCCGATCACGCGCGACTCGAATCGCTGACCCAGATCGCCGGCCTGCTGTTCGACGGCTATCGGCGCGGCCTGCGCGAAGGGCAGCTCCAGCAGCAGCTCGTGCGCGCGCAGCGCATGGAGGCGGTCGGACGGCTGGCCGGCGGCGTGGCCCACGACTTCAACAACCTGCTGACCGCGATCCTCGGCTACACGGATCTCGTCGCGGAGCGAATCGGCGAGGCGCACGCCTCGGCCGCCGACGTCACCGAGATCCGCCGCGCGGCGGAGCGCGCGACCGGTCTCACGAGCCAGCTGCTCGCGTTCGCGCGCCGGCAGGTCATGGAACCGCGCGTGTTGGATCTCAACAGCGTCGTGCACGACATGGACCGGATGCTGCGCCGCCTGCTCGGCGACGAAGTCCAGCTCGTCACTCAGACCGATCCCGACCTGTGGCCGGTGCGGGTGGACCGCCACCAGATCGAACAGGTGCTCGTGAACCTGGCGGTGAACGCGCGCGACGCGATGCCGAACGGCGGCGTGCTGGCCCTCGAGACGGCGAACGTCGAACACGCGAAGTGGACGACCGTGAGCGGCGAGCCGCCCCGCGACCGGTCCTGCGTGTCGCTGCGCGTGCGCGATACCGGGCTCGGCATGAATCCCGACGTGCTGTCGCACATCTTCGAACCGTTCTTCACGACCAAGGACGAAGGCAAGGGCACCGGCCTCGGCCTGTCGACCGCGTACGGCATCGTCCAGCAGAGCGGCGGCACCGTCTCGGTCGAGAGCGAGCCCGGCGCCGGCACGTGCTTCACCGTACTCCTGCCCCGCGCCACGGCCGACGACGCCGAGCCCGCAGCGGGCGAGGCCGGCGCGGTGCGGGCCGGGGTCGTGCCGCGCGGGCGCGAGTGCCTGCTGCTGGTCGAGGACCAGCCAACCGTGCGGCGTCTGCTGGCCGCCGTGCTGCGCGAGAACGGCTACACCGTGATCGAGGCGAGCAACGGTGAGGAAGCGTTGCTCGAATGCCTGCAGCATCCGCAGCGCACGCTCGACCTGCTCGTGACCGACGTGCGCATGCCGGTCGTGAATGGACGCGAACTGGCGCACCGCCTGCGCCAGGCGCAGCACGGCCTGCGCGTCCTGTTCATCTCCGGATTCCCCGACGACATGCTCGCGGGCGTCGAGCTGCACGAGCCCGGCATCGCGTTCCTCGCGAAGCCGTTCACGCCCGACACGCTGGCCCGCCAGGTGCGCGAACTGCTGGACGAGCCGTCGCGCACCAGCCAGCGGCGGGACCCGTCCGCTTAGAATCGCCGACGGCCGCCCGCCACCGAACGGCGAAGCCCCTCCGGAGTTCCCTCCGAAGGGGCTCGCGATTTTCGTAGCGGCTACTTCGCCTGGAACGACGCCTTGCGCTTCTCGACGTAGGCGGCGAGTCCTTCCTTCGCGTCCTCGCTCTGGAACAGCTGCTGCTGCAGCTCGCGTTCGACAGCGAGCGCGCTCTCGAACGGGATCTCGACGCCGCTCTGGACCGAGCGCTTGATGCGTCCCACGGCCTTCGACGCCTTGTTTGGCGGGCAGAACGTCTCGGCGTACTTCATCACCTTCTCGATGAACTCGTCGTTCGTCGCCGTTTCCCAGATCTGATTGATGATGCCGAGCGCGAGGCCCTTCTCGAAGTCGAACGTCTCGCCCGTCACCATCAGCTCGATCGCCGTGCTCTTGTTGATGAGCCGCGCCAGGCGCTGCGTGCCGCCCGTGCCCGGCAGCACGCCGAGCGAGACCTCGGGCAGACCGACCTTGCCCGCGCCCTTGCGCGCGATCCGCAGATCGGCGGCCATCGCGATCTCGAGTCCGCCCCCGACCGTGTGGCCGTTCAGCGCGGCGATGACAAGCTTCGGCGTGTGCTCGAGGCGGTTCAGCGTCTCGTTCGCGTGCAGGCAGAAGTAGTACTTGAACGTCGGATTGACGGTCTTGAGCATGTTGATGTTCGCGCCCGCGCAGAAGAACTTCTCGCCCGCGCCGCGGATGACGATGACGTGCACGCTCTCGTCGAAGCGCGCCTGCAGGATGGCGTCGTCCAGGTCGCGCATCATCTCGTGCGTGTACGTGTTCGCCGGCGGATCGTTCAGTTCGAGCACGGCGACGCCGTTCCTGACGCGATAGTCGACGAGCCGGGTTTTCGTGGCATCCATTGGAATCGTTCTCCCCTGACCAGGGCATTGAGGCGCGAGCGGCAAGGCCGTCCGCGAGGCGCCCGCCAAGCGCGGGCGAGGGACGTCCGGACCGCGGCGAGTGCGGTGGAAAGACGAGGGAGTATAGGAGTCGGCGTCCGACAGCGTCAACGCGGCCGGCCTCCGGCGCGGGCCCGCTTCGCGCCGACGCGCCGGGCACGTGAGCCTTGACGGCCCGGTGGCCGGTGCCTACGGTTCGCGCGGCCGGCGCGCGCATGGCCGCCGCTCCGCGGTCGTGTGGGGCCGCGCCACCGTCGATTCGTCCCAGGGAAGGGCCCGCACGCATTGAACGCGTTCGATCACAGCATCATCTCCCACCTCAACGCGTTCGCCCGCCACTCCACGACGTTCGACAATCTCGTCGTCTACGTTTCGCGCAGCGGACTCGTCAAGGGCGACGTGGCGATGAGCGTGTTCTGGTGGAAATGGTTCCGCGCCCGGCACACCGTTCCCGAAGCGCGCGCGAGCCTGTTCGCGACGCTGATCGGCGCCCTGCTTTCGATCGTCGGCGGCCGGGTGCTGGCGACGCTGCTGCCGTTCCGACTGCGGCCCATCCACGACCCGTCCGTGCAATTCGTGGCGCCGTTCGGATCGGACCTGGGAGAACTGCGGGGCTGGAGTTCCTTTCCGAGCGACCACGCGATGCTGTTCTTCGAGCTCGCCGTCGGCATGCTGTACGTGTCGCGCGTCGCGGGCCTGGCGCTGCTCGTTCAGGCGGCGTTCGTCGTGTGCCTGCCGCGCGTTTATCTCGGGCTGCACTATCCGACGGACATCCTGGGAGGCGCCGCGATCGGGGCTTTGACCGCGATACTCTTCAACGTGCCGCGGCTGCGCGACTGGCTGGCTCGGCCATTCCTGCGTTTGTTGCAGCGCAGCCCGTCGGCGTTCTACACACTGCTGTTCTTCCTGAGCGTACAGGTCACGACCATGTTCGACGACTTCCGCACGCTGCTCGTGTTGCTGGGCCGGATCGGGCGGCCATAGCGCCTGGCGTCGCTCGAGAGCCGAAGCGCGATGTCGCGGGGCAACCGCGTCGCGCCAGATGCGGCGGTTACCGCGCGACGGCGCTCAGCGTGAACGTCACGTTCGTCGCGCGGCTCGTGCCGTGGAACGAACGCAGCGCGACGCGCGACTCGGGCGCAGCGCCGACCACGAACGCATCGCCGGCGGGCGCGGCCTGACCGGCGGCGTCACGCCCGTCCCACGCCGCGGCCGACTCGTGGCTCGCGGCGTGAAGCGTCGTGAGCGTGCGGCCCGACGCGTCCAAGATCGCGAACGGACGCGCGCGCGCCCCGTTCCACGTGAACGCGGTGCCGCCCGGATACAGCGTGTGGGGTCCGAGCGGCGCGAGGTCGACACCGACCAGAGCAACGGGCGGCGCGGCGGCGCACGGCGTCGAAGAGGTGACCGCGACAGCGACGACAGAGAACGCGAGCGCGCCGAGCGCACCCTGACGAAGCACACCAACCGAGGACCACATGGAGCCGCTCCCGGCGTCACCCTGGCCCCGGAGGGCGCGGACGAACGCGTCTTGAAGATGGTTGCGTCGGGCACGAGGGGGAGCCGTCGGCGCCTGGCCCGGCCGGGGGGACCGGTTTGCTGCGGATCGGAGGGGCCGATCTACAAGCACGACAGCGCAAGTCCCGGACCACGCGGCGCCGTGCGCCGGCGGCGCGCGTCCGCGTGCAATGCCGGGGCCGCGCGGTGCAGAATGCGTGCGTGCGTGATTCCATCGGGCGAACGCACCCGCGTTCGCGGGTCCATCGTGCAGGAATCGGCGCCGCGCTGGTCGTGGCGGCGCTGATCCTCGGCGCCGCGCTGCCGGGGCTGCCGGCAGACCTTGCCGTCGCGGCGACGACGGCGAGCCCCCTCCGTCATGGCACGGTGCGCATCCTGCGCATGCCCGCGCCGTCGCTCGGCGAGGCGAGCCACAGCGTGCGCGTGTACTACCCGCCTTCGTATTTCGACCCGGACTCCGCGGCCAAGCGCTACCCGGTCGAGTACCTGCTGCACGGCTGGCCCGGCGGGGACGGCAACTGGACTGGTCAGGGCCACGCGGACGAGACCCTCGACACGCTGATCACGGAGCGGCGCATTCCCGAACTGCTGGTCGTGATGCCGAACGGCAACGGGCGCGGGCTGCTCGGGCGGTCGCTGTACGTGAACGCCGCGGACGGCCTGTGCAACATGGACGACTTCGTGTGGCGAGACCTGGTGGCGTGGGCCGACTCCACACTGCGCACGGTGCCGACGCGCGAAGCCCGCGGGATCGCCGGGCTGTCGGACGGCGGCACCGGCGCCCTCAACCTCGCGTTCCGCCATCCGGACGTGTTCTCGCGTTGCGCCGGGCACAGCGGCGACTACCACCTGCAGCGCGCGTGGGACAACAAGCGCATCTTCGGCGACGGGGCGGCAGCCGATCGCCTGTACGCGACGTACAGCCCGGCGCTCTACGCGCCGAGCATCGTTCCCGCGCTCCACACGCTCGCCATCTATTTCGACGTCGGCGTCCACGACGGCGAACTCGAGACGAACCGCGAGCTCGACCGCGTGCTCACCCGGCTCGGCGTCGCGCACACGTACGGCGAGCTGTCGGGCGGCCACAGCTGGTCCTTCTGGCGGAGCCAACTCCGGCGCTCGCTCGTCGCCCTGTGGGGCGCGCGGCCCTGACCGTCGCGGTCCCCCGTCGCACCTCGAGCGCGTTCCCAGAAAAAACCCTTGCGACGCCGGGCGCGATCATTCATCGTATATTTACGATTAACGATAGGAGGCGCCATGCAGACCATTGCCGTGCGTCAGGCTCGCAGCCGTTCCGGGTTTGGCGCAGAAGACCGCGAGCTCGCGGTTCTCGCTCGGGCGCTCGGGCATCCGGCGCGCGTCGCGATCCTGAGGTACCTGGCGCGGCAGGGCGAGTGCGTGTGCGGTCACCTCGTCGACCGGCTGCCGCTCGCCCAGGCGACCGTGTCCCAGCACCTGAAGGTGCTGAAGCAGGCCGGACTGATCGAAGGAGAAGTGGAAGGGCCGCGCGTCTGCTACTGCGTCCGCCCGGGGAGCCTGCGCCGGCTGCGCATGCTGCTCGGCGAGCTGTAGCGTTCTTCGAGAGGAGTGAGCACCATGGAATCGATCGCCGCTTCACCGTGCTGCACGCCGCTGCCGGGCAAGGATCGCTGTTGCGACTCGGAGCCGGCGACGACCGCCAACGAATCTGCCGCCGCCGCGCATAGCGCCTCCGCCGGGGCGGACTCCGCGGCCGACGTCACGCACGCCGCGGTCCGCGCGCGCTACACGGCCGCCGCGGAGGGCTCCGCGCGCGGCTGCTGTTCGACGCCCGAGGACGCGGAGCACGTGCTGGCCGCGCTCGGCTACACGAGCGAGCAGGCGGCCGCGATCCCCGAGGGCGCGAACCTCGGGCTCGGCTGCGGCAATCCGCTCGCGCACGCCGAACTCGTCGCGGGCGAAACGGTGCTCGACCTGGGATCCGGCGCCGGGATCGACTGCTTCATCGCCGCGCGCCAAGTCGGTCCGGCCGGCCGCGCCATCGGCGTGGACATGACGCCGGCCATGATCGACCGGGCGCGCGCGAACGCACGCCGCGCGTCCGTCACGAACGTCGAGTTCCGGCTCGGCGAGATCGAGCACCTGCCGGTGGCCGACGGCAGCGTCGACGCGATCGTCTCGAACTGCGTCGTGAACCTGTCGCCCGACAAGCCGGCGGTGTTCCGCGAAGCGTGGCGCGTGCTGCGCGCGGGCGGACGGCTCCTCGTCAGCGATCTCGTGTGGACGAAGGACGTGCCGGACGCGCTGAAGGCGCGCGTCGACCGGAGCGTGGGCTGCGTGGCCGGCGCGTCGCGCCTCGAGGACTACCTGGCGCTGTTGAGCGCGGCCGGCTTTCGCGACGTCGCGGTCGTGGAACGCGCCGGCTACGCGCCGGCCGAGAGCGCGCTCGGCGACGACGCGGAGGAACGCGAGGCGTTCGCCGCGATCGCGTCCGTGAAGGTCCGGGCCATCAAGTGAACGGTGCCGGCCCACGGGCACTGCGCGTGCTCCGGGCCGCGGCGCTCGCAGTGGCGCTCGCGGCATCGACCGTCGCTCCCGCGCGTGCCGGGCCGTCGTTCGGTCCGCCGCGCCCGGGCGCCGTCGGCGCGACGTTCATCCCCGCCGCAACGCTCGGCGACGCTCGGCGCAGCGTGCTCGTGTACCTGCCGCCCTCGTACGATCGGCCCGAGGCGCGCGACCGGCGTTATCCGCTCGTCGTGTTCCTGCACGGCGGACCCGGCGCGAACACGGATTTCGAAGCGAAGGGACACATCGGCGCACTGCTCGATCGGCTGATCGCGCGCCAAGCGATTCCGGAGATCATCGCGCTCTTCCCCGACGGCCACGGGCGCGGCCGGCTCGGGCGCTCGCTGTACGTCAACAGCGCCGACGGTCACGTGCGCATGGAGGATTTCCTCGTCCACGACCTCGAGGCGTGGGCCGATTCGACGTGGCGCACGCGCGCGGACGCCGGGCAGCGTGCGCTCGTCGGGATCTCGGACGGCGGCGGCGCCGCGCTGAACCTGGCGTTCAAGCACCCGGACCGGTTCCGCGCGTGCGCCGGGTTGAGCGGCGAGTACCACCTGCCCGTGGGGCGCGGCGTGGACGCGGTGCTCGGCCCGCCGGCCGTGGCCGCGCGCATCATCGCCGCGAACAGTCCGATCGACTACATCGCGCGCGTGGCGCCCGCCGTGCGCGGCATGCGCATCTACATGGACTGCGGGCTGCTCGATCTCTCGTTCTTCGACGATCGCGAGATGGAGCACGCGCTGCGCGGCCTCGGGCTCGCGCACCAGTACGTCGAGTACTGGGGCTGGCACGACTGGCCGTTCTGGACGCGCCGCCTGCCGATCGCGCTCGCCGCCGTGACGCGCGGCTGGAACTAGCGCGGCCGCGAACCGGGCTTCGGCGAACGCCCGGCTCGCGCGCCGTCGCAGTGTTACTTCTCGACGATGTCGCCCTTCATGCCGGCCAGCAGCGCGATCAACTCGCCCTTCTCGGTCGCTCCCACCTGGTGCTTGTCGAGCGACTTGGTCAGATCCTCGACGAGCGCGTTGAAGTCGGCGTCGGCGATGCCCATGCCCTGGTGCGTGGTCTTCATGTCGCGCCCGGTGTACTTCTCGGGCCCGCCGGTGGCCTGGCCGATCAGGTTCGTCAGGTTCGTCTTCAGCTTGGGCAGGTCCGCGTCCTGGAAAAAGTGGTTGATGCGCTGGTCCGCGGCGACGTTGTCGACGAAGTCGCCGACCACGGCCGTCAGCGCGGCGCCGCCGCCCAGACGTTCGTAGAGCGACTTCTCGGCGGCGCCGGAAGCCGGCGTCGCGCTCGACGACGCGGCGCCCGAGGCCGCGCCGCCCGACGCGTGCGGCTTGCAGCCCGCGGCGAACAACACGGCGACCAGCACGACCAGCAGCACGGTGACGACGTTCGATTTGCGCATGACGTTCTTCCTCTCGGTGGGTGAAGCGTGGCCGGCCTGCGGCGCAGCGCCGCGCCTACCTGGCGCGGCTACTCGAAACTCCAGGGACGGGCGGACGAACTCGACGCGCGTCCGGCGCGGAAGGCCGGAACGCGCTTCGCGACGAAGGCGCCGAGGCCTTCGGCCGAATCGGCGGAAGCCCAGCACGCCTCCTGGGCCGCGGCCTCGGCGTCCAGGCATTCGTCCAGCGTGCGAGCGAGCGACGCGCCGAGCGTGCGTTTCGCGAAGGTCACGCTCGTCACCGGCGCATCGGCCAGGCGCCGCGCGCGCGCCGCGACTTCGCTCGTAAACGCGTCGTCCGCGAACACGCGCTGCACGAGCCCGATGCGCAGCGCCTCGGCGGCGTCCATCATCTCGCCGAGCCAGCACAGCTCGAGCGCGTTCGCGAGTCCCACCTGGCGCGGCAGCGCGTACGTGCCGCCCCAGTCCGGGTGCAGGCCGATGCGCGCGAACGTCTCGCCGAACGTGGCGCGCTCCGAGGCCCAGCGCACATCGCAGGCGAGCGCGAGGTTCAGTCCGGCGCCCGCGGCCACGCCGTTCACCGCGGCCACGGTCGGGATGTCGAACGCGGCGAGGCGGGTCACGATGCCGCGCCCGAGTTCCAGCAGCGGCGCCAGCTGCGCAAAGGGCGCACCACGTTCGCGCAGCGCCATCATGTGGTGCACGTCCCCGCCCGAGCAGAACGCCCGGCCGGCGCCGGCCAGCACGAGCACGCGCGCGTCGCGGCGCGCCGCCACTTCGTCGAGCCGCTCGATCAGGCGCTCGCGCATGTCGCCGGCGAACGCGTTCAGCTTGTCGGGGCGATTGAGCGTGAGGGTCGCGATGCCGTCCGCGACGTCGAGCAGCACGAGGTCCGACACGGGCTCTCCGAACGGGGTCGAGAAGAAGGCGCGCGGCGGCGCGAGCCAGGCACACGACGAAACGCGCGCAATATACCGCACGCGGCCGGGGCCTCCCGGCGGCCCACTCCTGCGTTCGTCGCCCCCGCTCCCGACTTCGTCGGGTGCCCGCGCGGCCGGCTTGACGGCGGCCCGCGGGGCCGCCCATTCTTGGGTCACGCGCGTCGACGCGCGCGATCGCCATGACTCGAACGCACGACCTCTTCCGCTCCATCGTCCGCCGGCTCGGCCCGTTCACGGCCGTGCTGCTGCTCGCGCTCGTCGTGGTCGGCGGAGTCCACCGTCACGAGTCCGGCGACAGCCGCCACGATTGCGCGGTCTGTAGCGCGAGTCACGCCCCGGCCGTCGCCGGCGCGACGACTCCCGCGCCCGGCCCGGTCCACGCCTGGCACGAGCGCGCGTTCATCGCGCGTGTCGAGCTGCGCGTCGTCGACCCCGCGGCTCCGCGCACCTCGCGCGCCCCGCCCTCCGCTTAGAGCCCCGCTCCCGAATCGTTCGCAACTCCACGCGCCGGCGTCTCTGCGCCGTCGCGGCCGCACGTCGTGCGGCGGGAGTTCGCCAGTGGACTCTTCACGTCTCGGAGGGACTCGCATGTCCCGACGCACCACTCCGCTCGCCTGCGTCATCGCGGCGTTCGCGCTTGCGCCCGCGCTCGCGACCGCCCAGACGAACTCGATGTTCTCGAATCTCGCGAACCCGGCGATCGGCATGAACTCGCTGTTCTCCGGCCAGGCCGCGCACAACCTGAACCAGCCGTACGGGCTCCAGTTCGACGAAGCGGAGATCAGCCTGATCTCCGTCGTCGATCCGTACTGGACGTTCGCGAGCAACATCGTGTTCCTGGACGGCGGCACGGTGGATCCCGAGGAAGTCTGGGCGCGCAGCACGAGCGTTCCCGGCATCCAGCTCAAGCTCGGCAAGATCCGCGGCACGTTCGGCAAGCACGGGCTGCTGCACACGCACGCGTTTCCGTTCATCCAGGCGCCGATCGTGATGGCGAACACGATCGGCGAGGAGGGCTTCAAGGACGCGGGCGCCGAGGCCGCGTGGCTCACGCCCCTGCCCTGGTACTCGGAGCTGACAGGCGGCATCTATCGGGCCGCCGGCGTCGATGACGATCATCCGCTCGATCTGGGCTCGACGCGGCACGACAACGTGCCGTTCCTCGGCCACTGGAAGAACCAGTTCGACCTGAACGACGCGACGACGCTGGAGGTGGGCCAGTCGATCCTGCAGGGCCGCGGCGTCGACGGGAATCGGCGCGACGCCTACGGCGCGGACGTGACGATCCGCAACGTGCCGGCCAAGAACTCGAACCGGCGCGGCTGGATCCTCCAGAGCGAATACCTGCAGAAGGGCTCGGCCACCCCCGACGGCTACGCGCGCGAGCAGGACGGCGGCTACGCGTCGCTCCAGTACCGGCTGTCGCAGATCTGGTGGATGGGCGTGCGCGGCGAGCAGGCGCGCAACAGTCTCGCCGACTTCCTCGTCGACGGCACCGGCGCTCCCGTGCGCGGCAAGGTGAACCGCGTCTCCGCGAACCTGGCGTGGATGCCGTCCGAGTTTTCGTTCATACGACTCGAGTACAGCCATGCCCAGGCCGACGCGGGCAACGGCATCCGGCCGAACGACGACCGCATCATGGTGCAGATGAGCTACACGATCGGATATCACCCGGCCCACGCGTACTAGCGAATCCACCGCGGCGCGCGGCAAGTGTCGCGCGGACGTGAAGCACCCCTAGGAGGATTTCATGAAGTTCCTGATGAGATGTCTGTTCGTAGGCCTGCTCGGCGCGCTGGCGACCGCGCCGGCGCGCGCGGACCTGAGCGTCGCCACGTCGTTGACGGATCTCGCGTCCGTCGCCCAGTTCGTCGGCGGCAAGCACGTCACGGCGCTGAGCCTGTGCCGCGGCTACGAGGACCCGCACTTCGTGCCGGCCAAGCCCAGCCTGATGAAGGCCATTCAGCACGCCGACGTGTTCATCTCGACCGGCCTCGAGCTCGACGCGGGCTGGCTGCCGCTCGTGCTCCCCGGCAGCCGCAATCCCAAGATCCAGCAGGGGGCGAAAGGCTTCGTCGACGCGTCACAGGGCGTCGACGTGCTCGAGAAGCCCACGGGCACGGTCAGTCGCGCCGCGGGCGACATCCATCCGTTCGGCAATCCCCACTACTACGCGGACCCCAGGAACCTGATCGTCGTCGCCGATCACCTGGCCCAGGTTTTCTCCGCTCTGGACCCGCCGAATGCCGCCGACTACGCGGCGAACGCGAAGGCGTTCGACGAGAAGATGACGGCATCGCTCGACAAATGGGAGAAGCAGATGGCGCCGTACAAGGGCGCATCCGTCGTGACGTATCACCCAAACTTCGTGTACTTCGCGGATCGCTTCGGCCTCCGGCTGTTCGGCACCGTCGAGCCCAAGCCCGGCATCCCGCCGAGCCCGCACTACGTGAACGACCTCGCCGAGTCGATGAAGAAGGCCGGCGTCAAGGTCGTCGTGTACCAGCCGTACTACAACGCGGACCCCGCGAAGCAGGTTGCGCAGCGCGCCGGAGGCACGGCCCTGGAGATCGCGACGGAAGCGGGCGGCCTGCCCGGCACCGACGACGTGTTCACGAAGTTCGACAAACTCGTCTCGTCCGTGGCCGACGCGCTGTCCGGCAAGGCGGAGGCGAAATGAACTTCTTCGCGGTGATGGCACTGCCGCTTCTGGCCTGCCTGCTCCTGGCGATGATCCTTCCGGCGCTCGGCCGGCACGTGCTGGCGCGTGGCGTGATCTTCGTGGACTTGGCGCTGGCGCAGATCGCGGCGCTCGGCTCGAGCGTTGCGTTCCTGCTCGGCGCCGACGCCCACGATCCGAGCACGTACTACTGGTCGTTCGGCTTCACGCTGCTGGGCGCCGCGCTGTTCAGCTTCCTGTGGGATCGCGAGCACTCGGTGCTGCAGGAAGCGTTCATCGGCATTTCGTTCGCGCTCGCGACGGCGGCGACGCTGCTGTTGTTGTCGAACGCGCCCCACGGCGCGGAGCACGTGAGCGGCACGCTGAGCGGCGAGGCGCTCGGCTGGGTGACGTGGCGCGACATCGCGGTCATGGCGGCCCTGTTCGTGCCCGTCGGCGCGTTCCTGTTCGCGAGCCGGCGGAAGCTCAAGCTGTGCTCGGAGGACCCCAAGCAGGCGAAGCAGCAGGGGCTGTCCGTCAAGAAGTGGGACTTCCTGTTCTACGCCTCGTTCGGCCTCGTGGTCACGAGTTCCGTCAAGGTGTCCGGCGTGCTCGCGGTGTTCTCGTTCCTGATCGTCCCGGTCGTGTGCTCGACGCTGCTCGGCCGCAGGGGACCGGCGCAGCTCGTGTGGGCGTGGGTCATCGCGTTCGTCGTCTCCGTCCTCGGCGCGGTGCTGTCGTATCTCAAGGACTGGCCGATGGGCGCCACCATCGTGTGCCTGTTCGGCGTGACGGTGGCCATCGTGTCCCTGACGGTGCGCATGAAGTACGTCGGCGAGAAGATGAGCGGCGACCGACCCGCGACGGACGAATTCCATTCGGAGCGGGCGACCGCCGACGTCGCGAGCGGGTAGGCAACGGCCGCCCGGCGGCACCGCGGACGGGGCGCACCGCGGCGCACGCCTCCTGGAAGTCGTGAGGGCCGGCGGCTGAAGCCACCGGCCCTCGATGTCGGGCGGGATGCGGATGCGATCGACGACTTAGAGCGCGGCGAGCCCGGCGACGATCTGCGCGCTGACGCGCTGATCGGCTTCGATGGCCGTGGTCGCGGCGGCCCAGGCGGTCGCGGCCTGCAGCCAGGCTTCGTCGAGCGACGAGGTGTACGAAGCGCGTTCGCTCGCGCGATTCGCGCGCCACGCGGCGGCGATCGCCTCGGCGGCGTCCTCGTTGGCCACGCCGGAAAGCTGCGCCCAGTGGCTCGCCGCCTGCGCGGCGCGGGACGCGGCGTCAGCCGCGCAAGCCGCGTCGGCCGCGGCGGCCGCAACACCGGTCGGAACGTTCGTCGTGGTCTTCATCGCAGCCTCCTCGTGTCGGTCACTTCGGGTTTCAGCCAGGGCTCGTATCGCCCCGTCGGCGGGCAGGTAATGCATGGACGGGGCCAACCCGTAACTGGGCCGCGAAGGCCGGCGAAAGTCCGTCGGAGCGTTGGCGATGGCGCAGCGCCGCCTCACTCGCGGCGGCGCCGCTCCGGAAGGAAAGACTGTCTGGCTACGAGCAGTTGGTGCCGGTTTTCGTTCAGGCGCGCAGGTTGCGCCAGGACGCCGGGCACCCGCGGCGCGCCCACACCCGCAGCGACACCGGCAGGAACTCGAGGCCCTCGTCCGGGTGTTCGGCATGCCCGCCGGCCCGCTCGTCTTCGCGCGCGCCGCGCGCTTCGTCGCGGCGGTGGAACGTCAGCACCCAGCCGGCGTCCAGGTCGCTGCGCAGCTTGCGCGCATGCTCGATGTGGCGCAGCACCAGGTGCAGCGTGATCGCGCAGAACAGCAGTTGCAGGCCGGTGATGACCGGACCCTGCGCGGCCAGCGTGCCCCGTGGCTCGGCGATCAACGCGCCGATGCACAGCCCGCAGTACGCGATCGGCACCGCGATGCGGTAACCGACGCGGCGATGCCGCCGCAAGTGGCTCTCGAGCTCCGCGCGCTCGCCCGGCGTGAAGCTGCGCTTGAGGAACTGCACGTGGGCATCGCCCTCGACGTGCGCCACGTTCGCGGGGAGCGGCACGCGCATGGCGTAAGAGGGCGGCGGCGCCGCTTCGGTGACCGCGACGCGCCACAGGCGCACGCGGCCGTCGTCGCGCGGCACGAGGCTCGTGCACGAGTGCGGGAAAACGACGAGCGAAGCGACCGCTTCCGCATCCGCCACCTCGGTCTCGTCGTCGTCCGCGCGCTGGAACACCAGCGCTTCGCCGTCCACGAGATCGCGGCCGCAGCGCGCGCGCAGCTTCCAGCGTCTGACGGCGTCGAGCGCGACGAGCGGCACGCCCGCGGCCCACGCGGCGAGCGCGATCAGCGCGAGATCGATCTCGCGCGGCGAGCCCTGGGGCACGTGCAGCAGGGCGATCAACGCGGCTGGCCCGAACAGCAGCGCACCGATGGCGGCGAGGTCCGCGAGCCACAGGCGCAGCAGCGAGCCGCGCAGCCCTTCGAGGAGGACGCGCTCCGCGGGAAGCAGCGGGCGCGCGTGCGCGAGCGGCAGTCCGCGGCACCAGCGCACGGTCGGGAAGTCGATCGGCGTGTCGTTGCGCATGCCGGTGATATCGGCACACGGGGCGCGGCGCTCCAGCGTTGGTTGAGGAACGGCGTGATTTCGCGTCCCAGGCGCCCATCGCGCGGCCCGATCGCCGCGCCCGGCGCTACAGCCGCTCGACGAGCAGCGCCATCCCCAGGCCGCCGCTGACGCACAGCGTGGCCAGGCCGTAGCGGCCCTTCACGCGTCCGAGCTCGGACAGAAGCGTGACGACGATGCGCGTGCCGCTGCAGCCGGTGGGATGGCCAAGCGCGATGCCGCCGCCGTTCACGTTGAGCCGCTCGCGGTCGAAGTGCAGCTCGCGGTCGCACGCCAGCACCTGCGACGCGAACGCTTCGTTCAGCTCGACGACGTCGATGTCCTCGAGCTTCAGCTTCAGGCGCTCGAGCAGCTTCCTGACCGCCGGCACCGGCGAGATGCCCATGCGCGCCGGGTCCACGCCGACCGACACGGCGCCGAGCAGCGCGGCCTGCGGCGTGATGTCGTGCTGCCGGGCCGCGGACTCGGCGAGCACGACGAGTGCCGCCGCGCCGTCGGTGATGGCCGAGGCGTTGCCTGCGGTGATCGTGCCGTCCTTCCGGAACACGGGGCGAAGCTTCGCCATCTCCTCGAGCGACGCGTCGCCGCGGAAATGCTCGTCACGCTCGACGGTCTTCGCGCGCTTGCCCTCGCCCACCGTGACGGCCACGACCTCTTTCGCGAAGCGGCCCTCGCTCCACGCGCGCGCCGCGCGCTCGTTGCTGGCGAGCGCGTAGCGATCCTGCTCCTCGCGACCGATGCGATATTCGTCGGCCAGGGTCTCGCTGGTCTCGCCCATCAGCTGGTCGCACAGCGGGCACAGGTAGCCGTCGCGGAACATCGCGTCGACGAGCGGCTCATCGCCGAGCTTCTTGCCCCAGCGCAGGTCCGTCGCCAGGAACGGAATGCTCGACATGTGCTCGCCGCCGCCGGCCAGCACGAGCGTCGCGTCGCCGAGGCGCACGCTCTGCGCCGCGCTGGCGATGGCCTGCATGCCGGACGCGCACGCCTTGTTCAGCGTGGTCGCGGGCACGGCGTCCGCGAGCCCGGCGCGGCGCACGACCTGGCGCGCGAGGTTCGGGCCGTTGCCGGCCTGGCGCGCGTGGCCGAACCACACTTCGTCGACCGCTTCGAGCGGCACGGCCGCGCGGGCCAGCGCCGCGCGCGCGGCGACGCCGCCCAGCTCGGCGGCGCTCGAGGCCGCGAGCGCGCCGCCGAAGTTGCCGATCGGCGTGCGCGCCGCGCCCGCGAGCAGGACGCGGGGTTCGCTCACCGGCGTCCGCGCGAGGCCGATGCGCGCGAGCGACCGGCCTTGGCGCGCGGCCGCGTCTGGCTCGTGCGCTTCGCCGGTCGCGCCGCGGCGCGTTTCGCCGGTTTCGCCGCGCGCTTGACGGCCTTCGCGCGGCTCGCGCTCGCCTTCGATTTCGCCTGGGTGCCCAGCGAACGCGCCGCCGCGCTCTTCTGGTGGCCCGACGCCGGCCGCGCCTTCACGCGCTCGGGGTCGCCCGACTTGCGCGGCTTCTTGCGCGTGCGCACCGGACCCGCGCCGCGCACCGACGGCGCCTTCTTCGTGTGCCTGGGCTTCCGCGCGGCGGCCTTCGAAGCGCCGAGCGCGACGCGCGCGAGGCCGGCGCGCGTGCCGTCGCCGTCGACCGGCGTCGTGGCCGGCGCGGCGGGACGGGTCGCGGGCGCGACGTGGTATACGGGCTTCACGGCCACGCGGCTCACGGCCTTTGCGTTCTTCGTGACCTGGCGCCGGATCGCGACCTGGCGCGGCTCGTCCTCGCCTTCGTAGTCCTCGGCGAGCTTTTCCTCCAGCGTGGGCGGCGCCGGAGAATCCCGGAACGCGAGCAGGTTGCCGTCGGGATCCGCGGCCTCGGCGAAGCGCCCGTAACCGCGATCCGTGATGCCCTGGCTGAACGTCACGCCGCGCAGCCCCAGCTCCTCGACCCATTCGTCGAAATCGCCCGCGGAGAACGCGAGGCTGATCGGCCGCGCCGGATTCGCCTCGAGCACCTCGTGGTCGACGAGCGGATGGAGTGCGAGATTCGTGCCGCCCAGCTCGAACTCGACCCACCACGGCGCGTCGTGGCCGAGGCCCAGTCCGATGCGGTCACGATAGAACGCCTTCGCCGCGACCAGATCGCGGCAGTGCAGCACGGCCGCGGTCAGCGCGGGGCCGGTGCCGGCGGCCGGGCGCATGGTCGGCGCGAGCAGCGACAGCACGTTGCCCTCCGGATCGCGCGCGTGCGCGACGCGCCCGAATTCCACGGTCTTCGGCTCGTCGACGAACTTGACGCCGCGCGCGGCGAGCGCCTGCACGTCGGCGTCGACGTCGTCGCTGTCGAAGCACAGCTCGATCTCGCGCTTCTGCGCGCGCGGGATCGCGATCAGGGCCAGGCTCGCGCCGCCGGTGTTGAACGAGACAAACGCCGGCGAGTCGACCACGACGTCGAGCCCGACCGCGTCCTGGTAGAAGCGCTTCATCCGCTCGAGGTCGGGCGTGAGCGCGATCACGTAGAGCAGGCGGTTCATGGAGAGACTCCTTCTACTCGAGATTGACCCACACGCTCTTGACCTGCGTGTACTCGCGCAGGCTGTCGGGCCCAAGGTCCCGGCCGAATCCGGATTGCTTGACGCCGCCGAACGGCATCGCGGCGTCATAGAAGTTGTACGCGTTGATCCACACCGTGCCGGCCTGCAGCCGGCGCGCCACGGAGTGCGCCTTCTTGATGTCGCGCGTCCACACGCCGGCGGCGAGCCCGTACGCCACGTCGTTGCCCTTCCTCACCGCGTCGTCCGCGTCCTCGAACGGGATCACCGCGAGCACGGGCCCGAAGATCTCCTCCTGCGCGACGCGCATGGCGTTGTCGACGCCGTCGAGCACGGTGGCCTGCACGAACCAGCCCTTGCCGTTGATCGGCGCGCGCTGGCCGCCGGCCACGACGCGCGCGCCCTCGTCGACGCCGGTCTTCACGTAGCCCAGCACCGTCTTCATCTGCGATTCGCTGACGAGCGCGCCGAGCCGCGTCTTGGGATCGAGCGGATCGCCCGGCACGTTCTTGTTCGCGCGCTCGGCGAGCTTCGCCACGAACTCGTCGTGGATCTTCGCTTCGACCAGCAACCGCGAGCCGGCGGCGCACACCTCGCCCTTGCCGTAGAAGATGCCGTTCGTCGCGCCGCGCACCGCGGCGTCGAGATCGGCGTCCGCGAACACGATGTTCGGCGACTTGCCGCCCAGCTCGAGCGTGACCTTCTTCATGGTGTCGGCGGCGGTCTTCATGATGTGCCGACCGATCTCGGTGGAGCCGGTGAACGAGATCTTGTCGACGCCCGGGTGCTTCACGAGCGCCTCGCCGGCGATCGAGCCCTTGCCCGGCAGGATGTTCAGCACGCCCGGCGGGAAGCCGGCCTCGAGCGCGAGCTGGCCGATGCGGATCGCGGTGAGCGGCGTCAGCTCGGCCGGCTTGAGCACGACCGTGTTGCCGGCGGCCAGCGCGGGCGCGCACTTCCAGCCGACCATGATCATCGGGAAGTTCCACGGGATGATCGCGCCGACCACGCCCACCGGCTCGCGCAGCGTGTACGTGAAGAACGACGGGTTCACCGGCAATGTCTCGCCCGACAGCTTCGTGACCCATCCCGAGAAGTAATGGAAGCAGTTCGCGACCATGGGCACGTCGATCTGCCGCGATTCGAAGATCGGCTTGCCGTTGTCGAGCGTCTCGAGCCGCGCGAGTTCGTCGGCGTGCGCGAGCACGAGATCGCCGAGCTTCCACAGCAGGCGCTGGCGTTCGGCCGGACGCATCTTCGGCCACGGCCCGCTGTCGAACGCGGCGCGCGCCGCGCGCACGGCGCGATCGACGTCCTCGGGCCCGGCTTCGGCCACGACGGTGATCGCTTCCTCCGTCGCCGGGTTCGACGTCGTGAACGTGCGGCCCGACGCGGCATCCACGGCCTCGCCGTTGATGATGAGCTTGCCCGGCGCGACCGGGGCGAGGGTGTCGGTCATGACGGATCTCCCAATGTTCAGGTCTGCGACGTGGCGCGCCAGCGCTTGATCGCTTCGGCGTGGTGTCGGTCGTGGTTCGGCAGCCGCAGCATCATCCAGCCGAACGGATGGGACTCGTCCCAGATCGCGGACGGCTCGTCGGGCAGCAGCTCGATGCTCTCGAGAAGCTCCTGCCGCGTGGACTGAAGCAGTCGCAGCACGTCGTCCCAGGGCAAGTGCTCGAGTTCGGCCAGGTCGCGCGCGTTGATCGCGCTCTGCTCGTCCTCGGAGATCGTGCGCCACGACGGCTCGATGCCACGCAGCGTCGCCTCCATCTCGCGGATGCGGATGCGGTCGCGGGTGATCAGGTGGAGCAGGGTGCGGCGCGTGTTCCACTTGCCGGCGGCGAACGGTTGTTCGGCCGAGCCCGCGGTCATACCTTGCACCGCCGCGAGCACGGCGGTGCGCGCGCGCATCAGGTCGAACAGCAGGCGCTGCTTGGGCGAAGCGCCCGCAGTCTGCTGGAACGCGGGCGGTGCGGGCGCGCGGCGTCGCGGTTTCGCCGGCCGGCGCACGAGCCGCAGCTTCGCGGACGATGAGGCGGAACGTTTGCGCGGCGCACGCCGGACCGAGCGCTTCGCGGCGGCCGGGCGCCCGGTGGCCCGCTTCGGCGTGGCGCGACGCTTCGGTGCGGCGCGGCGCTTCGCCGTGCGGCGCGCCGTGGTGCGCTTCTTCGCGGCGGAGCGCTTGCGCGCGCCCTTCGCCGTCGCCCCGCGCTTCACCGCCGTCCGACGCTTCGGCGCCACCCGGCGCTTGGCCGTGGCGCGGCGCTTCGGCGCGGCGCGCTTCGCGCGGCGCGGCTTCTTGCGCTTCGTCACGCTCATGAGCCCTCGTACTCGTAGACGCCGCGGCCCGACTTGCGCCCGAGGCGCCCGGCGGCGACGTATTGCTCCATCAACGGGCACGGCCGGAACTTCTCGCCCAGCGTGCGGTGCAGGAAACGCAGGATCGAGAGCCGCGTGTCGAGGCCGACCAGGTCCACCAGCTCGAACGGGCCCATCGGATGATTGAGGCCGAGCTTCAGCGCCTTGTCGATGTCGCGCGCGCTGGCCACGCCCTCCTGCAGCATGTAGAACGCCTCGTTGCCGATCATGGCGTTGATGCGCGTCGTCACGAAGCCCGGGGACTCGCGCACCACGACGCACTCCTTGCCCATCGCCACGCCGGCCGCGCACGCGGCGTCGAGGGTGGCGTCGGACGTCTGCAGCGCGCGCACGACCTCCAGCAGCTTCATGCGATGGACCGGATTGAAGAAGTGCATGCCGACGACCTGCGCGGGGCGCGACGTCACGGCCGCCATCTCCGTCACCGAGAGCGACGACGTGTTGCTCGCAAGCACGGCGTGCCTGGGCGCGTGCCGATCGAGCGCGGCGAACAACTCGAGCTTCAGCTCGATCTTCTCGGGCACGGCCTCGATCACGAGGTCGGCGTCGCGTACCGAATCTTCGAGCGAGCGCACCGCGCGCAGGCGCTTGTGCGCCGCGATGGCATCGGGGCCAAGGACCTTGCCGGTGGCCACGCCTTTCTCCAGCGTGGCGCTGACGTCGGCCAGAGCCTTCTCGAGCGCCTCGCCGCTCGCGTCCTCGAGCACGGTGTCGAATCCGCCGAGCGCCGAGGCGTAGGCGATGCCGCGCCCCATGATGCCGGCGCCGATCACGGCGACCCTGCGCATGGTCACGCGCGCGTGCCCTGTCTCCCGGCCATGCGCCACGCCGCCGGCAGCGCGAGCGCGGCGAGCGTCGCCTTGATCGCGTCGCCGGGCACGAACGGCCACAGCCCCTGCGCGAGCAGCGCGCCGGGGGTCGTGAAGCGCGCCAGCCCGACGAGCCCGAGCGCGAAGATCACGGCGCTGCCGAGCAGCATCGCGGCGACCGTCGTCGCGAAGCGCCGATCCCAGCCGCGCGCCGCGAGCAGTCCGGTGAGCGCGGCCGCGAACGGGAACGCGACGAGGTAGCCCGCGGTCGGTCCGGCGAACACGTGCGCGCCGGCGGCGCCGCCCGCGAACACCGGCAGTCCGCTCGCGCCCTCCAGCAGGTACAGCACCTGCGCGACGAACGCGCGGCGGGCTCCGAGCGTCGCGCCGACGAGCAGCACGGCGAACGTCTGCCCGGTGATCTCGACCGGCGTCCACGGCAGACGGATGGCGAGCTGTGCGGCGAGCGCGGTGAGCAGGCTGGCGCCGACGACGAGCGCCACATTCGTGAACGCGCCGGCGCGCGGCAGGGCCGCGTCGGCGAGGGTGAGCGTGCGGACGCTGGACATGACGACCTCGCGAAGAGCGGGACGGGCCACGGCGGCGAAGGCGCGCGGCAACCAGGGTGCGTGCTGTGATGAATCGCGGCCAAGCTAGCACGCGATCTGGGGACCGGCAACCGCGCCCGGCCCGGCGCTTCGCGGGTCAGAAAACGCGCGTCCGCGGCGGCCCCCTGGCGCCTCACGCCTGATGGGCGTCGCGCTTCTGCGTGTACATCAGCGCGTCGCCCTCGGCGAGCAGCGCCTCGATCGAGGGGTGGCGATGCGGCGCGTAGCGCACGCGCCCGAGGCTCAACGACAGCGTGTAGCGCCGGCCCCACGCCGAGCGCTCGGCGGCGAGGCGCCGCGACAGTCGGGCGGTGAGCCGCTCCCCCGTGTCCGGCGACGATTCGACGGCCAGCACCACGAACTCGTCGCCGCCCAGTCGCGCGATGACGTCCGAGCGGCGGAACGTCTGCTTGAGGATGCGCGCCGCATCGCGCAACGCGGCGTCGCCTTCGGCGTGGCCGAACGTGTCGTTGATCCACTTGAGCTGATCGACGTCGGCGAAGATCAGGCTGATCGGCGTGCCCGAGCGGTCCGCGACGTCGATCTGCTGGCGCGCCAGCATGAGGAACCCGCGCCGGTTGTACAGCCCGGTCAGTTCGTCGGCGAGCGACAGCGCCATGAGCGTCCGATGCAGCTGATCGTTCTCCTCGCGGCGCCGCTCGAGCGTCTCGGTCATGGCGTCGAACGCGCGCGACAGCTCGCTGAGTTCGCCGCGCCCGTACGGCAGATTGGTGCGGGCCGCGAGGTCGCCCGTGGTCACCCGGCGCGTGGCCGCGACCAGCGCGTCGACGCGGCGCAGCACGACGCGCCGCGCGCCGCGCCATGCCACCCACAGCGTGACGCCGCCGAGCATGAGCAGGAACACGAGGCCTTCCAGGAACAGGCGCTGCGCGCGGCCCAGCACTTCGCCGCGCGCGAGGCCGACGCCGACGTACAGCGGCTCGTCCGCCGGGTCGCCGAGCGGCGCGAACCCGCCGATGCGATCGCTGCCGTCGAGCGACGTGAAGCGCATCCACCCGCTGCCGTGCCGGCGCATCTCCAGCACGCGCTCGCCCGGCAAGTGCCGGCCGATCCACTTGCCTGGGTCCGGGTAGCGCGCGAGCACGAGCCCGTGTGAATCGTTGAGCAGCACGGACGCGCTCGGCGGCAGCGACAGGTCGCGACCGACGTCACGCAACCAGTCGAGACCGATCGCCGCGAACACGACGCCGATCGCATGGCCTCGCGCGTCGCGCACCGGCAGCGCGGCCACGAGATCCATCGGCCGCGGCGGGCCCGCGCGCGCCGTGCCGCCCGTCGCCAGACCGTCACCTTCGAGCGCGCGACGGAACCATGGCGCGTCGTGGACCTGCGCCGGAGTCTGCGTGCCCGAGGCCGCGAACACGCGGCCGCTGGTGTCCGCCGCCGCGATGACGACGAGCGCCTCGTGCGAGGCCGCGATGTTCGCGAAGCGCACGCGGCACGCCGCGGCGTCGCGCGCGCGCACTTCGGGCAGGTCGACGAGACCTTCCAGCAGGAGGCGCGCGCCCTCGAGGCGCTGCTGCTCGTGCGCGGCGATGAGGCGCGCCAGGCGCAAAGCCTCCTCGCCCGCGTCGCGCTCCGCGCGCCGGCGCTGCTCGAGCGCGGTGAACGCCATGAGCAGAATCGGCGGGAGCACGGCGACGACAATCAATGCCAGTAGTCGCGAGCGCAGACTCGAGGGGACGATGCGCACGACTCGAAACCTCCCCATCTATGAAGGAACCTGTTCCGTCCGTCGCCGCCTGCCGTCGCGACGCGGGGAGCGGGTCGTCGCGCGGCGCAGATCCGCCGCGGCGGTCCGACGCATTGGTTTGGATTGAGTGCCGAGTGGCCGCGATGCGCGGATTCTCCGCGCCGCGCGCGGATTGTGGCCGCGAGCACGTCGCGCTGCGCGACTCCACCCAATCGCGCGGCGCCCGTTGCAGGACGCGATGCGCCGCGCGCGTGTCGCGGCGCCGCGATGGGCCACGCCGACCGCGTCGTCAAGGCGTCCCAAAGTCGCCGGACGCGAACGCGCGGCGGCCGCGCCGCGCGAGCCGCCGCCTCCGAGGCCGTCGCACGCGCGCCCGCGTGGCTCGCCGGGCCGGCTTCCGAGGCTGTGCTAGCATGCGCGCGCGTTTCCACGCTGTTCGCCCAACGTTCGAGGCCGCTCCTCTCCGATGTCCGAGTCGATTCGCATCGCCAATGCCGGCGGCTACTGGGGCGACGACCTGGCGCAGTTCCGCCGCCAGGTCGAGCTGGGTCCGGTGGACTACGTGACGCTCGATTTCCTCGCCGAGATCACGATGTCCATCATGCAGAAGCAGCGCGCCCGCGATCCGCGCGCCGGCTACGCGCGCGACTTCATCGCCCAGGTCGAGGAGACGCTGCCGCTGCTCGTCACGCGCGGCACGCGCGCGATCAGCAACGCGGGCGGCGTGAACCCGCTGGCGTGCCGCGGCGCGTTGCTCGAGATGGCGCAGAAGAACGGTGCGGCGCTCGAAGTCGCCGCCGTCGTCGGCGACGACCTGATGGAAAGGCTCGGCGAGCTGAACGCGGCGGGCGTGTCGCTCGACGACATGGACTCGGGCGCGCCGTTCGCGGAGGTGCGCGAGCGTATCTCGTCGGCGAACGCGTATTACGGCGCGTGGCCCGTCGTCGAAGCCTTGAAGAGCGGCGCGCAGATCGTCGTGACCGGGCGCTGCACCGACACCGGCATCACGCTCGCGCCCATGATCCACGCGTTCGGCTGGAAGCCCGACGACTGGGACCGCCTCGCGTCCGGCATCGTGGCCGGGCACATCGTCGAGTGCGGCGCGCAGAGCACGGGCGGCAACTTCACGGACTGGCGCCGCGTGCCGCGCTTCGCCGAGATCGGCTACCCGCTGATCGACGTGTCGCCCGACGGCTCGTTCGTCGTCACGAAGCACGCCGGCACCGGCGGCGCGGTCACGGTGCGCACGGTGAAGGAACAGCTCGTGTACGAAATGGGCGATCCGCGCGGCTACATCACGCCCGACGTCGTCGCCGACTTCGCGAGCATCCGCCTGGAGCAGATCGGGCGAGATCGCGTGCGCGTGTGGGACGTGAAGGGCCGGCCGGCGCCCGCGTCGCTCAAAGTCAGCGCGTCGTACTTCGACGGCTGGAAAGCCAGCGGCACGCTCATCATCTCGGCGCCCGACGCGAAGGCCAAGGCGCACGCGTTCGCGGATCTGTTCTGGAAGCGCCTCGACGTGTCGTTCGCCGCGACGCACACGGAACTCGTCGGTCACTCCGCGTGCTGGGGACCGCTCGCGCCCGCCGGCGAGCCGAACGAAGTGCTGCTGCGCCTCTCGGTGCGCGATCCCGATCGCGCGAAGATCGAGCGCTTCTCGAAGCTCGTGCCCGCTGTGATCCTGTCCGGCCCGCCCGGCGTCGCCGTGACCGGCGGCCGCCCGCAGGCCCAGGAAGTCGTCGCGTACTGGCCCGCGCTCGTGCCGCGCGACAAGGTGAAGGCGCGGCTCGTGACGCGCGAAGGCGAACGCACGCTCGACTGGCCGACGCCGCTCGTGCCCATGACCCCGGCCGCGACGCTCGCGCGTGTCGCCGTGCCGCCGGCGCGCGGCTCGGCGAAGGCCGTGACCGTGCCACTGTCGGCGCTCGCCCACGCGCGCAGCGGCGACAAGGGCGACACCGCGAACATCGGCGTGATCGCCCGCGCGCCCGAGATCTGGCCGTGGCTGAAGCGCACGCTGAGCGCCGCGGTCGTGAAGCGCCGCTTCAAGGGCATCTGTCTCGGTCGCGTCGAGCGCCACGAGGTGCCGAACCTGTACGCGCTGAACTTCCTGCTGCACGAATCGCTCGGCGGCGGCGGCACCGTTTCGCTGCGTCTCGACGCGCAGGGCAAGACGCTGTCGCACGCGCTGCTCGCCATGGAAGTGCGCGCGCCGAAGGCGCTGCTCGACGCCGCCGCGCGCGGCGACGCGGCGGACGGGCACGTGGTGAAGGCGGCGGCGAGTGGGACGAAGGTGGGCACTCGGGCCAAGAGCAAGCCGCGACGCGCGACGCCGAAGCGCGGCGCGACATCGAAGCGCACCGCCCGCACGCGCCGCCGGCGCTGATCGCCATCGTGCCGCGCACCCCGACCGCCGACGAGATCATCGCCGCGCTGAACCTGTCGCCGCTCCCACTCGAGGGCGGCTACTTCCGCGAGACGTGGCGCTCCGAAGTGTCGGTGCCGGTCGGCGGCCGCGAGCCCGCGTCACGCTCCGCGGGCACCGCCATCTACTATCTGCTGACGCCCGACACGTTCTCCGCGCTGCACCGCCTGCCCGACGAAGAGATCTTCCACTTCTATCTCGGCGACCCCGTCGAGATGCTCGTGCTCGAACCCAGCGGCCGCGCGCGTGTGGTGACGCTCGGCCCCGATCTCATCGGCGGCCAGCATCCGCAGTTCGTGGTGCCGCGCGGCGCGTGGCAGGGCACGAAGCTCACGTCGGGCGGGAAGGTCGCGCTGCTCGGCGCCACGATCGCGCCCGGGTTCGAGTTCCGCGACCTCGAGCTGGGCGCACGCGACGCGCTCACGCAGACGTGGCCCGATTACGCGGAGAGGATCGCGGCGCTGACGCGGTAGAGGGCGGCGAGGAATCCGGTTCGAATCCTCATTGGAACCGGCTCAATCGGCCAGGCCATCGCACGACGGGTCAGCGCAGGCAAGCAGCAGGGTGATGGAACGGGCACGACTACACGCGAGCAAGGCGGTTCACTGGGCCACGCTCATCCTTTCATTCCGCGCAACGCATCGAGTATCGCTTTGGGCTCTAGTCGCTTCATGTAGTCCGGATCCACGTGCGCGAGTCGCACGACACCCTCGCGGTCCAGGACGAAGGTTCCGGGCATCGGAAGCTCCCAAGAGTCGTCGCCGTTGAACTTCGGAAGGGCGCTCCCGAGGGCCTCCTGCACTTCGCGCAGCGGCTCGCTGAGAGAGAAGACGAGGCCGTACTGGCGCGCCACGTGGTTGCCGGCGTCGGTGAGGACGGGGAATGTCAGTTGCTTCGCCGCGATATCGGCCAACGCGAAGTCCGGTGTCTGCGGCGAGATGGCGACGAGCTCGGCACCGAACCCATGGATCTCGGCGAGCGCGTTCTGGTAACTCCGCAGTTGCAGGTCGCAGAAGGGACACCAGCTCCCGCGGTAGAACGTCGTGACCACGGGACCCCGTGCCAGCAAGGATCCGAGGGACGTTCGACCTCCGCGGGCATCCGGCAGTGTGAATGCGGGCGCTCGATTGCCGGCAGACATTGCACGAGAAGCGATGCCGGATTCGGTCAGCTTCCGGAGCTCGGCTCCGATGGTGGCGATCAGCTCGGGTGGCGCCTGGCGGGCCAGGCCAGCGACCAGTTCGGCGATGCGGTCGCGCAGGGAAGTGTCAGTCATGGGCTGGTTCATCAATCTCTCTCGGTGGGAGTCGGTGGGCCGGACGCGACGCAGTCGGTCCGCTGGGTGGTAGAACTGTCGGCATTCTTAGTCCGACGCACGGGAAAACCAATGGCTGCAATAGCCATTTTTTTGTCCAGACGTCCCGTTTCGTTTGTGTGAGGGGGTACCATGTCGTAGCGTCTCGGCCATGGATGCATTGGCGGAAGTGCTGCAGTTAAGTCGGATCACGGGATGCGTTCTCGCCAGAGTGCGGGCCCAGGAGCCGTGGGGCATCCAACTTGCCCCGGTGCGTGGTGCCGCGGTTCACGCAATCACGGCGGGGACGTGCTGGCTTCGCATCGCCGGGGATGCCCCGCGCCGACTGATGCCGGGCGACGTGGTCCTGCTCCCTTCGGGCTCGCCGCACGCTCTGATCAGTGCCGCGGACGGTCCGACGCGGACGTTTGACCAGGTAACCAAGGAGCAGCTCCTCACCCCCGATGGAGACCTGGTGGTCTCGGGGCCCGGCGCCGCGACGTGCTTCCTTTGTGCAACGTACAGCTACGACCACGAGGTGACGCAGCCCCTGCTTTCGCTCCTTCCGCCGGTCCTCCACATCGCGGCGAGTGACAGGGAGGGAGATTCGCCTGTGCAGTCGACGCTGCGCCTCCTGAGTGCAGAGTTGGGGCGACGAGGCGTGGGCACGCGAACGGTCGTGGACCGTCTGATCGATGTTCTGTTCGTTCACGTGGTTCGCCAGTGGCTGGATCGAGGCGAGTCCGACGCGACCGCTTCGTGGATCCGGGGACTGCGCGACCCTGCCATCGCCAAGGTTCTCGCGGTCTTGCACGGCCGGCCCGCCGAACCGTGGACGCTCGAGTCGATCGCACAAGAGGCTCACCTCTCCCGGTCGACCTTGGCTCGCCGATTCAGTGATCGGGTCGGCGAACCTCCCCTCGCGTACCTGACGCGCTGGCGGATGGACCTTGCAGCGCGCCTGCTGCGCGAGACCGACGAGGCCGTGGGAGAAGTCGGGCGGCGGGTGGGGTACGAGTCGGAGTTCGCATTCTCTCGAGCGTTCGCCCGCGTCCGAGGAGTCGCGCCGGGTCGGTATCGCAGAAGTCACCGTGCGAGCACCCAACGCGCGTCCTGACGCGATGCGCGGGATGGGATTGCTCGACCTCGGCCTTGTGCTGCTCGCTATCTCGCAAGGGACGAGTTGCGACGGGGCAGAGTGCGTACCGCCAGACTACTCGGATCAGATCTTCGGCGGATTCACGGCGGCTCCGATTCCCATCGGAGTCCCGAGAAGTAACTAGAGTGTTCTGGCCACGCGGAACCCCAAGGTGGTGTTCCGAAGGGACGTGAGGCCGGCGATGCGGCGGTTAGATGAGCGGGCGCCGCTGAGACTCATGTCCCAGGAACCGCCACGTATTACACGCCGACGACAGTCTCCGGTCAGCCACGCCGCGCCATCAGCAGGCGCGCCGCTATAAGTGGCGTTCGAGCAATCTTCGGTCCAATTCATGACGTCGCCAAGCATATCGTAGAGGCCGTATTGGTTCGGCGGAAAACTTCCAACCGGCGACGTGAATGCATACCCGTCACGGCATGGTAGATTCCCCGCGCTATCGGCAGGATGCTGCTCAAAGTAATCCAGATCACCAATATTGGTGTAGCGGCAGAGCTCCGCCGGACTATCGCTAAAGTAACGCGCCGTCGTCGTTCCCGCGCGCGCCGCGTACTCCCACTCAGCCTCCGTTGGTAAGCGGTAGACATGCCCTGTCTTGGCGCTCAGCCAAGACACATAGGCCTGTGCATCGTCCCAACTCACACAGACGACGGGGTCTCTTCCGGTCTGCGGAAAGCCTGGAGAATGCCAATTGCCGCTCGTAACAATGAAGCCGGACCCGGACGCATTAACCGTAACGCAGCTATCGGGGTCCGGCCGATTTGTCTCAGCCACAAATTGAGCGTACTCATCTCGCGTCACGTCAAATTTGCCAATTGCAAACTTGTGTCGGATCGTGACCAGATGCTGCGGTACCGAGTGTCCGCGACGTTCATTAGGCCAATTTTCGCGCTCTTCTTCCCCCGCCGGTGTCCCCATAGTGAACCTGCCCTGCTTCACCACCACCATTTCGGGGCAACCATTCGAACCGTCACGGAACGACCTTCCGGGGGCAGGCGTTCGCGCCCGCTTTGCTCGCGGAAATCCGAGGGCCGAAGCAGTGGCCGACTCGGCCTGCACCATGATGCCCGCAGCTCGCCAGCCGCCGGCTTCGCCGGCATCCGGCGCCTGGGCCATCGCACTTGCGGCGAACGCGCCCGCCAGAATCGTCGCTGGAAATAGTGTCCGTAGCATTGGTTCTCCCTCGCCAATAGCGGGCTACCTGTGGGTAGCGTTAACCCGTACAAGATCTGCTCGCGGCGTGAAGTGACCATCATCGAGCCAAACGCCGCCCCGATCAGCGAGTTCTCGTCGAGGGCAGCGCCAAGGATGTGCGCGCCCGCCACCCAAGAACTAGTTCTAGCGGCGAACCGACCAATTTCCAGAGTGCATTATTCTCACGATCATATTGCCGTGCCCGCACGATTGTCGCCTTCCGGCGTCTACTTTCGTCGATCCCGTCGTCTGGCCCCTCGCGCGGCAACGACCTTGTTCGGGAGCGCTCCCGACGCGTAGCATTCCCTATCGACGATCGAGGTCCAGACGGACCTCAGGCACGGAGACCGCTCCGAGCGTCGAAAGGAGCTTTGTATGAGTCGTCTGAGAAGCATGCTCGTGATCCTCCCGCTCGCCCTGGTCACGCTCACGGGAGCCGCGCCTTGGCGCAGCCTGCCCTCGTGCGTAATCGGTCGCTTCGCGGACATCACGGCCACGGATGCGCAAGGGTCGATCGTTGGCGCGACGGACCCGAGCGATTGGGGATGTCTCGGGACGCAGTCGAGCGCGCCGGCCGACGTATCGCCCGGGCCGCCCACGCATTTCTGTTTCGAGCCGGCGTGCCCGAATCCTTCGAGTGGCGAGGTCAGGCTGAGTTTCACCGTGCCCCGGGCGTCGCTGGCCAGTATCACACTGTATGGTCAGAAACATGGACCTCACAGCGCCTTCGTCGTCCGCACGCTTGCCGATCAGACCTTCGCCGTCGGCCAATTCAGTCTGCTTTGGGACGGGAACGACGACGCGGGAGCACGCGTCCCACCCGGTCTCTATCGGGCGGTGATGACCACGCCCGACGGCACGATCTGCGGGGACATCGAGATCCGCTGAGCGCGGCGCAGCGCCGCCCACCTCACTGCAGTCATCGAGACCCGGCGCCCTCGTGTTACTGCTGTCGTTCATGCACGAGGAGCTGGGCGCGGTCGATCAGCGCGATCCGCCGGTGACGGTAGTCGAACACGACGCGGAATGGCTTCAGGCACTCCTGTCCCAGGTTTCCGAGCGTGTAGGGGTCGTCGAAGGCGCCACGCGATTCGAGCGGAAATAGCGCGGTCAGCTGCTCGAAACGATGGCCGCCGACGATTACATCCGCAACAGGACCGATCGCAATATCCATCTCCCCGCCGGGCACGGTCGCGTGCTCGTTCTGCACCGTGCGTGCCTCGAGCAGGTGGAAGCGCTCGATCGTCGGCCTGTTCAGGGTGATGGCCACTTGCGGCGCACCGGTGTCCAGCCGGAACCAGCCCGCGTGGCCTTCGAAGCTTCCCTTCACGTAGGGGTGGGCGCCCACGATTGCGACTTCCTGCCACGAAGCGCCGAGCAGTTCGAACGTGGCCGGATCGAACAGGGCGATACGCGAGCGCTCGAGCTCCAGCTCGACGACCGCACGCGCGAGCACGTCATAGCCGATGATGCCCGTGATCTCGACCTGCGCGTGCCGCGAGAGCAACCCGAAATCCATTTCCGTGAACGCGGGCTGCTCGATCGTGAGCGGGCCCAGAGCGAGGCTCCCCGCCGTTCGGACTCCCGCCGCGGTCTGGCCGGCCGCCAGCCCGAGCCAGCTGGCACCGGCGCGCGCCAGTCCGAGCCCGTCAGCCAGCTGCGGCGCGATCGTGTTCGCGCCGGCGCCGGTGTCGAACAGGAACGTGCCCGCGTCGCGGCCGTCGATCCGAGGATGGACGAGCAGGAAGCCGTTCGGAGCACGATCGACGCGCAACTCGGCCGGGATCGAGTGATCAAAATACGTGTGCTCGCCGCCCGCCGGGCATTGATAGCCGCTCGTCGGCAAGGGCGGCTCGAGCGCCACGCGCTCGACCACGAACGTTTCGGCCGGTCCGCCCGGTCCTTTGCGGACGAGGGTGCGTGGGTAGCGAATCCCGCCAGACGTCACGTGATCCCCGAGCGTCCAATGCTCGCGACGGAACCCCTGCCCCAGATCGAACTCCCGAAGATCCCCGGTTTCGGAGTCGATCTGGAGTCGTGCGGCGCGATGACCGAGCGCGAGGACGAGATGCGGCGCTCCTCCGGCAGTATCGGGAGTATCAGTGACGGTGAGGTCGTGCGGCGGATCGATCCACTGTCCCGAGAGCGCCGCGCTCAGGAGTCGCGCGCTGTGGTCCTCGCCCAGCTCGAGCACGCGCGAGCGTCCCGCGACGTCGTGGAGCCACACGTTGACGCCATCACATCCAAAGCACCGTCCGAGGACGCCGGTGGACTCGCGCAGGAAGCGACCGCGCTCACCAAAGCGCCAGGCGAAGGTGCCGCGCGCGCTGGAGCCCTCGATGCGGCCGAGAACGACGAGATCGTGTTGCGCCAGCGACAGTGGCACGCCGGTGGCGCGGTGCGCGTGCGTGATGGTCGTGCTCATTGCGCGAGTCTCTCTTTGGTGTCCGTCGTGGGCGGTCGGGCGGACCCTTCGGAGTCCGCGACGGAATCGCCCGCCGCGCGGTCGACGCCGTCGCCTGCGGCGTCCGTCGCGAGCGCGCGGTAGCCGAGATCGCCCGAAACGAGGTCGGTGATCGCATGGCAGAGCATGGCCGGAAGCAGCGAGCCGGCGGCCATCGCGATGACGTAGAAATAGATTCCAACGAACGCCGAGCGTGGCACCTGCTTGACGCCGAGATAGACGTGCATGACGCCGAAGAGCGCGGAGCTGATCAGGAATCCGCCCACCGGCCCGGTCCACATCGTCGCGTACCAGAGCAGAAAGCCGCGGAACAGCAACTCTTCGCAGATGCCGGCGGTGATCGAGAGCGCCGCGAAGCCGCTCCGTTCGCCGCGCGTGCGGGGCAGCACTGGCCGGGCGCTGCCGAGCGCATTCACGAGCCGGGCGAGAACCCCGGGGCGCGCGAGCACGTTGCGCCGCTGCCAGAACGTCAGCCAGACGTACGCGGCGGCCAGCCCCCAGCCGAGGGCGAGGCGCCAGGGCGCGCTCGCGCCGAGCAGCAGTCCGCCCCAGGGCCGGCGTTCTGCCATCCACAGCGCGATGACGCAGACGGCGAGGGCCCACAAGGGACCGATCTCGACCGGGTAATAGCTGAGCCGCGCGCCCGGGGTGCCGGCCGCGTCGGCGCGGATCAAGCGCGGGAACCGCCAGCACCACAAGAGGACCACGCCCGCCAGCGCGAGCACCAGCAGATGATCCCAGATCACGAACGACGTTGGCATGGCGTCCCTCCTCCCGGAACCGTGTTGCGAACGATTGTTCAATAGTTGCCGACTATTCGTCGATTGTCAACTGGTTACTCACGGCATAGGATGCGCGGCGGACGATTCGGGGAGGATCCTCATGACGAAACGCAGCACGCGGCGGGCGACTACCCTCACGCAGGTACGTGCGCTGGCGCACCCGTTACGCCTACGCTTGATCGAGCTTTTTGCCTCGGGCCCGCTCACGGCCAAGCAGGCGGCTCAGAAGCTGGGCCAGCCCCCGACCCGCCTTTACCACCACGTCGCGACGCTCGAGCGCGCCGGCCTGCTGCGGCTCGCCCGGACGCGCGCGGTGCGCGGGGCGACCGAGAAGTACTTCGTGCTGGCCCGGGAGCCCCTTCGTTCTCTGGGACGCGACGGGACGGACGCCATGCGGCAGGCCACGAGTCGGGACCGAGCGGCGATCAGCGTCACGCTGTTCGACCGGGCGCGGGGCGAGCTGATGAGGGCGCTCTCCACCGGGGCTCTCGACAAGAAGCGCCCGCTGATGGCGGTCCGCGCCCTGGCCCGCACCACGCCGAGCGGCGCCCGACGCCTGCATCGCGATCTGGCGGCGGTGATCCAGCGTCTTCAGCGCGGGAAGAAGAAGGGCGCGCCGGGCCATTCGGAGGGCGCGGGCGAGCCCGAAAGCGGGTCTGCGCGTTCGCGCGGGAAGCGCCAGCGCTATTCGCTGACGATCGCCCTGATCCCGATCGAGGACGAGACCACTCCGTAGCGACCCGCCGCCGTCGACGCCGAAATTGTGTGACCGAGGCCGATCCGGTGCATCTATCGCCCAGTCGGTCGCGCAAGCACCCACTGGTGGGCCCCTATCTGGAACGCATCGCAGCAGTCGTCATCGGAGCCGGGCAGGCCGGCCTGTCGGCGAGCCATGAGCTGACCGGACGCGGCGTCGAGCACGTCGTGCTCGAACGCGGCGTGCTCGGCGACACCTGGCGCACGCGGCGCTGGCGCTCGTTTCACATCGTGAGTCCGAACTCGCTGAACCTGCTTCCGGGTTACGAGTACGACGGGCCCGAACCGGACGCGTTCCTCGACACCGACGGGCTCCTCGCCTACCTCGAAAGCTACGCCGCCTCGTTCGCCGCGCCGATCCGCGGCGAGGCACCCGTCGGCGAAGTGTGTCCGGCGGAGGGCGGCGGTTTCCTCGTGCGCACGCCTCACTCCGAGATCCATGCCCGTCACGTGATCGTGGCCACGGGCGCGTTCGGCAACGCGCACACGCCAGTGCTCGCCGCGAATCTGCCGGCGTCGATCCAGTCGCTTCACACCGACGACTACTGGGCGCCGGAGGATCTGCCGCCCGGCGGCGTGCTGGTGATCGGCTCGGGACAGTCGGGACTCCAGATC
Organism: Saccharimonadaceae bacterium (SeqCode); assembly: GCA_035494735.1. Classification (GTDB taxonomy): domain Bacteria; phylum Eisenbacteria; class RBG-16-71-46; order RBG-16-71-46; family RBG-16-71-46; genus DATJGS01. Next base: position 188,321 of record DATJGS010000037.1, read on the forward strand.
GCGACCGAGCTCGCGAACGCCGGGCGTGAGGTGACCGTGGCGATCGGCAAGCACGGCTGGGTGCCGCGGCGCGTCTACGGCCTCGACCAGATGAGGTGGCGCTGGGACATCGGCGACTACCACACGATCGTCGCCGATCCGGATCAGCCGAAAGCCGACTACCCCTTCACGTACCTCGCGCGCTGGGGCGACAGCGACTTCAATGTGCGCACCGCGTGGCAGTCGGGCGCGCGTCTCGCCGGACACGTCGTCGGCGTGGACGGCACGCGCGTCACGTTCGCGAACGATCTCGAAGCGCTGCTGCGGGCGGGCGACCACGAGGCGCGCACGTTCGTCACGCGCATCCGCGACATCGCGCGCGCTCGCGGCGAGAACGCGCCCGAGCCGGAGTTCGAGAGCCACTGGCGCGACGGCGAAATTCCCGAGGCACCCGGCACACTCGATCTCGCGTCCGCGGGCATCCGCACCGTGATCTGGTCGACGGGGTACCGCCAGGACTTCTCGTGGATCCGCGTGCCCGGCGCGCTGGCGGCGAGCGGCGCGCCGTATCAGCGTCAGGGCGTGTCCCCGGCGCCCGGCATCTACTTCGTCGGATTGCACCGCATGTGGGAGGCCGGCAGCGGCACGCTGCTCGGCTGCGGCTGGGCGGCGACGAACGTTGCGGAGCACGTCGCCGCGCGCGTGCGCGCGAGCGGATGAGTGGCGGGCTCGTCGGCGCGCAGCCGAACTCTACGGCGGACCCAGCCCGCGGCGGGATGAATCCGTGCGCGTCGTGGCGTGGCGCCGCTCAAACGTAGCTGAGCCACGCGCTACGGCCGCGCCGCTTGATGCCAGCGAACCACGCGCAGAGCGGATACATCGCGAGCACGACGCCCAACCAGACGAGATAGATACGCCCGAGCGACACGCCGAAGCCTGGCGGTGGAGCGTCCGGGTCGACATGGAATGCGGCGGGTCCGAAGCGCGACACGAAGGTGAGGCCCGCGGCAAGATGGATCGCGTAGAGATGCACGACGTAGTAGAAGAGCGGAACCCGCCCGAAGACGATGAAGAAGTTCCGCTGGCCGACGCGGACTCGATCGAGCGCCGCCAGAGCCAGCATGGCGGGGCCAAGCGTCATCAGCAGGTAGAGCAGCGACGGCGGATACTTGTGGCAGTTCACGAATGAAAATGCGGTCGTCAATGCGCTCGTCCCGCGCGACCACGGCAGCGGATCGCCATAGAGATTGGTGCCGCGGAGTAAGACGAACGCAGCCAGCATTCCTGCGCCTAGCAAGGCGAGGTGTCGGCGTCGCTTGGCAGGTTCCTGCGTGAGCAAGGCTCCCGCCGCATACCCAAGCGGCATGACGCCGATCCAGGGCACGAGCGGATAGCCGACGAACCAGCTCCCTCCCCAGGGGAGCCGGATGAGGCCCGGCTCATGGAGGATCATCCACACCCAACCCGCGGAACCGAGAGAGCTGGCGTGAATGCCATCGAGCGCGTTGTGTCCGGCGACGAGCACGAGTCCGAAGATCAGCGCGAAACGGAGCGGCACGCGCACGAGCGCCGCGAGCACGATCATCGACCAGCCGATCGCCCAGATCACGTCCGTGACGAACGGGTTGCCGACGCGGAAGAACCAGCTGCACGACACGAGCGAGACGTCCAGCAGGGCCAGCCAGGCTCCGCGTGTGAGCAGGAACCGGGCGAGTTCAGGCTTGGTCTTTCCACGGCCCAGCGACAGCCACGCGCCGGTCCCGGCCAGAAAGACGAACACGGGCGCGCAGAAGTGCGTGATCCAGCGCGTCGCGAAGAGCGGGGCGCCGGCGGTCGCGAAGGCGGGGTCCCAGCCGCTCGTGCCGAAGAAATCACGAACATGGTCGAGGGCCATCACGACCATGACGATCCCACGCAGGAGATCGACCGAATTCAGGCGCGAGCCGCGCGACGCCTGCGCTGCCTCTGGTTTCATCACGCAAGCGTGCGGGAAACGCTTCGGGGCCGCAAGCGCGGCGCCCCTCCCGGAGACTCGCCCAACGCCTGGAAAATTCCCGCCGCACACAAAGTGCCGGGACCGGGAATAACCGCGTTCCCTCCTCGGTCTGAGCGGGTGAAGCGAAGCGTCTCGGCCGTGGCCTCGAGTCACCGCCCGAACGCGACGCCGCGGCGCGCCGGTGTTGTGGCGCGGCCGATGGGTCTTCCCTCACCCCTGTCTCGAGGTTCGTCGTGGGATCGAGTCGTAGTATCAAGGCGGCTGAAGTGGTCGAGCGCGACGCGCGCGCCTACCCCGTGCCGCTCGTGCGCGCCCGCGCCGCGGCGCCCGTCGCGAAGCGTCGCTCGCGCCTGGAAAGCCGGGCCTGGGCCGCGTTCGTCCTCTTGCTGTATCCGCTGCTGATCCTCGCGCCGCTCGCGATCTTCGCGGCCCTCAATCCCGTGTCGGATCACTCGCGCGTGGAAATGGTGGGCATCGGCTGCGCGGTCGTGGGCTTCATGATCCTGGCGCTCCAGTTCGTCCTCACCGCGCGCTTGCGTTGGGTGGAGGCGCCGTTCGGTCTCGACGTCCTGCTGGTATTCCACCGCGTGATGGCGCTCGTCGCCACCGCGGCCCTCCTCGTACACCCGATCCTGATCGCGTCGGGAGAGGGATGGCCGCTGCTCACGGGCGTACGCGTCCACTGGTACATCTGGGTCGGCCGCGCGGCGCTCGCGCTGCTGCTCCTCCAGGTGCTCGCCAGCCTGTCGCGCCGCGCGGTGCGGTTGCCGTACGAACGCTGGCGGCGCATCCACAATGTCTTCGCCCCGACGATCCTCGCGCTCGGTTTCGTTCATGGCGTGGCATCCGGCGACGACATGCACGGCGCCGGCCTGATCGTGTGGGCCGCGCCGTCAGCGGTGGCGTTGGCGTGCTGGCTGTATGGCCTCGTCGTCAGACCTCGGCTCCTTCTCCGCCGCCCGTTCCGCGTGATCGGGGTGAGGCAGGAGACGCCGGAGATCTGGACGCTGACCCTGAAGGCCCACGCGACGCGCCCGTTCGACTTCGCGCCCGGGCAGTTCCAGTTCCTGCGCGTGCACGGCTCGGGAGTCCCGGCCGAAGAACACCCGTTCAGCATCGCGTCGAGCCCGACGCAAGCGGGCTCGATCGCGGTGACGATCAAGGAGAGCGGGGACTTCACGCGCGGCATCGGCCGGATCCGTCCCGGCGACGTCGCGGCCGTTCACGGGCCGTTCGGCCGCTTCTCGCACACGTTGCACGAGGACGAGAGGAAGCTGGTGTTCGTCGCGGGCGGCGTCGGCATCACGCCACTCATGAGCATGCTGCGCTACATGCGCGACCATCGGGAGTCGCGTTCGGTTCAGCTCGTCTACGCGAGCCGCGGCCCGTCCGACATCCTGTTCCGAGACGAATTGAAGGCCATCGCGGCGAGTGGCTTTCCGGCGTTGCGCGTGACCCACGTGCTCGCCAACGCTTCAGATTCCTGGCTGGGCGAAACCGGCCGACTCGACGCGAAGCGGCTCGCGCAACTGTGCGGCGGCGTCGAGGGCCAGGCGTTTTACCTGTGCTGTCCCCCGCCGATGACGGCCTCGCTGGTGCGCGGGCTGCGGCAAATGGGCGTGAGCCCCAGTCGAATCCACACGGACCAGTTCTCACTGTGACGCGGCAAAGCCGCGGAGGTCGATCGTGCAACGCTTCCGGCTGATGGGTCTCTACGCGGCTCTCGTCGTCGCGTTGCTGGGCTGGGCGATCGGCGCCATCGCGCTCCTGCGGGCCGCCGCGACGCGCTGAATTGTTCGCATTGGCCGTCGCGTCTACTCGATGGGCTCCAGGACATGGATCACCCAGGGAGCGATGCCTGTCTCGCTCGTCCAGGGAATCGGCTCGCCAGGTCTTCCCAACGGCTTGTAGATCTTGATGGGTCGTAGCGCCGCGCGCTCGTAGGCTTCGCGGTAGCCTTCCTCGGTCCACAGGATGTCTTCGACGGGCCGCCGGTCGTCGACGTCGAGCATGACGATCCGCACCTTGTCGCCGCATCGAGCCGCGCGGTTCTCGGGATAGTCCTTCGTCGAGAACGAGACCCACTCGTTGACGTAGATCTCCGGCGCCGACACGAGGTTCACGATCCGGCCGCGCGGGTCGAGGCCCTTCCGGAGGCCCTCGAGAATCGCCACCTTCTTCTCCATCGTGGGAATGTTGTCGAAGGTGAACGCGGACAGGATCAGATCGAAGCTCCCGGCCGGCAAGCCTGTGAGGTCGGCATCCGAGACCAGGCGATAGTCGCCACCCGGATCGCGATCGCGAGCTCGAGCGAGCATGGGCGCGGAGATGTCGACGCCTACGACGTCGAAGCCCAGCTTCTTCAAGAATCGGGTCGAACGTCCGGCGCCACACCCGAAGTCGAGTGCTCTCTTACCTTGGACATGTTCGCCGATGATCGCAGGCAGATCCCGGTACGCCAAGTAGTACGTACCCGGGAACTCGAGCGTCGCATAGGCCTCTGCCCGCGCCCGATCCGCATAGACGTTCGAAAACCTGCTCTCCATCGATGCCCCCTCCTCGCCGCCAGGTAGGTGACGCTATCACTGCCGATCGGCGCCGGGCCAACGCCACTGCCACTCCCCACCGCCGTCTGGCATGCTCGGCGCCATGCGTTCGACGCGACTCGCACACCCCGATCTGCTGGCCGATCCGCGGACGCTCGCGAGCCTCTTGGGCCCGGTTGCCACGCTCGAGCGCGAACCCATCTCCCCGCCCGGCTTCAGCGGGGCACGGTTCGAGCGTGTGCTCGTGACCCTCGAGGGCGGCGCCGCGCGCAGCCTGATCCTCAAGCGCGCCCGCTTCGACTCCGACTGGACCACGTCGCGCACGGACGACACGTTCGGGCGCGCGGCGTTGCCGCTCGAGGCGCCCGCTCTCGATGCGATCTGGGAAGTGTACGCGTGCCCCTACGTCGCGCACGCCGTCGCGGACGGCGAGGTGGGCCTGCTGATGGACGACCTCGGCCCGCACCTTCTCCCCGACGTGAGACAGCCGTTGGAAGATGCGGCCGAGGATGCGCTCGTGGGCGCGCTCGCGAATCTGCACACGCGCTTCTGGAACTCGCCCGCGCTCGAGGAACCGAGACTGTGCGCCGCGTCACAGCTACTCGGGATGCTGGGGCCGGGCCTCGCGCGCGAGATGGAAGGGCGGAGCGACGTGCCGCCGGTCATCGAGCGCGCTCGGCATGGCTGGGGCGTCGCGCTCGCGCGTTTGCCCGCCGCAGTCGCGCGCCGGCTGTCGCAGTCTCCGGAAGATATCGCGCGCGCCTGGGGTCCGCTCCCGCGCACGTTGCTCCACGGCGACGCGAAGGTCGCGAACTTCGCGATCCTGCCCGATGGGCGTGTGGCGGCCTTCGATTGGGGCCTGGTCGGCGCGGGTCCCGCCGCGCTCGATCTGGGCTGGTACCTCGCGGTGAACGCCACGCGCGTTCGCGGCACCAAAGAAGCGTTCATCGCGCGCTATCGCGATCGCCTCGAAACGGCGCTGGGGAAGACGCTGCCGGAGGCTTTGTGGTCGGCGCTGGTATCGGCGGCCATCGACGCCGGCGCGCTGCTCCTGCTGTGGTCCAAGGCGCTTGCGCTCGAGAGCGGCGGAGCACCCGCCAAGAGCGAGTGGGACTGGTGGGTCGGGAATCTAGAGCGACGCTGACCAGGCCGTTGCCGCGGCCCGCCGCGCCCCCCATACTTGCGCCCCCATGCGCCGCCCTCCCCTCTATCGCTGGCTCGCCGCGTTGCCGGCGCTGCTCATTCTCGTCGGCGTGCCGTTCGCGAATCGCGTTCATCGGATGGTGCTGGGGCTGCCGTTCCTCCTGTTCTGGATCGTGTGCTGCGTGGTGCTGACGTCGGCCGTCATGGCGCTCGTCGGAGCGCTCGACGCGAAGCACGCGGCTGACGCGACACCGAGCACGCCGCCCGCCGGCGCCGCGAACTCCGACGGCTCCCGATGAATCCCGCGCTCCTCGTCATCGCTGCGTTCCTCGTGCTGTCGTTTGCGCTCGGGCTCCTCGCGCGTCGCGGGCGGACGATGACGCTCGAGCAGTGGAGCGTGGGCGGACGCGGCTTCGGCGCGGTGTTCGTCTTTCTGCTGATGGCGGGCGAGATCTACACCACGTTCACGTTCCTGGGCGGCAGCGGCTGGGCGTACGGGCGCGGCGCGCCGGCTTTCTACATCCTGAGCTACGGCGCACTGGCGTTTTCGTTTTCGTATTTCCTGCTGCCCGTGATCTGGCGGTACGGGACCAAGCATCACCTCCACTCGCAGGCCGACTTCTTCGTGAGCAAGTACAAGAGCCCGGCGCTCGGCGTGATCGTGTCGCTCGTCGGCGTCGCCGCGCTGATTCCGTATCTCGTGCTGCAACTCAAAGGCCTCGGCATCATCGTGTCCGAGACGTCGAACGGCAGCCTCTCCGTCGCGACCGCGGTGTGGATCAGCGTCGCGGCGCTGGTCGGATACGTCGTGATCTCGGGCGTGCACGGCTCGGCGTGGACCGCGGTCGTCAAGGACGTGATGATCCTCACGGTTGCGGTCGGGCTCGGCGTCTACCTGCCGCTCCACTACTACGGCGGCTACGGCGCCATGTTCGAGGCGATCGAACGCGCGAAGCCCGGCTTCCTCTCGTTGCCGGCCAAGGGCATGAGCCCGTCGTGGTTCGTGTCGACGGTGCTGCTGAGCGCGGTCGGCTTCTACATGTGGCCGCACGCGTTCGGATCGGTGTACACCGCGCGCTCGGAAGAAGTGTTCCGCAAGAATGCCGTCGTCATGCCGCTGTACCAGCTCGTGCTGCTGTTCGTGTTCTTCGTGGGCTTCGCCGCGATTCTGCAGATGCCGGGGCTCACCGGCGCGCAGGCCGATCTGTCGCTGCTCCGGATCTCGAAGCTCGCGTTTCCGCCGCTCGTCGTGGGGCTCATCGGCGCGGCCGGGTTGCTCACGGCGCTCGTGCCCGGCTCGATGATCCTGCTGACGGCGTCGACGATCCTCGCGAAGAACGTGGTCCGACCACTCGCGCCGGCGACGAGCGAGCGCGCCGTCGGCCGACTCGCGCGCGGGCTCGTGCCGGCGGTCGCGCTCGTCGCGGTGTTCTTCACGCTGCGCGGCGGCGAGGCGATCGTGCCGTTGCTGCTGCTCGGCTACAACCTCGTCACGCAGCTGTTCCCAGCATTGATCCTCAGCCTGCCGGAGCGGCCGCTGGCCACACGCACCGGCGCGATTGCTGGAATTCTCGCCGGCGAGGCGACGATCGCGTGGGTCTCGCTCTCGGGCACGACGCTCGCGAAGCTCTACCCACGCTGGCCGTCCGCGATCACCGACCTCAACGTGGGCATCGTCGCGATGACCGTGAACGTCGTCGTGCTGCTCGCGGTGAGCGCAACGACGCGAGGGCGCGCGGAGGCAGGGAGTGGCGCGCAGCCGGCGACGGCGACGCGTTGAGCTTGCCCCTCCTCAGTTTTTCGCCGCGAGGCGCTCCGCTTCGGCGAGCAGCCGATCGAGATCAAGTCGGCGGTAGAGCTTCCCACTCTCGATGACCGCCGCGATGCGCTCGCTGTTCTCGATGCGCTCGAGCGGGTTCGCGTCGAGCAGCACGAGGTCCGCGAGCTTGCCCGCTTCAATGGCGCCCAAGTCGGCCTCGCGATGGAACGCGATCGCGGGATTGAGCGTCGCCGTTTGCAGCGCCTCGAGCGGCGTGAGTCCGGCGCGCACGAGCGCGGCGAGTTCGTGGTGGAGCAGGAAACCGGGAATGCGCGGACCCGCGGCATCCGTGCCCGCGACGAGCTTCACGCCGTCCCTGTGCATGCGCGCCGTCACGTCGACGAACGCGTTCATGCGCGCGCGGAACGTCGCGAGGTCCGCGGGCGACACCGGGTTCTTCTTCGCGTTGTCGGCCCACTCCTTGCGCTGGGACGCCGCGACGTACTTGGAGTGCGGATTGGGCGGCGCGGACGCGTCGAAGATGTCGACAGACTCGAGTCCGCCCGCGAGCGTGGGGTCGAGCCACGTGCCATTTCGCACGAACGTCGCGAACAGCGTGTCGGGCTGATCCGTCGCGAGCCAGTCGTGGATCGCGCTCGGCACCTGGTCGGGTGTGAGCTTCGCGGAGAACGTGCCTTCGAACAGCGTCTCCGTGTGCTCGATCATGGTTTGACCCGCGTTCGAGGCCTCCGCCGGCGTGACTTCCATCGGGATGTGGCCGACGAGTGGGATGTTCAGCTTCTTCGCTTCGTCGATCGCCGCGAAGTACCAGTCGCGCGGCATGCGCCGATGCACCTTGATCGCGTCCATGCCGAGGGCCGCGAGCAGGCGCACCACGCCGCGCGTCGCCTCCACCGAGCCGGGAACGAATTGGTATTGATTGAACGCCTTGCCATTCAGGATCGGGCCGACGCGCATGATGTGCGGCCCGACGAGCGAGCCATCCGCGATGCGCGCGCGCCAGCCTTCGATCTGGCTCAGCGTGCCACCGAGATCGCGCACGTCCGTGATGCCGAGCGCGACGCACAGCGGCAGCGCGGACCCGGTCGTCCAGCAGAGATGGATGTGGCAGTCCCAGAGACCGGGGATCAGATACTTGCCGCGACCGTCGAGCACGGCGGCGGCCGCGGCGCGCGGCGCGCGCGAAGCGGGCGCGACGGACGCGATGCGATCGCCGCGCACGGTCACGTCACGATCCGCGAGCACCGCACCCGTGCGCGAGTCGATCACGTTCACGTGAGAGATGACGAGCGGTGGGCTCGCCGGCGGCGCGGCCAGGACGGCGGCGGGCAGCAGAAAGAGCGCCGCGATCGCGATCACGCTTCGTGGTGGCGTCATGCGCGGACAGGCTACGTCAATGCGGGCGCCGCGCTCCGTGCATTCCGCTGATCGAAGGCGGACATCGGACGAACGCGTCGCGGCGAGCGCCCGCAGACATTGCCGAATCGACGCGAGCCCCGCGAATCAGTTGACGATGGCCACCCGCGTCACGCGCGCGTTCGAGCCCTGCGTGAGTCGCACGAGGTAGAGCCCGGCCGGCAGCGCGCGGTCGGAGCGCAGATCGACCGCGTGTCGCCCGGCGCCGAACACGCCCACGTCGCGTGACGCGACGCGCCTTCCGCTGACGTCGAGCATTTCGAGCTTCGCCGGTCCGTCGGACGGCAGCGTGAACTGGATCGTGACGCTCGGCCCACGCGCCGGATTCGGGTGCACAGGCTCGAGCGCGAACGCGAGCACGCCACCGTCGCCGACGTCGGTCGTGTTGTTCGGGCCGAGCGCGGCGTACGGACCCTCGTTGCCGTTGCGGTCCACGGCCGACAGCTTGTAGTAGTTGCCCGCCGCGCCCGCGTCCGCATAGCCGGTGTCGCTCGGCGTCGCGACGAGACTCGCGGGGCCGGGCACGAAGCCGCTCGAGCTGCCGCGATACACGCGGTAGTACCAGAGATCGGGTTCGGAGTTCGCGCCCCAATGCAGGTGCGTCGCGCCGGCCGCGTACGCGGCCGTGAACGGCGCCGGCGCCACGGGCGGCAGGTTGTCCACCGAGTAGCCCGAGTCCGCGGGTGAGTCGTAGAACACCGAGGACGTCGCGGTCACCGCGCGCACGAAGAACACGGTGCGATGCAGTCCGCTGCCGTTCGAGTCGGCGACCGTCGGCACGATCACGTCGTAGGCCGAGTCCGTGAACGCGCTCGTGCTGCCGACGTAGTCCCAGCCGTCGACGAGCACGCGCGCCGGGCCGGCGGCCGGGCGCCCGCTCGCGAGGTCAACGGCCACGGGCTGCGCGCTCGAAGGCCCGAGTGCCGGGTTCACCTGGCGGAACACGTCGTAACGCACGATGGGCGAGCTCGAACCCGCGTAGTCGAGAGGGCTGGCGCGGAAGCGCGTGCGCACGACGCGGCCCTGATCGTTCAGCACGTCCCGAACGAGCGTGATGCGCGGCTGCGCCGTCGACACGACCTTCTCGGTCACGGGCGGCGCGAAACTCGGGAGAAGTTTGGCGTCGCCGCCGTACACGGCGTTCAGCGACCGGAAGCCGAGCCGCGGCGCGAAAAGCGAGAGCCCGGCGGCGGCGCCAGCGTTCACGTTCGACGTCCCAAGCAGCGTCTTGCCGTCGAAGAAAGATACGACTCCCGTGGGCGCGCCGGCTCCGGGCGCGAGCACCGAGACGTTCGCGGTCAGTGTCACAGGCGCGTTGAGCACAGCGGTCAGCGGGCTCGCAGTCAGAGTCGTGCGCGTTTTTTCGAGCGCCAGCCATACCGACGCGGTGCCCGACGTGTAGTTCGTCATCGCAATGTCGGCAAGGCCGTCTCCATTGAGATCGCCCGCGGCGATACCCTGCGGGTTGGCCCCGCCCGCAATATCGATCTTCAAACCGGCGGAGCCGAGTCCGGTCCCGAGCAGGAGCGACATCGTGTTCGCGCCGTAGTTCGATGTCACGAGGTCCAGCCGGCCGTCGCCATTGACGTCCGCCATCGCGACGCTGGTCGGGTTCGTCCCGGTCCCGAGGCTGTAGCCGGTATTGTAGGTCGCCGTGCCACCACCGAGCAGCACCAGGACGGAATTCGCGTTCTGCCCCGCGGTCGCGATCTCAGGCCAGCCGTCGCCGTTCATGTCCCCGATGGCGAGTGAAGAGGGACCGGCCGGGGCGCTGAAGTCGACCTTCGGCGCGAACGATCCGCCACCGTTGTTGAGGAGAACCGAGCCGGTCGCCGAACCGAAGTTCGCGACGATGACGTCGAGCCTGCCGTCGCCGTTCACGTCCGCCATCGCGACCGCGGAGGGGTTCGTCCCGGTCGTGATGTCGACCCTGCCGCCGAGGCCACCGGCGCCGTCGTTGAACAGGATCGTCACCGTCGTGGTCTGGAAGTCGGCGATCGCGACGTCCGGCTTGCCGTCACCGTTCAGGTCCCCGACCGTTACGGCGTTCGGTCCCGCGCCCGTGGCCACGGCCGTCATCGGCGTGAAGGCGCCGGCCCCGTTACCGAGGAGCACCTGAACGGTATTCGCGCCGAAGTTCGTGACGACGAGATCCTGGCGGCCGTCGCCGTTCATGTCGCGTATCGCCACGGAGGAAGGGCCGCTGAAGCTGCCCCAGTCCGTCTTCGGCGAGAAGCCGCCAGAGCCGTTGCCCAACATCACGGACACCGTGCCCGAACTCGTGTTCACGGTGGCGAGGTCGACGTTGCCGTCGCCGTTCACGTCGCCCATCGCCACGCCTTCGGGGTGGACGCCTGTCGCGAGGTCCTTCCGCGCGGTGAGGAGGCCAGACCCGACGCCGAACAGCACGGAGACCTGGCCCGCGTTGCGCACGGCGGCCACGATATCGGCGTGGCCGTCGCCGTTGACGTCGGCGATCGCGACGTCGGCGGGATTGAAGCCGGTGCTGAAGCCGGTCGCCCCGCTGAAGCCTCCGGTCCCGTTGCCGATGAGCACTTCGATCACGCTGCCCCCGAAACCGGCCGCCGCGATGTCGGGCTTGCCGTCGCCATTCAGGTCGCCGATGGCGACGGAGTACACCGTCGTGGGCAGGACGGACTGCAGGGAGTAGGTGAAGCCGCCGGTGCCGTTGCCGATCAGGACCGAGACGGAACTGGAGTTGAAGTCCGCGGTCACGACGTCGAGGACGCCGTCGCCGTTGACGTCGCCGAGCGTCAGCCACCATGGGCCGCCGCCCGTCGAGTAATCCGTATGGAACAGGAAGCTGCCCGTGTTGTTGCCGAGCAGCACGGAAATCGTGTTCGCACCGAAGTCCGACACGACGAGATCGGGTTTTCCGTCGTTGTTGACGTCGCCCACGACCACGTCGCTCGGCTGTGTTCCCACACTGTACGTCGAAGGCGCGCCGAGGCCGCCCGTGCCGTTGCCCAGCATCACGATCACCGTATTGAACGACTCGTTCGTCGTCACCACGTCGAGCTTGCCGTCGTTGTTCAGATCGGCGACCGCGAGGCCCGTCGGAAACGCGAACGTTCCGGCCCAAAACGTCGCTCTCGGGGCAAAGCCGCCGAGTCCGTTCCCGAGCAGCACCGCGATCGAATCTACGTTGCTGTTGGCGACGACGAGATCCGGCCGGCCGTCGCCGTTCATGTCGCCGATGACGACGGAAGACGTGTTGCTGTTCGTGGCGGCCGTGGTCAAATCCGTCTTCGGGCCGTAGCCGCCGGCTCCGTCGCCGAGCCATACGGAGACCGTTCCGGCGTTCGCGTTCGCGGCGAGCAGGTCGAGCTTGCCGTCATTGTTCACGTCGCCCACCGCGACCGACGTCGTCTGGACTCCGGCGGTGAGATCGAGACGCATTCCGAGATTGAAGCCCTGGCCGCTCGCCATCGAGGGGACGAGCCCCGCGAGCACGAGCAGGGCGAAGAACGAGACACGCGCGCGAGAGTTCATGGCATCCCCCTAGTTCAACACCGTCGCGCGTGTCACGCGCACGTGTCCGCTCTGTTCCAGTCGCACGAGGTACAGGCCGGGCGCCAGGCGGCGGCCGCTCGCGAGATCCACTCGATGTCGGCCGGCCCCGAGCGCGCCCACGTCGCGTGTCGTGACGCGCCGCCCGCTCACGTCGAGCAACTCGAGCCGCGCGGGCTCGGCGCTCGGGAGCACGAACTCGACGCTCAGGAGTCCGCGCGGGGCTGGATTCGGCCGCACCGCGGCGAGCGCGAACGCGAGGTCGCCGGGCGCGGTGCCGGCCACGTCTCCGGCACCGGCGATCGCGAAGCCGCTCTCGTTGTCGTTCCGGTCCACGGCCGAGAGTTTGTAATACGCGCCGGACACGCCCGCGTCGTCGTAGTCGGTGTCGGACAACGTCGCGACCAGGCTCGAGCTGCCCGGCGTGAAATCGGCGGAGCTGCCGCGGTACAACTTGTAGGCCTGGAAGTCGCTCTCGGTGTTCGCGCCCCAGTGCAGTTGCGTTCCGCCCGGCGCCGGAACGGCCGAGAACGGCGCGGGCGGCGCCGGCGGAAGATTGTCGACCGAATGCGCGGCAAACGTGCCGCTGTCGAAGAACGGAGTCGGCGTCGCCGTCGAGGCCCGGACGAAGAACAGCTCGTTGTTGAGCGCGACGCTGTTCGAGTCGGCGAGCGTCGGCACGACGAGCTCGTACGCGGAGTCGCCGTATGCGGGCAACGAGCCGACGTTGTCCCAGCCGTCCGCCATCACGCCGGCGGGTGTCGCAGCGTGCGCGGTCGCGTCGCTCGCTTCGTCTGGACGCGCGGGGCCGTTCGGGGCGAACGCGACCTGGCGGAAGACGTCGTACTTCACGATCGTCGTCGGCGAACTGGGGAAGTCGTATCCGCTGGCGCGGAATCTGAGCCGCAGCTGGCGGCCCTGATCGTTCGGGACGTCTTTGAGGATCGTGATCGTCGGACTCGCGGACGTGACGACGCGCTCCGCGAGGACGGAAGACGTGCTGCCGAGCAGCTTCGAATCGCCGACGTAGACCGCGCTCAGCGGACGATTGCCCACGTTCGCCACAGGCAAGGAGAGCAAGCCGACGCCGCCCGTGAGCGACGAGCTTCCGAGCAGCGTGTTGCCGTCGAAGAAGCGGACCGTGCCGGTCGGCGAGCCGGAACCGGGAGGGGGAACCGAAACGTTCGCGGTGAGCGTGACGAGTGATCCCAGCGCGGCGGGGTTCGCGCTCGAGGTGAGCGCCGTGCGCGTCAGCTCCTGGGCCAGAAGGACCGAGACGCCTCCGCCGCTCACGTTCGCGGTGACGAGATCGGGCCGGCTATCGCCGTTCACGTCCGCCACGCTGACGATGCGCGGGGCTGCGCCCACGGGATAGTCCGTGTTCGCGCCGAAGCCGCCCGCGCCATTGCCGAGCAGGACCGACGCCGTGTTCGCGCCGTAGTTCGCGGTCGCGAGATCGGGCCGGCCATCGCCGTTGAAGTCGCCGATCGCCACCGAGTAGCAGAGATTCCCGGTCGTGATGTCGGTCTTCGCGGCGAATCCTCCGGAACCGTTGCCCAACAGCAGCGAAAGCGTGTTCGTCGAGTTCGACACGACGAGGTCGAGCTTGCCGTCGCCGTTCAGATCGCCGATGGCCACGGTGAGCGGCGAAGATCCGGTGGCGTAGTCGGTGCGTGTGGGGAATCCGCCCGAGCCGTTGTTGAGGAACACGGAGACGGTGTTCACGGCTTGATTCGCGGTTGCCATGTCCGGAAAACCGTCGCCGTTCAGATCGGCGATGGCGATGGAGCCGGGCGTGGCCCCGATTGCGGTGGCGTAATCGGTCTTCGCGGCGAACGCGCCGAGTCCGTTCCCGAGAAATACGGACACCGCGCTGCCGTAATAGTCCGCGACCTCGAGGTCCGGGTGGCCGTCGCCATTGACGTCGGCGATCGACACGTGGATCGGATTTGTGGACGTGATGTAGTCGGTGCGCGGCAGGAAGCCGCCGGCGCCGTTGTTCAGCAGAACGGAGACGGTGTTCGAGTTTCCATTCGCCACGGCAAGGTCGGGCTTGCCGTCGCTGTTCACGTCCCCGATCGCGACGCACTGCGGCGCGAAGCCGACCGCATAGTCGGTCTTCGCTCCGAAGCCGCCAGCGCCGTTGCCGATCAGCACGGACACCGTGGTCGAGCCGTAGTTCGCGACCGCCAGGTCCGGCTTGCCGTCGCCATTGACGTCGCCGATCGCGGCGAAGTTCGGGGACGTGCCGGTCGGGATATCGGTCCTCGGCGCGAATTCGCCTGCGCCGTTGCCGAACAGCAGCGAAAGCGTATTCGACGACGTGTTGAAGTTCGCGACCGCGATGTCGACCTTGCTGTCGCTATTCAGGTCGCCGAGCGCGAGCGAAAACGGCTGCGTGCCGACGGCGAAGTCGACTTTTGGATTCAGGAAGCCGGTCCCGTCGCCGAGCAGCACGGAAATGCTGTTCGCGTTCTGGTTGATCGTCGCCACGTCGGCTTTGCCATCGCCGTTCACGTCGCCGATCACGGCTTGCACCGGGCCGAGCCCAGTCGCGAAGTCGGAGTGGACGCCGAATGCGCCGGCGCCGGTGCCGAGGAGCACCGAGACCAAGTTGGAGCTGTTCGACACGACGAGGTCGGCCTTGCCGTCGTTGTTGAGGTCGCCGATCGAGACCGCGCTCGGGTTGCCGCCCGTCGTGAAGTCGGTCCTGGCCACGAATCCGCCGGCGCCGTTCGCGAGGAAGACCGAAACGAAGCCCGAGTTCAAGCACGACACCGCCATGTCCGGCCGGCCGTCGTTGTTCAGGTCGCCGACCGCGACCGAGTAGGGCTGGAAGCCCACGGTGTAGTCGACCTTCGGCGCGAAGCCGCCGGTCCCGTTGCCGAGGAACACCGAGACCGAGGCCGCGCCGGCGTTCGTGACCGCCAGGTCGGGTTTGCCGTCCCCGTTCAGATCGCCGATCGCGACCGACGCCGGGCTCGTCCCGGTCGTGAAGTCCGTCTTCGGGCCGAAGCCCCCGGCCCCGTCGCCCAGGAGAACCGAGACTTTGCCAGCGCTCTGATTCGCGACCGCGAGGTCCAGCTTGCCATCGCCATTGAGATCGCCGACGGCGACCGAGTACGCAAAGGATCCCGTGGGGTAGTCGATCCTCGTGCCGAAGCTGCCGAGCCCGTTGCCAAGCCGAATCGAGACGGAGCCGGAGGCGTTCGTGTTCACGAGGTCCGGCTTGCCGTCGCCGTTCACGTCGGCCATCGTGACAAACGTCGGATTGCCGGTGTTCGGCAGGTCCGCGCGCACCCCGAGCGTGAAGGCCTGAGCCGCGGCCAGCGCGGGCCACGCGAGGGCCACGCCCACCAAGGCGGCGAGTGGAAACGGGTTCGTGCGCATGGATCCCCCTGCGAAGTCGGGACGGACGGGTTCAGCCGTCATTTCCCTACGATCGAAGCGGGGATTCCGAACAGGGCGCGTGGGGTATCATTGCGGCCCTTACGTCAGGAGTCGGGTCATGGGACGACATCTTCGATCGGCCATTGTCGCCGCGGTCGCATGGACCGCTGTGTGCAGCCCGATCGCCCGAGCCGAGTGGAGGCAGGATGGCTCCCCGATATCCTCCCTCTCGGGCATGATCGTCGGGCCCGATGGGCGCGGCGGCATCTTCGGCTCGACGAACGCCGGTTCGCTCTATCCGCAGCTCTTCCACCTGGACGCGAGCGGCGACACCACCGCGGGATGGTCGTACGGCGGAATCGACCTGACGCCCGGCGTGACGAGGAGCCAGCACACCTCGATCGCGCCGAGAGCGATCCTTCCGGACGGCGATGGCGGTACGTTCGAGCTGACTGCGGAGCAGGCGCCCTACGACGGCTCGGGCGGCTTCTGGTACCCGAAGCAGTTCTATCTGCATCGCCGGAGCGATCGCGGCACCGTCGCCGACGGCTGGCCGGCCGAAGGCGTGCTCCTTGAGACCCAATACCTCAACCCACGATTCGAGGGGCTTCATTTCCCGCGCATGGCGCTCGACGGGGCAGGCGGCGTGCTGATCGCATGGCTGGGCTGGGCGGACTTGCCGGACTGGCCGAATCCGCGCGTCGTCGCGCAGCGCGTGACCGCAGCCGGTGCGCGGCTGTGGGGCGACGACGGCGTCACGGTTCGGTTGGGTCGCGGCGCCGCCACCATCCCCGCCCTGGTTGGCGACGGGCACGGCGGCGCACTCGTGTTCTGGGCGCAGCGGGATTCGTCGGAGACCAGCTTGCGGATTCGTGGTCAGCACGTCCTGGCGTCGGGTGACGTCGGCTGGGACACCGACGGGAAGGTGGTCTCGTCGGACACGTACGATCGAATTGTCGATGCCATCCCGGCGGACGGCGGGTGGGTGTGGGCCGACTATCACACGGCGATCGCCGCCGCAGGCGACGGAGACTCCGGCGCAATCATCGGGTGGGCCGGCGCACACGGCGTCGACCTGAACATCGTCGCCGCGCGCGTCGCTGCCGATGGCAATCTGCCGTGGGGCCATGATGTGCGCGTTTGCTCGGCCCCCGGCGAGCAGTCGACGCTCGATTGCGCCGCCGATCGGGCGGGCGGCGCCATCTTCGCGTGGCGCGATGGTCGTGAAGGCTCCGATATCGGCATTTACGCGCAGGCGGTTCGCCGCGATGGTCGCCTCCGATGGAGGCCGGACGGCGTCGCCGTGAGCCTGGGCACGGGAGAACGTGGACCCGTTCTCGTGGCTGACGACGGTCTCGACGGCACGTACTTCGCGTGGGGCGATCCCGTCGCGGGCGGCCGGGTGTTCGCGCAGCGGCTCACGCCCTCGGGGCGACCCGCGCCCGGCTGGGTCGGGAACGGAACCGTCGTCAGTCGAGTGGCCGAACCCGACTACAACCACGAGGTCGGCCTGAGTCTCGTCGGCGGCCAGCGTGGCAACGCGATCGTGGCGTGGAACGATTTCCGAAGGGGCAGCTTTGCAATGTTGCTCACGCCGCTCGGCCCGGCAGGCGCGGCGGAGGTCGTTCACAAACGCGGCGCTACTCCGAGCGATGCCGGCCCCGTGCCTGCCTCGCAACCTGCGTTCGGGATCCGCGGCATGCAGCCGAACCCCATGACCGCAGGAGGCACCGTGCGGCTCGCGCTCTTGGGCCTTGCGCCCGCGACGCTCGAGATATTCGATACGGCTGGTCGCCGCGTCTGGACTCGAGAGATCACGTCCGGTCCGGGCGAGTACTCCGTTCGACTGGCGGACGGTGCGTTGCTGCCGGCGGGCGTGTACCTCGTCCGGCTTTCACAGGGTACGCAAGTGACGGCCGCTCGCGCCGTGTACCTTCGCTAGGGAAGTACTCGTCTCCTCGGAGGTGGCCATGTTCCGTCGACTGGTCTTCGCGGCTAGGGTGACGAGCCGGTTCTGACGCGCGAGTGCTGCCGCTGGCTCACCCCACGCTTGGCCCTGCTCATCCGGTCACGCTGTGAGCCGCACCAGGAGCACCGTCTGATCGTCGAGCTGTTGGCCGTAGCGCGCCGCGCTCGCGAAAACCGCGTCCGCGGTTTCCTTCAACGCGATCGCGCCATCCGCGAACGCCGCCGTCCGCACGCCGTCCATGCCGAACTCGCTGCCGTCGCGGTGGAAGATCTCCGTCAGTCCGTCGGTGAGGAGCATGAAGGTGTCGCCCGCCGCGTGCTCGACGGCGATCGATTCGTACCGCGCATCGGCCCCGAATCCCAACAGTGGCCCGCCGACCACGAGCTCCGAGACCTCACCGGTGCCGGCATGACGATGGAGGATCGGGAGGTGCCCGGCGAGCGCGTAGTGCGCCTGGCCCGCGCGGTTCACGTGAAGGCAGACACACGTCGCAAACGTGCCGGGTCTGCCGAGCTCGTGAACGGTGCGGTTGAGGTCGCGCAATAGCACCGGCAGCGTCGCGCCCCCGGCGAGCGCGGCCCGTGACGCACTCTTGAGCATCGCCATCAGGACGCCGGCCCCGACTCCGTGGCCGGAGACGTCCACCAGATAGAACGTCGTGCCGTCCGGGCCCTCGAACACATCGACGAGATCGCCTCCCATGGCGCCGCTCGCTTGAGAGCGTCCGTAGTAGTCCGCGTGATTGGATCGACCGGACACGACGGGCACGAGCGCATCGTGGATCCCCTTCGCCAGATCCATCTCGGTCTGCAATCGAGCGTGGCCGCGCACCACGGAGTGCATGAAGCGCATGAAGAGCCCGTAGCTGATGACGACGAACAAGAGGGTGGCGAACGCATCCAGGACGAGTCGTGTGTGCTGCTCGGCCGGCGCGAACACGCTCACCCGCGTCCCCGCGGTTGCCCACTTCGCGAACGACGACACGGCCGCGTGGAGTCCGATCGCGACGGGAACCAGGCGCAGGTCCCACAGTGTCGCGAAGACGTACGACACGCCGACGACGCCCAGCAGCGCGACATAGACCGCGAGGCTCCAGAGCGGCGTGTGCGCCGGTTGCGCGACGTCGACCAGCACACCCATGGCGCCGAACATGAAGAAGACCGCGACGCCGAAGAGGACGCGCGACCGCACGGACGTGGCCTTCCAGAATCGCGCGCCGCGTTTCGACTGCCATCGCATCCTGGTCTCCCGTCGCGAGCGACTGCGTCGCGCGCCTGCTCGAGATGGCGCTCGGAGGTACTCGTGTCGAGTCGCATTGTGGACGATTGTGCGCAATTATTTCACCGTCACGGGCCGAAGATACGTCACACGACTCTGGAGCACCCATGGCATTCGACTTCCCAGCCCAGTTCCCGATGCTGACCACGTCCCGCCTCGTCCTCCGCGAGACCGCCGCGCACGACGTCGACGCCGTGTTCGCCATGGAGAGCGATCCGGTGGCGATGCGCTACTGGAGCAAGCCGCCGATGCGCGACGTCGCCGAGGCGGAGGCCGCGGTCGAGCGCGCGATGTCACTGTTTCCGGCGCGGACGGCACTGCGCTGGGCGATGACGCGGCCCGAGGACGATCGCCTGATCGGGCACGTGTCCCTGTTCAATTTCGTCGAGCAGAGCGACCGCGCCGACCTCGGCTACGGGATGAACCGCGACCACTGGGGCCAAGGGTTCATGAGCGAAGCCCTGAACGCGGTCGTCGACTACGCGTTCGGTCCGATGGGCCTGCGTCGCCTCGAAGCCGACATCCACCCCGACAATCTCGCGTCGCTACGCTCGCTCGAACGCCTGGGCTTTCGCCGTGAGGGGCTGCTGCTCGAGCGCTGGCAGGTGGGCGACGAGATCTCGGACAGCGCCGTGTTCGGCCTGCTCGCGCGCGAGTGGCCGGCGAGACGCGAGGCGCGGCGATAGCGCGCCCGGGCGACGGGCGCTCACGCGCCCTCGAGCGGCTGCCCGTGCGTCGGCAGTGCGTACGCGAATCCTCCGTCGACGACGAGCGTGCCGCCCACGACGTAGTCGCCGGCGCGCGACGCCAGGTAGATCGCGGCGCCCGCGATGTCGTCCGGCGTTCCGATGCGCCCGGCCGGCACGCGCTTCGCGAGGCGCTCGGGTCGATCGCGCGCCGCGCGATTCATGTCCGACGCGAACGCGCCGGGCGCGATCGCCGAGACCACGATGTTGCGATCGATCAACCGCGCCGCCAGTTGGCGCGTGAGTTGATTGAGCGCGGCCTTGCTCGCGCCGTAGGAATACGCTTCGCATGCGTTCAGGCCGATCGCGTCGACCGAACTGACGTGGATGACCTTCGCGGGCCGCTCGCGCGAGGCGCCGGCGCACAGCAGGTCGAGCAGCGCCTGCGTCACGAAGAACGGGGCGCGGACGTTCACGTCCATGACGCGGTCCCACTGCAGCTCCGTGAAGTCCTCGAACGCCGCGACCTCCGCGGCGCCCGCGTTGTGGACGAGCACGTGCAGCGCGGGTTCGCGCTCGCGCAGCGCGTCCGCCAGGGCTCGCGCGCCGGCGGCCCCCACGAGCTCGGCGACGAGCGATCGGCACTCGCCGCCGGTAGCGCACATCTGCCGCGCGGTCGTTTCGCCGGCGACGCGATCGCGCGACGTGATGTACACGCGGGCCCCGTACGCGACGAGCCCCTCCGCGATCATGCGGCCGACGCCTCGCGCGCCGCCGGTGACCAGTGCGACCCGGCCGGTGAGATCGAACAGGTCGCGGCGTGGCGCGACGTTCGGCTCCGAGCCCATCAGCCGCGTTTGCGCGCGACGATGTCGAACACGGTCGGCGTCAGCAGGAACGCGCCGGGCTTGCGTTCCGTTTCGTCGAACGCCCGTTGAATCGCGCTCGCCCGTGCGCCGTCGACACGACCGAGGTCGACGAGACGCCGCAGGCCGACGGCCACGAACGCCTTCGGCCACTCCCACAGCATGTCGCCGGGCCGGGCCAGCTCCGTGATGGGCTCGACGGACGACAGATCGAAGCCGAGCGCTTCCAGCCAGTGCGGCAACTCGAGCGCGATGTCGGGCTCGCCGCCGCTGTTGCGCCACGACGCCATCACGTCGCCGACGAACTGCTCGAACGCTTCCTGGCGCGGCCACAGCCGCCACGCGCGGTAATCCGCGTACTCGAGGATCGCCATCGTGCCGCCCGGGCGCAGCGCGGCCGCGGCGCGACGCAGCAGCGCCTCGGGCTCGCTCACGAACGAATAGACCCAGCGCGTCCACACACCGTCCGCCTTCACGTCGGGCAGCGGATCGCGATCGAGATCCAATTCGTGCGTCTCGATGTTCGCAAGACCGCGCTCGCGCGCGAACGCTTCCAGCGCGTCCAGGAAGCGCCGCGAACGATCGACCGCGACGACGCGGCCCGCCGGCCCGACGATCTCCGCGAGATCGAGCGTCGCGTAGCCCGGCCCGCACCCGACGTCGAAGATCGTCTGCCCGCTCGCGAATCCGGCGCGTCGCCATGCGCGCGTCGCCCACGGGCGCCACACACGATGCTGCAACCCCAGCCTCTCGATCTCGGCGTCGTGCGTGCCGAGCACGTACTCGTTTTCGGTGGCCATGCGCTCTCCTCGAATCCCTGGTGGCGTTCGTGCGAACACATCGAGGCTAGCAGGTGGGGCGCGAGATCACTGGTCGTTTTCGGCGGCGACATTCGACGCGCTCGCGCGCACGGTGCGCCACGCTATACTGGCTCGCACGCCACGCCGCTTGCCCCCGCGCTCACGAGGAACCATGACCGAGCTGCCCGATCGCCCCACCGCCGCGCCCAAGTGGAAGCCGCTCGACGCGCGGCAACGCCGCGTGCTCGGCGTGCTGATCGAGAAGGCGAAGACGACGCCGGCCGCGTATCCGATGTCGGTGAATGCGATCGTCACCGGCTGCAATCAGAAGAACAATCGCGATCCGCTCACGACGCTCGATGACTTCGGCGTGGAGAAGGCGCTCGACGAGTTGCGCAATCTCGGCGCGGTCAGCGAGGTGGATTGGCTCGGACGCGTTTCCAAGTACAAACACCACGCGTACGAGTGGCTCGGCGTGACGCGCCCGGAACTCGCCGTGCTCGCGGAACTCCTGCTGCGCGGTGCGCAGCAATTGGGCGAACTCCGCGGTCGCGCCGCGCGCATGGAGCCGATCGCGGATCTCGCGGCGCTCAAGCCCATCGTCACGGCGCTCGTCGAGCGCGGGCTCATGCTCGAGCTGACGCCGGCGGGGCGTGGGCAGATTGTGAGCCACAATCTGTATCTGCCGGAGGAACTCGCGGGAGTGAAAACCGGCCTCGCCGGACGATCGCACGCCGAGTCGTCGCCGGCTGTCCACGAAATCGCGGGAGGTCATAGCGCCCCAGCCGCGCCGCATGCCGGCCCGCCGGCCTCCGCTCCGCGGCGCACGTCCGAGGGTTCCGAGTCCGGACCCAACCCGCTCGACGTCGCCCGACTGTCCGCCGAAATCGTTGCCCTGCAGTCGGAAGTCGCGCGGCTCCGCGACCGGGTGAGCGAGCTCGAAGCCAAGTAGCCAAGCTGATTGCCACTCTCGGCTGACGCGTCGCCGCGGTATGATTCCGTCTGTTACCCGAGGCGCCCGCCGCCCGAATGCTCTCCGGCCGGACCGCACGCGCCCCGCTTCTCACGCGACGCCTACTCGGAGGTTCCCGTGCGCACCACTCTCCCCGCGTTGCTCGCCATCGCGCTCACCGTCGCATGCGCAGTTGCCGCCGTCGCCGGCGTCCCTTCTTCACAGAACTCGACCGTGCCTCCGGTGCTCGCGACGACGCCCGCCGGCGCCATCGTGACCGGGATCATCGTGCGCGACATCGCGAATAACGTCATCCCCAACTCCACCGTGGTCATCGACTACAACAATTGCGCCGGCTTCGTGCCTTGCACGGAGGCGTCGAGCCCGCTGCCCGATGCCTACATCCTCGACGAGGGCACTAAGACGATTCGCATGCTGTCCGGCCCGAACGGCCAGGCGCCGTTCTATCTGCGCGCCGGCGGCGGATGCTCCTCCGCCGGAATCCGCATCTACGCCGATGGCGTGCTGATCTCGACGATCTACGCCGCCTCCGCGGATCAGAACGCCGATCTCGTGGTGGACGCGACGGACGTCGCGCTCGTGGACGGGAAGATCGGCACGAGCGACCTGACGGGCGACCTCGACGGGAATGGCGTCGTGAACGCCGCGGACGAGAGCACGGTCAGTGCCTTTGTCGGCCAGGGTTGCAACAACCCGACGGACACGCGCCGCAGCACGTGGGGCCGTGTGAAGGCGATCTATCGGTGAGGTTGCGAAGCGGACGAAACTGCAGGCGCGCGCGCCGAGGGGCTACCCTTCGGCGCGCGCCTCGTTGCTCGTGATTTCATTCCCAAGCTGGACGGGTCGACGCTGATTGGCGAAGGAGGTCGGATGAACTTCGAAGAGTTCTACAAGCAAACCAAGTCCGCGTGGGACAAGTTTGCCAAGGGCAACCCCGAGCCAGCGAAGTCACTCTACTCACATCGAGACGACGCGACGCTCGCGAATCCGTTCGGTCCCGCCGTCCGTGGTTGGGAGCAGGTATCCAAGACGCTGGAATTCGCCTCGTCGCGATTTCGCGAAGGCGAGTTCATCGGCGCCGAACGGATCGCCGAATACGCGACCGCCGAACTTGTGTGTCTTCTTGACCTCGAGCATTGGAGAGCCAGGGTCGGTGATCGCCCGAAGGTTGAACCCTTCGACCTTCGGGTTACCACGACCCTTCGTCGTGAGAACGACGACTGGAAGATCGTTCATCGGCACGCCGACCCGATAACCACATTCGATCCCAACGGCCCGCTGCGGACCTCCCCACTCTGAACGATCACGCTTGGTGCGTAACGGAAGGCCGCCTGGCTCGAGCCGCATCGTGTCTTGCCGAATGAATCGAGTCGCTCATTCAGCGACGGGTGGTCCCGACCGCCGCTGAGTGGACCGGCGCCGCCCAGGGCTGCGCGATGCGGAGCCGCAGCAAGGACAGCGGCGCGAGCAACGCGACGGCGACCAGCACGATCCCGAGGCCGCCGCGCAGTCCGAGCGTCGTACGCGGCCGCCCGTCGTCGAGGAGAGCGACGAGGCGCGTCTCGAACTCCCAGCCTCGGGCCATTCCCGCGGCCGCGAGCGCCGCGGGCACGCGCCAGCGCTCACGCGCGACCGCGAGCAGGTGTCCCGCGTAGTCCGGGGCGGCCAGACCCGATGCGAGCACGCGATCATCGCAGGCGCGCTCGCTCTCGGCGCGCAGATGGCGCACGGCGAGCCAGACGAGCGGATGGAACCAGAACAGTACGCACGCGCCCGACGCCAGGGCCTGCACGAGGCAGTCGCGCCGCGCCACGTGCGCACACTCGTGGCGCCACGCCGCCCGGAGGCGCCGCGCGGGCCACGCCGCTGCGCAGGCCGGCATCAGCACGACCGGCCTGACGAGTCCCCACGTCAACGGCACGCGAACGTCCTCGCTCACGAATACGCGATGGCCATCCACCCGCTCGCGCTCGAGCGCGCCGTCGAGCCATGGGCTCACACGCGCCGCAATACGCGCGCGCCGCACGATTCGGGCGAGCGCCACGTGACCGCTCGCCAGCCACACCGCGACGCTGAGCGCACCCACGAGCCACACGGTGGAGATGATCTGAAGTCCGAACCAGACGGCCGCGGGCGAAACACCGAAGATCGGCATGTACACCGGCACTCGCGGGACGACCGGCGTCAGCGCGGCGAGAGCGACCGATCCGCCGAGCGCCAAGGCCCAGACCAGATGACGCGCGGACGCGGAGCGCCGGCGCATGAGCGTGGACACGCCCCACGCGAGCGAGAGCACGGCCGTCACCTTGAGGCACACGCCGATGGCCGGGATCGGCTCGGGCACCATGAACAGCGCGTGTGTGACGTCGATCACTTGCGGCCTCGGCTCTTGCGCCGCGCTTCCGCGACGAGCTTCGCGACGCGGTCCAGCTCCTCCGCGGACGCCGGCTTGTTCGCGTCGCCGAGCATCGACGCGATCGCGGCCTCGACCGAACCGTCGAAGAACGTGCTCAGCAGGTGCTTGACCGCGGAGCGCTGGAGCCGGCCCGGCTGCGCGGTCGGCGAGTACACGAAGCGCGGCCCATCCCACTCATGCCGCACGAAACCCTTCGTCTCGAGCAGACGCAGCATCGTGCGCACGGTGGACGACGTCGGCGCGTCGGGCAGTTCGTCCAGCACTTCGGCCGCCGTCACGCGGCCGCGGCGGATCACGACGTCCATGATCTGGCGTTCGCGGCGTCCGAGTTGTCCGAGCGGGTGACTCATGAGGTGCAGCCTCCCAAGGGAACGGCGGCCGTTGCACGCGGCGGGGCTACGCTTCCGCCGTGCCGCCACCGGAGTTCGTGCCGGCGACCGTTCGAGGTGCGAATAGACTAACAGCTGCGGCGGCACGTTCAAGGCCCTCGACGTGCCGCCCTCCGCGTTCGCGCCGCGAAAGCCCGCGCCGGGCGGCTGACGGCGCGCGCCTGCACGAAGCGCGGATTTCGCGCGCCCAGCGTGGTGTTAATATATTAACATCGCGTGTGTCGATACGCCCCTTGGGAAAGGCTGTCCGCATGAGCCGCTTCACGGTTCTGGTCGTCGCCATTGCCTCACTTGTGCTCGCGGTCGCGGCCGCCGGCGCCGGTCGGTTCACCGGCGTCTGGGAGGGAGCGTCCGTCGAGACGGCGCGCACGCGGCACGGGGCCCTCGTTTGCCGGCCGCGCGGTGACGTGGGTATTGCCGGGACGTTCTACGTCGACGGCTCGGCATTCGGCGACGTGGAGGACGGTCGTGCGGCGGGCGACTCGCTCACGTTTCACTCGGGCCCACTGAGGTTCACGGGCGTCGCCGCGGGCGATTCGCTGGAGCTGATCCTCGCCGTGCCCCACGGCCAGACGCACACGTTCCGGCTCGCGCGGGTCGGCGCGGATACGCTTCGATTGCCGTCCTCGGTGCGCGACGCGCCGCCGGCACCAACGCCGATCGCGATCGCTCCGGCGCCCGATTCGGTGTATCGCGCGCACGATCTGCCAGCGAGCCCGACGTCGAACACGCATCCCTGCCTCGAGCGCGGCACGCTGTTTCTCGTCGGCGGTGGCGCGGGGCAGGGCGATCTCTTCCTACGCTTCGTGAAGCTGGCGGGAGGCGCGGACGCCGCCCTCCTCGACCTGCCCGACGCCTCGATGGCGCTGAGGGGCACGACGGAGCCTCCGGACGGTCGCGCGCTCGCCGCGCTGCTGCAGGCGCACCACGTCGGTGTATGGCACGCCGCGTCGCGCGCTGCGGCGGACTCCGAAAGCTTCGTCGGACAGTTGCGCGACGCGCGCGGGCTGTGGATCGACGGCGGCGAGCCCGGAGCGATCATCGATCGCTACATGGGGACGCGCGCGGAGCGCGAGATGGTCGCGCTGCTCGAGCGCGGTGGCGTGATCGGCGGCACGTCGGCGGGTGCGGTGATCTGGGGCTCGCGGGCCATGATCCTGCGCGCCGGCGTCTCGGGCCATCTCTACGCGGGCGTGCCGGCGGAGAGCGTCGTGATCGGCCATCCGCACGAACCGGCGTTCGGCCTGCTGCGCAACGTGGCGATCGTCCCGCACTTCGCCGAATTCAAACTGGAGGCGGCGGCCCGCAAGTTCGCGGCCGCGTATCCGGGGCTGCTCGTCATCGGCATCGACGAAGCGACCGCGCTCGAAGTCCACGCCGGGGTCGGCGCCGTGCTCGGGCGCGGGCACGTCACTGTTTTCGACGGGCGCCAGCATGGCGGCCAGCCGTTCCTCGTGTTGTCGAGCGGCGCCCGCTACGACCTCCGCACGCGTGCGGTGATCTGAGGAGCCACGACCATGATGCGTCTCACGCTGATCGCGCACCGCTACGTGTCGCTCGTCGCTCTCGTGTTCGTCGTGCTGTTCGGCGTCACGGGAAGCATCATGGCGTTCGAGAGCCCGTTGGATCGGCTTTTCGCGCGCCGCCTGTTCGAAGTGCCCATGTCCGCCGCGCCGGCGCTGCCGCTCGAGCGGGTCGCGGCGATCGTGGCCGCGCACGAGCACGCGAACGCGCCGCTCGGATTTCGCCTGCCGCTGAACGCGCACGAATCTACGTCGGCGTACCTCGACGACGGCCGCGAAGTGTTCGTCGACGGTCGCACGGGCAAAGTCCTGGGCTCGCGCCGCGGCTCGCCCTTCCTCCAGGCGGTGCATTCGCTGCACACACAGCTGCTGCTCGGCCGCCCGGGCAAGACGATCGTGGCCTCGGCGGGAGTCGCGGCGCTGTTTGTCGTGCTGACCGGGCCGATCCTGTGGTGGCGCACGCGACGAACACGTCTCGTGCGCCGCGGTTCGGCGCTCGGCGGCACGTTCGACCTGCACGCCGTGACCGGTTTCTACGCGTATCTGTTCCTGCTGCTCGCCTCGGTGACCGGCGTGCTCATCGGCTACGAAGACGCAATCGTGCCGAAGCTGTATTCGTGGAACCACGCGCGGCCGGTGCCGCGCCAGACCCACGTCGCGCCCCGCCAGGGCGCGCCCGTCATTTCCGCCGAGCAGGCGCTGGCCCGCGCCCGCGCCGCGCTGCCCGGCGCCGTGCCGATCCTCATCGGATTGCCCGACGCGCCGGATGCGCCTTACGAAATTCGCATGCGCACCCCGGGCGACCGCACGCCGGGCGGGCGCAGCTGGGTGCTGCTCGACCCGCACGACGGATCGGTGGCGGTCTCCCAGGACATCCGCCGCGCGGCGTTCCCGGCGCGCTACTCGTACTGGGTGCGACAGCTCCACACCGGCGACGTCGCGGGCAATCCGACGCGTGCGCTGATGTCGCTGGCGGCGCTCGTCATGGTGCTCCAGGCCGCGACCGGCGCGCTCCTGTGGTGGAAGCGGCGCGCGGCGCGGCGCCGCGCGTAGGGCGCCTCCGCACGGCGTGGGTCCGCCGAGTGGCGCGGCCCCCGGGCCGCGCGGCGACGCTCTTGACTCTCCCCTCGCGGGAACCTTTGCACTGTTCCCCGTCGGCGGCTTCCGGCGGTGGTCGTCGGAGCGTGCCGACGGGAGAACCCCGCGATGAGAGATCCCGCGTGCAGCGTGCTCACGGCCGCCCTGCTATTCACGTCCCGCATCGATTCCAGCGAATTGCGCCGCCGCGCGGACTGGGGATTCCGGCTCGTCGCGAGCGGCGCGGCCGCGGAAGTGCGCGGGCTGCGCGACGGCAGCGCGGCCGACAGCGCCGGGCTGCGCGAAGGCGATCGCGTGCTGAGGATCAACGGAGCCGCGCTCGGCGACGCGCGAACCATCGCGCACGTGCGCCGGATGTTCCGCGGAGGCGACCGCGTGAAGCTCGAGGTCGAGCGCGACGGCGCGGCGCGGGCCATCGGGCTGACGCTGCCCGCCGTGCCCGAGGAACGGATCGCCGGTTGCGACGTTCGTTACGGCTCGGTCGTGACGCCGGCGGGCTACCGCGTGCGCACGGTCTTCACGCGTCCGGTCGGCGCGCGCGGCGCACTGCCCACGATCGTGTTCATCCCGTGGCTGTCGTGCGACGCGGTCGAGGGCGTGACGCCCGGCGACGGGTGGATACAGCTCCTGCACGCGCTCGCCGCGCGCAGCGGCTGGGCGTTGTATCGCGTCGAGAAGCCGGGCAGCGGTGACAGTGAAGGGCCCGATTGCTCGACCAACGACCTGGCGACCGATCTCGCCGCGTTCCGGGCCGCGCTCGCGGACGTTCGCCATCTGGACGGCGTGGACGCGGAGCGCATCGTGCTGTTCGGCGGCAGCATCGGCGGCGCGCTCGCGCCGGTGCTCGCGACGGAACATCCGGTCGCCGGGCTGATCGTGTCGGGTGGCTTCTCGCGCACGTGGCTCGAGCACATGCTCGAGATCGAGCGCGCGCGCATGACGCTGGACGGCGTCGCGCCCGCGGACGTCCATCGCGCGCTGCGCGGCTACGCGGACTTCTATACGCTGTACCTCAATCACGACCTCACGCCGGCCCAGGTGCTGGCGCGACGTCCGGATCTCGCGCCGCTGTGGCACGACGCTCCTGAGGGTCAGTACGGACGACCCGCCGCCTACTATCAGGGGCTGCAGGACCTGAACGTCGAACAAGCCTGGGCCGCGCTCGAGGTGCCGGTGCTCGTGCTGCATGGCGAATACGACTGGATCATGAGTCGCGCCGAGGCCGCGCACATCGAACGCCTCGTGAACGCGCGACGGCCGGGGCGCGTGACGCTGGAGATGGTGCCGCGGACGGATCACAACCTCGAGGTGTACGCGACGCCGCTCGACGCGTATCGCGGCGTCGGCGGACACTTCGACAGCGCATTGACGGATCGCGTCATCGCGTGGCTCCGTACGCTCGGGGCGCGGGACGAACGTCGCTAGAGGGCGCCCATGTTTCGCATCAGCGATTTTTCGCGCTTCACGCGGGTCAGCGTGAAGACGCTGCGCCATTACGATCGGCTCGGGCTGCTCGAGCCCGCGTTCGTGGACCCCGAGACCGGCTATCGCCATTACGCGGCGCGCCAGGTCCGGCAGCTGCAGCGCATCCTCGCGCTCAAGGGCCAGGGCTTCGCGCTCGAGCACATCCGCGAACTGCTCGACGCCGGCATGAAGAAATCCGCGCTCGCCCGGCTGCTCTCGGCGAAGCGTCTGGAGCTCGAGCGCCAGCTCGCAGTCGACCAACGCCGGCTGAACGCCGTGATCGCGAGCCTGGCCGAGATCGAGAGCGGCGCGCCGCCGACGCTGCCCGTCGTCGTGCTCGCCGAACTCCCCGCCGTTCGCGTCGCGACGCGACGCGCCCGCGTGACCTCGCTCGATGACGGCGTTCAGGAGCTGTTCGAAGCGCTCGAGCGCGACGTCGCGGCCGACGGCGCTCGCGCGGAGGGCCCGCCGCTCGCGATCTATCACGATCGCGCTCATCGCGACGAGGATGTGAGCGTCGAGGTCGCGGTTCCGGTCATGTGCGAAGGAACGCGCGTCGGCCAGGCGCGGGTACGCACGCTGCCCGCGGTGGCCACCGCGGCCTGCGTCGTCTACGCCGGCAGCTACGACCAGTGGGCCGGCGTCATGCGCGGGCTGCTGGGCTGGCTGCAGGCGCGCCGCCTCCGGCCCGCCGGCCCGTTCCGCGAAGTGTTCCTCCAGTTCAACGCCGGCGCGCCCGAGCCCGTACGCCTGCCGCACGCGTACCTCGTCGACAAACCGGAAGATTTTCTGACCGAGATGCAGATTCCGGTCGAGCGCCGTCGTCACGGCCCGGTCGCCTGACGGCGCTTCGGTTTCCCGACTCGACGGCGCTTGAGTTTCGGGCGCGCACTCCCGGTGGCGCGGAATCCGCTCCATCAGGTGGGGCATCCGCGGCCGCGATACTTGTGGCCTCGCGAGCAAGTCTTCCAGCCGCCTCGGTTCGCGCGGGGCATGTCAGCCTCCGATTCGTGAGCGTTCGATCGCGCATACGCTACCATCCCGCGCCATGGTGATCGCCCCGCCGGCCACGCTGCCCGCCGTGTCGCGCGCGCTCGTCGCGCTCGGCTGGCTGGCGTTCTTCTCGTTCTTCTTCGCGAAGAAGAAGCCCGCGGCGTCCGAGCACGTCGAGAAGCGCGCGCGCGTGTCGTGGGTCGGCATCGCGCTCCAGATGGCGGGCTTCGCGCTGGTGTGGATGCTGCAGCGACCGTTCCCGCGCGCGGACGCGCCGCTCGGCGCCGTCGAGATCGCCGCCGACGTGCTCGCGCCCCTGCTGTCGATCGCGTCGGCGTGGCTCGGGCTGTCCGCCGTGCGCACGCTCGGCCGGCAATGGAGCTACAGCGCGCGGCTCGTCGAGGAGCACGAGCTCGTCACCACCGGGCCGTACCAGATCGTGCGCCATCCCATCTATACCGCGATGTTCGGCAAGCTCCTGGCCACGAGTTTCGCTTACGGCCATTGGATCGGCCTGCCCGTCGCCGGCGGCGCGTTCGTGATCGGCACGCTGATCCGCATTCGCGCCGAGGAGAGGCTGTTGCGCGGCGCGTTCGGCGCACGGTTCGACGACTACGCGCGGCGCGTGCCGGCGTTCGTTCCGTTCTGGCGCCTCGGCCGCTGACGGCCGGCCTCGTTCCCATCGTCGGAAAATCCCTGGAATCCCACTGGCGCCTCTGGAATCAGAATGATATCATAGCGACATCACCCAGAGGAGGGCTCCGATGATTCGCGAAAACGAAGCCCCGGCGCTGCCGGGCGGACTCATGGTCGTGCTGCTGCTGGCCGGCGACATCGGCGCGGCGTGGTGGGCGATCACCATGTTGCGCGGTGGCTCGGTCCCGATGTTCCTGTTCGGCATCTTCCTGGTGCTGGTCTTCACGGTGTGCTTCGCCGGGCTGCTGCTGGTGAGCCCGGGCGAAGGCTGCGTGCTGCAGCTGTTCGGCACGTACTCCGGCACGATCAAGAAGGCCGGCTTCTGGTGGGTGAACCCGTTCACCGCGCCGCGCCGTCGCGTGTCGCTGCGCGTGCGCAATTTCGAGAGCGCGAAGCTCAAGGTGAACGATCACTCGGGCAATCCCATCGAAATCGCCGCGGTCATCGTGTGGCAGGTCGTGGACACGGCGGAAGCGGTGTTCCAGGTCGACGACTACAACAACTTCGTCAAGGTGCAGAGCGAAGCCGCGCTGCGCAACCTGGCGACGTCGTACGCGTACGACACCCACGTCGACGGCGAGATCGCGCTTCGCTCGAGCACGGGCGAAGTCGCGGACCAGTTGCGCAAGGAGATCCAGGAGCGCCTGGCGAGGGCCGGCGTCCAGGTCGTCGAGGCGCGCATCAGTCATCTCGCGTACGCGCCCGAGATCGCCAGTGTCATGCTGCAGCGCCAGCAGGCCAGCGCCATCGTGGCGGCGCGCTCGACGATCGTGGAGGGCGCCGTCGGCATGGTCGAGATGGCGCTCGACAAGCTCAGCCAGCGCGGCGTCGTGACGCTCGACGAGGAGCGCAAGGCGGCGATGGTCAGCAACCTCCTGGTCGTGCTGTGCAGCGATCGGCATACCCAGCCGGTCGTGAACGCCGGCACGCTGTACGGGGGATGAGCGGGTGTCCGAGCGGAAGCCGTTCCTGCTCCGGCTCGATCCGCTCGTGCTCGAGGCGCTGCAGCGCTGGGCCGCCGACGACCTGAGGAGCCTGAACGCCCAGCTCGAGTTCATCCTGCGGCGCGCGCTGAAGGATGCCGGGCGCGCGCCGCGCGGGGCGGACGGCGCGGCGGAATCGGTGCGCCGCGGCCGCAGCCGGCGCTGAAGCCCCTTGACTTCCCGCCTCTCGCCCGGTATTTAGTGCAGCCTAAGTTTCGTTAGGCCGCCCTTACGAATGGCGAGGAGCCCATGCTCTCCGGTAAGCAGACGCGATCGCGCAGCCTGTCCGCCAGCCACGAACACTACCTGCGTGCGATATGGGAAGTGCGCTCGCACCTCGGCTACGCGCGCCTCACCGACGTCGCGCGCGAGCTGCGCGTCGCCTTGCCCACGCTGTCCGTGGGCCTGCGCGCGCTCGAGGCCAAGCGCCTCGTGCGCCACGACGAGCGGCGCTTCCTCGTGCTGACACCGAGCGGCGAGCGCATCGCCCGCGAAGTGCACCATCGGTTCGCGGTTACGCGCGCGTTCCTGCGCGACGTCCTCGGCGTGCCCGCGGCGGCGGCCGAGCACGAAGCCTGTCTTCTGGAACACGACGTCAGCGGCGCCACCACCGAGCGCCTGCTCGACCTGCTGAAGCTCCTGCGCGAGGACGGCGAGCTGCGCGAATTCTTCCAGCATCGGTTCGCCGAGTACCACCGCACATGCCGGCCGACGCTCGCCGAGTGTGCGACGTGCGACCTGGCCTGCCTGGGACCGGTGCGCCCGTGATCCGCCGCGCCTTTCGCACGCGGGCCGTACTCGCGGCGAGCGCCCTGCTCGTGAGCGTGGCGTTCTCCTCCGTGGCCGCCAAGGGCCCCGCGCGGCGTCCGGGTCTGCACGACACGCGCGAACAGGTCGAAGGCGCGCGCGAGTTGATGGGCACGACGTGCACGGTGTCGGTCGAGAGCCGTGACTCGCAATGGAGCCGGCGTTGCATGCAGGAGGCATTCGACACGATCGCCGACCTCGATAGCGTCCTCAGCTCGTGGCGCGAGGACTCAGAGCTATCCCACGTGAACGCGGCCGGCGCGGAGACGCGCATCGGGTGCTCCGAGCCGTTCTACGCATGCCTCGACTCTGCCCTGGTCATCGCCGCCGAGACCAATGGCGCGTTCGACCCGACTGTCGAGCCGCTGAATCGGGTTTGGGACCTGCGCGGCGACGGCCGCGTGCCCGAGCCCGGCGAACTCGCGGACGCGCGCGCGCTCGTCGGATTTCACCTGTTGTCCGTGGTGCCGGGTGCGCGCACGGTGCGCTTCCCAAGGCCCGGCATGGGGCTCGACTTCGGCGGCATCGGCAAAGGTTTCGCGCTCGACGCGGCCATGGACCAGCTGTATCGGCGCGGCGTGAAGCGCGCGCTTGTCAATCTCGGCGGCCAGATCTCGACGTTCACGGACGGCGAAGCGTGGACCGTCCAGATCGCGGACCCCGCGGATCGCCTGAAGCCGGCGGTGCGACTCGTCGTGCGCCGGACGTCGATCTCGACGTCGTCGCAGAGCGAACACCACTTCACGGCGAACGGGCGAGACTACGGACACATCCTTGACCCGCGGCGCGGCGAGCCGGTGAACACGAACGCGTCGGTCACGGTCCTGGCGCCGAGCGGCACGCGGGCTGACGGGTTGTCGACCGCGTTCCTCGTCATGGGCCGTGACGCGGTCGACGCGTACCTCGATGGCCATCCCGAGATCGGCGCGCTGTGGATGGAGCCGACACAGGACGGCATCCGCGCGTGGCGCTGGCACCTCGCGACCGTGTCCGTCGAGCCGGGCATTGCCGTGCAGTGGATGAACTGAGTCGGGCTACAAGCCTGCTCCGCCGCCTTCCCGATCCACCCTCGGATTCGAAAGGACCGCTCGCCGTATGTCGCGTTGGTCGCTCCTCGTCTCGCTCGCTGTCGCGTTTGCGGTCGCCCTCCTCGCTCCCCGCGCCCTTCGCGCTGACGACGACCCTCGCGTCGCGGAACTGGAGCGCAAAGTGGACGCGCTCACGGAAGAGATCGAGCAGTTGAAGCTCGGGAGCGCGGCAGACACGACGCGTCTCGCCATGCGCCTCGGACTCGCGCCGGCCGCGGCGAAGGTGTACGGCTCGACGGGCGGCGTCTCGATCGGCGGCTACGGCGAGATGCAGTTCGAGCGCCCCGATCGCACGCGCCAGGACGACACCCTGTCCGGGCTCGCGCCGCGCGCGGACTTCCTGCGTGCCGTGATCTACGTGGGATACAAGTTCAGCGACGAACTGCTCCTGAACTCGGAGATGGAGTGGGAACACGGCGGCGTGCTCGACGAAGGCACGGCCACGGTCGGCCCGACGAGCGGCGAGGGCGATGTCGCGCTGTCCGGCGAGGCCACGCTCGAGTTCGCGTACCTCGACTGGTCGCGTCATCGCGGCTTCGGCGTGCGGGCGGGCAAGCTGCTCGTTCCCGTCGGCATCACGAACGAGATCCACGAACCTCCGATGCTCATCGGCGCGCGCCGCCCGAACGTCGAGGACGCGATTCTGCCGACGACGTGGAGCGGGAACGGCGCGGGCGTCTACGGCGAGCTGCCGAGTGGTTGGGCGTATCGCGCCTACGTCATCGAGGGGCTGGACGCGTCGCGCTTCAGCGCGGATGGCGCGTTCGCCGAGGGTCGGCAGCATGGGACGGAGAGCCTGTTCACCCATCCCGCCGTCACCGCGCGCCTCGACTGGACGGGGCTCCCCGGGCTGCTCGTCGGAGTGTCGGGATTCCGCGGCGACGCATGGCAGCGCGACCAGCCCGCTGGGGCGCACCTCGCGCCCGTCGTCACGCTGTGGGACGCGCACGCGCGCTGGCAGCGCCGTGGCCTCGACGCGCGCGGCCTGTGGAGCGCGGGCACGCTCGCCGACGCGGGCGCGCTGTCGGACGCGCTCGGTCTCACGGGCGCGGAACGTCTGGGCGAGCGCGTGTTCGGTGGCTATCTCGAGGCGGCGGTCGACCTGCTCGGTGCCGCGCGGCCCGGCACGCACTACGCGCTGCTGCCATACGCGCGCTTCGAACGGTGGAGCACGCAGCAGAACGTGCCGGGCGGCCGCGAAGATCCGGCGAACCAGCGGCGCGCGATCGTGGTCGGCACGGCGTTCAAGCCGCACCCGAACGTTTCGCTGAAGGCCGAGCGCGAACTGCTGCGCGACAACGCCCGCACGTCGACGGCGCGATGGAACGTGGCGCTCGGGTACCTGTTCTAGCGTGCGCGCGCTCCACGCGGCGACGCTGGCCGCCGCGCTCGTCGCTTTCGTGCCGGCACGACCGGTCGCGGCCGTCGTGTTCATGACGCAGAAGGAGGCGCTCGCCGAGGCGTTCCCCAACGCGCGCATCGAGCGACGCGCGCTCGTGATGGACAGCGCGCAGGTGAGCGCCGTCGAGCAGCGCGCGCGCGTGCGCGTGACGTCGCGCCTCGCGGTCGCGTATCGCGCGTGGCGCGGCGACTCGCTCGCGGGCACCGCGTTCTTCGACACGCGCACCGTGCGCACGATGCCCGCGATCTTCATGGTCGTGATCGCGCCCGACCATCGGGTGCGGCGCGTCGACATCTTGGCGTTTCATGAGCCGCCCGACTACCAACCGGGCGCGCGCTGGCTCGGGCAATTCGAGGGGCGCCCGCTCGACGACGAACTCTGGCCGGAGCGCGGCATCCGCATGCTGGCCGGCGCGACGCTCAGTTCGCGAGCGATCACGGACGCGACGCGCCTCGCGCTCGCGCTGGAACAATTGCTGCCCCCGGCCGAGCGCGCGTCGGACCCGAACGCGGCGCCCGGCGCGCGAGGCGCGAAGTGAAATACCTCCAGTCGGGCGGATTCCAGAACCAGCCGCTCATGCGCCTCACGCTCGGGCTGGCGTTGCTGCTGCTCGCCGGTTTCTGGTGCACGAACCTCGCGCTGTACCTCTCGCACATGACGCTGGATCCCGCGTCCGTCGCCCAGTACTACCGCGGCGATGAAGCCGAGTTCGTGCCCGCACGCTCGGCCGAGAGCATGCTCGAGGTGACACACATGCACCTGCCGATGTTCGCGCTCGTGCTTCTGCTCCTCACGCACCTGCTGATCTTCGTGCCCACTCGCTTCGCGGTGAAGGTCGCGTTCATCGTGATCGCGTTCGGCTCGGCGCTGCTCTCGGAGGCCGCGGGTTGGATGACGCGCTTCTGGAACCCCGGCTTCGCGGTGTTGAAGGTCGCGATGTTCGTCACCTTTCAACTCTCGCTCGCCGTGCTCATCCTAGGCCTCGCGGCGTTCCTCGCCGGCGGTGAGGCCGCGAAGGGCCGCAAGCGTGCGCGCCGGCGCGTCGGCGGCCCGCCCGCTCCGCACTCGCCCGTTTGAGGCGGACCGCAGCCGCCGGAGGTCCGGGGTCCGTCGCGACCAGGCGGGCCGCGAAACTTTCCCGCCGTCCGATCCCGCGGATATCGATCCGCAGCGAATCGTAATTGCTGACCGGGCATCCCAACCGTCGCCATGCACTAGATGGCCACGCGACGTGGAGCGCCCCTCGAGCGCACGTCGATCGCCGTGCGTACCCGTTCGCCATCGCTAAACACGCTCGCCGTCGCGCATCCTTGTCAAAGACATGATGCCGTGGTCGGGCGCGGCGGAGTATCAAGCGATGAGTCTTCGGCCCTTGCCTTGACCGGAACAGGGGTCGCACTTCATGTCAGAGGAGTCCACATGATGAAGCGGCGCTGGTTCTGGGTGAGCTCGCTGGGTGTCGTTTGCGCGAGCCTGAGCCTGTTTGCGATCTACTCCTGCGGTAGCAGCAGCAAGTCGACGGCGCCCCCGGGCGGCGGCGGCGGCGGCGCCGAGCTGAATTCGGGCAACATCACGGCCGGGACGGGCGTGTTCAGCCACACGTTCGCGACCGCCGGGAGCTTCCCGTACCACTGCACGATCCATTCGGCGATGACCGGCAACAACGTGACCGTGAGCGCGGCCGCCGACAGCACGATCATCACCGTGCACATCCAGAACGCCTCCTCCACCGGCTTCAACCCGAAGAACGTCTCGGTCAAGCCGGGCGGTCAGGTCGTCTGGTACAACAACGATTCCGTGCCGCACACCGTCACGACCGGCAGCTGAGTTTCGCTGCCGTCCCGCGGCCGGCCTCGCGATCTCCGGGGCCGGCCGCTTCGTCTTGGCCCGCGCGGCCGGACGGCCGCGCCCGCTGTGGCGCACGCGCCACAACCGGGCGACGCGGGCGTCGGTCCGAGGCCTCAACCGGTTGCCGCGCAACGCCCGCAGTCGGACGGCCGCACTGGCACACGCCCTGCAATATGGGAACGACAGCAGGCGTTCACGCACCGTGAGGAGGGCGTCATGAAGAAGGTCGGGACTCTGAGAATCTGGACCGCCGGAATGTTGCTTTCGGCGCTCGCGATCGGTGCGTTGGCCCCCATGGCCCAGGCCGATCATGGTCGTGCCTACGGTCACTACAAGTATCGCCGCACCGTCACGTACGCACCGCCGTTCGTGCGTTCCGGCTATCCGATGCGCCGCGTGATCGTGGAGCATCGTTCGGGCGGCGGCGCCGGTCCCGTGCTCGCCGGTTTCATCGGCGGCCTCGTGCTCGGCAGCGCGATTCAGAGCCACCCGGTCTACGCCGCGCCGCCCCCGCCGTCCTATTACTACTACGACCCGTATGCTCGCGTGCGCTACAGCACGCTCGACGACTGCGACCGCGATGCACGCTGGCACCGCCACCCCCGTGTGGTGCAGGTGATCGAGGTTCGCTCCGGCGATTGCATCGGGTCGTACTCGTGGCAGGGCGGACGCTGGTGCGAGGACGATCGCGACGGCGGTCGAGGCTACAGCCGCGAGCGTGATGACGATCGCGATCGCAACTATCAGAACGACGATCGCGACCAGGACCAGCAGTATCGCGACGACCAGGACGACGAGGGCGATCCGGAGCGCTAGGCCCTTCAGACCGTGTGGATCCGCCAACCGTGGTTGGAGACGGGGAGCGTCCAAGGCTGCGGAGGGGATCCACCGAAACACGACGGGCGGCATCGCGAGATGCCGCCCGTTCGTGTATTTCGTCGTGGATCCGGAGCCTGACGTCTACGCCGCGAGCATGTCGCCGGTCGGCACCGAGTACTCCTCGGGCTTGAGCACGCGCAGCACGTTCTCGCTGTCCGGCATCGGATCCCAGTGCTCCGGTTGGTCGTCCGGCGCCGACGTCCCGTCCGGGCGCACGAGCACGCGGCAGTGCGGGCGGCGCAGGTCCTTCGGATTGGGGCTCAGCGACAGTACGACGGCGCCGCTCTGCGTGGTGAGCACGGAGCCCGCGGGGTACAGCCCCACGGTGCGCACGAGCGCCCACAGCACGGCCGGATCGAACTGCACGCGGATCGGGCCCATCATGTACTGAAGGCCCTCGAACGAGCTGCGCGGGCGCTTGTGATACGCACGGTGCGCGGTGATCGCGTCGAAGCAGTCGGCCACGGCCACGATGCGCGACAGCGTGGCCTGCCCCCACTCGTGCGCGATGTCCGGGTAGCCGGTGCGGTCGAAGTTCATGTGGTGCTCGAGGCACACGCGCATCGAATCGAGCGTGAGCGGCGACAGGCCGGGCAGCCGCGTCAGCATCTTCAGCCCCTCGAGCGGATGCCGGCGCATCTGGCTCCACTCGTCGGCGGTCAGTGACGCGGGCTTGCGCAGGACGTCGCCCGGCACGGAGATCTTGCCGATGTCGTGCAAGAGCGCCGACACGCCGAGGTCGGCGAGCGCCTGCCGCGACAATCCCAGCACCTGGCCCATGCTGACCGACAGGATGCTGACGTTGACGCAGTGTGCGTACGTGTATTCATCGTGGTCCTTCAGCGCGGTGAGTCCGACGATCGAGTACTCGTGGCGCATGACGCTGTCGACGAGCGGCTGCACGAGACGCTTGGCGTGGCGCAGGTCGGGGCGTCCCGTCTGCTTCGCGCGCAGCACGATCTTCTTCGTGCCGAGCACGGCGCGCCAGAACACGCGCTTCGCGCGCCCGCGCTCGCCGTCCGCGCTTTGCTCATCCTCGAGCGAGCGCGTCAGGTCGTCGTCGTCGAGCGCGACGGTCGGAACCGGCACGATGTGCTGGATGCTGGCTTCGGTCACCGCTTCCGCGAGACGCTCGGCGAGCACCGGATCCTCGGCGGCCATGAACAACTGGAAGAAGCGCTCCAGTTCCGCGACACCGACGCCCTGCAGCACGCGCACGCCGCCGAGCGAGCGGCGTTCGAATTCACCCATCAGTCCGTGATAGACGCTGAGCAGTGCCGCGGTCGCGCGAATGCGCACGCCGTTCAGATAGAAGTAGTCCGAGACCGCGACGAGCGAAACCTCGTCCTCTTCCTCGAGGATCTGGCTGAAGATCGCGTGGCAGTCCTGGAGCTGACGCTGGAACGCCTGGTTGGTGGCGTCGTACGTGCGGGCCGTGCGCAGCAGCGCGGAGATGCGCACGAGCAGCCCGGCGCCCATCTGCGCGAGCCGGGCGGAATCCCCGGGATCGTGGTTGTCCGCGTTCGCGGCGCCGTTCACGGGGAGATCACTCACGGCCGTTGATCCCCGTGAGCGCGTCCTCGCACGCCTTGCGCACCGGCGCGCGCTTCGACTGGGCGCCGCGCTCGAGCACCATGCGCGACAGCGGCGTCCCGAGGCGCGCCAGGCAGCGCGCGACGGCGGCGCGGTGCGAATCCTGCGAGCGCGCGAACCAGTTGCCCTTGTGCATCTCCGCCTCCAGCTCGGGCACGATCTCGTCGCCGCCGACGGAGGAGAGCGTCGAGTAGATCGCGTGCTTCTCTTCCTGCGGCCGCGCCTCGAACGCCTCGTCCATCATGTACGTCATGAGCAGGCGCGCGGATTGCGCGTCGCGATTCGAGGACAGCTGGTGCAGCACCATGCAGAACATGCGCGTGTCCGCGCCCTCCAGCATGCGCACCAACAGCGGCCGCGCGAGCTTGGAGTCGACCTTGGCGAGCGCGGCGACGACTTCCTGGCGGACGCGAACGTCGGGATGGCGCACGACGGTCTGCAGCATCCCGACGATGCCGTTGCCGCCGATCCAGCCGAGGATGTGCACGACGTTGCGCACCACGAACCAGCGCGGATCCGACAGCCAGGGCGCGAGGCGATCGGGCTGCGAGCGGCACAGGTCGGCGATGGCCTCGGCGGCCGCGAGGCGCACGTGGCGATTCTGGCTCTCGGCCAGCACCAGGTTCAGCCAGTCGGCCGCGGGCTCGCCCAGCTCGCGCGCGAACGCGATGAACTCCTGCACAGAGGCGCCGTCGCGCGCATCCACGCGCTCGACGGTCTGGGCGACGGAGATCGGCTGCAGCTGCTCCTGCGCGAACGTTTCCGCCGACCAGTCGGTCGCGCCGCACGAGCGCAGCAGGGCGAGCGCCTCGCGCGCCTCGAGCCACGCGCCGGCCGCGACGGACAGCTTGAGCACGCGCGGCAGAAAGCGCCCCATCTCCGCGCGGTCCTCGGCGTACACGCCGGCCGCGAGGAACGCGTGAGCCACGGCGAGCATCGAGGTCACGGTCGGCACCGCGTGCTCGGCGTAGTAGTCGCGCAGGAAGCGCTCGCGCTCCGTCTGCGACAGTGCGTCGAGTTCCTCGAAGCCCGCTTCGATTTCTTCCGTCAGGTCCGACGTGCTCCAGTCGTCCGAGCGCGTCGCGCGATCCGCGTTGGATCCGGCCGCGGGTTCCTCCCCGGACGCGATCTGCGAGGCTTCGTCGGAATCGTCGATGCCGTTCGTGGGCCAGGGCAGCATGGGACCGGATTCCGCGGCTTGCGCCGCGCCCCCGCCCACGTCGCCTTCGCCCGGGACGTAGTCGATGAGCACGTGGTTCAGCTGGGCTTCCCACAGCAGCGTCACGAGGTCGTCGTCGCCCGGGTTCTGTCCGGTGACCTGGAGGACCGCGTCGAGGAGCGCGTCGATTTCGCGCGGCTCGACGCCCGGCTGCAGCGTGAGCGAGCGGACGCCGTCGCGGTAGAACGGCAGCGCGAGATTGTCGTCGCGCGAGCGCGCCGGATAGAGCGACATCTCGTCGAACAACACGTCGTCGGAGCGGAACTCGAACGTGAGCGCGCCGTACTCGGCGAGCACCTTGCGCGCGCTGAGCGCGAGGTCGTCGCGGAATTTGACGACCGTCGGGTTCTTGGCGTCGTACAGACGGCTGGTCTTCAGCGTGCGGGCGAACTGCCCCAACCACGCGCCGGCGGCCTTGAGGGTCGCCCCGTCGTCGACATTGCCTTGGGGATGCGCTCCGTCCTGAGCGGAACGCGCGCTCACATTCATCAATCGGTCCGATCCGTGGTGGTCACTTCGACGTGGGGCAGTGGATCACGCACGTTATCGGCTTTGCTCGATGCTGCCTTGAGATGGATTTCACGGTCCGACACGCTGGCGGGCAACGGGTTAGGGCTTCAAGTCCGCACTCGCCCGAACACGGCCCCCCCGGCCGAGCGCACCGCGGACTCGCGCCGGCCCGCGCGAGGCGAAATCGCGAGCCGACGATCGAGCAGGCGCGGCGGCCGGCGCCGCGGCCGTCCGACCCACGTGCCGAACCGCGTTTGTCGCGCCTTGTCCCGCGTTCGGACGGCGTCCGCCGACATCTCTTGACCGCGGCGCGGGCGCTCCCGACACTCCGCCGGCTCGCGAAGCGATCCACGTTCCGACACTGGAAGGAGCCCCGCACCATGTTCCCTCGCCGACCTGGAATCGTCGCCGTCGCGCTCGTCGCGTCGTTGGCGCGATTCGTCTCCCCCGCCGCCGCGCTCGAGGAATGCCGCCTCCTGCGTCAACCCGACATCCAGGGCGACCGGATCGTATTCGTCTATGGAGGCGACCTGTGGACGGTCTCGCGCGCGGGCGGCGT
Organism: Saccharimonadaceae bacterium (SeqCode); assembly: GCA_035494735.1. GTDB lineage: Bacteria > Eisenbacteria > RBG-16-71-46 > RBG-16-71-46 > RBG-16-71-46 > DATJGS01. The sequence continues at coordinate 230,141 of DATJGS010000037.1, forward strand.
CGCGGCGCGCGTCACGTCGCACGACGGCGTCGAGACGTTCCCCAAGTTCTCGCCCGACGGCAAGACCATCGCGTTCACCGCCGAGTACGACGGCAACGTCGACGCGTACACGGTGCCGACCGACGGTGGCGAGCCCAGGCGCCTCACGTGGCATCCCGGCGTCGACGCGGTGATGGAATGGTATCCGGATGGCAAAGCGATCCTGGCGCGCACCGCCCGCGCGTCGGCGACGCGCGTCGACCGCTTCGAGCGGATCCCGGTGAACGGCGGCTTCGAGACCGTGCTGCCGCTGCAGCAGTCCGGCTACGCATCGTTCTCGGACGACGGTTCGAAGCTCGCGTTCGTGTCGCCGACGTACGACCGGCGCACGTGGAAGCGCTACAAGGGCGGGAACGCTCCGGACATCTGGATCTACGACTTCGCGCACAACACGTCGGAGAAGATCACGGACTGGGAGGGCGCGGACGAGTGGCCGATGTGGCACGGCGGCACGATCTACTACTGCACGGACCAGGGCGGGCGTACCGCGAACGTGTGGGCCTACGACGTCGCGCAGAAGACGCGGCGCCAGGTGACGCACTTCACGGACTACGACGTGCGCTGGCCGAGCATCGGCCGCGACGCGCTCGTGTTCGAGAACGGCGGCTATCTGTACGTGATGGACTTGTCCACGGAGCAGGCCCACAAGATCCAGGTGCTCGTGCCCGACGACAAGCCGGCGACCCGGGCCGAGTACCGCGACGTGTCGAAGTGGATCGAGAACGCCGACCTGTCGCCGTCCGCGAAGCGCGTCGTCATCGAAGCGCGCGGCGAGCTGTTCACCGCGCCGGCCGAGCACGGCGACGTGCGCAATCTGACGAACACGCCCGGCGCGCGCGAGCGCAACCCGGTGTGGTCGCCGGACGGCAAGTGGATCGCGTTCCTGTCGGACGCGAGCGGCGAGTACGAGCTGCACGTGATCGGCAGCGACGGCAAGAGCCCGGACCGCCAGGTCACGAAGGGCGGGCACACGTTCCGCTACGCGCCGATGTGGTCGCCGGACTCGAAGAAGCTGCTGTTCTCCGACAAGACGAGCACGCTGTGGTGGTGCGACGTCGCGAGCGGCGCCCTGACGAAGGTCGACAAGGCGAGCGATGGCGAGATCATGGACTACGCGTGGTCCGGCGACTCGCGCTGGATCACGTACGCGCGCTTCGAAGCGAACAACTTCCGCCGCGTCATGCTGTACGCGCTGGACGGCGGCAAGCTCACGGCCGTGTCGAGCGGCATGACGGACGACTTCGCTCCCGCGTTCGATCCGGACGGGCGCTGGCTGTACTTCGTGTCGCAGCGCGCCATCGACATTCCGGCGTTCCAGTTCGAATACAACTTCCCGTACGCGGAGACGAACAAGATCTACGCGGTCGCGCTGCGCGACTCGATCGGCTCGCCGGTCCCGCCGCAGAGCGACGAGGAAGGCGCCGGCGAGAAGGCCGCGGACAAGGGCGGCGACAAGGACAAGAAGGGCAAGGACGAGGACAAGAAGGCGACGCCGGCTTTGCACATCGATCTCGCCGGGATCGGCGGGCGCGTCACGGAGATGCCCATTCGCGCGGGCCGCTACACGGCGCTGCATCCTCTCTCGGACAAGATCCTGTTCCTCGCGCTCGATGCGCCGGACCCCGACGCGAACGGTCCCGGCAAGGCCGCGATCCACGTGTTCGACTTCGCCGAGCGCAAGGACCAGACGATCCTGTCCGGCGTCCAGGCGACGTACGCCGTTTCCAAGGACGGCGCGAAGGTGCTGTACCGCACCGACGACGCGATGGGCCTCGTCGACGCGAAGCCAAACCAGAAGATGGACGACGGCAAGATCGACACGACGCCGCTCACCGCGCTCGTCGATCCGCGTCAGGAGTGGATGCAGATGTTCAACGAGGCGTGGCGGCTGGAGCGCGACTACTACTACGACCCGGCCATGGGCGGGCTCGATTGGAACGCGATCGGCGAGCGTTACCGCCAGCTCGTGCCGTACGTCGCGCATCGCAGCGACCTGAACTACATCCTGGGCGAGTTGATCGGCGAACTGAGCACGTCACACACGTACGTCGGAGGCGGTGACGCGCCGGAGGTCAAGCATGTCGACATCGGTCTGCTCGGCGCGGACTGGTCGCTCGACGCGGCGAGCGGACGCTATCGCATCGATCACGTGTATCGCGCGCGAGACTGGAACTCGAAGGTCGCCGCGCCGCTCGGCGAGCCCGGTGTGAACGTGCACGACGGCGACTTCCTGCTCGCGGTCAACGGCCGGCCGGTGCGCGCGCCCGAGAACGTGTTCGCCGCGTTCACCGGCACGACCGGCAAGATCACGACGATCACGGTCAGCGCGTCGGCGGGCGACACGAAAGGCCGCACGTACACGGTGAAGCCGATCGCGAACGAGCAGACGCTGCGCTACACGGCATGGGTCGATGGCATGCGCGAGCAGGTCGCGAAGGCGACCGGCGGGCGCGTCGCATACGTCCACGTGCCGAACACCGCGACGCTCGGCATCCAGGAATTCACGAAGCAGTACTACCCGCAGATCGACAAGCAGGCGCTCATCGTCGACGACCGCTTCAACGGCGGCGGCTTCATTCCCGACTTCTTCGTCGAACGACTGCGCCGCACGACGTGGTCGTACTGGGCGACGCGCGACGGCAACGACACGCGCACGCCGGCGACGGCGATCGACGGGCCGAAGTGCATCCTCGCGAACCACTACGCCGGCTCGGGCGGCGACTGCTTCCCGTACTTCTTCCGCGAGGCGGGCGTCGGGCCGGTGATCGGCACGCGTACGTGGGGCGGCCTCGTCGGCATCAGCCACAGCCTGCCGCTGGTCGACGGCGGCTCGGTGACGATGCCCGACTTCGGCTTCTGGGATCCGCGCACCGGCAAGTGGGAAGTCGAGAACCACGGCGTGGACCCGGACATCGAGATCGAGAACACACCGGACTCGATGGTCTCGGGGCACGACCTGCAGCTCGAGCGCGCGATCCAGTGGACGCTCGACGAACTGAAGGCGCATCCGCCGGCGAAGCCGCCGCGGCCGGCGTTCAAAGTGCAGCCCGGGCTGAGCAAATAGCGGCGAGGGAGAAGCAGACGAAGGCCTGTGGCGACCGGTGGCCGTTTCCGTCCGGTCGTCACGGGCCTTCGTCTGTTTCTCCCTCGCCGCCACAACCTCACACAGGATTGACTTGAACCTGTTCCGCGGTAGAGGACGCATCGTACGGGGGTGGTCGAGATGAGACGGGGGTCCTTGAGCATCGGTGAGCTGGCCCGCGCCGCCGGCGTGAGCGTGCAGGCCGTGCGCTTCTACGAGCGCCGGAACCTGCTGCCGCGCGCCGCGCGGACGGACAGCGGGCATCGCCGCTATCCCAAGGACGCCCTCGAGCGATTGCACGCGATCGCGCGCGCGAAGGACATCGGCTTCACGCTCGCGGAGATCGCGGACATCCTCGAGGCCCGTCAGCGGCCGAACGCGGCGTGTCTGGACGTGTGCCGCGCGGTGCGCGTGAAGCTCGACCACGTGGAGCGTCAACTCGTCGCCCTCGAAACGACACGGGCACGGCTCGAGCGCCTGCGCGACGCGTGTACGCGCGTTCGGCCGGTCGCGGACAGCCCGTTGATCGTGGAGATCGAGGGCCGGCCCCGGCCGCGGAGGAAAACGTGATGCGCACGTGGATGAATCTCGTGGTGTGGTTTGCGGCGTTGGGCGGGGGCGCGACGGGCGCGCTCGCCGCGCCGGCGCTCGAAACCTCGAAGCCGGAGGCGGCGATGTGCGCACGCGCGGGCGGCACGCCGGTCGGATGCGACCTCGGAGTGTTCACGGCGAAGGATCGCGACCGGCACGCGGCGCTGCTCCGGCACATCGGCGATCGTGTGATCGAACGCGACGAACTGGCGGACGGCTACGCGTTCCGCCTCGCGTCCGACGCGGGCACGCTGCGCGACCTCGGCGAGTGGATGGCGCTCGAGCACGCGTGCTGCCCGTTCCTCAAGTTCACGGTCGAAGTCGAGCCGAGCCAGGGGCCGCTGTGGCTCAAGCTGACCGGCGATCCGGTCGTGAAGGCGTTCGTCGGCGATTCGTTCGGGACGTTCCGTCGCTGAGCGCGGCATCGCGTTCTCGCGGCCGCCTGCCGCATGGGCCCCGGCGATTCACCGCCGGGGCCCATCGCGTATCCGACTCCGCCCGACGCGATCTTTTGACAGCGCCCTTCGCGTATGCGATGGGTGCGATCGATCGTCGCCTGACGATCGAAGCGGGCCGCACCGCGTGTGAAAGGGAAACCGAACGCATGAGTCAGGGGACCGCGGACCTCGAAGACCGTCTCGCCGACTTCACAAGAGATCGACGCATTTTGCTTCTCTCTGGATTCGCGGCCGTGATCGGCGCGATGAGCGCCGTCGTGGCCGCCGCGCTGGTCCGCCTAATCGCGCTGATGGCGAACCTCGCGTACCTCCACGTGCCGTCGTTCACGGCACTGCCCATGCCCCCGCATCTGTCGCCGTGGAGCGTGCTCGTGCCCGTGACCGGCGGCCTCGTCATCGGGCTCATGGCGCGCTTCGGCTCCGACAAGATCCGCGGCCACGGCATCCCCGAAGCGCTGGAGGCGATCCTGATCGGGCGCAGCCGCATGTCGCCGAAGGTCGCGGTGCTGAAGCCCCTGTCGTCCGCGATCTCCATCGGCACGGGCGGACCGTTCGGAGCCGAGGGGCCGATCATCATGACGGGCGGCGCGTTCGGCTCCCTGTTCGCACAGCTGTTCCACCTCTCCTCGGCGGAGCGCAAGACGCTGCTCGTGGCCGGCGCGGCCGGCGGCATGGCCGCGATCTTCGCGACGCCGATGGCCGCCGTGCTGCTCGCCGTCGAGCTGCTGCTGTTCGAGTGGAAACCGAGGTCGTTCATCCCGGTCGCGATCGCGTCCGCCGTCGCCGCGGCCCTGCGCGTGCCGCTGCTCGGCGCGGGACCCATTTTCCCGGTCGCGGCGCACGCGGCGCTTTCCGGCCGCGCCCTGGGCTTCGCGTTCGCGCTCGGCATCGGCGCGGGGCTCGCGTCCGGCGTGCTCACCCGGCTCGTCTACGGCTTCGAGGACCTGTTCGAACGCCTGCGACTCCACTGGATGTGGTGGCCGACGATCGGCGGACTCGCGGTGGGACTCGGCGGGCTCGTCGAGCCGCGCGCGCTCGGCGTCGGCTATCCGTCCATCCACGCGCTGTTGCGCGGCGACCTCGCGGCCGGCGCGGCCGCGAAGTTGCTCGCGGTGAAGGCGCTGATCTGGTCGTTCGCGCTCGGATCGGGGACGTCGGGCGGCGTGCTCGCGCCGCTGCTCATGATGGGCGGCGGGCTGGGAGCGCTGGCCGCGCCGTGGATTCCCGCGGGCGACGCCGCGCTGTGGGGCGCCGTCGGCATGTCCGCGATGATGGGCGGCACGATGCGCACGCCGTTGACCGCGATTCTGTTCACGCTCGAGCTGACGCACGACCTGAACGCACTGCCGGCGCTGCTGCTCGGCTGCATCGCCGCGTACGGCGTCACCGTGCTGCTGCTCAGGCGTTCGATCCTGACCGAGAAGATCTCGCGCCGCGGCTTGCACCTGACGCGCGAGTACAGCGTCGACCCGCTGACGGTCACCCGCGTGCACGAAGCCATGGACCGCGACGTGCCCATCGTGCGCGCGGACGTCGGCGTGCGCGAGCTGCTGGCGCGCATCCGTGCGCGCGATCCCGAGGTCGCGCGGCGCCGCGCGCTCGTCGTCGTCGACGAAGCCGGCGTCATGGTCGGGCTCGTCACGCGCGGCGATCTGTTCCGGGCGATCGACGAGAACGCGGACACGCGCCGTACCGTGCTCGAGGCCGGGAGCCGGCATCCGATCGTCGCGCACCCCGACGAGACCGTGCACGACGCGCTGCGCCGCATGTTGCGCCACGACGTCGGGCGCCTCCCGGTCGTGACCCGCGACCGCCCGGCGCGGCTCGTGGGCTACCTGGGCCGCGCGGAAGTCATGGAGGCGCGCGCGCGGCAGCTCGACGAGGAGCACGTGCGCGAACCCGGGTGGTTGTCGCAGCTCACGTGACGTCGCGTGGCCGTCCTTGGCGCGCGTCACTTGGCGACGCGTCGCCGGGCAGACGGCAATAGCAGTACACGAACTCCTGTTCGACGCCCCACGGCGTGGTGTGCGTCTCGGAGCAGCTCGACACTTTTTGAAACGCGGGACCGAATTCGCCGTGGAGTCCGTCGGGGCCGTAGCGCACGACGTCGAGTCCGCTGCACTTCTCGGGGCCGCCGGGTCCGAACGTCGCGACCATGATGTGTCCGTTGGGACGCAGTGCGTGGCGCACGGCGGCGACGTAGCGCCGGCGCGCCTCCGGCTCCACGAGGAAGTGGAACACGGCGCGGTCGTGCCAGAAGTCGACGCGCCGTTCCTCCAGCCGGACGGTCGTGATGTCGGCCTGCAGCCAGTGCACGAGCGACGCGCGTGCGCCGAGCCTGTCCTGAGCGCTCGCGATCGCGCGAGCCGACACGTCGAGAACGGTCACGTCCCGAAAACCGCGGTCGAGCAGATCGTCGACGAGCGTCGAAGCGCCGCCTCCGACATCGAGGATCGCGGCGTCGGGCGACAGTTGGGCATCCTCGATGAAGCGGAGCGAGCGCTCGAGGTGCGGTTGATACCAGCTCGCCTGCTCAGGCGAGCGACGGGAGTAGACGTCGTCCCAATGCCGCTTTTCTTCCATTCGCGGCGCGAGTCCCGGCGCGCGGCGTCATGCGCGCGCGCAGGTCCTGGCGCAATTCCTCGGTGAGGGAGGCGGCCGCTTCCGGGCGGCCGTGCAACGCGACGGGTGTCCCCTCAATCCTCCATGGTGCTCAGGTCGCCGGTCGGCAGTCCCAGGTCCCAGGCCTTGAGCACGCGGCGCATGATCTTCCCAGAGCGGGTCTTCGGCAGCTTGTCGCGGAACTCGATCTCGCGCGGCGCGGCGTGGCCGGCGAGGTTCTTCTTCACGTGCGCGGCGATGTCCTTCTTGAGTTCTTCGCTCGGCTCGAATCCGGCGCGCAGCGAGATGAACGCTTTTACGATGTGCCCGCGCAGTTCGTCCGGCTTGCCGATCACGCCGGCCTCCGCGACGGCCGGATGCGAGACGAGCGCGCTCTCGACCTCGAACGGTCCGACACGCTCGCCGGCCGTGTTGATCACGTCGTCGGCGCGCCCCTGGAACCAGAAATACCCGTCCTCGTCGACGTACGACGTGTCGCCGCTGAAGTAGTAGCCGGGGAATTTGAAGTACTCGTCGTACTTCGCGGGATTGCGCCAGATCTGGCGCATCATGCCCGGCCATCCGGCCTTGATGCACAGGAGGCCGAGCGTGTTCGGCGGGACCGGCTTGCCGTTCTCGTCGAGGATCGCGGCCTCGACGCCGGGGATCGGTTTGCCCATGGAGCCCGGGCGCATCTCCATGCACGGGTAGTTCGAGATCAGCTGGTGGCCGGTCTCGGTCATCCACCAGTTGTCGTGGATGCGCCGCTTGTACACGCGCCAGCCCCAGCGCACGACTTCGGGGTTCAGCGGCTCGCCGACCGACAGCACGTGGCGCAGCGACGTGAGGTCGTACTTCTCGACGAGTTGCTCGCCGGCGGCCATCAGCATGCGGAACGCGGTCGGCGCGGAGTACCACACGGTGATGCGGTGCTTCTGGATCGTCTCGTACCAGTCGGCCGCGTCGAAGCGCCCGCCGCGGATCACGTTCGTGGCGCCGTTCAGCCACGGCGCGAAGATGCCGTACGACGTGCCCGTGACCCAGCCGGGGTCGGCCGTGCACCAGTACGTGTCCGTCTCCTTGAGATCCAGCACCCACTGTCCGGTCTGGTAGTGACCGATCATCGCGTTCTGAACGTGCAGCGCGCCTTTCGGCTTGCCGGTCGATCCGGACGTGTAGTGCAGGATGAGCGGATCTTCGCGGTCCAGCCACACCGTGTCGAAGCTCTCGCCGGACTTCTCCATCTCGTGATCGAACGAGCGGAGTCGCCCGCTCTCGGAACCGCCGCCGCCGACGAGCACGACGTGCTTCAGATCGGGCAGGTCGTCCTCGGGCACGCGCTCGAGTAGGTGGCGGTTCGTGAGCAGCGCGACCGCGGCCGCGTCCTGCATGCGATCGCGCACCGCGTCGGTCATGAACGCCTCGAACAACGGGCTCGGGATCGCGCCGACTTTCAGGATGCCGAGGATGCCGATGTACGTCTCGGGCACGCGCGGCAGGAATACGAACACGCGGTCGCCGCGCGTCACGCCCATGCGGATCAGCGCGTTCGCGAAGCGGTTCGACAGGCGCATCAGGTCTTCGTACGTATAGCGCTCGACGCGCTGGCCGTCGGTGTAGAGCAGCGCGAGCTTGTTCTTGCGCGCGCCCAGCGCGTGCCGGTCGATGGCCTCGTGCGCCATGTTGACCTTGCCGGTCTTCGCCCACTCGAACGCGGCTTCGACGCTCTTCCAGTCGAACGTCCGGCGCGCCTCGTCGTAGTCACGCAGATTTCCCTGCGTGCCCGGAACGGGCGGCAGTGCTTCTCTCGAGGCCATCAGGTCCTCCCAGAGCGCGGGTGAATGCGGCGGACCGCCGAGGCTATCCAACGCGTTGCGGCGCAGTCAATGGCGGCGGGTCCGCGGACTTCGCGGGCCGGGGCACATGCGGGCCGGGCCGCGTCGTTCCTCAGGGAAATCCCCGACAGCGCGCCCCGTGGCGAGCGCCCATACTGCGTTCACGCGCTTGCGTCGGTCGCGAACGCTGGCTCAAACTTCGGCGTTGTACCACCTCTCTCGAGGTCCCCCATCGGCCGCCGCCGAAACCAAAGGAGATCTGTGATGGATGCCCTCCAGACGCTCGACGCCCTCCCCGCGTCGGCGGATTCCACGAGTGCGCTGCTGCGTGAACTCGTCGCTCACCTGGCCCAGAACCGCACGCAACTGCGCGAGGAGTGGGTCCGGCGCATCACCGAGGCGAAGCTGCTCACCGCGATGTCGCGCGACGAGATCTTCGCCGAAGCCACGTCCGTCTACGACAGCTACGTCGAGGCGCTCGAGACGCGCACGCTGGAAGCGCTCGAACGCTACGCGCAGAACCTGTCCGAGCGCATCATCCCGCGCGGCGTCGACACGAACGAAGTCGTCGGCATCGTGCTGCTGCTGCGCGACGTGCTGGCGCGCTCGCTGTTCGCGAAATACCACACGGACTCCGCGCTCCTCGCGCGCGTGCTCGACGCGTACGAGCCCGCCGCGAACTCGATCGCGATCACCGTGGCCGTCGGCTTCGTGCGTGAACGCGAGCGCGTCATCCGCGAGCAGCAGGAAGCGATCCGTGAGCTGTCCACGCCCGTGCTGCAGGTGCGCGAACGGCTGCTCATCCTTCCCATCATCGGCCTCATCGATCCACTGCGGGCGCGCCAGCTCACGGAGCAGTTGCTGCGCGCGATCCGCGCGAACCGCGCCAAGGTCGTCGTCATCGACATCACGGGCGTCGCCGCGATGGACGCGAACGTCGCGAATCACCTCGTGCTCACCGTCGAATCGGCGCGGCTGCTCGGCGCCATCGTCATCGTCACGGGATTGTCGCCCGAGATTGCGCAGACGCTCGTCAACATCGGCGTCGACCTCGGCAAGATGAACACCGTGGGCGATCTGCAGGGAGGCATCGAAGAGGCCGAACGTCTGCTCGGGTACAAGGTCGTGCCGGCGGGCGAAGGTCAGATCGTGTAGGGCCGCGCGGTCGCGTCGCGGCAATTCCAGGAGCCGGCCCTATGGAAGTACCCATTCTGAAGCAGGGTCCGTACCTGATCGCGTCGATCCAGGACGCGCTGACGGACGCGGACCTGATCCAGCTGCGGGACGCACTGGTCGAGAAAGTCGGCCGGTTGCGCGCCCGTGGCGTGATCGTCGACGTCACGGCGCTGGACGTGATGGACTCGTTCGCGACCGGCACGTTGCGCGACATCGCCGACATGATCCGCCTGCGCGGCGCGAAGACCGTGATCGTGGGCATCCAGCCCGAGGTCGCGTTCGCGATGGCGCACATGGGTCTGTCCCTCGAAGGCGTGATCACGTCGCTGGACCTCGAAGAGGGACTGTCGCACCTCGAGCACCAAGTGAAGACCGCGAGCCGCTGATGGGCGAACCCCTCGTCGCGGAGGAGACCCTCGTGCCGATCCGGTCCGAGACCGACATCGTGACCGCGCGCCAGAACGGCCGGCAGCTCGCGCTGCGCCTGGGCTTCTCGTCGGCCCACGCGACGCTGGTCGCGACCGCGATCTCGGAGCTGGCGCGGAACATCCTGATGTACGCGCGCAGCGGCACCGTGCTGTTGCAGGGCGTCGAGAACGCGAACCGCTGCGGCATGGTGATCGTCGCGGAGGACGAGGGCCCGGGCATCGCGGACATCAGTCAGGCCATCCAGGACGGCTTCTCGACGTCGGGCCGGCTCGGCCTCGGGCTGCCCGGCGTACGCCGGCTCATGGACGACTTTCACATCGAGTCGCAGAGCGGCGCAGGCACGCGGGTGCGGGTGAGAAAATGGATCGAACGCTCGGTACGCTGATCGCGTGGGGCGCGGCGTCGCGGCCGCTGGCCGCGGATGGCCCGTCCGGCGACGGATACGTGGTGCTGACCCATCCCGAGCGCACGCTCGTCGCGGTCGTCGACGGTCTGGGGCGCGGGCACGACGCGGCGGCCGCCTCGCACGCCGCGCTGCGCACGATCGCCCGCGACGTGCACGAGACGCCGATCCGCCTCGTCGAGCACTGCCACCGGCAGCTGCGCGGCACCCGCGGCGTCGTGCTCGCGCTCGCGGTCTTCGAAGAAGCGGCACGGCGCATGGATTGGGTCGGCGTCGGCGACGTGAACGCGATCCTGTGGCGCGCGAATCACGCCGCGCGGCCCCGCGTCGAGACGCTGTTCACGGCGCGTGGCATCGTCGGGCGCCACTTGCCGCCCCTCGTGGCGCGAACCCTGAGCGTCGCGCCGGGCGACACGCTGGTCCTGGCCACGGACGGCGTCGCGCGCGGCTTCCCCGACGTGCCGGCGCCGGCGGGCACCCCGGAAGAGACGGCGCGCCGCATCCTGGAGCGCCACGGCACGGGCGCGGACGACGCGCTCGTGGTGGTGGCCGACATCCGCGGGGAGGCGGCATGAGCCCCGAGGATCTCAGCGTCCGTTGCCGGCGCGTGTTTCGCGAGTACGTCGAACGTCGCGGTGAAGCCGCGCTGCACGACGCGTACGAGTTGGGGCGGCGCGCGCTCGACGACGATTCCGGGATCACACCGTTCGTCGCCGCGATCCAGCAGACGCTGCTCGAGGAGTTCGAACGCGCCGCGACGCCCGGCGAGCGCGAAGGGCTCGTCGAAGCGGCCGGTGCATTCCTACTCGAAGCGTTGTCGCCGTTCGATCTCGCACACCGCGGCGCGAGGGACAGCGCGGACACCCTGCGCCGCATGAGCGACACGCGCGAGCACGAAGTGCGGCGCGTCGCCCAGGACCTGCACGATTCCGCGGTGCAGCACGTGGCCGCGGCCCGGCTCGCGCTCGACGAGACGCGGCGCGCGTTGCCGAACGCGGCGCGCGAGCCGGCGGCGCGCGCGACACGGCTGTTGCTGGAGCTCGAAGATCATCTGCGCCGCATTTCGCACGAACTGCGCCCCGCGCTGCTGGACGACCTCGGGCTCGCGCCCGCGCTGCGCGCCGTCGCGGACGGCTTCGCGCGGCGCCATGGACTCGACATCCGCATCGAGACGGCGTGGGAGACCCGGCTGCCGGGCGACGTCGAGCTGGCGCTGTATCGCATCGTCCACGAAGCGCTGTTCAACGTGGCGCGCCACGCGCGCGCCCGGCACGTCGTGATTCGCCTCGAGCCGCACGAGGGCGGGCTGTGCTGCTCCGTGCGTGACGACGGGGTGGGCTTCGACGCGTGGGAAGCCGCGCGCCGCGGGCTCGGTCTGCGCGGCATGCGCGAACGCGCCGCCGGGATCCGTGGCCGGCTCGAGATCGCGGCGCGCCCGGGCGGTGGCGCCGAATTGTCCGTCCTCATCCCCCTGGGGGCTCCCCATGCCGCTTCGGCTGCTGCTCGCTGACGACCACCGCGTCCTGCGCGACTCGCTCCGGCAGCTCCTCGAGCGCGCCGGCTTCCAGGTCGTCGGGGTCGCGAACAACGGCCTCGACGCCGTGCGCATGGCGCGCGAACTCGCCCCCGACGTCGCCGTGCTGGACATCGGCATGCCCATGCAGAACGGCCTCGCTACCGCGGCGGAGCTGAAGAAGGTCGCGCCCGAGATCCGAGTCGTCCTGCTGACCATGCACGCGGACGAAGCGTACGTGACCGAGGCGCTGCGTTCGGGCGTGCTCGGCTACGTGCTGAAGAGCGAAGCGACCGAGGACCTGATCCGCGCCCTGAACGAAGTGAAGGAAGGGCGCGCCTACTTGAGTCCGCGCGTGTCGCGCGCCGTGGTCGAAGCCGTGCGCAACGGCGGCGCGACGCCGAAGGATCCGCTGACGCCGCGCGAACGGCAGGTGCTGCAACTCGTCGCCGAGGGGCAACCCACGAAGGCCGTCGCGGCGACGCTCGGCATCAGCGCGAAGACCGCCGAGACGCATCGCGGCGCCATCATGCGCAAGCTCGACATCCACGACATGGCGGGCCTCGTCCGCTACGCGCTGCGCAACGGCCTCACGCAGCCCTGAGCCGCGGGCGCGCGCGCGCCCCTCGGGGATTTCCCCCACACGGAAACCCGGACACTCCCGCATGGCCGGACCTGGGCCTGCGCACGCATGCTCTGTGCGGTGGGAGGAGGAGGCTCGCGGCACGAGGGAGCCTCGCGGCCAGGCACCTCGCGCAACACGAGAAGGAGCGCGCCCTCTAAGAAAGGGTTCGCGCCACCTCCTCCAAACCCACCAAGAATGCCTTGCCTGGTGCGGGGCGAGGCCGCCGCGCGGTCCCTGCAGCTCCCGGCGGTGGAGCGCCGCGCGAACAGGCCGGTCCCTTGGAGGTGCCCAGTGGGTCGAAATGGAATGACTGGCGGGTTCGCGGCATTCGTCCCGCCTGACGCGAATGGAAGACACATCGCTCACACCGAGCGTCGAATCAATATGCACCTGCCGATGCGGCTCGACGTGCACCTGATGCTGTCGATCCGCGAGGCGCCCGACACGAACGGCCTGATCCTGCGCCTCCTCGGCGACTTCTACGTGGATGGCCTCGGGTCCGTGCTGCGCTTCCAGAACGCGGGCGGCGGCCTGCACCCATACACGACGTCGGGCACGGCGGAATCCGTGCTCGTCGAGGCGCGCGAGAAGCTGAGCGTCGAGCGCGAGGCGGTCGCGCCGCGCCCGCGAGGCGCGAGCGGCGTGTGGATCCAGCTGCGTGACTCGAACGTCCAGCCGCTCACGACCGAGATCCTGCTCGGCCACTGGAAGGCCGGACCGTTCAAGATGCGGTCCGAATTCCACACGCCGTGCCAGGCGGTCGTGTGGGTGAAGGCGCAGGACTGCGAATTGCGCGGCGGTCCCGGCCTTGCGCTGGACGGCGAGGTGAGCTTCCTCGATCACATCACGGCGCGCGTACTGCTGCTGCCGAAGGGCAGGTCGCCGAAGAACGCGGCGCCGACGGAAGGCGTCGAGATTCCGCTGCTCGCGCCCGGCGAAAGCATCCCGTTCGGTGAGCGGATGGTGCGCGGCGGCGTCGGCGGCACGCCTCGCGTGACGCTCCAGTTCGTGAATGGCAGCGGAGCGCGGCTGGGGAGCGAGTTCCTGGTCGGCCGCTGCGTGCAATTGAGATAGCCGTGCCCGGAGGGTCTCGAGGCTCGTCCCCTCGAGGCCCGTTGCCTCCGTGCGACCTTCTACGTTTCGCGGGGAGGCGGGAAGGGCGTACACCGCTGGTCTCCAGGTTGGCACCGGGCACGGACCCTTCGCCGTGAACTCATCGCAGCACGGCAGAGGCCCCTCGGAGCCCGGATCGCGACCGGAATGGCCGGCTCGATTCCCGCCTCCACCGTTTTCACGGGCCGCGGCGCCGCCACCCACCCCCCACGGGTGGCGGCCCGCGCCCGGCTCCTGTGCGCGATCGGCGTCGGACGGCTCCCGGACGGTCCGCCCACGGCGCTCCGTCATCCGGCGCTGATCGCGGCCGCCTTTCCTGCCGATGACTGGAGATCATGACCTGGTCTCCTGTCCTGCACCGGCGTGGCAGCATCGCGGGCGCGGCGTCGCTCGCGTGCCTGGCGTCGCTCGCCGTGTTCGGTCCCGCACGGGCCGCCGGCCCGGCTCCGGCGCTCGTGCCCGTGCCGCTCCACCGCGTGGTGTTGCCGGGGGCGGCCGCGCTCGCGCGCTCGTGGACGGTCTCTACGCCGGGCGATTCGGACGACGTCCTGGCCGCGCGGTTGCTGCGCGAAGAGGCCGAAGCGTGCTACGGCTGGACGTGGCGCGTGGCGCCCGTCCACACGCGCGCGCGCACGATCGAGCTGCGCGCGAGCGCGCCGCCGGCCGGCGCGTCGCGGCTGTTCGCGGAGCAGGGCTACCGCCTCGAGATCACGCCGGACCACGTGCGCATCGAAGCCGCGACGGCGACGGGGCGCTTCTACGCCGTCCAGACGCTGCGCCAGATGATGCGCGCGCATCGCGACGGCGTCTTGCCGTGCGTGCGCCTCACGGACGCGCCGGCACTCGAGTGGCGCGGCGTCTCCGACGACATCAGTCGCGGGCAGGTGTCCACGCTCGAGGACTTCCAGCGGATCGTCCGGCAGCTCGCGTACTACAAGATCAACCTGTACCAGCTGTACATCGAGGACATGTTCCGCTTCGAGCACACCACGACGTCGGGCGCGGCGCGCGGCGCGCTCACGCGTGACGAGCTCGCGCAGATCGTCGCCGAGGGCCGGCGCTACCACGTCGTCGTGAGCCCGATCTTCGAGACGCTCGCGCACCAGGATCGCTTCCTGAGCGCGGAGGAGCATCGCGCGTTCGCGGAGGCGCCGCGCACGGACGGAACGGATGCGGGCCCGTGGGCCGCGCTGCAGCGGGCGGCGCGCGCGTGGTTCGGCCGGCCGCCCGCCCCGGACGCGGCGGACGCTTCCGTCCCCGGCGCGTTCGCGGCCGGCGATCCGCGCACGTTGCGTTTCGTCGAGTCGCTCGTCGACGAAATCGCGGACGTCACGCGCGGCCCGTTCTTCCACATCGGCGGCGACGAATGGCAGCCGCCCGCACCCGCCTTCGGCGCGAGCGCGAGCGCGACCGACGGCGGTCTGCGCACGTACGGCCGCTATCTCGGGCACGTCGCGGCGCACGTGCACGAGCGCTTCGGCTGCCGCGCGCTCGTCTACAGCGACGTGATGCTGGAGCGCCCGGAGGCGGCGCGCGACCTGTCGCGCGACGTCGTCGTCGTGGACTGGCACTACGATCCGCAGGATTCGTTCCCGAGCCTCGGCCGGCTTGCGCAACAGGGCTTTCGCGACGTGATGGTGAGCCCGGGCCTGTGGACGTGGCGCACGTTCTACCCGAACTGGGCGTCCGCGCTGCGCAACGTCGCGACCGCGGCGGACGCCGGCAAGCGGGCGGGCGCGCTGGGCTGTGTCGCGGCGGCGTGGGAGGACGACGGCGCCGAGAACCTGCGCGACAACAACTGGGCAGGCTACGCGTTCGCGGCCGCGGCGTCGTGGGAGCCGGTCGCGCCGGAAGCGGACGCGTTCCTCGACCGCTTCGTCGTGGCGCAGTACGGCGCCGATTCGCCGGAGCTGGCGCGCGCCGAGACGCTGCTCGGCGGGCAGACGTTCGACGCCGTCGGCTGGAACGGACGCCTGTACCACCGCCGCCTCGCGGTGCGCGCGCGATCGCCGCGCTGGGTCGCGCGCATGAAGGCGTTGCGTTCCGACATGCGCGAAGTCCAGCGCGACCTCGACGCGGCGGAGCCGCGCGTCCGCTTCGAGCGCGAGCACGTGGCCGCGGCGCGCCACGCGGCGCAACGCTACGCGTACATCGCGGAGCGCGAACTCACGCTCGGCGACATCGGTCGGCGCCTCGGAAACGGAACGGCCGCACAACTCGCACCCGCACCGCGCGAACAGGTCGCGCGCGAGCTCGACGCGCTCGAACGCACGGCAGACGCGCTTGCGGCCGGGTACGGCCCGCTGTGGCTGAAGCACGATCGGCCGGAAGGCCTCGCCGGGAACATCGCGCGCATGCGCCGCCAGGGCGCGATGCTGCACGCGCTCGCGGAGCTCGCGCGCCGCGGGTCACTGCGCGTCGATCGCACGTACGCGGGACTGCAGTCCATGGGCGGGATCACGGACTAGAGGGCGCGCTCCCGCGCGCCGCCCGCCCGCGACGCGCGGACGCGGCAACGCGCGTGTGGCCGCGCGCGGCGGCCGCGGCCCGCGCTCTGCTAAGGTGGCGCGTCATGCGCCCGGCTCCGCTGCTGTTCGTGATCCTGTGCTTCGCCGTGCTGTTCGCGGGCCCCGGCCGCGTCGGCTTCACGGACGTGCGCGAAGCGCGCGACGCGGGCGTCGCGCGCGAAATGATCCAGCGCCGCGAGCCGCTGACGCCCGTGTGGGTCGGCGACGCGTGGTTCGAGAAGCCGGTGCTCGCGTACGCGCCCGAGATCCTCGCGGCGTCGTGGTCGCACGGGAGCGCGGAGCGCTCCCGCGAAGTGCGCGCCGCCATGGCGCTCGCGCTGCTGCTGCTGACGGCGTCGATCGGCGCGCGGCACTTTGGCGCGCGTGCCGGCTGGTGCGCGGCCGGCGTGCTCGTCAGCATGGTCGCGTTGCCGCTCGCGGCGCGCACGGACGGCACGCAGGTGCTCGGCACGCTGCTCGGTTGGGCGGGCGCGGCCGGACTCGCGGACGCGCTGTTCGGGCGCCGTGAAGGCCGCGACTTGCGGCTCGTCGTCGCGTACGGCGCGCTCGGCGCCGCGCTCGTGACGGCCGGCCCGCTGCCCGCGCTGTGGCCGCTCGGCGGGCTGTGGCTGTTCGCGACGCTCGCACGCCGCCCGGAGGCGCTACGCGACGCGCGCATCGGCGCCGGCGCGTGCGTCATGCTCGGCCTCGCGATTCCCTGGTACGGCGCCATGATCCAGCGTTATGGCGCGCCGTTCGTCGCGCACGCGCCGTTCTTCCCGTACGCAACGGAGCCGCGCGGCGCGTGGTACTCGGGCCCGCTGCTCGCATTGTCGTTCCTCGTCGTCGGCGCGTATCCGTGGAGCGCGCTCGTTCCCGAGGCGATGCTGCACGCGGCGACGTGGTGGCGATTCTCGCGGCGCCGTGACGCGGGGCCGCGTCCCGCGGCGCGTGCGCGCGACGCGGCGCCGGGGGACGCGCTCGGCCGCGAAGCGCGCGAGGAGTCGGCCGCGCATTTCTTCATCGCGATGCTCGTCGCGGCGTTGATTCCGGTCGCGTTGTATCCGGGCCCGCCGCTGCCTGCCGCGCTGCCCGCGCTTCCGGCGGCGGCGCTGCTGTGCGGCCGCTTGCTGGATCACGCGTTCGAGGACGCGGAGCGTCTCGCGCGGTCGTTGCGCGTCGCGGCCCGCATGCTGGCCGTGACCGGCACCGTGCTCGCGATCGCGCTCGCCGTCGTCGCGCCGCGCATCCGCGAAGCCGCGCCGGAGCTGCGGCTGCTCGCGGCCGTCGTGTTCGGCACGTCGTGGCTGCCGGCGCTCGCGGACGTCGCGGGGCGGCGCCGCGCGGCGGCCGCGTTGTTCACGCTACCCGTCGCGCTCGGCGCGCCGATCGTGACGGCGCGCGTGCTGCCGGAAATGGAGGATTACGTGAACGCGCGTTCCGTCGCGCTCGCGTTGAACCACACGGCGCCGCGCCAGGCGCCCGTCGCCGTGCTCGGCGCGGCCGCGCCTTCGTTCCGCCTGTACGCGAAACACAACGTCGTGCCCGTCACGGACGCGGGCGTCGCGTTGCGCACGTTGACGGCGGCGGACGGCCACGCGTACGTCGCGTTCACGCCGGCGCGCGAAGGCGACATCGCGCGCTCCGCGGGGACGCCGCTGGAAATCGTGATGCGCACGCCGAGTCTCGTGCTCGCGCGCGTGTCGCCCGTGAACGTCGCGCGCTGACGGCGCTCGCGCCCGGCTCCCGAACGCGATCACCTGCGCCGCCCCCCGATCCGCCAGAAATGCCCTCGAACAATCACGTCCGAAAATGACCAGACGGGACGGCCGGCCCGGGGTATAACTCGGCACATGGAACTCGACGCCCGAGCTTGCTACGAGGCCTTCGCCGCCCGCGACCGGCGGTTCGACGGCCGCTTCGTCACCGCCGTCGTCACGACCGGCGTGTATTGCCGGCCGGGCTGCCCGGCCCCGCTGCCGCGCCCGCGCAACGTGCGTTTCTACCGCTGTGCCGCGGCCGCGGAGGAAGCGGGCTTCCGGCCGTGCTTACGCTGCCGCCCGGAGACGTCGCCGGGCGCGCCGGCGTGGAACGGCACGTCCTCGACCGTGAGCCGCGCGCTGCGTCTGATCGAAGCGGGCGCGCTGGACGACGCCGGCGTGGACGCGCTCGCGGAGCGCCTCGGCGTCGGCGACCGGCATCTGCGCCGTCTGTTCGACGAGCACCTCGGCGCGTCGCCGCTCGCCGTCGCGCAGACGCGGCGCGCGCATTTCGCGCGGCGCCTGATCGACGACACGACGCTCGGCATGGCGGAGATCGCGATGGCGTCCGGCTTCCCGAGCGTGCGCCGCTTCAACGCGACGATGCGCGACACGTTCCGCCGCACGCCGCGCGAGCTGCGTGCGTCGCGCGCGCCGCACACGAAGCGAAACGCCGCCGCGGACGCGCTGACGCTGCGCGTGCCGTTCCGCGCGCCGTTCGATTGGGACGCGCTGCTCGAGTACGTCGCGGGGCGCGCGATTCCTGGCGTGGAATGCGTGGAACGCGGCGTGTGGCGCCGTGCGATCGTGCACGCGGGCTCGATGGGCCTGCTGGAGGTGTCGCGCTCCGCGGAAGAGCCGGCGCTCGAGCTGCGCGTCGCGCTGCCCGAGCCGCGCGATCTCATCGGGCTCGTGACGCGCGTGTCGCGCGTGTTCGACGTCGCGGCGGACGCGACGAGCATCGCGCGCCACCTGCGCCGCGACGCGTTGCTGAAGCGCGCGGTGTCGCTCGCGCGCGGCGTGCGCGTGCCGGGCGCATGGGACCCGTTCGAGCTCGCGGTGCGCGCGATCCTCGGCCAGCAGGTGTCCGTGAAGGGCGCGACGACGATCGCCGGCCGCGTCGCGCGCACGTACGGCGCGCCGTACGCGGGGCCGGCGGCGGACGGCATCACGCATCAGTTCCCGACGCCGGCCGCGCTCGCGGACGCGCCGCTGGAGAGTGTCGGCCTGACGCGCGCGCGCGCAGCGACGGTGCGCGGGCTCGCGGCGGCCGTCGCGACGGGCGCTCTGGACTTCTCGCGGCTCGGCACGCTGGACGACGCGGTCACCGCGCTGACGGCGCTGCCCGGCATCGGCCCGTGGACCGCGCACTACGTCGCGATGCGCGCACTCGGCGAACCGGACGCGCTGCCGGCCGCGGATCTCGGCCTGCGCCGCGTGCTCGGCACGGGCGGCCGCCTCGCCTCTCCGGCGGACGTCGAAGCTCGCGCGGAAGCATGGCGGCCGTGGCGCTCGTACGCCGTGCTCGCGTTGTGGCGGCACGAAGGCGCGAGCGCGGAATGAAAGAACCCCGAAACCGTTCGCGGCGCGGACGACGCGCCGCATCGACAGGAGGCAACGTCATGGAACTCATTCGCACGACGATCGACAGCCCGACCGGCGCTCTGGAGATGTACGCGCGCCGCGGCAAGGTATGCGCGCTCGGCTTCGCGGACGCGCGCACGCGGCGCCTCGGCGAACTGCGCCGGCGCTTCGGTCCGCTCACGGTGCGTGACGTCGCGCCTTCCGCGCCCGAATTGCGCGGTCCCGCCGCCGCGATGCGCGCGTACCTGGCGGGCGATCTCGCGGCGTTGCGCAGGATCGCGGTGGACGTGGGCGGCACGCCGTTCCAGCGCTCCGTGTGGCGCGCGCTGCGCCGCATCCCGGCGGGACGCACGTGGTCGTACGCGCAGCTCGCGGCACGCGTCGGAAGGCCGCGCGCGGTGCGCGCCGTGGGCACGGCGAACGGCGCGAACCCGGTCGCGATCGCGATCCCCTGCCACCGCGTGATCGGCACGGACGGCGCGCTGCACGGCTACGGCGGCGGTATGCGGCGCAAGCGCTGGCTGCTCGAGCACGAGTTGGCGGGCCGGCGGCAGCGCTCCGCGCGCTGATTCGCGTGGGCATGGGCGTGGAGCTTCTGAGCGCCAGGCGACGCAGTGTCACGATATTTCGTGAGTGACGATATTTCGTGATTCATGCTAGCTTCGCAGTCGTGATCGATCGACTGCGGCGCTTAACGGAAGACTCGATAGACGCTTGCGACGCCGTGCTGGCGCGCGTGTGGATGCTCGGCCCGGGCGACCAGTGCTTGTCGTGCCCGATGCGCCCCGAGTGCCCGAACCAGACCCGGTGCCTGCACCTGGTGGCGAGCGCGGGCACGACGACGCGTGTCGACGGCGCGTTCCGGCGCTTCCCCGTAGGCGCGCGCGAGGTCGGGATGACGATCGTGCGCCAGGAGCCGTTCGTGGCGCGCGGCGGGATCGACAGCCGCTCGCTGGCCGAGAGCACGTGGCTCGCCGCGCATCGCGTGAAGAGCTTCGCGGCGCTGCCGATCGTCGCGAATGGCGAGGCCGTGGGCGTGCTCGCGCTGTTCTCGCGCCGCGAGCTGACGGACGCCGAAGTGCGCCTCATCGGCTTCGCGATCGCGCAGGCGGTGCGCGCCGAGGACGGTCAGCCCGGCATGGCCGCGTCGGTGGCCGGCACGATCGCCGAGTCGGCGAGGCGCGCGCCCGGACGACTGGACGACGCGCAGCGCGCCGCCATCGCCGCGGCGCTCGAGACCGCGGGAGGCCGCATCAGCGGGCCGCGCGGCGCGGCCGCCATCCTCGGGCTGCATCCCAACACGCTGACGTCGCGCATGATCAGGCTCGGCATGCGGAAGCGCGCATGACGCCGCGCCCGCTCCATACGTGGACGAGCGATCACTTCGGGCTCGAGCTGCCCGAGCACCATCCGTTCCCGATCGCGAAGTATCCCGAGCTGCGCGCGCGCGTCGTGGCCGAGGGCCTCGTCGACGCCGCCGACCTGCACCGTTCGGAACCCGCGCCGCTGGAATGGCTGCGCCTCGCGCACGACGCGGACTACGTCGAGGCCGCGACCGCGCGCGGCATCGACGCGGACGCGGAGCGGCGGCTCGGCCTGCCGTGGTCCGCTTCTCTCGTCGCGCGGGCGCGGGCCGCGACGTACGGCACGGTGATGGCCGCGCGCGCGGCCTGCGAGCACGGCGTCGCCGGCAATCTGGCCGGCGGCTCGCACCATGCGTTCCGCGATCGCGGCGAAGCCTACTGCCTGTTCAACGACATCGCCGTCGCGATCGCCGTCCTGCGCCGCGAAGGGCTGGTCGAGCGCCCGCTCGTCGTGGATCTCGACGTCCATCAGGGCAACGGCACGGCCGCGATGTTCCAGGACGACGATCGCGTCTTCACGCTGTCGCTGCACGGCGCCGGCAACTATCCGGCGCGCAAGGAGCGGAGCACGCTGGACGTGGCGCTGGACGACGACAGCGACGACGCGACGTATCTCGCGACGCTGGATCGGCACTGGCCCGCCGCGCTCGAACGTCACGCGCCGGACCTCGTGATCTATCAGGCCGGCGTGGACGCGCTCGCCGGCGATCGCTTCGGGCGGCTCGCGCTGACGGCGGACGGGCTCGCGGCACGCGACCGTCGCGTGTTGGACGCCTGCGAACGCGCTCACGTCCCCGTGGTCGTCACGCTCGGCGGAGGCTACTCGCGGCCGCTGGCGGCGAGCATCGACGCACACCTCGGCGTGTGGCGCGCGCTGCGTGAAGCGCGCGATCGGAGGCGGCAGTGAGCGTGCTGCGCGACGACCCGGGCGCGCCGATGGCGCTGCCGTTCCCGGCGCTGCTGTCGGCGATCCCGGACTTCGGGCTCGGGGTGACGTTCGCGATCGCATGGGTGCGGCCGACGTGGGCCGGGCCCGATCTCGTGCCGCACCTGCTGCTCGTCATGCTGCTCGAGTTCATCGTGGTGCACTCCGGCGCGTTCATGGGCGTCGCGGCCACGTCCGACGCGCCGCGCGCAGGCCGCGTGCGGGCCGTGTTCGGGCTCGGCGTGTTCTACACGCTGTTCGCGGGCGGATGCTCTCTGGGGTTCCACACGTGGTGGCCGCTCGCCGCGTTCTGGGGGCTGACGGTGAATCGCATGTTGGGCGTGCTCGTGGGCCAGGCTCCCGCGGGCGGACAACGCGCGTTCGTGATGAGCGGCTGGGCGGCCTCGGCGATCCTGTACCTGACGTTGTGCTTCGTCACGCTGTTCCTGCCGCTGCCGCACTTCGGGCTCACGCCCGACTTCGTGCGCGGGTTGCGTCTGCCGGGCAGCGGTGTGTGGGTCGAGCAGCCGCATCGCGTGATCGCGTTCGGCGCCGCGTACTTCACGCTCGTCGCGTGCTCCGAGCTGGCCGGCCATCGCTGGCTCGGCCGTGGCGCGCCCGCGCGCTGACGCGCGACGCCGCGGCGGCGCGACTCCCCTCCCGGCCCGCCGCTGTCCACGCCGCGCACGGGTCGGCAACGGCGTTTCCACCCTTTGAAATCGCGGTCAAAGTGCTTGACGCCTCGCGCGCGCGTTCCTAGCATGCGCGTCGCCCTGCCCCCGGGAGTGAACGGGAGGAGGTGAGGGGAATGAGGCAGGGATGGAAGCAGCTCGCCGTGCTCGCGCTGGCGCTCGCCAGCGTCGTGACGCCGATGGAAGCGGGCGTCGCGAACGCGGCGACGAAGCCGGCGTCGGGCACGAAGTCGCGTGTCGCGCTGCATCAGTTCACCGGCGTGGTCACGGCGGTGGACAAGACCAGCCTGACCGTCGAGAAGACGGGCAAGGCCGGGCGCACGATGCAGTTCACGAAGCACGCGGCGATGACGTCGACCGGCGAGATCGAGAAGGAAGCCCGCGTCACGGTGTACTACCGCGACGAGGACGGGCACCCGACGGCGCATCGCGTCGTGGTGCGCACGCCGATGGAACGCTGAACGCCGCCGAATTCGCGACACGCACGCGCCGGGTGCGCCTCCGCGCCCGGCGCGGCGCTTTCGCTGCCGATGGCGAGACGCATCACGTGCGCCCGGCCGCCCCGGCGCGGCACTTTGCGGCGGGAGGCGTGCCCACTAGACTTCGCCGCGTCATGTTCTCGTCGTCGCGCCGTCTTGCGTATGCGCTCGTTGCGCTCGCCGTGCTGGGCACGGGTGCGAACGCCGCCGCGGCGCGCGATCGCCATCCCCACGGAGCCCACCCCATGCGCTTCCTCGCGCTCGGCGATTCCTACACGATCGGCGAAGGCGTGGCCGCGGACGAGCGCTGGCCGGCGCAGCTCGCGGGGCGGCTCGCCGCGGGCGGCGTCACGATCGAGGCGCCGCGCATCATCGCGACGACCGGCTGGACGACCGCGGATCTCGCGCACGCGCTGGACACCGAGCGGCCGAGCGGGCCGTTCGCGCTCGTTGCGCTGCTGATCGGCGTCAACAACCAGTATCAGGGCCGCCCGCTCGCGGAATACACGCGCGAGTTCGCGGCGCTGCTCGCGCGCGCCGTGGCGCTGGCCGGCGCAGACGCGCGGCACGTGATCGTGCTGTCGATCCCGGACTGGGGCGTCACGCCGTTCGCGGCGGATCGCGACCGCGCGAAGATCGCGTCGGAAATCGATCGTTTCAACGACGCCGCGCGCGCCGCGACGCGGGGCGCGGGCGCGGCGTGGGTCGACGTGACCGCGGCCTCGCGCGAGGCCGGCGCCGACGCGCGCTTCGTGACCGGCGACGGCCTCCATCCTTCGGGCGCGGCGTACGCGCGCTGGGCCGAGCTCGCGCTGCCCGCGGCGCGCGCGGCGCTGGCAGCGAAGACGCGCTAAAGGTCGGAACGCGTGCGCGCCCCGGCCCCGGGTGCGCCGCGACAGGATGGATTCCGCCGCCGGCCGGCCCCGGATGTCAGGTGTTTGTGGCCCACATCCCACTCGGGCGGTTGCCCCGTATAGAGTGGTGGAACCGGTCGCGCCCGGCCTCCATCGAACGACTGGCCGCCGCGGCCCCGGACTTGAAACGCAACCTCGCACGGAGGACGTCGTGAGAATCATTCGAGTGATGAGTGGGCTGGCGGCGTTCGCGCTGCTCGGCGCGCTGGCCGCGAACGCGGCCGGGACGAGCGCCAAGACGGCGACTCCGACGGCAACTCAGAAGGCGGGAACCATGAAGACCGAGACGCAGAAACCCGACGTGGTCGGCCGCGTCGTCAAGAGCAACGCGGAATGGAAGAAGATCCTTTCCCCCGAGCAGTATCACGTGCTGCGCGAGCAGGGGACCGAGATCGCGTTCACCGGCAAGTACTGGAACAACCACGCGAAGGGCGTCTATCGCTGCGCGGCGTGCGGGCTCGAGCTGTTCAGCTCGGACACGAAATTCGACTCGGGCACGGGCTGGCCGAGCTTCTGGGCGCCGATCGCGAAGAGCCACATCAAGGTCGCGAACGACGCGTCGCTCGGCATGCAGCGCGACGAAGTCGAGTGCGCGCGCTGCGACGGGCACCTGGGCCATGTGTTCGACGACGGTCCGGCGCCGACCGGGCTGCGCTACTGCCTGGACTCGGTGTCGCTGCAATTCGAGCCGGCGAAGTAGACGAACGCGCCGCCGAGGCGCGAGCGACCGCGAGGGCTCGGGGGCGTTCCCCGGGCCCTCGTCGCGTTCTGGCGTGACGCGGTCCGGTTCGCTAGAGTCCCCCGTTCTGTCCTCAAGGAACGCTGCGCCACCTCGGAGTTCGCATGCGCCTCCTCTGTCTCGCCGCGATGGGCCTCGTCTTGAACGCCCACGCCGTCCGCGCGACTCCGCGCGCTTCGCCCTCCGGGCACGGCCCGGGCGCGATCCTCGCGGCCGCGTCGCCCGCGCGCCCGGGTTCCGCGCACGCGTTCGACCTCGACCACTGGCTCACGCTTCGCTCGATCGGGGAGCCCGTGTGGTCGCCGGATGGACGCAGGATCGCGCTCAGCGTCTCCGCGCCGGACACGGCCGAGGACTCGAACAATCCCGATCTCTGGCTCATCGATCTGGAGCGCGGCGAGTCGCTGCAGCTCACGCGCAATCCCAAGGCCGATACCAGTCCGACGTTCTCGCCGAGCGGCGACACGCTCGCGTTCATCTCGACGCGCGGCACGGGCGACGACGTGCGGTCCGCGATCTGGATGATGTCGCTGCGCGGCGGCGAGCCCTGGGCGTTCGGCAGCTTCGACGAGTCGGTGACGGAAGTCGCGTGGTCGCCGGACGGGCGCTGGCTCGCGTACGTGAAGCTGGACACGCTGCCCAGGCAGATTCGCGACTGGAAGAAGAAGAAGTGGGACCAGACGATCGAGGACGAGCGCCTGCAGTTTCCCGCGCTGTGGATCATGCCGGCCGCGGGTGGCAAGGCGCGACGCGTGACGTCGGGCGAGCAATACGTGTGGTACGTGCGCTGGGCACCGGACTCGCGGCGCGTCGCGTACCTGGTGAGCCCGACGGGCAAGCCCGACGACCAGCTGCTCACCGACATCGGCGTGGCCGACGCGGCGCAGGGTGAAGGGCACAAGCTCGGCGTGGTCGGAGGCGCGTTCACGTGGTCGCCGGACTCGCGATGGATCGCGTGGGCCGGCAACGCGACGCGCGAGTCGCACATCGCGAAGACCGACCTGCGCGTGATCCCGGCGGGCGGCGGCGCACCGGTGAACCTGACGGCGGACTTCGACGAAGACGCCGCGACGCCGTCGTGGAGCGCCGGCTCCGACACGCTGTTCTTCTGGTCCGATCAGGGCGTCACGGCGCGGCTCGCGGCCGTGCCGCGCGCGGGCGGCGCGGTGCGCCTCGGGCTCACGGCGGACGGCGTGCCGGGCACCGCGTTCGCGGCGCCGGCGGCGCGCGGTGCGGCAGCGGCGCGTGTCGCCTGGGTCGAATCGACACCGACCCAGCCGAACGAACTGCGCGTCGCGGAGCGCATCGGCGCGCACGGGCGTCCCGTGACGTCGTTCAACGCCGCGAGCGCGGCGTGCACGTTCGGCGCGACGCGCACCGTGCGCTGGCGGAGCGGCGACGGCACGCCGGTCGAAGGCCTGCTCGTGCGTCCGCCGGGCGCGCCCGAGAAGAGCGCGCTCAAGACGCTCGTGCTGCTGCACGGCGGCCCCTACTCCGATCGCTTCGCGCATTCGTTCGTTCCGACGGCGCAGTACTTCGCGAACGCCGGCTATCAGGTGTTCCTGCCGAACTTCCGCTCGAGCGGCGGGTACGGCACGGCGTTCATGATGCGCAAGCGCGCGGATTGGGGCTTCGGCGACTGGGCCGACGTGTCGAGCGGCGTCGACACGCTCGTCGCGATGGGCCTCGCCGACGGCGCGAAGCTCGGCGTGTTCGGGCATTCGTACGGCGCGTACCTCTCGGCGTGGGCCATCACGCACACCGATCGCTTCCGCGCCGCGTCCGTGAGCGCGGGCGCCGTCGACCTGGCCGCGCACTACGGACAGAGCGACATCCAGCGCTATCGTGCGTTCGACTTCGAAGGCCCGCCGTGGGTCAGCCCGGAGAACTGGAAGCGCTCGTCGCCCATGACGTACATCCAGAACGCGCGCACGCCCACGCTGATCACGGTCGGCGACGCGGATCAACGTGTGCCGTATCCGCAGAGTCAGGAGCTGTACCGCGCGCTCACGGCACTCAAGGTGCCGACCGAGTTCGTGCACTATCCTCGCGAGGGTCACGGAATGCGCGAGCCGCGGCATCGAGCCGACGAGCTGACGCGCATGCGGGCCTGGTTCGATCGGTGGATTCGATGACGCTGCGCCTGTGGCTGGGTCGGATGTGGAAGCTGCTGCTACTCGCGGCGGGAATCGCGTTCCTGACGTGGGTGTGGCCGACGCGCTATCGCTACGACCACGTCCTGACCGACGGCAACGCGTACCCGGTGCGCATCGACCGTTTCAACGGCGACGCGGACATGCTGGTGCCGGACGAGGGCTGGACGCCGGTCGAGGGAGACTCGGGCGGCCCGGGCGACAATCAGACGACTGGTGCGCGGCGCCCGCACGCGACGTCCGCGAGGCGCTTGCCCAGTTAGGCGGCGCACCCCGCGCCCTCGTGGATCGCGGGGCGTCACCTCGCGCGAAGCCGTCCCCGTACTCCGGCAACGCGAGTTTCGCTTTACGGAGGCCCATGGCCACGCGGTACGCTCCCGCCGTGAGACGACGGGCCGCCGGCGAAGGTCGCTCCCGGGCCCCGAGTCGTGTCGGGCGCGCGGGGCGTTTCGCGGATCCCCAACGCGCGCCGAGGTGAGCCTTGCGCGTTCCCCTCCGGATTCTCGCTCTCGTCGCGCTGTCGTCACTGCTCGGAGCGTCGCTCGCGCGCGCGCTCGTCATCAAGGAGTACCACGTCCCGAGCGTCACCCCGACGATCCAGGCCGCGGTCGCTCTCGCCGATGTGGACGGCTCGGACCTGAGCATCATCGATCTCGACGCGTCGCCGATCACGACGTTCGGCGAAGTGCTCATCGGCAACGCGTACAAGTCGGGGCATCGACTCCTGGTCCGGCCGGACCCCACGATCGCGACGTTGCCGCGGGTACGTGTGGTCTCGATCGATCCCGGGTCGAGCGTGTTCCATCTGAACGGGGCCGGCTATGTCACGGTTGAAGACCTCGACATCTTCCGCGACATCACGAATGCGCATCACCTCGTCGAGATCGAGACCGGCACCCAGGTGCTGTTCCAGCGCTGCCGCATCGGCTCGATCTACGCGACGCCGAGCGGCACGAGCGGCTGGGCGAACGTGTGGATCCAGTTCTATCCGGTGCACGTGATGCTGCGCAATTGCGTCATGTTCTCGCGCGTCGCGGGTACGTTCGACGAGGGCATCCACGTCGACGGCTTCCAGGACCTCGGTAATTCGGTCCTGCTGTACAACAACGACGTCAGCGACTATGGGCGCGAAGGCATCCACGTGATCGACATCCAGCACGACTCGTACGTCGTGATGCGCAACAACGTCGTCGCGAACGTGTTCGCCACCACCGACCCCGAGCCGCTCGCTTATCACAGTGGCGTGATCAACACGGCGTTCGTGTATTCCAGCGGGAATGCCGCGTTCGCGACGGCCGCGCGCGTGCAGACCGTGGACGCGGCGTGTCTCGACGTGGCGGGAGCCGACGTGGACCTCCTCAGTCCCGGGGTCCTCGGCAACACCGCGGACCCGTCGACGGCGTTCCAGCAGGTCCAATGGAACGCGGTCCCGCCGGGCGACGCGAATCCGCTGTTCTTCCACCTGTGGCCGAGCGGGGCGCTGCACGACGGTCTCGAGGACGTCGGCACGACGGTCGGCGCGGGGAGCCCGGCGATCGTGGACGACGCGGTCACCGACGACATCGATCACACAGTGCGCCCGGGCGGCGCGGCGCCCGGCCACACCGATCGAGGCGCGCATCAGGTGGATGCCCCGGGCGTCGGCGTGACGGCGGCCTCCCTGACCGGGCGCGCGCTCCGGGCGGCGCCGCGGCGCAATCCGACGGCGGACTTCGCGCTCGATTACGTGGCGGAGCGTACCGGCACGCTGACGGTCGACGTCTTCGACGCGAGCGGCCGGCGGCTGTTCCACGATCAGCGCGACGTCGTGCGCCCCTCGCGGGGCAGCGTCCGCGCGCCGGGCCGGCTGCCCTCGGGGCTGGCGTTCTACCGCGTCGTGCTGGACGACGCCGCGGGCCGCCGTCACGTCGCGAGCGGGCGCGTCGCGGTGATTCGCTAGCGTCCCGCTACGCCGAGGCGAGCACGAGCGCGATCGCCTCGGCGAGGCCGCCCGCGTCCACGTCGGCGACGGTCGCGTCGGCCTTCGCGCGCACCGCCTCCGGCGCGTTGCCCATGGCGATGCCGAGCCCGGCCGCCTGGATCGCCTCCAGGTC
This sequence comes from Saccharimonadaceae bacterium (SeqCode), assembly GCA_035494735.1. GTDB lineage: Bacteria > Eisenbacteria > RBG-16-71-46 > RBG-16-71-46 > RBG-16-71-46 > DATJGS01. Next base: position 259,216 of record DATJGS010000037.1, read on the forward strand.
GTTCTCGCCGTCGCCGATCATGGCGACGTGCTCGCGACCGATTCCGTTGTGGCTCGCGATCCAGCGCAGCGCGCTGACCTTCGACGTGCCGAGCCGGGTCACGTTCGAGAACACGCTGCCCGGCGACCAGGGCGCGCTCGCGGGATTGATCGACAGCCCGGGCACGGCGAGCGTCAGGTCGCGGAACTTCGGCCAATCCTTCGCGTCCACGACCCACTGCGCACGCACGGGGGGCGACGGCAGGGTCAGGAGGTCGTGGATCTCGGGCGCGAAGTCGAGGGCGCGCGCGTGCACGCGGGTCAGCTCGGACTCGTGCTCGAGATAGAAACCGTGCTCGGTATAGACCTCGAGCGGCTCGCCCTCACGGCGCGAGATCCCGACGAGCGCGCGGTACGCGTCTTCGGGCAGGACGCTGGCGCGGACCGCCGGCGCGTCCGCGCGGCTCACGACCGCGCCGCTCTGGAAAATGTGCAGGTCCACCGCCGAGACGCGGCGCGCGTATTCGCGCGTGGCCCCGACGCCGATGCGGCCCGTGCACAGCCCGAGATGGACGCCGCGGGCCCGCGCACGATCGATCGCGGCCCACGCGCTGTCCGGGACGCCGTTCGCGCCCACCAGCGTGCCGTCGACATCGATCAGGATCAGGCGAATCATGAGACCTGCTCGGCGGCGCGGGCCTCGGATCGGCCGCGCCGTGCCACGACGAGGGGTCGGACCCCGCGCCTTGCCGCGAAACCGCTACAGGCCGAGGTCTCCGGTGAGCCCGGGGCCCGGCCGCGCCGGCCGCATGAAGTACCACCACTCGCGCGCCGCGGTCCAGCCACGCGAGCGCTCGAGGCGCTCGCCCCACAGGCACTCGCGATGCGGCACGAGCAGCGCGCGAACCTTCGCATCCGCGCGATCCAGGCGTGTCGCGGCCAGCGGACGCGCCGCGGGCACGGACTGCAGCGCCTCCTGCAGGATCTGGCGCAGGTCCATGTCGTTCAGGTAGTCGTCCAGGGTGTCGAGCGGATAGCCCTTCTCGAGCGCTTCCGCGACGCCTTCCCAGCTCGACAGCAGCGCGTCGAGCCCGTTCGAGACGAGCCGGCCGTCACCCCCGCGACGCTCGAGGAACGCGCGCACGGCGGCCTCGGTCTCGCGGCGGCCGCCCGCGGGCGGGGACGGCGCCGCGGCGGTCGCGGCGCGTGCCGCGGCCGCCCGCGCGGCGGCGGCGGCCGGACCGGTGGCGCGCGGCGGCACCGAGCTGGAACCCATGAAGCGCGAGCGCCCGGCCTTCGCGGCCGCGCCCGCGGACGGACGTGTCGTGCCCGGACGCGACGCCGCGGCGCGCGCTCCGCCGCTCACGCGAGCCGTGGTGCCGCGCCCGCGTGCCGCGCCGCTCCGTCCCCTGCTGTTGCCTGTCGACCCGTTGCGACCAGCGCCGCTCGCCATCAGTGCATCCTCTCGGCTTGTCGGCGAAAGTAGGCTTCGCCGTCGTTGGGTTTGAAGAACGTGCGGATCGTGAGATCCGCATCGAACGCGAGGAACGCGCCGCTGGCCCTGTCGTATCGGCTCACGGCGCCGTCATCGCGGCGCAACTCCAGCACGTCACCGCCGGCCGGGCGGTCGCGCAGCCCCTGCGCCAGGCGCAGGTAGCGCTCCGCGTCCGCGCCCGGAAAGTCGCCGCCGTGCTTCGCAAAGTGCTCCATCCACCGCTCGCGCGAGCGAAACCCGATCTCCGGGTGCGCGATGCGCGCGTCCGCCGCGAGATCCCGCGTCCCGCTCGTCGCGGCCTGCCCCGGCTGCGTCACGCCGGCGGCCGGGCCCGGAACGGGCGGCGGCGGAACGTGATGCGTCAGCCGCGGCGCGAGCACCGCGATCAGGATCGCGACCAGGGCGCCGAGCCCGAGACCGTGGCGGCGTCTCATGGCGCGGAAACGTTCAGATGATGCGTTTACCCAGCACGCTCTGCGCGAGTTCCGCGGCGAGGATGCCGGTCATGTTCTGGGTGTCGAGCACCGGGTTCACTTCGACCAGGTCGATGGCCACGATCTGGGCGCGATCACTCATCATTTCCATGGCGAGGTGCGCCTCTCGGTACGTGATGCCGCCCCACACCGGCGTCCCGGTCCCGGGCGCGTCCTCGGGATCCACGACGTCGAGATCGAATGACAGATGGATGCCGGCCGTGTTGTCGCTGGCGATACGGATGGCCTCGTCGACCACGTCGCGCATGCCGCGCTCGTCCAGGTCGCGCATCGTGTACACCGTGACGCCGCTCTTCCTCAGCGTGTCGCGCTCTCCCCCGTCCAGGTCGCGGATGCCGATCAGCACCGTGTTCCTCGCCAGCACCTTGGGCGAGCGCCCGCCGAGGTTCACGAGGTCGGAGTCTCCGAGTCCCAGTGAAACCGCGAGCGACATGCCGTGGATATTTCCGGACGGCGTCGTGTCCGGCGTGTTCGCGTCGCCGTGCGCGTCGAACCAGATCAGCCCGAGCGATTCGCCCTGGCGTGCGTAGAAATTCGTGGAGCCGGCCACCGAGCCGATCGCGATGCTGTGATCTCCGCCCAGCACGAGCGGCATCCGGTTCTTCTCGAGGCTCGTGCCGACGGCTTTTTCCAGATCGACGCAGGCCGCGAGAATCGGCGCCTTGTACTTGAGCTTGCCCTCGCCCACCTTCTGGGTCTCGGGGATCATCACGTCCAGATCGCCCGAATCCTGCACCTTGTGCCCGAGCTGCTCGAGGCGTGGCTCGAGATCGGCGATTCGGATGGCCGAGGGCCCCATGTCGACCCCGCGCCGCCCGGCCCCGAGGTCCACGGGCACGCCGATGATCTCGATGGAACGCTTACGTGACACCATAATCGGCGGATTGTAACAGGGGGTCACGAACCCGGCAATTCGGGCCCGGAAACGCCCATCTGGTTGACTTTCCTGCCAAATGGGGCACCCTCGCGCCCCGTGACGCGCCTTCGCACACATGGATTCGTGGCCGCCGGCGCTCTCGTGCCCGCGTTGCTGCTGGGCGCGGGAAACGACCCCGCGCGCGACGTCCTGCCGCCCCCGGCCCCCCGTTCGGTGGCCAGCGTCGGGGCCCTGTTCGTCGACGACTTCAAGGACGGCAAGCTGGACGGCTGGACGCCGGACCGCCCGGGCGTGTGGACGATCCGCCATGGCCTGCTGCGCGCCGAACTGCCCGACGAGAAGCAGCAGCGCGCGTTTCTGTACGCCGGTTCGGAGCAGTGGAAGGACTACGCGGTCGATCTCGACGTGTGCGCGACGCGCGGCGTCGACAAGGGCGTCGTCGTGCGCGTGACCGGGCAGCAGGGCATCGGCGTGGACCTGCGCGGACCGGGTTACCAGGACGTCGTGATGTATCGGCGCGAATGGCCGATGGGCCGCGCGCGCACGGTGAACGGGAACGGCGTGTGGCACCACCTGCGCGTCGAGGCCAAGGGGACGCGCTTCCGCGTGTTCGTGAACGGCGACCTGATGCTGGATCGCAGCGACACGCGCAATACGAATCCGAGCGGAAAGATCGCGATTCCCGCGTACACCGGCGGCGTCGGCGAGTGCACGGTCTACTACGACAACGTGGTGGTCACGCCGCTCCGCTAGCGCCAGGCGCCGGCCCGGCGCTCGTCGGGAACGGGCCCGACCCAGCGGAGCGCGCCGGCCCGATCCAGCGACCAGTAGATGCGGTACGCGCGCCGATCACGTTCGAGGCCGCGACGAAGCCCGTGATGCGACAGTCGTTGCTGTTGTCGCGATTGTCGCCGAGCACGAACCACGCGTCTTCGGGGACGGCGACCATGTGCCAGCCGAACGCCCGGGCCGTTCGCCCGCGCTCATCGCGTGCGGCGCTCCGCGAGCAGGCGCAGGCCGTTCAGGATGACGACGACCGTGCTGCCCTCGTGCGCGGAAACGGCGACCGGCAGCTTGAGCGCGCCGACCGGCGTGTGCTGTCCGAGGAACACCCACGTCACGAGCAGAAGCATCACGCCGGACGCGAGGCTCACGTTCTGCGTGACCACGGTGCGCGCGAGGCGGCTCAGGTGCACGGCGAACGGCAGCGCGCCCAGGTCGTCCGACATCAGCACCACGTCCGCGCTCTCCAGCGCCGCGTCGCTGCCGATGCCGCCCATCACGATGCCCACGGTGGCGCGCGCCAACGCGGGCGCGTCGTTGATCCCGTCGCCGACCATGGCGACGGCGCCGTAGCGGGCCTCGAGCGCGGCGATCGCGTTGACCTTGTCCTCGGGCAGCAGCCCGCTCGAGTGCTCGTCGAGCCCGATCCTGGCCGCAATGGCCGCGACCGTCGGTTCGCTGTCGCCCGACAACAGCGCGACGCGCGACGCGCCGAGACGCTTGAGGCGCTGCACCGTCTCGGCCGCAGCCGGTCGCGGCTGATCCGCGGCCGCGATCACGCCCCACGCGACGCCGCGGCGCACGAGCATGGCGGTGTGGCCCTCCTGCTGGAGCGAGCGCAACCGCTCGAGCGCTTCGGGCGGCACGGCGACCTCGAGTCGCACGAACAGCTCGGGGGTGCCGATCGCGACGCTCTCCCCGGCGACCTCGGCGACGAGCCCCTTGCCCAGGTGGTTCGTGAGCTGCTCCGCGGCCGGCGCGTCGATGCCGCGGGCCTCGGCCGCGCGCACGACGGCCTGGGCCAGCGGGTGGGGCGAACGCTTCTCGGCGCTCGCCGCCCACGACAGCACGTCGTTCTCGGCGACGCCGCCGAGGCCCACCACGTTCGTGACCTCGAAGCGCCCGCGTGTCAGCGTGCCGGTCTTGTCGAACGCGATCGCGCGCACGCGGCCGAGCGCTTCGATGAAGCGGCCGCCCTTGAACAGCACGCCGTTGCGCGCGGCGCTCGCGATTGCGGACAGGATCGTCGCGGGCGTGGCGATGACGAGCGCGCACGGCGAGGCGACGACGAGCAGCGTCATGGCCCGGTAGAACGACGTGCGGAAGTCCTCGTGCAGCACGAACGGCGGCACCACGATCATGAGCCCGGCCCCGATCATGACGACGATCGTGTAGTAGCGGCCGACCCACTCCGCGATCTCCTCGGTGCGCGACTTCTGCTCCTGCGCCTGCTGCACGAGCGTGACGATGCGCGCGAGCGTCGTGTCGCCCGACGCGCGCGTGACCACGATCTCGATCGCGCCCTGCTGGTTCAGCGTGCCGGCGAACACCTCGTCGCCGACGTTCTTCTCGACCGGCACCGACTCGCCGGTGAGGCTGCTCTGATCGATCAGCGTCGCGCCAAGCGCGATCCGCCCGTCGACCGGCACGGCCTCGCCCGGCTTCAGCACGACGCGCTCGCCGACCACGATCGACTCGACGTCGACCTCGACCTCGCGCCCGCCGCGCCGCACCAGGGCGGTCGCCGGGCGCAGCTTGAGCAGGGCCTGCAGCGCGAGGCGCGTGCGGCCCATGGTGTAGACCTCGAGCGTGTTGCTGAGCGAGAACAGGAACATCAGCACGGCGCCTTCGAAGACGTAGCCGATCGTCGCGGCCCCGGCCGCGGCCAGGATCATCAGCAGGTTCACGTCGAAGCGCAGCGCGGCCAGCGCGCGCACCGTGGAGCGCAGCGCGAACCAGCCGCCCGACAGCGCGGACAGGGCGAACGTCGCGGTCACGAGCGCGGCGGGCGCGGCCACGCGCTCCAGCACCATGCCGAGAATCAGGGCGCCGAGGCACACGCCGGTGAGCGCCGCCATCCAGCGGCTCTTCGCCAGGTGTTCCTCTTCGGCGGACGACAGTGACGCGCCCCACGGCTTCGCGGCTCCCAGGGGCCGGCGCATCTCGACGCTGTCGGCGGGCGCGACGCGGCGCGCGAGCCCGACGCGATCGGTCTCGGCCGTCACCGCGAATTCGCCGGCGGCGCTCGCGTCGATGTGGCCGAGGCGCAGCGCGCACTCCGCGCACGACTCGAGCGAGGCGCGGCGCTCGCAGCGCGTCACACGCTGCGCGAACAGCGCGGCCAGTTCGTCGGCGAGCGCGTTCAGGTCGGTGGGGTCGATGCGCGACGGCTGGTAGCGCACGGTCAGCGTCTGCGCGCGGAAATCGGCTTCCAGCGCGACCACGCCGGGCGTGGCGCGCATGCGTTCGGCCACGATCTCGAGGCAGCCTTCCCCGCCGGGGACGGCGGGGCGATGCGCGCCCAGGTCCAGCGCGCGCGCGGTTTCTTCGGCGGGCGGAATCATGGGACGGCGACTCTAACACGCCCCGGAAAAGCGAACCGCCCGGAGACGCGAGGTCCCCGGGCGGTCGCGACGCGCGGCTCGACCAGCCGCGCGGGGGGTTCCTATCGAACGCGCACGACGGGCCGCGTCCACTGCCCGTGCGCGGTGTTCACGCGCACGAAGTACACACCCGCCTGAGCCGGACGTCCGCCGGCGTCGCGGCCGTCCCAGCGCAGGCTCTGCGGTCCGGCCTGCAGCCACAGGCCCTTCGCGACGCCGCGCACCTGGCGGCCGAGCACGTCGTACACGACGACGTCGACGCGGCTCGCGGCGCCGAGCGTGAACGCGACTTCGGTCGCGTCGCGGAACGGATTCGGGCGCACGCCGCGCATCGCGAACTCGAAGCGGCTCGCCGGCGGATTGACGCTGACGTTGCCCGGCGTCGAATCCGGATTTCCCGGATCGCTCAACACGTCGAGTTCGTCACCGTCGAGGTAGCCGTCGCGGTCGCGATCCACGCCCATGCGGTGGCCGCTGCCCTTGGGCACGCCGGACACGGTCAGCTCGCTGCCGAGACCGCCGAGCGCGCGCAGGTCCGCGCTGCTGATCGGTGCCTCCGCGGCCTTGTCGCTCTGCCACATGCCGCCGCCCACGTACTCCCAGCCGCGCGGCTGGTCGTTGACGCGGCCCTTCGCGATCAGGTCGCAGTTGTCGAGCGCGGCCTGCGCCTCCAGCGTATCCATGACCGACGCGGCCGTCGCATCGTTGTCGTTCGGCCCGTCGAACGTGAGCTGATAGCCCACGGCCGGCGCGACGCCGGTGTCGAACGCGTGCAGGAAGGCCTCGAGGTCGGCGCGCGTCGCGTCACCGGTCGGGCCGCCGAGCAGGAACTGCGGCGCGTGCAGGAACGTGATCAGGCTGTCCACGCTGCCGTCGTGCGTGTAGCCGAAGCCGCGCTTGTTGATCCAGCCCGGGACGTCGCGGAATCCGGTCTTCTTGTACTGATTGCGCAACTGCGGAACCTTGAGGTCCTGGGACTCGAACAGCGCCGCGGCCGGGACCATCTGACGGTTCGTGCCGGGGCCGTTGTTCGCCGCGCTGTGGCAATCGTTGCACTTGAGCGGACCGTCGACCGCCTGGTTCATGAAGAAATCCTGCCCGCGCAACGCGCTCGGCTGCCCAGGCGGCGCGTCCGGCATCGTGCGATCGAGGTGCTCGGCGGGATTCGGCGGGTACGACAGCGGCATGACGAACTCGTTGAACGCCGCCATTTCGCTGTCGGCGAGCGGCGCGTCGCGGCCCATCAGCGTCACGAACGCGTTGTTGAACGCGCTCAGATCCGAGCGATCGCCGCGCCAATGGAACGGCTCGGTGTTCGTCATGCCGCGCAACGTCTGCGTGGCCATGGGGCCCTTCATCGGATGGGAGCCTTGGAGCCCGAGCGGATTCGGGCTCGGCGGCGGAACGAACGTGCCGTTCGGGTCGCCGAGGTCCCACACCATGTTGTCCATGTCGCCGAACACGTGGCAGCTCGCGCACGACTGGTCACCGTGCGCCGACGTGAAGCCGCCATAGAAGAACTTCCGGCCGTTCACGATCGCGTCGGGCGTCGGGTCCATGCCGATCGAGGCGCGCGCCAGCTGGCTGAAGTCTCCGGTGCTGAGCGTCTGCAGCTCGTTGTGGTAGCGGCCGAGGATGTACAGCTGATGACGTGCACCGTCCTCGATCACGCCGGTCGGGCCGGCCACCGTGGAAATGCGCGCGAGCATGCTCGTGGCCGGGCCGCCGAACGTGGTCTGCACGGCGACCTTGTTCGTGGCCAGCGACGTGATGTACGTGCGCGATCCGTCCGCCGAGATGGTGAGCGCCGTCGGCGTGCCGATCGCGGAGTCGGCTTCGGCCTGGGTGCCCGGCGTGACCGTGTAGTTGATGTGCAGGTCGAGCTTCTTGATCGACACGACGCCGGCCGTCGTCACGTAGCCGGCCTGGGTCTCGACGACGTAGCCGCTGACACGCGGCTCGAAGCGATTGATGTTGCGCGAATCCGTCGTGCTCACCGCGACGCGGCCGTCGGTCGGGCTCACGGCGATTCCGAAGTTGTTCGTGCCGATCCCCGTGAAGTTGCGGCTGACGACGTTCGAGGTCGTGTTGATCTCGGCCACGTCGACGTCGGAGATCGAATACTTGGTCTTGGAATTCCACAGATTCCCGTAGAAGTCGAACCAGTTCGCGCCCTGCTTCTGGATGATGAAGCCGGTCTTGGGCGGCGCGTGGCCGGGGATCGAGTCGTGCGGGAACTCGGTGTCCTGCGGAATCGAGTCGTTCGGCACCTTGTTCGCGGGCAGCAGCGACGTGTCGTTGCCGCCCTGGAAGATCGCGCAGTAGACGAACGTCCCCGCCGTGTTGCGCGCCAGCGCGCGCGGCATGCGCCCGACGACGGAGATCGTCGCGGTCTGCGCGAGCGTCGCCGGGTCGTAGACCTTGATCACGTCCTCGTTCGACACGCTGACGTAGGCGCGCGTCGGCGAGCCGGCGAAGACGACGTCGTTCGGCTCGTCACCGACGCGCAGCGTCTGCTTCACGTGCATCGTGTTCAGGTTCACGATGCTCACGTCGTCGGAGACGTTGTTGACCACCCACGCGGTGCTGTCGTCGAGGGCGCACACCGACACCGGCTCGAGCCCGACGGGGATTTCGGCGATGCGCGTGTTGCGCGTCGGCGGACCCTGCGTGAGATCGAAGACCGTGAGCCGATCGTCCGGCGTGTTCAGGACGAGCAGTCGATCGTGGCTCGGCGTGAACGCGACCGGGCGGACTTGTCCGCTCTCGAAGTGGACGAAGTCGGGATTCGTGGCCGTGCGCGACTGGAGATGCCTCGGCGCCGAGGCGACTCCGAAGACCAGCACGACCACCGCGAGCAAGAGGGCAAGACGGCGCATAGATGAGGGACTCCCGGTCCGCGTAGGGGTCAGTCTGGGGGAGTGACTCGCTACCAAGGCAGTTGGGGCGAAAACGTGCGGCGTGAGTCTACCATCGGCGCCTCGGCCGGCGGTATGGCCGAGCGCAGGAATTCGCGCGGCCGATGGCGGGCGCCGGACCCGAGCCGAAGGTCGGTGGAGCGGGCGCGGCTACGGGGCCGGGACGGGCGCCCGGTGGAGCGGACGTGGCAACGGGGCCGGGACGGCCCCCGTAGTCCGGCGGGAGCGCGGGCCGGGTGTCCACGCCGCCGGCGCGTCCGACAATCCGAAGCGGACGAACGGGTTCGCGGCTTCTCGTCCGGCGGGGAACGGCGCGAAGGATTGTGGAGAACCTAGTCGCGCGCGACCGCGGCGAGGAATCCCGGGCCGGCCCGGGAGACCGCCGCGGTGATCGCCGTGTCCGCGACCGTGGGCGCGCACACCACGTACGCGCGCCGCTGCGGCAGGCGCACCGCCACCTCGGAAACTCCGGGCAGCGCGGCCAGCTGGCCCTGGATCTTCGCGGCGCAGCCCGCGCACGTCATCCCGCCGACGTCGAGCGTCACGATGCGCTGGCCGGAGCGCGCCTCGGGGCGGCCGGCGCTCTGGAAGCGCCGCGCTTCACCCATCAGCCACGGCGCGGCGCCGACGATGCCGACGAGCAGCACGACGCCGAGCGCCATGGCCACGCCGTTCGCGACTTCGCGCTTCACGGGGAATGCCTGCGAGGGATTCGCACGACGGCGGAGCCTAGCACAGCCGCCGAGGCCTCAATGCGCGGCGGCGCCCTGGACGCCCCTGCCCTTGCTCATGAGCAGCAGCAACGGCAGCGCCACGAGGAACGCCACGCTGAACATCAGGAACATCTGCTCGAACGACAGCATCAGCGCCTGCCGGCCGACCTGCACGTTCAGCACGGCCAGCGCCTTCCCGTCCGCGAGCGCGGACGGCGTGCCGTGCGCAACCAGCGATCGCGCGATGCCGGTCAGACGCTCGCGCGTCGCCGGATCGAAGCTCGTGACGTTCGCGGCGAGCGCGGCGCGATTCAGCGTCTCGAGGCGCGGCAGCTGCGTCGCGGCCAGCGCGATGCCCACGCTGCCGCCGAGCTGGCGCATCAGGTTGAACAGTCCGGTGCCCTCGGGAATGCGCGCCATCGGCAGATCGGCGAGCGCCAGGTTCGTGAGCGGCACGAAGACCAGCCCGAGACCGACGCCGCGCAGGATGAGCGGCCAGACGAAATCCGCGCGGCCGCTCTCGGTCGTGAAGTGCGACATCTGCACCATCGCGACCGTGAACACGGCGACGCCGGCGAGCACCAGCCAGCGGCTGTCCAGCCTGCCGCGCATGCGCCCGGTGACGGCCATCGTGAACGCGCTGGCCAGCGCGCCGGGCAGGATGACCATGCCCGTCTGGTTCGCGCTGAACCCGAGCAGCGACTGCAGGTAGACGGGCAGCACGAACACGGTCGCGTACAGGCACAGCCCGAGCGCCGCGCCGAACGCCACGCCCGCCGCCAGCTGCCGGCTCTTGAGGATCCTGAGGTCCACCACCGGATGCTCCGTGCGCAGCTCGTGCCATACGAACGCGGCGAGCGCCGTGGCGCTCGTGACGGCCAGCGCGACGATCGTGCGCGAGTTGAACCAGTCGAGGCGCTCGCCGCGCTCGAGCAGCGTCTGCAGCGTGCCGATGCCGAGCGCCAGCAGCGCGAGGCCGAGGAAGTCGATGCGCGTGATCTTGCGCACGTAACGCGAATCGGGCAGCAGCCCGAGCGTCAGCGCGAACGCGAGCGCGCCGAACGGCAGGTTGATGTAGAAGATCCACGGCCACGACAGCGTGTCCGTCAGCCAGCCGCCGAGCGTGGGCCCGAGCGTCGGTCCGACCATGACGCCCATGCCGAAGATGGCCATGGCCACGCCGAATTCCTCGGGCGGGAACACTTCGTAGAGCACGGCCTGCGACGTCGACAGCAGCGCGCCGCCGCCCAGACCCTGCACGATGCGCCACGTCACGAGCTCGGTCAGCGTGTGCGCGTTGCCGCAGAAGAACGAGGCGACGGTGAACAGCGCGATCGACCCGGCGAAGTAGCGGCGCCGGCCGAAGAACGCCGACAGCCAGCCGGTGATCGGCAGCACGATCACGTTCGCCACGATGTAGCCGGTCGACACCCAGGCGATCTGGTCCAGCGTTGCGCCCAGGTTCCCCATCATGTGCGGGATCGCGACGTTCACGATGCTGGTGTCGAGCAGCTCCATGATCGACGCCAGCGTGACCGTGATCGCGATCAGATAGCGATTCGCGTACGCGGATCGCGCCAGGGCGTCGGCCGGACGCAGCGGGAGTGCGAGCGTGGCCACGGCGCTACTTCACCTTGATCTTGACCGTCACGCTCATGCCGGGACGCAACGGATGGCGCGGGTCCTGCGCGCTGTCGACGTGGACGCGGACCGGAATGCGCTGCACGACCTTCGTGAAGTTGCCGGTCGCGTTGTCGGGCGGCAGCAGCGAGAACGTCGCGCCGGTCGCCGGGCTCAGGCTCTCGACCTTGCCCTGGAACTTGAGGCCGGGATACGAATCGACCGCGATCTCGACCGCGTCGCCCGGCGTCACGTCCTTGATCTCGGTCTCCTTGAGGTTCGCGACCACCCACACGTCGTCGAGCGGCACGACGTTCAGGAGCGGCTGGCCGGCCTGCACGAGCTGGCCGACCTCGACGGTCTTGCGGCTCACCTTGCCCGAGGCCGGCGCGGTGATCGTGGCGTACGACACCATCAGCGCGGCCTGGTCGCGCGACGCCTTGGCCGACGCGACGCGGGCGTCCGCGCCCTTCCAGGCGGCGAGCGCGGCGCTCACCTGTTCGCGCGCCGCGTCGAGCTGCGCGCGGTTCGCGGTGGCGCCGGCCTGGGCCGCGTCGAGCTGCTGCCGGGAGACGATGCCGCGCTCGGCGAGCGGGCGGTAGCGCGCGAGATCGGCGTCCGCGCGCTCGACGTTCGCCTCGGCCTGCGCGACCGCGGCGCGTGCCGCGGCGAGCTGGGCCTGGGTCTGTCCGGCGTTGCCGCGCGAGCCGGCGTTCGCGATCTCCTTGTCGAGATCCGCGTCGGCCTGCGCGAGCCGCGCGCGGAAGTCGCGGTCGTCGATCGTGACGAGCACGTCGCCCGCCTTGACGTCCTGGTTCTCGACCACGCGCACGTCCGACACGAAGCCCGCGATCTTGGGCAGGATCGGCACGACGTGCCCTTGCACCTGCGCGTTGTCGCTCGAGACGTAGGCGCGCCCCACCCACCAGCGCCAGCCGAGGAAGCCGAGCAGGATCAGCGCGAGCGCTCCGACGATGGGCAGCACCGGGCTGCGCTTCGTCGGCGCCGCGGTCGCCGCGCTCGCGGAGGAAGCGGAGGCGGACCCGGCGGGCGGCACGGCCGGGGCCGCGGGCGCGCCGTCGGCGGCGGCGGGAGCGGCCGTCGGGTTGTCGGCATCGCGGTGCCGTGGCGCGCGAGGCGCGCCGGCGCCGCTTCGAGGTTCGAGGCTCGTGCTCATCTCGATGGTTCCTTTCAGGTCGAGAAGCGAATCGCTAGCGGACGGTCTGCACCACGCCGGCGGCACGCGCCAGATGGACGCGCGCCACGGCGGTGGCGAAGCGTGCGGCGATCTCCTCGTCGCGCGCCTGGATCAAGGACGACTGGGCGTTGATGACTTCGATGTTGCCGGCCACGCCGTTCACGAAGCGTTCGCGGGCCTGGGCCAGTTCCTGGTCGGCGAGCGTCAGGCGCTCGCGGGCCAGCGCGATCTGCTGGTGACCGGTGTCGAGGTCGAGCAGGGCGCCGCGCACGTCCGCGGCGATCTGGTCGCGCAGGTCGCGCGCGCGCACTTCCGACTCGCCGAGCAGCGCGGTCTGTTCCGAGATGCGCCCTTCGCGGCGCCCGCCGTCGAGCAGCGGCATCGTCAGCGCGACGCTCACCGTGCGGGTGTTGAGCGCGTCGGCGGCGTGCTCACCGCTCGCGCCCCAGTCGCCGGCGACGTCTAGGCGCGGCAGGCGCTCCGCGGAGATGGCGCCGCGCTCGGCGCGCGCCCGGCGCAGGCGGGCCTCCTCGGCCGACAGGTCCGGGCGATGCGCGACCGCGAACGCGACCGCGGCCTCGGGCTCGGCCGGGGCGCCGGACGCGCCGAGGCTCTCGCCCAGCGAATCCGCGAGCGCGAAGCGCGACGCCGGGTCCTGGCCGAGCGCGCGCGCCAGATCGATCTCGGCGCGATCCAGCGTGTTGACGGCGGACAACGCCGCCACGCGCGAGGCCGCGAGCTGCGTGCGCGCACGGGTCACGTCGATGGCCGGCGCGACGCCGGCCTTCTGCTGCGACTCCGCGAGACCCGCGAGCTGCTCGGCGATGTCCACGTCGGCGCGCCGCGCGTCGACGAGCGCTTCCGCGCGGGCCGCGCGCAGGTACGCGAGCGCGGCGTTCTCCGCGGACGCTTCGCCGGTCGCGCCGCGGTCGCCGCGACTGGCCTCGACGCCGACCTGGCTGGCGTGCCAGTGCATCCAGTCGGAGGCCGAGAACACGGTCTGCGAAACTTTGACGCGCGCTTCGAAGTCCTGCACCGGACCCTGCAGATCGGCGAACCCGGGCTGCCCCGGGATCGACGGGAACGAGATGCCGAACGTCTTCAGATTGAACGTGCGGTCGACGTCGCTGACCTCGCCCTTCAGCGACGGCAGCAGCGCGCCGCGCGACTGGTCGGCGCGCGCCGCGGACTCGCGCTGGCGCAGGTCGGCGAGCGTGACGGCCGGCGCGTGGCCGGAGGCCCGCGCGACCGCGTCGGCCAGCGTCAGCCGCTGGGCCGCGGCGGGAGCCGGTGACGCGCCCGGCGCGGCGTCGGCCGCGCGAACGGCGCGCGCGCCGGCCGCGAAAGCGAGCAGCGCGGCCAGGACGACGAGACGGCGTTTGTCAGGCATTCGGCTTCTCCGTGTGCAGCTCGCGATCCGCGAGGACGCCGTTCAGCATGACGTCGAGGGCGGCCTCGAAGAACGCGGGCGCGTCCAGGACGCAGTTCTCGGACTTGATCAGGGAGTGCTTCCACACCGCCGCCAGGATGGCCGGGGCGCGCAGCACGCGCGCCACGTTCTCGACGTCCAGCGCGCGGAACTCGCCGCTCGCCACGCCGCGCTCGAGGATGCCGCGCATCAGACGATGCTTGCGGTCGACGACCTCGTCATGGAAGAAGCGCGCGACCTCGGGAAAGTTCGCGGACTCCGAGATCACGAGCTTGGCCAGACCCGACAGCGGCGAGTGGTACAGCGTGTCCATCCACTCGCGCATGAACTGGACGAGCAGATCGCGCGTGGTCCCCTGATGTGCGGCCACGAGCTGCTCGGCGTGCTCGAGGCGGGGCAGCACGTTCGCGCGCACGACGGCCTTGAACAGCGCCTCCTTGCTCTCGAAGTACAGGTACATCGTGCCCTTCGTCACGCCGGCCCGGCGCGCGACGTCCTCCAGCTTGGTCGCCGCGTAGCCCTTCTCCACGAACTGCTCGAGCGCGGCCGCCAGCAGCTCGCCGGGGCGCGCGTCCTTGCGCCGCTGCCAGCGCGGCGCGGCCGTGGGCGACGCGTGCTCGCGCACCGGCGCGACCACGTGCGTGACGCCCGCGCCGCTCGGGGGCTGCGGCGTGGCGCCCGCGCCGCGCGGCGGATGCGCGGCGGCGGCGGACATGGCGAGGCGACTGGAACGAGGGCCGGGGCGGGTGCGACGAGCCGACTTCATGGCGATCTCCAAGGGTTCCTGGCGGGGCGGCGTAACGAGACGTTGTGATGACTGAACGGTCGGTAAGTTACATACTAAATAACTCCGCAGTCAACAGGACTACCGGAGGCCGCGGGGCGCCAGCCCAACCCCGTGCCGCAGGTCCGGATGGCGGATTCGCCCGGGAACGGGCGCAGGTCGCGACCGCCGCCGGCGCCCGGGTCGACGAGCGCGCAGCGTGCCCGCGGGCGGGCCGGGTTGCCGCGTTTGCCCCCGGGCGCGGCACTGCCTAGACTGCCGGCCGCGTGCGTCCCGAAGCGTCCATTCGCGACCTTCGCACCCTCCCTCTCCCGAAAGAGACCATGTCGCGTTCCGCGCCCACCCCGGATGTCTCGCGCTTCCTGCCGCCCGAGCTCGCGTCCCAGGTTCTCGAGCTGGCGCGCGGCCGCGGCGCCGATTTCGCCGAGCTGTACGCCGAATACACGGTGCACACCGCGTTCGGACTCGACGAGGGGCGCCTGAAGACCGCGAGCCACTCGGTGCTGCAGGGCGTCGGCGTGCGCGCCATCGCCGGGGAGCAGACCGGCTACGCGTACGCGGACGGCTTCGCGCCCGACGACCTGCGCGAGGCCGCGCGCGTCGCCGCCGGCATCGCGCGCGCCGGCCCCTCCGCGCGGGCCGTCGTGCCGTTTCGCGTGGTCGAGGCGCGGGCCCCGTTCACGCTCGAGCATCCGGCGCCGCTCGCGCTCGACGCGCCGGCGCGCATCGCACTGCTGCGGCGCGCCGACGACGCGGCGCGCAGCCGCGACGGCCGCGTGCACGAGGTCTCGGCCACGTTCGCCGACTCGTCCAAGTCGCTGCTCGTCGCGAACAGCGACGGGGTGTGGGTCGAGGACCGGCAGTATCTGTCGCGCCTCACCGTGACCGCGCTCGCGCTGGAAGGCGAGCTGCGCCAGGAGGGCTTCGCCTCGGGCGGCGGACGCGTCGAGGCCGATTACTTCGAGCTGGCGCGCTCGCCCGAGACGATCGCCGGCGAGGCGGCGGGCACCGCGCTCACGCTGCTCGGCGCGAAGGAACCCGAGGCCGGCGCGTATCCGGTCGTCGTCGGGCCGGGCTGGGGCGGCGTGATGGTGCACGAGTGCTTCGGGCACAGCATGGAAGGCGACTCCATCCGCAAGAAGGCCTCGATTCGCGCGACGCAGCGCGGCCAGCAGGTCGCGTCCAAAGGCGTGACGATCGTGGACAGCGGCGTCGTTCCGTACAGCCGCGGCTCGTTCCGCGTGGACGACGAGGGCACGCCGGCGCAGCGTACGGTGCTCGTCGAAGACGGCGTGCTCGTCGGCTACATGTGGGACCTGCTGAACGCGCGCCTCGCCGGCGAGCGGCCGACCGGCAACGGCCGGCGCTCCTCGTACCGCGAGTATCCGCTGTGCCGCATGACGAACACGTTCATCGAGTCCGGGCCGACCGCGCCCGACGACCTGATCGGCTCGGTCAAGCGCGGGCTGTACTGCAAGAACCTGGGCGGCGGCTCGGTGAATCCGGCGGACGGCAATTTTTCGTTCCAGGTCACCGAGGCGTGGCAGATCGAGAACGGACGCCTCACCCATCCGGTGCGCAACGCGACGCTCACCGGGAACGGCAACGACGCCATGCTCAAGATCGACGGCGTCGCGTCCGACCTGAGGATCGACGGCACGACCGGCTCGTGCGGCAAGAACGGCCAGTGGACGCCGTGCGGCGTCGGCCAGCCCACGGTGCGTTTCACCGAGATCACCGTGGGAGGAACGCAGGCGTGAGCGCGCGCGACGCGGAGCCCGACGCGACGCGGCGGGAGAGCGCGGCGCTGGAAGCCATCGGACGCCGGGCGGTCGAGAGCGCCCGTGCCGCCGGCGCGGCCAGCGCCGAGGCGTGCGTCGAGGGCAATCGCGCGTTCACCGTGACCGCGAACGACGGCGCCATCGAGACGTTGAAGCACAGCGCGACGCGCGGGCTCGGGCTGCGCGTGTGGGTCGACGACCGCGTGGGCTTCGTGTCCACGACCGATCTCTCGCCGGACGCGCTCGACGAGGCCGCGCGCCAGGCCGTGGCCCTGGCCCGCCTCGCGACGCCCGATCCGTGCAACGGCGCGCCCACGCCGGCCGAGGCCGGCGACGCGTCGGACGACGATCTCGCGCTGTTCGACCCCGACGTCCCGGCGATCGAGGCCGACGAGCAGATCGAATGGGCGCTGGAGCTCGAGCGGCTGGTGCTGGCCGCGGATCGGCGCGTCACGCGCACCGAGCGCAGCAGCGTCGCGCGCCGCGACGGCGTGTGCGCGATCGTGAACTCGCACGGCGTGGCGCGACGCTGGGGCGGCACGTCGTTGTCCCTGTCCGTGATCGCGCTCGCCGACGATCGCGACGGCCGCCAGCAGACCGGGTATTTCGCCAGCTCGCAGCGCGCGCGTCACGCCGTCCCCACGCTGGAGTTCGTCGCCGCCGAGGCCGCGCGCCGCGCGGTGGAGCGCATCGGCGCCCGCCCGGTTCCGACCGCGCGCGTGCCGGTCGTCCTGCACCCGGACGTCGCCGCGGCGTGGATCGCCGAGATGCACGAGGCATTCAGCGGCGAGTCCGTCCTCAAGCGCTCGTCGTGGCTCAGCGGGAAGCTGGACGAGACGATCGCCTCGCCGCTCGTGACGCTCGTCGACGACGGCCGCATGAAGGGCGGCGCCGGAACGGACCCGTTCGACGGCGAGGGCGTGGCCACGCGGCGCAACGTGCTCGTTGATCGCGGGCGCTGCGCGATGTTCGAGTACGATCACTACCACGCTCGGCGCGCCGGCCGGGCCTCGACCGGGAACGCGGTGCGCTCGTACGCGTCGCAGCCCAGCATCGGCTTCTCGAACCTGTACCTCGAAGCCGGCGCCGAGACGCCGGAGGCGATCCTGAAGAAAGTGGATCGCGGGTTCTACATGGACGATCAGGGTTCCTACGGATTCAACTCGGTCACCGGCGACTACTCGTACCAGGCGCAGGGCTACTGGATCGAAGGCGGCGAGAAGCGCTTCCCGGTCGACGGCGTGACCGTCGCCGGCAACTCGCTCGACATGCTGCGCCAGGTGGTCGCGATCGGGAACGACCTGCGCTTCGACGGCTCGGTCGCGGCGCCGACCGTGCTGATCGCCGAGATGACCGTGAGCGGCTCGGGCGCCTGACGCGGCGCGCGCGAGGGCACGCGAGGTCGCGTGCATGGCGATGTCCGCCGTGCCGCGCCCGACGCGGCGCGCCGCGCGGTTACGTGTTGTGAAACGTGGCGACGAGCGCGACGCCGCGGCGCACCGAGTGCTCGGGCCGGCGCGCGTGGCCGAGGCGCACCAGCAGCAGCGGATCGCTGCCGCCGGCGCCGAAGCGATGGGCCAGCGCGACGCGCGTCGGGCTCAGTTCGATCGGCGCGTGCACCGGCTGGTGCGCGATCCCGAGCTGCGTCGCCTTGAGCGCGAAGCGCTGGTACACCTGCCCGGCCATGAGCCACGTCGCCGGGCCGCGCCGCGCGCTGGTCAGGAGCGCGAGCCCGCCGGACGAACGCACGCCGTCGCGCGCCTGGCGCGACGCGCTCTCGACGCCGAAGCGATGGAACCAGCTCGAGGGATCGAACGAATGGCCGGGCATCCAGTGCGCGAGCCCGCCGTATTCCATGGCGTCGCTCGTCACGCCGTCGCCGCGGCGCCGCGCCTCGCGATCGCTGAAGCGCATCCACGCGTAGTGCTCGGCCTCGACGCGCGGATCGCGCGCCTGGGTGCGCGTCGCCTCGAACGCGACGTCGGCCACGTCGCGCAGCGCCTCGCGGTCGTCCAGCCAGAACAGCCCGAAGTCGTCCATGGCCTGCGCCATGAGCTGCGCGCGGTTCTGCGGAAAGATGGCGCGGCCGTCGTACTCGTTGCGATTCGTGCGCCGCGCCGGGATCGTCGCGAACAGCGCGCGGTCGCGGGGCGCGTCACCTTCGGTCCACGACACCTCGGCGACGATGCCGCGCGCGCCGTCGTCGGGCAGATAGGTCACGTTCGGGCGCAGGCCGTAGGCGCGAGCCGCCACGAGCATGTTCTCGAGCGCGGCTCCCAGCGCGATCATCATCGATCGCCGCTCCGGATCGGCCGCGGGCAGGGCGCGCGTCGGATCGGCGAGCAGGCGGATGGAGTTGCCGTCGGCCTCGAAGCGCCACGGCTGGGTGTTCCAGTGGCTGGGCGCCAGCACCGCGGCGCCGATGAGCGCGCGCGCCAGATCGGGCGCGTTCGCCGGCATCGCATCCGGAAGCTCCCAGGGCTGGAGCCGGGGCGGCGCGTCACTCGCGAGCCGGCGGGCGTGAGCGAGGGCGGGGCGGAGCGTGGCGTAGGCCGCGGCCGCGCCCATCAGCACCAGGAAGTGCCTGCGTTCCATGCGCGCGGCGTCCGCCTCGAGCGGGGGCGATGCGTGTCGCCTCCGTGGAGAGTCCATAGGGCCGAGACACTGGGACCTGGGCGCCGTTCCCGTCAACGGCCGTTCCTCAACCGATTCCCGCCGCTCGGGTTGCGGCCGCCGGTCGCGCCTCGCTAGGGTGCCCGTCGTGCCTCCCGACCGCTTCGTGACCGATGCGTCGCTCGAGCCGCTCGCCCACGATCTGCGCTTCCTCGGCTACGACGTCGCGCTGCACCGCGGCGCGCGGCTCGAGGAGCTGTGCGAGGTCGCGCGGCGCGACGCGCGCATCGTGCTGACCCGGAGCGTGCGCCGGCCGCGGCGCTTCGCCGACGTCCGTGTCGTCACCGTGCACGCGGATCGCGCGCGCGCATTGCGCGAAGTCGCGAACGCGTACGCGCCCTCCGGCCCGCCGTTCGGACGCTGCGCCGAGTGCAACACCGCGCTCGCGCGCCGCCTCGCGTTCGAAGCCGGAAGCGAGGTGCCGCCGGGCGCGCGGCGCGGCGCGGAGCATCTTCACTACTGTCCGGGATGCGGGCGCTGGTACTGGGAGGGCTCGCACGTGGCGCGCATCCGCGAACGGCTTGCGGCCACGCTCGGTCGCCCTCTGCCGTCCGCGGAGTGAACCGCACGGGCCGGCGAATCGATCGGCCCCGGGTTGCGCCGCCCCCGCCCGCCGGGGCATGATGGCCACGCGAGGTTCAGGCGCTCGCACCCGGGGCCCGGAGAGATTCGTGGGGAGCGGTTCCGAAGTGCGTCGCATGGCTCGCGTTTCGCGAACCGCCGGACGATGCCGAGCGACCTTCTCGGCGTCCCCGGCGGTTTCGTTTGCGGCCAACCGGCCGGGAGCCCGGTGCTACACTTTCGCCCGCGTCGCTTCCCGGCGCGTCGCCCCCGCCCGGCGTCCCGGCCCACTTCGAGGCGCATGGATCTCTCCATCGTTCTGATCAACTACCGCTCGCGCGATCCGCTGTTGGCGTGCCTAGCCGCGTTGCCGGCGGGCGTCGGGGCGCTGGCCACGGAAACCCTGGTGATCGACAACGCGTCGGGAGACGGCAGCGCCGAGGCCGCCGTCGCGGCGCATCCCGGCGTGCGCCTGATCGCGAATCGGGAGAACGTGGGCTACGCGCGCGCCGTCAATCAGGGCGTGGCCGCGACCGGCGGCTCGTTCGTGCTCGTGATGAATCCCGACTGCGAAGCGCGGCCGGGCGCCGTCGAGCGCCTCGTCGAGCACCTGCGCGCCCGCCCGCGCACGGCGCTGGCCGGTCCGCGCATCCTGAATCCCGACGGCAGCCTCGAATACTCGGCGCGCGGCTTCCCCGACGCGCTCACGTTCCTGTTCAATCGCTATTCGCTGTTCAGCCGGCTGTTCCCGAACAATCCTTACTCGCGGCGCTATCTCATGAGCGACTGGGATCACGCGTCGACGCGCGGCGTCGACTGGCTGTCCGGCGCGTGTCTCGTGGCGCGGCGCGCGGCCATCGACGAGGTCGGCGGCATGGACGAGGCGTTCTTCATGTTCAACGAGGACGTGGACTGGTGCCGGCGCATGCACGGCGCGGGCTGGGGCGTGGACTACGTCCATGACGCCGTGGTCGTGCACCACATCGGCGCGAGCCGCAAACGCACGGCGAACCGCGTGATCCTCGAGCGGCACCGCGGCATGATCCACTACTTCCGCAAGCACCATCCGGCGAATCCGCTCGTCGAGGCCCTGGCCGCCGCGGCGATCATGGCGCGCGCCTGGCTGATGGTCGCGGCGAACGCGTTCAAGGCGCGCTGACCGTGCCCTATTCGCTCGGACTCGCGCTCGCCGCCTGCGCCGTGGCGCTGTTCGCCGCGCCGTTCGCCATGCGCGCGGCGCGCGCGCTCGGCGCGCTCGATCAGCCGGGCGCGCGCCGCGTGCACGCCGAGCCCGTGCCGCGCCTGGGCGGACTGGCGATGGCGCTCGGCGTGCTCGGCGTGGCGTGGCTGGCGCGCGCGCTACCCGGCCCCGCGCGCGAGCTGGATCCGAGGCCGCTTCTCGGACTCACCGTCGCGGCGTTGCCCATCCTCGGCCTCGGCATGGCCGACGACGTGCACGGCGTGCGCCCGCTCGTCAAGATCCTGTTCCAGGCGCTGGCCGGCGTCGTGCTCGTCGCGTTCGGCTACGGCGTGCCCGAGATCACGAATCCGTTCGGCGCGCCGCTCCATGCCTCGGCGCTGAGCGCGCCGCTCACCGTGCTGTGGGTGGTGATCGTGACGAACGCCATCAACCTGATCGACGGGCTGGACGGCCTGGCCGCCGGCGTCGTGACGATCGCGGCCGCGACGCTGTGGTGGGTCGGCCGGATGCACGGCGACTTCTACGTGATGTTCCTGGCCGCGCTCCTGATCGGCGCGACGCTCGGCTTCCTGCGCTGGAATTTCCCGCCGGCCCGCCTGTTCATGGGCGACACCGGCAGCCATTTCCTGGGGCTCGTGCTGGCCGCCGCTTCGCTGCTCGAGAATCGCAAGGGCACGACCACGGTGACGCTGCTGTTTCCGCTCGTGGCGATGGGGCTGCCGATCGCGGACAGCGTGCTCGCGTTCGGCCGCCGGCTGCTGGCTGGACAGCCCGTGTTCCGCGCCGACTCCGAGCACATCCATCACCGCCTGCTGCGCCTCGGACTGTCGCCGCGCGGCACGTTGTTCGCGCTGTGGGGGCTGTGCGCGGCGCTCGGCGCGCTCGCCGTGCTGCTGGCCCGGCTGCCGCGCGAGCAGGCCGGGCTCTACGCCGGCGCGCTGGCCGCGGCATTGCTGCTCGCGTTCGAAGTGCTCGACTGGATCGGCGAGCGGCGCGAGGCCGAGCGCCGCGCCGGCTCGGAATCCGCGAAGCGCTAGCGCGGGCGTCCGCCCGCCGCGCTTCGGTCGTGGAGCGCCGGCGGTCACGTCCTCGAGAGATGGGACTCGGGGGCGCCCCTCCACCCTGCATCGTCATCGTCCCTGGGCCGGCTCGTCGAGGCGGTTCGCTCCTGTTGCACGAGACGTGCCCGAGCGGCGTCGGTCGCCGGCCGGCGCCGCGGCGCGCGGAGCGCGTTCGCGGCTCGCGCCGGCGCCGACGTCACGGCCTCGGACCGTCCGCGCGCGGACGCCGCGCGTTCGCCCACAAACACGTAGCGCCCCGCGTGAACGGGGCGCTACGGAGGGATCGAGGCTGCAGCGCGCGGGGGACGCACTGAACCCCGCCCTAGAAATTCACGATCGACCAGTTGAGCTTGACGCTCCAATGGAACGTGCTGGCCTTCTCGACTCCGAACACGGGGTCGACACGGTCGTTCTTGCCCTTGACGACGGCCGCGCGGACGTCGAGGCCGAGCAACTGGTGCGGAGTGACCTCGGTGTTGCCGCCGAGCGCGAGGTAGCCGCCGCCGCGCGGGTCGCTGAGGCCGTCCCCGGTCCGCGCGTTCTTGTGATAGTACGTGCCGCCGCCGAGGCCGACGTAGGAATGGAACGCCGAGCCGAGCGAGAACTGCCGGTCCAGCTCGAGCGTGAGCGGCGCTTCCGACTCGTAGGCCGCCCCGAACTTGCCGAGCACGTCGTACTCGGCGTAGCCGCCGATCGACCAGCGCCGGCTCAGCATGTGGTTCGCGCCGAATCCGGCGCCGCCCTGACCGTTTCCGGCGTGACGGTACGCGGCCTTCGCGTACCCCGCGCGCAGCGAGAGCCACGTGGCGCCACCGTCCCACGCCGACTGCGGCGGCGGGCGCTTGGTCTTCGCTTTCTTCACCCTGGGCTCGCGCGGCTTCTTCACTTTCTTCGTCTTGCCCTGCGCGGCGGGTTTCGTATCGGCGGCGACCGCGGGCGCCGCGGCGGGCGCGGGCGCGACGGCGGGCGCCGGCGGCGGCGTGGCCGGCACGGAATCAGGCTGGGCGCCGGCCGGCGTCGCCGGCGCGTCTTCGGCGCGCGCGCCGCGGGCGGCGGGAAGGACGGTCGCGCAGGCCAGCGCGACGAACGCGCACGTGGCCAGCGGCCGGCGGAATGGCACGACCTTCACGACGACTCCTTTCGACTTCTCCAGGATTGCAGCGGAACGCCCGGTCAGGCGATCGACCCGCGGTGGATGCGGGTGGGCAAGTCAGGCCGGGCACATTAACCCGGCGGCGCGGGACGGCTCAAGTCCCGTTCAGCCGGGCATCCGCACGTGTTCGGCGATGGCGCGGAAGCGCGGTTCGCCGCGCAGGGGATCGAGCCGCGGGTGGACGTGGATCCAGACGAGCCCGCGATCGTGCAGGGCCAGGGCGCGCTCCAACCACTCCAGCGCCCGCTCGCGTTCGCCGAGGCCGAGGTAGATGCTGGCCACGGCGTGCGCCGAGCCGGTTCCCGCCTCGATGCGCCGCACCAGCTCCTCGATCGCCCGCTCCGCCTCCTCGCGCTGTCCGGCCAGGGCCAGCGCGTAGCCGAGCCCGGCGCTCGCGTACGGGTTCGATCCGGCGCGGCGCGCGACGTCGCGGAACAGCGCGATCGCTTCGTCGAGCCGGCCGGCGTGTGTGAGCGCGCGACCGAGGTCGGTCTCCCCCGCGACGAAGCCGGGCGTGAACTGGGTCACGCGCCGCAGGTGCTGCACCGCCTCGTCGTAGCGCCTCGCGAAGAACAGCGCGTCGCCCGGACCGGTCAGGATCACGGGCGACAGCGGATCGAGCTGGGCCGCGATCCGCGCCTCGGCCAGCGCCTCTTCGAACTCGCCGCACGCCACCAGGAACTCGGCGCGCCAATGCCGCCCGCTCGCGTAGCCGGGCTTGAGCGCGATGGCCCGATCGAACGCGACGCGCGCCGCCGGCCCGTCCCAGTCGCGGTGCTGGTGGAGGAAGCCGAGCGACGTCCACGCCTCGGCCAGGTTCTCGTCCAGCTCGAGCGCGCGGCGCGTGGCCGCGAATGCGCGCGAGAACGCGTCGCCCGACGGCATCTGCGACAGATCGCCGAGGATGTTCCACGCGTCGGCCAGTCCGCTGTAGGCGACGGCGTACGTGGGATCGGCGGCGATCGAGTCCTCGAAGTAACGGACGCTGTCGCGGACCGCCTCCGGCGCGCGCCGGTTCCACAGGTGGCGGCCCTGCAGGTACAGGCGGTACGCGTCCGGGTCGACGGGCCGCGTCTCGGCGAGTCGCGAGACCTCGCCCGGCGTGAGCCGCACGCGCACCTCGTCGGCGATGGCCCGCGCCACCTCGGACTGGAGCGCGAGCACGTCGCGCACTTCGCGCTCGTAGCTGCGCGCCCACAGGTGCCGGTCGGTCGCGCCCTCGATGAGCGTTGCGCCGATGCGCACGCGATCGCCGTTCATGAGCACGGCGCCCTCGACGATGGCGTCCACGTCCAGTTCGCGGGCGATCTCGGGCAGCGGCCGGGACGCGCCCTTGTAGCGCATGGCCGACGTGCGCGAGATCACGCGCAGGGCGCCGATCTGCGCGAGCGTCGAGATCAGGGCCTCGGTCATGCCGTCCGAGAAGAACTCCTGCGCCGGGTCGCCCGACAAGTTCGCGAGCGGCAGCACGGCGAGCGAGCGAATGCCCTCGCGGATGCGCTGGGCGGGCGCCCCGACGAGCGCCTGGAGCGCGGCCAGCACGTCAGGGACGGAAGCGAAGCGCCGCGCCGGATCGCGCTCGAGCGCGCGCAGCACGAGGGCTTCGAACGCCGGTGACAACTCCGGGCGCACGTGACGCGGCGCGACAGGGGCGGTGTGGACCACGGCGTACGTGAGCGCGGCGAGTTCGGTCTCGGGATGCGGGCGGCGGCCCGTCGCCATCTCGTACAAGAGCGCGCCCAGCGCGTACAGATCCGCGCGCGCGTCCACGGCCCGGCCCAGCAGCTGCTCGGGCGCCATGTACGCGAGCGTGCCGACGATTTCGCCGCTCGCCGACGTCACGCCAGCCGACGCCGGGCCGAGCAGGCGCGCGAGCCCGAAGTCCAGGACCTTGGCGCGGCCGCGCGGGTTGATCATCACGGTCGAGGGCTTCTGGTCGCGATGCACGACGCCCTGCTCGTGCGCGGCGCCGAGCGCCTCGGCGATCTGCAGCCCGAGCGCGACCGCTTCCGCCTCGCTCATGGGACCCGGCGCCAGCCGTTCGGCCAGCGTCTGGCCGGCCAGCAGCTCCATGACCAGGAAGTCGGTGTCGCGATCGGAGTCGAACGCATAGATGGTCGCGATCGCCGGATGGTTCAGCCGCGACAGCGCGACGGCCTCGTGGCGCAGGCGCCGGCGCGCGCTCTCGTCGCCGACGGCGCCCGGGGGCAGCAGTTTGAGCGCGACTTCGCGCTCGAGCCGCTCGTCACGCGCGCGGTACACGACGCCCATGCCGCCCGCGCCGAGCGGCGCGAGGATGCGGTAGTGCGAGAGGGCCTCTCCGATCATGCGGGCTCCGGGTGAGCGTCGCGGGCCGTCCGCCCGCTGAGGTCGGGCGCGCAGGATAGCACCGCGACCGCGCACCCCCTTGGCCGGGAGACGCCGGGCTCGACGCCGGCGCCGCGACGTTCGCCGTTTCGCGCTTCCCCAATCGTTCGCCGTTCGCTAGTTTGAGCGCGTATGCGACGTGTGGGGTTCGTGGCGCTGCTCGGCATCGCGCTCGTGGGCTGTGGGCGGCGCTCGCAGCAGGCGTCGTCCCTCACGTTCGACACGCTTCCCGACTCGACGGTGGCCCGCGGCGCCCCGATCCTCACTACGTTCGAACCGTATCGGATGGAGAACGGCGCGGTGCGCGTGCGCGGCACCGCGGATCTTCCCGACGGCACGCGGCTCCAGGTTTCGCTCTACCACAAGGCGACGCACGAAATGGCCGGCCGATTTCAGGTGCTCCTCGCGAACCACCGCTTCGATTCGCCGCCCATCCTCGGCGAGCGTGGGCCGCTGCCCGTCGACGACTACCGCTTCGAGGTGCTCGCGCACTTCGACTCGCTGTGGCAGAGCCCCGACGTCATGCGCGCCACGCGTAACGGCCTTGCGCTGCGCGGGCCCGGCGTGACGCGCGACCGCCTCGGCCGGGCCGCGTTCTGGCTCGAGCGCGAGGGCCGGCTGTGAGCCGCGCGCCCCGGCCACCGGCGCTGCGCTACCGCCCGGCGCGACGCACCGACGTCGAAACGCTGGCCGATCTCGGCTGGCGCGCGTATCGCATCGCCAGCCTCGAGAAGCGCCGCGAGTTCTACACCGACCACCCGCGCTTCGGACTGCGCGACGTGCGCGTCGGCGAACTCGACGGACAGATCGTGGCGTCGCTCGTGTTCTATCCGTTCGAGGCCTACGTGCGCGGGCAGAAGGTGGCGCTGACCGGCATCGGCTCCGTGGCCGTGTCGCCCGAGCATCGTCGCCGCGGCATCGGCGAGACGCTGCTCAAGGCCGCGCTTCGCGAAATGCGCCAGAAGGGAGAAGCGCTGTCGCTGCTGTACGCGTTCCGCGGCTCGTACTACCGCAAGCTCGGCTACGGCGTCATCGAGATCGCCCAACAGCTCGCGTTCGCGCCGTCGAACCTGCCGGCGTCGGACGAGACGCGCCGCGTGCGCCGGTTGATGCTTCCCGACCGGCCGTCCGTCGAAGCGCTGTTCGAGCGCGTCGCCGCGGAAGGCCACTTCGCGCTGACGCGCCGTCCCGAGTGGTGGCGGCAGCGGCTGTGGGGCTACGGCGGCGAGTGGGTCGTGTACGAGGGCCGGCGCCGCGGGCAGATCGAGGGCTACCTCTACTACGAGGTCGACAATCAGAACGGACCGTTCAAGCTGTCGCTGTCGGTGAACGAGTTCGTGGCGGCGACGCCGGAAGCGCATCGCGGGCTCGTGGGCTACCTGTCGTCGCTGTCGGACCAGGCGAACGAGATCCATCTGATCGCGGCCGGCGACAACTCATGGCCGCTGCTGCTCGGCACGGCGCAGAATCTCCGGCCCGGGAACGAGATCGGCGTGTATTCGGACAGCGGCAATTTCGCGCACGGCGCGATGCTGCGGCTGACGGACGTGAAGGCCGCGCTCGAGCGCCTGCCCATCTCGCCCGGCGCGCGCGGCGAGATCGTGCTCGACGTCGACGACCCTGTCCTGACGCCGAACGCGCGCGCGTACCGCCTGACCGCGCGCGAGGGCCGGCTCAAGGTCGGCGCCGAGTCGCCGCGCGCGGGCGGGCGGCGCCGGCTGCCGCGCCTGACCGCGCCGGCCGACGCGCTCGCCTCGATCGTGGCCGGCACGCTCGCGCCGACGCGCGCCGCCGAGATCGGCCTCGTCGACTCGGCGGGCGGCGCGTGCGAGGTGATCGAACGCTGGTTCCGCGCCCGCCCCGCGTTCCTCTATCAACTGAACGGCTTCTAAGAGGAGTCCTTTAGATGGAGCGCACGTCGTTCACCGTCCGCCGCGAACTCCAGCCGCGCTTCCGCGACACGGACGCGATGGGGCACATCAACAACGCGGTCTACGTCACGTACCTGGAGGTGGCGCGGCAGGAATACTGGGTCGCGCTGTCGGGCGCCCAGGACTACCGGCGCGTCCCGTTCATCCTGGCCCACGTCACCATCGACTTCCGCTCGGAAGCGCTCGTCAACGAAACGCTGGTGTTGGGCATTCGCTGCGGGAGCATCGGCTCCAAGTCGTTCACGTTCGAATACGAGATCCGCGAGAAGCGCACCGACCGCCTCGTCGTCGAGGCCACGTCCGTGCAGGTCTGCTACGACTACGACACGAAGCAGAGCTTCGCCGTGCCCGACGCGCTGCGCCGGGACCTGGAGAAGTTCGAAGGTCGTCCGCTGACGAAGGGGGTCCGCACATGAAGTCGCGACGCGAGTTCTTGAAGACGATGGCCGCGAGTTCGGCTCTGGCGCTGGCCGGCGGCGCGAGCGGCGCGGTGGCGGCGACGGCGGTGAAGGCCGCGGCGCGCGGCGCGCGCGCGACGTCGGGCGCGACGAAGCCCGCTGCCAAGGGCGCGGCCGCGAACCACGCGGGCCACGCCGCGGATCCCGCCGAGATCGCGAAGCAGAAGAAGTACACGGCCGACGCGCTCAAGGTGATCCGCGACTATCCGCTTCCCGCGGGCAGCCCGATGGCGTTCGCGTTCAAGCCCATGAAGGCCAATCGTGGCCGGAAGGCGAGGACCTCGTGATCGACGACAGCGTGCTGTTCCAGAGCGTCGTCGAGCTGGGAGGCGAGATCCGCGCGCGCCGCCTGTCGCCGGTCGCGCTGACCGAGGCCTATCTCGCGCGCATCGAGCGCTACAACTCCGCGCTGAACGCGTTCGAGACCGTGACGAAGGACGTCGCGCTGCAGCAGGCGCGGCAGGCCGAGAGCGAGATCAACGCGGGCCGCTACCGCGGGCCGCTGCACGGCGTGCCGTTCGGCGCGAAGGACCTGCTGGCGACCGCGGGCATCCCCACGAGCTGGGGCGCGGTGCCGTGCCGCGGGCAGATGTTCGACAAGGACGCGACGGTGATCACGCGCCTGCGCGACGCCGGCGCGGTGATGCTCGGCAAGACCGCGATGGTCGAGTTCGCGGGCGGGCTCGGCTATCGCTTCGCCGACGCGTCGATCAGCGGCCCCGGACGCAACCCGTGGAATCCCGATCGCTGGACGGGCGGCAGCTCGTCGGGCTCGGGCGCCGCGGTGTCGGGCGGGCTCGCCGCGTTCGCGATCGGCACCGAGACGTGGGGCTCGATCCTGTGCCCGTCCGCGTTCTGCGGCCTGACCGGACTGCGCCCGACGTACGGCCGCGTGAGCCGCGCCGGCGGCATGGTGTGCTCGTACACGTTCGACAAGATCGGACCGCTGTGCCACACGGCGAGCGACTGCCGCATCGTGCTGGAAGCCATCGCCGGCCCCGACCCCGACGATCCGAGCGCGAGCACGGAGCCGGTCGCGCTCGCGCCCGGCCGCCGCAACGTGACGCAGTTGAAGGGCGCGCTCGTGCGCATGGACTTCAAGCAGAAAGGCGCCGAGAGCGAGTGCGCCGACGCGTTCGATCGCGCGGTCGGCGCGCTGCGCGCGGCCGGGCTCAAGCTGGAAGACGCGAAGTTCCCCGACTTCCCCGCGAGCGAGATGGCCGGCACCATCATCGGCGCCGAAGCGCTGTCGGCGTTCGAGAAGTTCTACAAGGACGGCAGCGTGAAGCAGCTGAAGGACCCGTACGCGCCGTACCAGTTCGACATCAACGCCGCGGTCACGTCGCCCGACCTGGTGAAGGCGTGGCGCATGCGCGCCGTGCTGCAGGAGAAGATGGCCGAGTGGTTCGGGACCTACGACTACGTCGTGACGCCGAACTTCCTCTCCATCGCGCCGCCGGTGAAGGGCGACATCAACCAGTTCCTGCCGTACGGCGATCCGGCGGGCGGCATCGGCAACGCGTGCGGCCTGCCGTCGATCGCGCTGCCGACCGGGCTCGGTCGCGAGCACATGCCCGTCAGCTTCCAGATCATGGGCGCGCCGTTCGACGAGGCGCTGCTCCTCGAGCTCGGCGAGTTGTACCAGCGTCACACCGCGTTCCATCTCCAGCATCCCGTCATGAAGGAGATGGCGCACTCGTAAGAGCCGCCGAACATCCCGCGCGCGCTCGAGGAGGCCGAATCGCAGCGGCCTCCGAGCGCGCGCTTCACCAAAGGACGCTCCCCATGCTTCGTCGCTTGCTCGCCATCACTGTCGTATCACTGTCGCTCGTCCCGCTCGCTGCATCCGCCAAGGAACGCTCCGAGATCGACGCCAGGTACAAGTGGGATCTGACGGCGCTGTACAAGAGCGAAGACGCATGGGCCACGGCCAAGGCCGATCTCGAGAAGCGCGTCGCCGGCATGGACAAGTTCCGCGGCCACCTGGGCGGATCCGCCGACAGCCTGTACCGCGCGCTCGCGTTCGACATGGACCTGCAGAACGACCTGCAGCACCTGGCCGCGTACGCGAGTCAGCTCGGCGACGAGGACGCGCGCATCGCGCGTCACGTCGAGATGCGCCACGCCGCGGACCAGCTCGGCGTGAAGCTCGGCGCGGCGACGTCGTTCCTCCGCCCCGAGATCCTCGCCGCCGGCGCGACGAAGATCCGCGCGTTCATCGACGCCGACAAGCGCCTCGTCCCCTACCGCCCGTACCTCGAGGACGTGCTGCGCTACGCGCCGCACACGCGCAGCGCGGCCGAGGAGGAGATCATCGCCCAGGCCGGGCGCATGGCGGGCGGCGGCTACGCGGTGCGCGACATCTTCAACAACGCGGAACTGCCGTGGCCGACGATCGCGCTGTCGAGCGGCGAGAAGGTGCGCCTGGACGACGCGGCATACACCGAGCAGCGCCAGTCCGCGAACCGCGCGGATCGCGACTCGGTGTTCCAGGCGTTCTGGCGCGCGCATCGCGAGTTCCAGGGAACGTACGGCGCAGCGCTCGACGCCGGCGTCCAGGCCCACGTGTTCGACAAGGACGTGCATCACTTCAACAGCTGCGTCGAGGACGCGCTGTTCCGCGACAACATCCCGCCTCGCGTGTACACGCAACTGATCGCCGACGTGAACGCGAACCTGCCGACGCTGCACCGCTACCTGCGCCTGATGAAGCGCATGCTCGGCGTGCAGCAGTTGCGCTACGAGGACCTGTACACGCCGGTCATCAAGTCCGTGGACCTGCACTACACGCCGGAGCAGGCCATGGACATCGTGCTCGACGCGGTGAAGCCGCTCGGCCAGGCGTACGTCGACACGCTGAGCCACGGCTTTCACTCGGGCTGGATCGACTGGATGCCGACGACCGGCAAGGCCTCGGGCGCGTACAGCAACGGCGCGTACGGGGTGCACCCGTACCAGCTGCAGAACTTCACCGGCATGTACGACGAAGTCGGCACGCTGGCGCACGAGTCGGGCCACTCGATGCACACATACCTCGCGAACTCGCACCAGCCGTACGTCACGCACGACTACGCGACGTTCGTGGCCGAAGTCGCGTCCACGCTGAACGAGAACCTGCTGTTCCACCGCATGCTCGATCACACGACGGACAAGAACACGCGCCTGTTCCTGCTCGGCCGCTATCTCGACAACCTGCGCGGCACGCTGTTCCGCCAGACGATGTTCGCGGAGTTCGAGCTGGCCATCCACCAGAAGGCCGAGAAGGGCGAGGCGCTGACCGGCGAGAACCTGTCGAAGCTGTACCTCGACATCGTGCGCAAGTACTACGGACACGCCAAAGGCGTGTGCCTCGTGGATTCGTTGTACGGCGTCGAGTGGGCGTACATCCCACACTTCTATTACAACTTTTACGTGTACCAGTACTCGACGAGCATCGTGGCCTCGACCGCGCTGGCCGGCGGCATCCGCGCCGAGCGCGCCGCGGGCGGCGGCACCGCGAAGCGCGACGCGTACCTGCACATGCTGGAGTCGGGCTCGTCCAAGTACCCGGTCGATCTCCTGAAGGGCGCGGGCGTCGACATGACGACCTCGGCTCCGTTCCAGGCCGCGATCAAGGAGATGAACGGGGTGATGGACGAGATGGAGAAGCTGCTCGCGAAGCCGTAGCGGCGTGGCGTGAACGCGAACGGCCGGACGCTGCGGTGCGAGACCGCGATCGTCCGGCCGCTTTCGTTGTGGGGCGACGCGGCGCGCGCGGGCGCGCGCCCGCCCATCGCTACAGCAAATCCTTCAGCACGACCTTCACCGACTTCTGCTTGCCGTCGCGCGACACGACGACCGGCACCTTCGTGCCGGCGTCGCCATGTTCGAGCAGATCCGCGATCTGATCGGGGTCGTACGTTCCGGCCGGCTTGCCATTCAATTCGACCAGCTCGTCGCCTTCCTTGATTCCGGCCTTCTCGGCCGGCGAGCCCTTCAGCACCTGCATGGCGCGCACGACGCCGCCGGACTTCGCGAACTGGACTCCGGCGCGAGAGAACTCGTAGGGAGTCGCGAACTTCTTCCCCGGCTCCAGGTACAGCGTGTGCCGGTCGTAATCGATCGTGAGCTTGAAGCGCTCCATCAGACCGTTTCCGGCGTTGCCGGCGTAGTCTTCGCTGGCGAGCGCGCCGGACGTCGCGCCCGACAGCGTGACGAGCGGCTTGGCCCAAGAGAACTCGCCGATCGCGAGCTTGTGCATGCGCACGAGCTTGCTCGAGAACATGCCGCCGAAGCCGCCGCCCATCACGTCGATGCCCTTGTCCGTGCTCTTGTCGAGCGCGTGCTTTCTGACGAACGGTCCGTGCAGGTCGAGCGTCGAGCTGCTGCCGACGTCGAGCCGGCACACGCCGCTCAGGCTGTCGTCGACCGTCATCAGGATCGCTGGCACCGTGCCCGCCATTTCGAACGTCATCGACTTGCCCGGGCCCGTGTAGTGGAACGTCTTCGGGTCGTACAGCGCGAGCACGTGACCGTCGTAGTCGATCTCGTCCACGAACTGGCTGATGAAGTTGTAGCCGATGACGCCGGCGCAATCGCGCCAGAAGAACGGCGCCAGGAACGGATTCACCGACAGCACCGCGACCTTGTGGTCCTTGAGCTCGACACCGTCGCCGTCGTCGGAGACGACGCGCAGCGACTGGAGATGAGCGAACGACGCGCTGCCCGCGGAGCCGGCGCCGGTGGCCTGCATGGCGCCCTCGGTCTTGAGCCCGATGCTCGCCGCGTACGCGCTGTCGATGACGCTGATGCTGGCCCCCGTGTCGAACAGGAAGTCCGCGGGCGGCCCGCCGTTCACCGACGCGCGCAGCCACACGTGACGCCCGCGGTACGCGAACGGCAGGTGCGCGACGCCGGGCTGCTTCAAGTACGTCACGGCCGCGTCCTGCGCCGCGGGCACCGCGAAGCGCATCGGGTCGACGGGCACGTTCACCCACACCGAGTCGAGATCCACGGTGAGCGTATTCGCCGGCATGCCGGCGATGCTCGTCGTGGTGTGGAACGGCATCTGCAACCCCTCGACGGCGCGATAGTCGGCGAACGTCGTGATCACGAGATTCTGGTCGTTGTGGCTCGTGCTGCGGCGCGGCAACCAGGTCTTGGGATCCAGCTCGTAGCGGCGCGACGGGCCGACCGGCGGCGTGATCTCGAGGTCGTGGTGCTCGCCCGTCGAGTCCTTCACGGTGCCGAAGTCCTTCACGTCGCCGCCGCCCTGATCGGGCTCGAGGAAGCGCTCGTTCTCGAACCACGCGTCGGCGCGCGCGCGATCGAGCTCCTTGCCGTCCAGCACCTGCAGCTTGCCGCCCGGATCCGTGCGCCACGCGGTCGTGCCGTCGAAACCCACCTTCAGATTGAACGGCCCGAGCGCCGTCAGGCCGCCGTTCTTGTCGGGCGACTGCGACCACGTCTCGAGCTGCCCCTTGAATCCGAACGCGCTCATCGACGCCTTGATGTGCGTGCTCGTCACCGCCGTCACCCGCGCGCGGCCGCCCATCGCGGCGACGTAGCGATCGAGCGTGGCCTGCGCGGCGGGCGTGATCGTGGCGCGGGCCGGAGGCGCGAACGCAAGGAGGACAACGAGCGCGGCGAGCGTGCGGCGTGTGGAGCGAATCATGGGGGTCTCCTGCGGGCGTGAACGGCGAACGGACGAGGCGCGGCACAGAATAGCCCAGCGCCGACGCGCGCGGCGATTTGCTTCGGCCGCGTCCGTCCGCCTATTCTGCGCGTCCGCCGTTCGCTCCCCGTCCGGCCTTGGGAGGACATCGATATGAGACTCGGAAAGATGCTACCGGCCCTCGTACTGGCGCTGGTGATTCCGGTCGCGGCGCAGGCTGCGGAAGGGGCGGTCGTGGGTGGCTTCGGACCGCGTGTGGGCTTCAGCAGCAATCCGGACCAGTTGGTGCTCGGCGGTCAGGCCCTGATCGGCGGCATCGCGCCGGACGTGACGTTCGACCCGAACATCGAGCTGGGCGTCGGCGACAACGTCACGACCGTTCAGTTCAATTTCGATTTCAAGTATCACCTGCTGCTGCAGGGAACCCCGTGGCGTCCGTACATGGGCGCCGGAATCGGACTCGCGTTCTTCCAGATCGACAATCCGGCCCCGTTCCGCGACAACTCCGACACGGAGGTCGGCGGAAACTTCATCCTCGGCGCCGGTGTGCCGACCGCGTCGGGCAGCCGGTTCTTCGCCGAACTGCGCGCCGGCATCGGCAACCTCCCCGACTTGAAGCTCGTCGCGGGGTGGAATTTCAAGATGTAAGCGTTCGAGAGGCTTCCTCAGACGCCCCGGGTCGCGTGAATGCGGCTCGGGGCGTTTGGTTTTTCGTCACGAGCGGTGGTGGGGGCGGGGAATCGGAAGGCGTGGAGGACGCGCCGGGACCCGTCGCCCCTTCCACACAACCCCACCTCCCCGTGGCTCCAGCCCAACGCGCCCTCCACGCCTTCCGATTCCCCGCCCCCACCCACTATTGGGTGCGCCTCACCGAGCCGTCGCGAGCCTCACGATGAACTGGTCGGGCGGGAGGAAGCCCTCGACACGCGCATCGCGAACCTCGCCCACCCCGGGTCTCACGAAAACCACTGTGGGGACGCCGGTGATCTGGTATTCGCGGCGCCAGGCTTCGGATTCGGGGGAGTCGTAGCGGGTGAGGTCGACTTTGAAGGCGCGGAAGCCCTTCACGGCGTCCTTCACCTTGGGGTGCGTGAACGTCATGCGTTCGAGTTCGTGGCAGGGCTGGCACCAGTCCGCGGAGAAATCGATCATCACGGGTTGGTCGCCATGCAGCGCGGCGCCGAGTGCGGCGCGCGTGCCGGCTTCGAACGTGACGCCGCTCGCCGGCGTCAGCGCGATGAGCGCCGCGCCGGCCATGACACCGGCCGCGCCGGTGATCCACTTGAGCAGGCGGAATCCGCGGCGGTTCGACGCGCTCCGCTCGAGGAAGCCGAGATACAGACCGCCGAGGATCAGCGCGGCGGGCATGACCCACGGCGCGAGCCGCGGCGCGAGCGCGAGCAGCGCGTAGTTGAGCCCGACGGCCGCGAGGATCACGCCGAACACCTTCTTCACCCACACCATCCATTCGCCCGAGCGCGGCAGCGCCGACAGCAGGTTCGAGAACGTGGCGAGCAGGAGGTACGGGAAGCCGAGGCCGAGCGCGAGCGTGAAGAACGTGCGCATGCCGAACCACGCGTCGCCGCGCGCCGCGACGACCGCGAGCAGCGCGACGATCGGCGGCCCGATGCACGGCGCGGCGAACACGCCGACCACGAGCCCCGACGCGAACACGCCGATCGCGCTCGTCGCGCCCGTGCCGCCGATGCGCGTGAGGAGCGCGGCCGGAGGCTGCAGCTCGTAGAGTCCGAACATCGAGAGCGACAGCGCGACGAGCAACGCGCCGATGCCCACGAGCACGAGCGGGCTCTGCAGGAATCCACCGAACAGGCCGCCGGTCAGCGCGGCGACGACGCCGAGCGTCGTGTACATGGCGGCCATGCCGAGCACGTAGAGCAGCGCCGAGCCCACGACCTGCGCGGGCGGCGCGGCGCGGCGCGCGCCGAAGATCGACACGGTCACGCCGATCATCGGGTACACGCACGGCGTAAGATTGAGCGCGAGGCCGATGAAGAACAGCGTGAGGTACGCGCCCCAGCCGCCGCGGTTCAGCAGGTCGGCGAGCGGGCCGCCGGCGAGCGCCGCGCCTCCGCCCTTGGGCGGCGCGGTCGCGAAGTCCTGCGTGCCCTGGAGCCGCGGCGCGCCGGGGGTGGCGTTCGACTCGCTGCCGGGACTCGCGCCCGCGGGCGGCGCCGTAGACGACGAGGCCGCCGGATTCACTTCGACCGGCACCTCGAACGTCGCGTTGGCCGGCGGCAGGCACAGCTGATCGTTGCACGCCTGGAAGCGCACCGTGCCGCTCAGCACGTACGCGCCGGGTTTCGCCAACGCGCTCGCGCTGATCGGCACCTGCACGACGGTCTCGCCGTCGAACACGAGCAGCGGCTGATCGCTGAACGACAACTTCTCGATGCGCGGCTTGGGATAGAGCGCCTTGGCCGCGCCGAGCGCGCCCTGGCCGGCGACGCTCACCTCCGTCGCGATCGAGTTCTCGTCCGTCGCCGGGTTCGCGTTCACGTGCCAGCCCTTGAGCACCGCGAGCGTCACTTGCGCGTTCGCGTGGCCGCCCGGCGCGAGGACGAGCTTGTCGGCGGAAGGCTTGAGCAGCTCGCTCGCCGGCGGGATCGCCGCGCCTTGAGCGTTCGCCGGCGTGGCGCCCAGCGTGGCCAGGTCCCACGTGGAGTGCGCGGCGCCCGTCGCCGCGACACGAGACACGGGCGCGAGCCACGCGGCGACCGACCAGGCGGCCACGGTCATCACGAGCACCGCGCGGCGCGCGACGGATTCGCGCGAGAAGCCGCGCGGCGACACTCCTTCGTTCATGCGATCCATCCGACGTCCTCTAGTTGGATTGTCCGGCCCGCGCGGTTTTCGGGCTCGGATCGTCGAGTTGCGCGGCGAACGCCGCGGGGTCGGTCACGGGCAGGCGACAACTGTAGTCGATGCACACGTACGCGGTCGCGCGTCGGTCGCGCGGGACGAGCGCGCTCGTGAACGGCACGAGCGCGGCGAGGCGACGGCCGGCCTCGCCGGGCGGCACGACGAGGAGCACGTCGTGCGGCAGGAAACGCCGCCGGTGCTCGCGGATCAGCGCGCGCGAGTCGGACGCGGCCGGGTCTCCCGCGACCACGACGTGGCGCGGTGCGGCCTGCTCCACGTCCATCGCGACCAGCATGCGCGGCATGGCGACGGCGTGCTGGCGCAGGCGACGCGCGTAGTAGTCGAACGTGCGCTTCGCCACGTCGCGCCACGCGGCGCGATCGAGCAGCGTCGCGAGCTGCTGGACGACGAGCGCCGCGAGCGAATTGCCGGCGATCTCGGCGCCGTCGAAGTCGTCCTTCATGCGTACGGTGATCGACGGATCGCCGGGCGGGCTCTCGAAGAACGCGCCGTCTTCCGGATCGAAGAAGCGCTCGATCATGACCGCTGTCAGTCGTTCGGCGCGCTCCAGCCACACGGGATCGAACGTCGCCTGATACAGCTCGAGGAATCCGAACGCGAGCGCCGCGTAGTCGTCGAGCTGGCCTGCGCCGGCCGCCTCGCCTTCGCGCCAGCGGCGCGCCACGCGCGCGCCGTCGTCGTGCACGAGATGCGTCCACACCCACTCCGCGGCGGTCGCCGCGCGCGCGCCCCACTCCGGCTCGTCGAGCGTGCGCGCGCCCCTCGCCATGGCCGCGATCATGAGCCCGTTCCACGCGGCGATGATCTTGTCGTCGAGGTGCGGGCGCACGCGGCCGCCGCGCGCCGCCAGCAGCTTCGCGCGGGCGGCATCGAGCCTGAGCTCGACCGCGGCCGCCGGCAGCCCGTGCCGCGCGGCCAGCGCCTTGGCATCGCGCACGCGGTGCAGGATCGATGCGCCGTGCTCGAAATTGCCGCCCGCCGTGACGTCGTACGCGTCCGCCACGAGCGCGGCGTCGACCGGGGCGAGCAGCGCCTCGAGCTGCGCCGGCGTCCACACGTAGAAACGGCCCTCCTCGCCCTCGCTGTCCGCGTCTTCAGCGGAATGAAACGCCCCGCCCGGCGAAGTCAGATCGCGCGCCACGTAGCGGAAGATGCCGCGTGCGGTCTCGGCGAAGTCGCCACGCCCGGCGGCGAGCGACGCGTCGAGAAAGCTCCAGGCCAGTTGCGCCTGGTCGTACAGCATCTTCTCGAAGTGCGGCACCAGCCACTCGGCGTCCGTCGAATAGCGATGGAATCCGCCGCCCAGGTGATCGTGGATGCCGCCGGCCGCCATGTGCTCGAGCTGACGCACGACGAGATCCAGCGGCTCGGGGCGCGCCGCGCGATCGCGTGCCCACCAGCGCAGCAGGAAATCCAGATTCACGACCGACGGGAACTTGGGCGAAGCGCCGAAGCCGCCGTGCGTGTGGTCCGCGCTGCGCGCGAGCGCGGTCGCGCACGACGCGAACAACGGCTCGCGCTCGGCCGGACCGGATTCCGGACGGCGCAGCGTCTCGAGCGCCTCGATGATGCGCCGGCCGCTCTCTTCGACCTCCGGTCGCTGCGTGCGCCACACCTCGCCGACGCGGCGCGCCACGTCGATCAGTCCGGGGCGGCCACCGCGCGTGCGCGGCGGGAAGTACGTGCCGCCGAAGAACGGATGCAGCTCGGGCGTGAGGAACGCGTTCAGCGGCCAGCCGCCGCCCATGCCCATGGCCTGGAGCGCGGTCATGTACACGCGGTCCACGTCGGGGCGTTCCTCACGGTCGACCTTGATGCACACGAATTCCGCGTTCAGCGCGGCGGCGACTTCGGCGTCCTCGAACGACTCGCGCTCCATCACGTGGCACCAATGGCACGTCGAGTAGCCGATCGACAGGAACAACGGCCGCGACTCGGCGCGCGCGCGCGCGAACGCCTCGTCGCCCCACGGATACCAGTCGACGGGATTGTGCGCGTGCTGCAGGAGGTACGGGCTCTTCTCGCGCGCGAGCCGGTTCGCGGGCGCGCGATCGGGCGAGTCGGCCTCGGAGGCGGAGGGGCGCATGGCCGGCCGAGTATAGGGGCCCGACCGCGCCGCGAGTGTCAGTGAAGTGTGAGTGTGGCCGCGCCGCCAGCGCGGACGGGCGCCCGCGCGACCAGCCGCGCGGCCCACAGGTACAGCCACCACGAGGCCCACAGCGCGACCGGGGCCAGCGTCAGCCCGAGGCCGAGCGCAACGGGCGGCGCCGCGAGCGGCTCGGCGAGGAACGACGGCAACACGGGCACGCGCAGCCAGCTCGAGGCCGCGGCCAGGACCAGCGACACGGAGGCCCGGCCTCCCAGGATCGCCCACGACAGCGCGGCGGCGGCAACCAGCGACAGCGCGACGCGCGGCTCGGACGCCGCCGCGGCCCACCACGCCATCGGCTCGCTCGCGCGGGCCTCGGCCAGCGCGCGATCGAGCGCGATGCGCTGCATCACGCGATCGCTGAGCGCCGCCGGCGCACGGACCGGCGCGAGCGCGGACGCCACATCGAACGCCGCTTCCAGCTCGAGCGCCGCCGCGAGCGCCGAGGCGCAACGCCGGCACGACGCCGCGTGGGCGCGCGCCACGTCCGCGCCTTCGCTCGGGCGGCCGTCGTCCAGCCAGGCGTCGAATTGCGGGCACGTCATCGCGTGTCTCCCTCGGCCTTCATCCAGCCTTCGCGCAGCGCGGCGCGCGCGCGCGACAAGTGCGTCTTCACGGTGTTCTCGGGCATTCCCAACACGATCGCCACGTCCTCGACCGACCGGTCTTCATAATAGAATAGCGCGATCACGGCGCGCTGCGGCGCCGACAACCTCTCCATCAACGCTTCCAGCCGGCGCGCCGTCTCGCGTTCCGGCGACTTCACGTCCGGCGCCGCCACGTCGCCCGCCGCGTCCAGCTCGGCTTCGCGCCCACGCCGGCGCTTCATCTGCGCGAGCCGGTCCAGCGCACGCCGGGCCACGATCGCGTGCAGCCACGTCCCGAAGCCCGCGTCGCCGCGAAACGCCGGCAGCGCGTGCCACGCCCGCACGAACGCTTCCTGCGTGACGTCCTCGGCGTCGGCCGTCGAGCGCAGCATGCGCACCGCCAGCCCGTACGCGCGGTCGCGATATCGGTCCACCAGGATCCGGAACGCCGCCTCGTCGCCGAGACGGGCCCGCGCGACGAGCGCCGACTCGTCCGCCCCGCCGGGGCCGGTCGACTCGTCGGACCCAGACGGAGCGCGCATCACCGGGTTGGACCGCGCGGGCGGGTGCTCGGGTTTCAAGGAAATCTCGGGCTCCGAGGACGAGGTTCGTTGAAACCGGGCGGGGCTTCACGGCGGTCCAACCCCACGAAAGCGCGGCCCCAGAGGCCGGCTTCTTGGACGCGACACTCTAAGGCCGAAAGGAAACCTCCACCATGCTCTCGTTCGACGGCGGCGACTTCGTCCCCATCATGATCTTCGCGATTCCCATCGTGGCCATCGCCGGCGGCATGACGGCCGGCATCGTGCGTATTCTCGGCCAGCAGCGCCTGATGGAGATGGCGCAGCGCGAGCGCATCGCCGCCATCGAGCGTGGAGTGGATCCGAGCAAGCTCCCGCCCATGCCGGTGGCCGTGGGCGACCGCGACCTGGGGAGCATGTACATGTCGTTCCACGACTACTCGAAGCGCCGCTCGCAGAACCTGCTGATCGGCGGTCTCGTCACGTTCTTCGTCGGCATCGCGCTCGCGCTGTTCATCAACCAGGCCGAGCACGACAATCACGGCGCGTGGCTCGTCGGCCTCATTCCGGCCGCGGTCGGGCTCGCGCTGCTCATCGGCTCCGTGGTCGTGCGTCCGAAGGACGACGCGGCGCCGCGCACCTAGCGGAGCGCCGGGCGGGGCGCGTCGCCCTGCGCGCCTCGTCCGGCCGGACGCAACGAATGCCGCGGCCTCCCGCCGCGTGAGGCGATGCAACGGGCCCTGCGTCCTGTCGACGCGGGGCCTGATTCATTCGCCTTGTCCCGCTCGTCGCGTGTTACCTCGGTCCGTCACCGGTAACACTCTTGGGCGCCGCCGGGAAACACTCTCCGCACCCGGCCCGCGATCGGCCGCGCGCCTCCGTTCGCGTTGCGCCCGCGAGGCGTCGGGGCACGGCTGATGCACTGCGGTCGGCGCGGCCGCCGAGGCGGAACCCACGCCCTCCCTCCCACCGCCGAGCGCGTCCAGGGATGAAATCCCTGCGAACGGCGTATGGGAGGCAATATGAATTCCGCAAGGTCGCCGCACCCGACTCGCCTCGACCCCCGCGTCTGGCAGATCGCGACGCTGTCCGGCCTTCTCGTCTACGGCATGACCGCGCTCGCGTTCGAGATTCGGCTGCCGCAGGCCGCCGTCACACTGGCCAGCGCGCTGCTCATGCAGTGGGCGTGCACACGACTGTGGCGGCTGCCGGCCTTCGATCCCAAGAGCGCGCTGATCTCGGGGCTCTCGCTGTGCCTGCTGCTGCGCACGCCGTCGCTCTCGATTGCCGTCGCGGCCGCCGCGCTCGCCATCGCCAGCAAGTTCGTGCTGCGCTGGCGGGGAAAGCATCTGTTCAATCCCACGAACCTCGCGGTCGTCGCCGGGCTCACCTCGGGCCGCGCGTGGGTCTCTCCCGGACAATGGGGCAACGTCGCGTTCTTCGGATTTCTCATGGCGTGCTGCGGCGGCATCGTCGTCAACCGCGCGCGGCGCAGCGACGTCACGTTCGCGTTCCTGGCCGCGTACGCGCTGCTGCTGTTCGCGCGCATGGCGTGGCTCGGCCAGCGCGCCGTGGTGCCGCTGCACCAGATGGAGAACGGCGCGTTTCTCCTGTTCGCGTTCTTCATGATCTCGGATCCGCGCACGACGCCGGACTCGCGCCTGGGCCGCGTGCTGTTCGCGTGCCTGGTCGCGCTCGGCGGCGCGAGCGTCCAGTTCGTCTTGTACCGCACGAACGGGCTGCTGTGGTCGCTCGCCGCCTGCTCTCTGCTGACCCCTTTGATCGATCGGTGGCTGCCCGGTCCACGCTACCAATGGAGCGCCGCCCGCTCCTCCGACCCGACCGGACGAGGAATGGCACATGGGACACCG
Organism: Saccharimonadaceae bacterium (SeqCode); assembly: GCA_035494735.1. Classification (GTDB taxonomy): domain Bacteria; phylum Eisenbacteria; class RBG-16-71-46; order RBG-16-71-46; family RBG-16-71-46; genus DATJGS01. The sequence goes on from DATJGS010000037.1 coordinate 300,976, forward strand.
ATACACGCTGTTGCTGGTCGCCGCGTCGCTCGCGCTCTCGGCTTCGGCCGCGCATAGCTTCTGCGGGTTCTACGTCGCGCGTGGCGACGCCAGGCTGTACAACCACGCGTCGCAGGTCGTGCTCGCCCGCGACGGCGATCGCACCGTCATGACGATGATGAGCGACTTCTCGGGCGATCCGAAGGAGTTCGCCGTCGTGATCCCGGTGCCCGTCGTCCTCGAGAAGAGCCAGGTGCACATCGGCGACAGCACGATCGTCGCGCACTTGGACGCGTTCTCGGCCCCGCGTCTCGTGGAGTACTTCGATCCGTCGCCGTGCCGGCAGCCGGCAGTGACGAAGTCGTTGTCCGAGGTCAGCGTGCGCGCCGGGCGCATGCAGATGGATGGCGTGTCGGTGAACGACCCGCTGTTCGGCGTCCGCATCGAAGCGCGCTACACCGTCGGCGAGTACGACATCCTGATCCTGTCCGCGAAGGAGAGCGGCGGCCTCGCCCTGTGGCTGACGGCGAACGGCTACCGCATCCCCGACGCGGCACGTCCCGTACTCGCCGCGTATATCAAACAGGGCATGAAGTTCTTCGTCGCCAAGGTGAACCTGAAGGAACAGCAGAAGCTCGGCTTCCAGTCGCTGCGCCCGATCGCCGTCGCGTACGAGAGCCCGAAGTTCATGCTGCCGATCCGGCTCGGCATGGCAAACGCAACGGGGCCGCAGGACCTGATCGTGCTCGCGCTCACGCGCAGCGGGCGCGTCGAGTGCGTGAACTACCGCACGGTCAAGGTCGCGACCGACCAGAACGTGCCCGAGTACGTGAAGGACAAGTTCGAGCCGTTCTATCGCGCCGCGTTCGATCAGCAGGTGCGGAAGGAAGGCGCCGTCGTGTTCACGGAGTATGCGTGGGACATGGGCTGGTGCGACCCGTGCGCGTCGCAGCCGCTGAGCATCCAGGAGCAGCGCGAACTCGGCGCGATGTGGGTCGATCCCGCGATGGCCGGAAGCCGGCCCGCGACGTCGTTCGTCACGCGGCTCCACGTGCGCTACGACCGCGCGGGCTTCCCCGAGGACCTCGTGTTCCAGGAGACCGGCGATCGCACGAACTGGCAGGCGCGTTACGTCATCCACCATCCGTGGCAGGGCGATCTCGAGTGCGAGGGCGGCGCGGCGTATCGCGCGGAGCTGCGCGAGCGGCGCCAGCACGAGGCCGAGACGCTGGCCTCCCTCACCGGCTGGAACCTGCACGACATCCGCAGCGCGATGCACGTCGAGGACGACTGGTCGCGCCCCGTCGAGAACATGAAGTGGTACCAGCGCCTGTGGGGCACGAGCGACGCAGCGGGCGGCCGCTAGAGAAACCGGGAAGCGCAACGGCCGGGGCACTTCGCATGGGCGGTGCCCCGCGCCGTGAGCGCGCTTCGCTCTTCCATCGTGGCCCGCGGGCGCGGGCGTCCCGATCGAGCCGTCAGCGCCCGGTCTCGAGCATCCGGGGCACGGCGCTCCGCAGCGCCGCCAGCCAGCGCTCCTCCTCTTCCGCGCTGAGGCGCATCCTCTGCCGCGCCTGCGTGAGCAACGAGTCCGCCCGCGCATCGTCACCTGCGATCTCGGCGCACACGCTCGCGTATCCCGCGGCCTCCGGGTGTGATTCGAGACGCGCGATGCCGGCGAATGTCGTGTCGGCTTCGGCGAACGCGGCGCCTCCCAGGAACATCATGGCGAGCGCCGTATGTGCGTCGACCCACGTGGGCCTGGCGATGTCGGCGTCGCTCGTCGGGTCGTCGCGTGTCGTCACTTCGACGAGGCCGGCGCTCGAATCGTAGTAGAAGAACAAGTCGGCTCCGAGCTGGAGCCCTGTTCGCCGCGGACGGTAACTGGAGAAGAAGCCTCCCCGCAGCGTCGAGTCCGAGTACCACACGCGGACCGCGGGGTTGTCGCCGCTGATCAGGCCGATGTTGTTGGGCACGTGCCCGAAGAACAGTCGTGAGTGAGCCGGCACGCTCGGGTGCAGGCGGGTCAGCGTGGCGTGAACGTCGTCGAGCAGGCTCCCCGCGCGACGCTGATACCACTCGTTGCCCCAGTCCCAGGATCGCGTCGCCGCGTCCGCGGACCGCAGCACGGTGAGCGCCGCGATGACGACGATCGCAAGCCGCGGCCGCCGCGCGAGCCAGGCGGCGAGAATGAGCCACGCGCCGAGCACGCCGACGCATCCGTAGTACGCATGCCAGCCGATCGACGGCAGGACCAGCGGCGCCCAGCCGGCGAGCATCCAGGCCAGCCCGAACGCGACGAGGCGGCGCGGCGACGAGGCGGCGCGGTTCGCGCCGGCTGTTGGGACGGTCCCTTGCAGGGCGAGCCACAGCGCACCGCCGAGCAGCGCCGCGGACGCGACCGCGCGCAGGAGATCGCTCGCCGACAAGTCGGAGGGGTTGGGCACCAGGCTGAGATTCACGACGGAACCGAGCGTGCGTAGCGACAGCGCAGGCAGCGACGGGCGGTGCAGGGTTTCGGGCGTCACTCCATTCGAAAGGAGCACGGTGCGGAGCGTGGGGTGCGCGATCACCCAGACTGCCGTCACGACGAACAGGGATGAGGTCCGTCGCAGCGCACGACCGGGGGATTCCCCGCGCAGCAACACGTGCGCGGCAACGATCACGATCAGGAACGTTGCCGCCGTCTCCTTGCTGAGCAAAGCAAGGGCGAACGGCAGGGTCGCCAGCAGATCGTGTCCTCCCAGACAGAGCCAGAGGGCGAAGAGCGAGAGGACGAGCATCCAGAGATCCTGGCTGCCGGAGATCCAGAGGAGCGGAGTGCCCCACAGCGCGAGCGACGCGACACCGAACACGGCCGCGAAGGCCACGCGCCGGTCCGCGACGAGACCGACGATCCGCCAATAGAGCCCCAGCGCCGCGATCCACAAAAGCGCCCCGGCCAGGCGGAACGGGACCGGGTTCGCGCCGAACACCCGCTGCAGTGCCCAGAAGTGAATTTCACGCGACCACGGCCGGTACCAGCGGAAGTCGACGTTCGCGAACGAAGTCAGGTCCTGGACGCGGGTCCAACGCGTGCGATCGAGGAAGATGTAGTCGTCCGCGATGAACGGCAGATGAAGCGATGGCCCGTACGCGATGGATACGAATCCGGCGAGCGTGAGGAGGAGAAAGCCAACGGCGAGCGCCTCGCCGGCGGGTCGCGCGGCGGCGTCACGACCGGGCCTCGATGCCGCTGGTGCCGATCTTCCGGAAGCCATCTCGATGGCCGTCGCGTTCCCGGCGACGAGGACCGGCGCGCCCCCCTCGCTACTTCCCGGCCTTCTCCACGGCGGTCGTCGCGCGCTCGAGCGCGCTCTGGATCGGCGCGACGCCGGCGGCGTAGGCGTTGCGGTCCTTGTCGAGCAGCGCCTGGCCGAGGCGCGGCAGCGAAACGGGCGCGTAGCCGGTGTTGAGCCCGGGCGCGTACAGTTCGTGACGGAACCACGGCCGCGTCGGCAGCCCGTCGCCGAGCAGGCCGCGCTCGACCGTGAGCAACGCCGCGTTCGCGCGCGCGGCGCGCGCCGCGTCCAGCGTGCCGGCGGCTTGCGCCTCGGCCAGTGACTTCTCGACCGCCTGCGCGCGATCGCGCAACGCGGCCGCCGCGGCCTTCACCGGAGCGAGATCGGCCTTGAGCGCCACGCTGTCGGCGGCGCCGGCGTTCGCGTCGTCGGCGCGCTCGGAGATCCCCTGCAGCTCGTCGACCGCGAACGTGCCGGTCGCGCTGTAGTGGAGCGGCAGGAGTTCGGCCTCGGCGAGCCGCAGCGTGACGCGCGTCCACAGGTCCGTCATCGCCAGGTGCGTGGGATAGCCGGGATCGACGACGCGGTCGAGATATTCGAAGTCGTCGTACATCGAGTGATACGTGCCCTGCAGTCCCTCGAAGCGCAGATCCGCCGACGCGATGCCGAGGTGATCGAGGAACGCGGTGTAGTCGGAACCGCTGCCGAGCGCCGGAAGCGACAGCTCGAACGGCCGCTCGGGCTCGCCGCGCCAACGCCGTTCGCGATTGCGCTGCGCCCAGCCGACCTTGCCTTCGCTCCACGCTTTCGTGCGCGCCACGTCGTAGACGCTGCCCGCGCGCCCCGGATCCTGCACGTCGCGCATGGCCTCGACGATGACGTCGGCGAGAGCCTGCGAGCCGTTCACGCGGAAGTCGCGGCCGCCGACCGCGACGTCGACGTTCAGATAGGCGACGGCCTTCGCGCTCAGTTCTTGGGCGTGCTGCTCGCAGAACTCGGTGGAGCCGAGCAGTCCGTACTCTTCGCCGTCCCACGAGCACAGCACGATCGAGCGCCGCGGGCGCCAGCCGGTCTTCGCCAGCTCGCCGATGGCGCGCGCCATCTCCAGCATGCAGATCGTGCCGCTGTTGGGATCGACCGCGCCGAACGTCCACGCGTCGCGGTGATTCCCGCACACGACCCACTGGTCGGGCGCCTCGCGGCCCTTGAGCGTCGCGATCACGTTCCAGATGGGGCGCACCGCGTAGTCCTGGCCGGTCTTCAGGTGCAGCTTCGCCGGGCCCGGGCCGACGTGGTACGTGAGCGGCAGCCCGCCCTGCCACGCGCTCGGCGACTGCGGGCCCTCGAGCGCCTCGAGGATCTTCTGCGCCTCGGCGAACGCGATCGGCAGCGAGGGTATGCGCGGAATGCCGCGCGCCTCGGACGGCTTCAGGCGCTTGCCGCCCTCGGTCGACGCCCAGCCCGGCGTCGTCGGATCGCCGGGGCTCTCCGACAGGAACTGCACGCTGCCGCGCTGGATCGCGTCGTCGGGCCGGCCGGGGCCACGCGGATACGCGTCGGCTTTCGCGAAGCCGTCGTCCAGCGGGTCGCTGTAGATGACGACCGCCGCCGCGCCCGCGCGCTCGGCGTTTCGCACCTTGAGACCGCGGAAGATCTTCCCGTAGCGCACGAGCACGATCTTGCCGCGCACGTCGATGCCCAACTCGCCGAGCTTCTTCAGATCGTCGACGTCCCCGTAGTTCGCGTACACGACGGGCGCCGTGACTTCGCCCGCCGCGCCGTAGCCGTGGAAGCCGTCGAACGCGCGGCCGTCGTACGCGTCCTTGTCCCACGCCGCGCCCTTCTCGCGCGTCGCCAGCGGCGTGCGCGCCGGCTCGACCAGCTCGAGCCGCGACTCCGTCGGGTAGTTGAGGTACACGGGCACCGTCTCGATGCGCGCGTCCCAGCCGTAGGCCGCGAGGCGCTGGCGCACGTACTCCGCGGTCGCGCGGTCGGCGGCGGTGCCGGCGACGTGCGGCTCGGCGGTCAGGATGCGCAGATGCCGGCGCAGCGAATCGGCGCGCGGCACGTTCGCGGCGATCGTCTCGCGGGCGCGCTCGGCATCGGCGTCCGCGGCACGGAATCCCGAGATCGCTTGCGGGGCGGGCGAGGCGCCGGCGCCGACCACGGCGACGAGCGCGAGGACGAACAGCGACCAGCGGGCGGGGGCGGTCATGCGGATCTCCGACGGCAGAGCGGTGAAGGCGACGCGGGAACGCGCGACGTCAGCTCGAGGCCGCGACGCGCTTCGCGTCCAGCCACTGCACGCGGTCGGCGTAGAGCTCGGGATCGAGGGCGGCCAGCGCTTCGTAGCGCTTGCGGTGACACGTGACGAGCAGGATCTGGTGGCGCTTCGAGAAATGCTCGAGCAGCAGCTTCATCGCGGCGCGCGTGCGGTCGTCGTCGCTCGTGGCGAACGCGTCGTCGATGAGGAACGGCAGCGGTTCCTGGCCGCGCGACAGGTACTCGCTGATCGCGAGGCGCACCGCCAGGTGCAGCTGGTCGCGCGCGCCGCTCGAGATCTGCAGCACGGCCTTGCCGCGCGCCGAGCGCTGCCCGTTCGCGAAGCGCACCGAGAAGTCCAGGTCCTCGCCGAAGCGCAGCTCCTGCATCTGCGTGCCCACCGCCGACAGCAGCTGGCTGACGCGCTGATTGAGGTGCTCGGCCCAGCGCCGGTGCGTCTCGAGCGCGACCTGCTCGATCGTGGCGCGGGCCATCTCCACGGCGGTCTTGAAGCGCTTCGCGCGGCCGAGCGCGTGATCGAGGCGCTCCTTCTCGGCGAGCTTCTCGGGGTGCTCGACGCTGTGACGGCGCAGCGTCTCGTCGACCTGCAGGCGGAGGTCCGAGCGGCGGCGCTGGATCTGGTCGAGCGCCTCGCGATTGCGCTGCGCCTCGTGCTCGATGTCGAGCGGCGCGCGACCGGACGCGCTCTCGTCGCCCGCGCCACCTTCGGCTTCGAGCGTCTTGAGCTGGCTCTCGAGCTGCGCGATTTCCTCGGCCGGCCGCATCTGCTTCTCGGCCTGGGGAATGAGCTGATCGTGGAGCAGCGTGTAGCGTGAGCGGTCCTTGCTGCGCTCGGCGATGTCCGCGACGTGATCGGCCCAAGGGCGCTGCGGGTCGTACGCGAGGCCGGCGGCCTGCAGCATGCCGATGGCGCGCTGCTTGAGCCCGGTCGCCGCGGCCTCGGCGACGCGCTTCTCCTCGTCGATCCACGACCAGCTGCGCTCCATCTCGGTCATGCGCTGCTTGACCACGCTGAGGTGACGAATGCCGCCGGCCACGCGCTCGAGATACGAGGGATCGGGGATGCCGCCGCCCACCTTCTGCAGCAGTGTCTTGGTCTCCTCGAGCACGCTCTTCTTCTGCGACTCGAGCGCGAGCAGCTGGGCTTCGGCGCGCAGCACCGGGCCGTTCTCCTCGGAGAGACGCCAGTACTCCGTCCACTCGCGCACGAGATCGATCGGGTCGCGGTAGCCCATTTCACGCGACATCTCGGCGAGCCCGACTTCGGTCTCGGCGCGCTTGCTGCGCAGCTGGTTCAAGCGGCGCTGCGCGTCGCTGAGCTCGTGCAGCGCGGCTTCGCGTTCGACCTGGCGCGCGTTGCCGCCCGTCACCAGCATGATGACGCCGGCGATCATGCTCAGCGCGCCGCCCGCGATGAGCGAGGTCCACAGACCCATCTGCCCATTGACCGCGATGAGCACCGCACCAGCCGCGGCCCCACCGAGGCCGAGCGCGACGAGGAACCAGCCCGGCATGCGCCGCGCGTTGCGCAGCGTGTCGATGTCGCGCAGCGTCTCGGTGCTCTCGGTGCGCTGCTGTTCGAGTCCCGCGACCTCGGTCTGGAACGCGAGCGCGACCTCCGACTGGCCGCGCATCAGCTTCTGCTTCTCCTCGGGCAGCCCGGCGAAGCGGCCCTTGAGGAAGTTGATGCGCTCCGGCTCCCAGCCCGTGCCGGCCAGCGAATCGCGCAGGTTGAACACCTCGGAGCGCAGCCGGCCATCTTCCTCGGCGATGCGCCGGATCTCCGCGGCCATGGCCACGAAGCGGTCCGCGTCGCCGGACGCACAGTTCGCGTACGCGGTGAGCGACTCGCTCTCGGTCTCGAGCGCCTTGCGCTCGCGCGCCTGCTCGTCGCGGCGCCGTCCCTCCAGCGTTTCGAGGTTGCGCTGCGCCTCCTCGTAGCGCGCGATCGTCTCGCGCAGTTCGGCCTCGGCGTGCGTCGAGAGGTGGGCGACCCCGCGCAGGCCCTCGGCCTCCTTCTTCAACGCGTCGAGCGCCAGCTTCTGCTCGGCGTGACTCTTGACCTGACGCCTCAGTTCGCTCGCCATGCTGCCGCGCCGCTCCGCGTCGAGCCGCGTCAGCGCGTCGCGCGCGACTTTCTCGTCCTCGGAGATCCGCGCCAACTCGTCGACCGGGCCGGCCAGCTGCGTCTGCTCGTGCTCGAGCGTCTTCAGGTCGGTCTCGAGCATGCCGAGCTTGGCTTCCAGCGCTTTGATGGCGTTCTCCACGTTGACCGTGCTGTCGAGCTCGGGACAGTCGTAGCGGCGCAGCGCGCCGTCCAGCACCTGCAGCGCCTCGGTGGCGTTCGTGTCGCCGACCTTCGTGTCCGCGGCGTTCTCGAGGCGCGCGTGCAGCGTCGAGCCGCGCCGCGTTTTCTCGTCGCCGGGCACGACCTGATCGAGTTCGCCCTGCAGCACCAGCGCGCATTTCTCGAACTCCGCGAGGTCGAGTCCGAGCAGCTTCTTGCCGATCAGGTATTCGTCCTTGCCGGCGCGGAACTCCTCGGTGATCTGCTGTCCGCGCTCGTTCCACACCTCGACCGTGTTCTTCTCGAAGTCGCGATGGATGCTGTGGCGGTGCCCGCCCAGCTCGTAGTCCAGCTCGACGCGGTACGCGCCGCCCTGCCACGGGCGCCAGCGTTCGATCGGCGTGATCAGACGGTACGTGCGCTTGTCGTCGTCGAGGCCGTACAGCGCGGCGGTGATGGCGGCGAGCAGGCTCGACTTGCCGCGTTCGTTGTCGTCGACCAGCACGGTCATCTTGTCGGGCTTGAAGTCGAACTCGCACTTGAGCGGCCCGAAGCCGTCGACCTTGATGCGCAGGAGCTTCACGCGCCGAACTCTTCGTACGACGGCGTGACTTCGCGCAGGCGGAACGCGTCGAGTCCGTAGTAGATCGCGCTTTCGATCACCGCGCGCTTCTCGGGATCGCGTTCCTCGACGAGCTTCTGGAGCAGCGCGCACGCGAAGCGCTCCTCCGTCGTCGTCGGTCCCTTCATCATGTATTCCTCGAGGTCGTAGTCGGGCCGCACCGTGCGCAGGTCGAGCCTGAGGTGGAACGCGCGCTGGCGCAGCTCCGGCCCGGGCCCGGCGTAGCGCACACCCTTCACCAGCCGGCCCTTGAGGCGCAGCGTCGCGATGTCCTTCTCGAGCACGCCGGCGTCGTCGAGGGCCTTCTTCACGCGGCGATCGATCTCCTCCGCGCTCGCGGCGCCCGACAGGTCGCACGTCACGTCGTAGACGTTGCGCGGGTCCAGCTCCACGAACTCGATCTCGACGAACGGCTGGCGGAAGCCGTACTCGACGCGTACGTCGAGCGCGCCGTGGTGGCCGAGCTCGGTCGTGTCGATGGCGACCGCCGAGCCCGCGTAGGCCAGCTTCACGCCGCCCGACTTCTCGCCGCTCGAGCCGAGCCGCGATCCGGCGTGGTAGTGGCCGACCGCCGAGTACGCAAACGGCGCGGACTGCGCCTCCGCGTCGCTGAACGGCGCGGTCACGAGCTGCCCGGGCGGCGTCTGGCCTTCACGCGAGCCGTGGAACAGCGCGATGTCGAAGCCCGACGGATCGGCGGTGCCGATCTCGCGCAGCGAGGCCGCGGCCAGCGGCCGCTCGCTGTTCGCGCCGTTCGACGTGAAGCACCGCCCCCAGAAACGCACGCCGGGAAGCGAATCGAGTTTGATCGTGCTCCAGTACGGCGTCGTGAACAGCTTCACGTGGTCGGGCCACGTCACGCCGCGCGCCTTCAGAAGGCGCGGGCTCCAGTTGTGGCTGGATTCGGACCACGGATCGTGGTTGCCGGGCGCGATGAGCACGGGCGGACAGCCGGTCACGCGGAACGCGTGCAGCGCGAACGCCATGGTCTCGGCGTCGACGCCCTCCTGATCGAAGAGGTCGCCCGGAATCAGGATCGCGTGCGCGCCGCGTTCGATGGCCTCCTTGACGAGGCGTTCGAGCGCCTTGCGCTGATCGGCGCGGCGATCGGCGCGCCGGTCGGCGGCCAACCAGCCGAAGGGACGGCCCAGGTGCAGATCCGAAACCTGGAGGAAGCGGGCAACCGCCATGAGATCCGTGCCCTCCGTGGGTCTGTGGGTCGTGGCGTCGCAGCGGCCCTGAGGTCGGTGCGTGAGCGTCGGCCAAGATATCAGGGACGCTGCGCCCGCTCAAAGACTACGCGGAGTGCGGGAGGCGATCGCGCCACACCGGCGGCGACCTCATGCGACACGCCGTGCACGGGTGGAGCGCGACGGTCAGGGCGACCGCCACCCGCCCTCAGTGCCCGAGGCGCTCGAGATCCTTCTTCGCGGCGTCGAGCGAAGGATCGAGCTTGAGCGCCGTCTCGACTTCGGCGCGCGCGTCCGCCTTCTTGCCCTCCTGCTCGAGGGCGAGTCCGAGCCGCCAGTGCGCGGCCGCCCACGACGGCTGGCCGATCTCGGGCTCCACGCTCAGATAGCGCCTCAGCAGCGCCTCGGCCCGCGCCGGCTCGCCGCCGCTCGTGATCAGGACGCGCGCCGCCTGGTAGTGGGGCCCGAGGTTGCCGGGCACGGCCTTTTCGGATTCGGCCAGCGTCGCGTCCAGCTCGGGCCAGCGCTTCGCCATCGCGTCGCGCATCGCCAGCACCGACCAGGCGCCGGTGCGCCACGGCTCGGCGGTCGCCACGTCGCGCGCCAGGCGCTCGGCTTCGTCGGGCTTGCGCCATGGCTGGGCGAGGCGGTTCGCGAGCGCGAGTTTCGCGTCCCCGCCTCCCAGCTCGGCGGCCTTGCGCAGGCACGTTTCGCCGGAGATCGAGTCCTTCGCGGCGAACGCGTTCTGGGCCTTCTGCAGCCAGCCCTCGGTCGGGTTCACCTTCACCAGCTCTTCGGTCAGCGCCGCCGCCTTCTGGCGATCGCCGCCGAGCATGCCGGGCGCGCTCGTGTAGAACTCGATCATCGCTTCCATCGCGTCGACGTGGTGCGGATCCAGGGCCAGAGCCGCGTCGTCCTCCTTCTTGAAGCGCCGCCCCAGGCTCATCTGCTTGAAGACTCCGGCGTGCTGCGCCTGCGTGCCCGAGACTTCGGCGAGCGCGTAGTGCGCGTCCGCGCTCTTCGGCGACGTGGCGACGGCGTGCTCGGCGAGGCGCGTGGCCTCGTCGTAGCGCTGTTGCCGCGCGCGCAGGCGGGACAGCACGCACAGCGCCTCGAGGTCGTCGGGCGCCGAGCGCAGCCGCGCATCGGCGGCGGCCGCGGCGTCGCGCATGCGGCCGCGGTCCATGAGTGCGCGCGGACCGTCGCCCTCGGCGCGGGCGGCGGGCGTGAAGGCGGCGAGGAACGCGAAGCTCAGGACGGTCGTGAGGGCGGCGCCACGCATGGCAGACTCTCTCTCTCGAGGAGCGCCACTGGGGAGCGGCCGCGGCGCCCGGTAGCCGTAGGCTCTTCGCGCCCACCCGTCAATCGGCCTGGGACCGGCGCGGCGACGCCGGGGTTGAGCGCGTCGCCTTAGGCTTGACGCGGCCCCGCGCACGCCCCCATGTTGGCGGACGCGGCAGCGTTCGGCCGCTCACGCCATGACGACACCTCCCCTGCCTTCCGAGAATCCGCCGCGCGCCGCTTCGCCGGCCGACCGGCCGGAGTCGGCGCGAGCCGCGCCGGCCGGGGCCGACCGGCCGATGCCCATCTTCATCTTTCTCGCCGTGCTCGCCACGCTGGCCGCGATCGCGGTCGTCGCGCTGCTGCGCCCGGAGCGCGTGCGCGAGGGCCTGCCGTCCGACGCGCGGGCCGACGCGGCGCGCGCCCTGCTCGTCGGACACGTGTCGCTCGGCTTCAACGGGCTGCGCTTCGGTTCGGCACTGACCGGCGAAGCGTCCGCCGCGCGCGAGCGGCTGCCCGGCGACGAGCGCCGGCTCGCCGCGGCGGAATCGCTGCTCGACGTCGCATGGCGCAGCCATCGACTGGACCCGCGCTATCCCGCCGCGCTCGGCCACGTCGCGCTGGCGCGCGGCGCACTCATGCGTGCCGAGCGCCGCTATCGCACGGCCATCGATCTCGACGCCGGTTGCTCGGAGGCGCGGCTCGGCCTCGGCGTCGCGTTGTCGCGCGAGGCGCTCACCCAGGGCGACCTGCTGCGCACGCGCGCGCTCGTGCTGGAGGCCGTGGCCCAGTTCGCGGCCGTGCGCCGCGAGTCGGCGTGGTACGTGCACGCGCTGTTCGACCGCGCACTGCTCCTGCCCGACGTGGGGCGGACCAACGAGGCGCGCGTGCTGGCCGCCGAGTACTTCCAGGGCGACTCGGCGAGCGCGTGGGCGGACCGCCTGCGCGCCCGCCTCGCCGAAGCCCGCTAGTTCGCGGTCGCTATGGGCACCACGTCACGGCGCTCTCCGTGGAGCCGCCGCGGAACAGCACCGTCGTCAGGCTCGCGAGATCGAGCCCGTTGAGGACGCCGTCGCCGTTGAAGTCCGACCGGGAGCCGTAGCCCGAGCCGAACAGATCGTCCGCGAACGCGGCGACGTCGGCCGCGCTCACGCCGTTCGCGCCATTCTCGTCGAATGCCGCCACGCGAGCCTGTCCGAACAACACGCCGTCCGCGTACACAGAGACGCGTGCGTCGCGCGCCGCCCGATCGTGCCGCGCGGCGCCGATCACGCGAATGCGCGCGATGCCCTGGTCGTCGCTCACGGTACGGATGGTGTGCGACGCGCAATCCACGATCACGCCGGCCGGCTGCTGATCGGCGAGCCGCACCGACCCGGTGGAGACAGCGTCCGAGAAGTCGAGCACGACATACGACGAGCGCACGATCTGCCCCGCGAGCCCGCGTACCACGACGTCGAACTCCCCGACCGGATCGGCGACGCCGGCGTGCGTGCCGACGAGCTTGATCGTGCTCGGGAACGTGCTGTCGAGCGCGCTCGGCGGACAGGCGGCGGCGCGGCCGGCGACGAGCGCGAGTGCCGCGGAGACGAGACACAGCGGAAGCCATTGAGTGTTCATGAGCGAATCTCCTCCTCCGGGGGAGCCAAAGGTGAGCGTCACCGGGCGTGTGACGCTGGTACCCCTGACGCACGCGTCGGGTTCGCGCCCAGTCGTCGCCCCGGCCTATTGCCCCGGCGGGTAGTTCTTGTTCAGCTCGACGAGGTGCTGGCGCGCCTCGGCGTTGCCGGGCTGGAGCGCGAGCAGGTGCTCGAGCGCCTGGCGGCAGTCGGGCGGATCCGGGATGCGCGAGGTGACCGCGGCGAGGCCAAGCCACGCCGACGGATTCCCGGGATCCTTGGCGAGGAGCAGGTGATACACGCGCTGCGCCTCGCGCAGGTTCTCGTGCATGGTCTCGGCCAGCGCCCACTGCTGGAGGATGCGCGGGCTCGGCTCCGTTTCGGCGGCCTTCGCGAGCGCGTGCGCCGCGGCCGGCCAGCGCTCGAGGCGGAAGTTGCGGACGCCGAGGTAGTCCCAGCTCGTGCCACGCTCGACGCCGGTGCGCGTGGGCGGCTCGCTCATGAACGCTTCGACCCGGCGAAAGCCGAGGTCGACATCGGTGAAATGCGCGAGCCACTGCAGCGCGGGGCTGGCCACGGCGAGCGTCGCGGCCACGGCCAGCCAGCGCCGCGCGCCGGCGCCGCGCAACGTCTCGCCCACGACCCACGCCGCGACGAGCGCGAGCGCCGCGCCGCTCGGCGCGAAGTCGTCCCAGTCGCGGAACAGCCCCTGCGCCGGGTGAATGAACGGCAGCGCGAGCGCGAGCGGCACCGCGAGCGCGAGGATCACGGCGGCATCACCGCCGCGCAGCCGGCCGCGGCCGAGCATCACGAGCGCCGCGAGCGCCGCGAGCGTCAGGGGCGCGAGCAGGAGCACGAGGTTCAGGAGATCGAGCGTGCGTGTGCCCGCGAGCGCCGCGGCGAGCACGCCTTCGTGCCGCACTTCGGCCGGCGCCAGGTGCACGGCGTCGAAGCGCAGCATCGTGCGCACGATGCGCGGCCCGATCGCGGCCAGCGTCGCGAGCGGCACCAGGAGCGCGCCGAGGGTGAGCGGTTTGCGCAGGGACTCGCGCGCCCCGGGCTTGCCCAGCCACAGCGCCCACGCGACGACGCCCGCCGGAAGCATCGCCACGGCGGAACGGTGCAGCAGCAGCCCGAGGGCGAGCGTCACGCCGAGACCGAGCGGCGCCGCGCCGGCGGCGTCGGCGCGCTGGGCGCGCGCCATGCGCACGCCGAACACCGCGGCCGCGACCACGAGCACGACGAGTTCACAGATCGCCTTGCTGTAGCCCGTGAACATGCCGAGGTGACCGCCGAAATAGACCGCCGCCGCCGTCGCCAGCGCCGGCGCGCCGCGCAGCCCGAGCGCGCGCGCGAACGCGCCCGAGAGCACCGCGAGCAGCGCTGCGTCGAGCGCGCCGATCACGCGCGCCGTCGTGTTCGCGTCGAGCAGGTGCGCGTTCTGCAGCGCGCTCGGCCACGTGTAGTGCAGCAGCACGTCGAGCGGCAGCGCCTGCGGGAACAGCACGCCCGGCTGCCCCGCCTCTTCGACGGTGCCCTGGCGCAGCAGGAAGTCGCCGACGTAGCGCACGACGTCCGGGCTCGCCCACACGAACACGCCGCCGGCCAGCGCCAGTAGAATCGTCGTCCCGAGCCCGCCGTTCGCGACGCGCTCGCCCATCCAGTTCCACGCCGGTTCGAGCCGCTTCGCGACCGGCGGCCACAGCACGATCGCGCTCAGCAGCCACGGCCCCCAGGCGAACAGCGGATCGAGGAAGCGCTGGAGGTTCAGCCCCCACATCCACATCGACGGCACGAACGACAGCGCACCTCGCGCCGCCACCAGGACCCCGAGAGCGATCCACAGCGCCAGCGCCGCACGAGCGCCGGCCGGGGTCGCCGGCACATCGACCGGCGCGGCCTTGGCCGTCGCGCGAGCGATGGACTTGGCGTGCTTGCTTCGCGAATCTCGGGATCGAGCCATGACGGGCGACGATTCTAGAGCATGCGCTGGGTCGTCGTGCAGGCGTGGGGGCGCGAGAGCCGGACATTCTGGGTAGGGACCCGCTCGCCTGCGCATCCCTGCTTCGGCTCGCTCTGCCTCGGCTCGCTCCGCCAGTCCCTGGCTCCCGCGAGCCTCAGACGGTCCCCACCCAGAATGTCCGGCCCTCACGCCCCCACTCGACGTGCGACAACTGCGCTGCTCGCGATCGCTCCCGCCACCACGACCCCGAGTTCAGCGCGATGCGAGCGAGTCGGCGCGGGCGAGATCGGCGAGCAGGGCGAGCGCGGTCGGGTTGCGCGGGTCGAGAGCGAGCGCGTGGGCGAGGTCGTCGCGCGCGGCGGCGCGGTCGCCGAGGTCGGCGGTGACGGTGGCGAGGGCGATCCAGGCGTCGAGGTGGTGCAGGCTGCGGCCCACGGCGCGGCGCAGCACGGCCTGGGCGTCGCGCGGGCGGCCGGCGTCGGCTTCGGCCATGCCCCACTCGAAGAGATTGCGCGGGCTCGGCGCGAGGGACGCGGCGTGGTGCAGCGCGTCGGCGGCGCTCGCGGCGTTGCCGTGCGCCTGCTCGCGCACGCCGAGCCACGCCCACAGTGCCGCGGCCTCGTTCGCGGGCCGCTCGGGCGGGGCCTCGAGGTACGCGCGCAGGCGATCGATGCCGCGCGCGGAGTCGTGCGTGATCGACAGCCACGCCAGACTCGGCGCGAGCGCGGCCGCGGCGATCGCGGGCGCGAGCCACGCGTGGCGCCGGCTCGCGCGCAGCGTCTCGCCCATCGCCCATGACGCGACGAGCGTGAGCGCGAGCGCGCTCGGCGCGAACACGTCCCAATCCTGGAACGGCCCCTGCCTGGGGTGCACGAGCAGCAGCGTGAGGAGCGAAACGCACGCCAGCGCGGCGAGCGCGAGCGCTTCGGGCGCACGGCGCGCGCGGCCCAGGATGGGCGTCAGCGCGAACGGCGCGGCGAACGCGAGCGGCGCGAGCAGCAGGATCTCGCTCGCCATGTCGGTGAGATGCCGCGGCTCGAACGTGGCGCGAAGGAACGCGGCCACGCCGCCGCCCATCGGCAGCAGGTGCTCGCGATCCACGAGCGCGAAGTTGTGCGCGACCCGTGGCGCGGCGATCGCGAGCGCGAGCACGGGCAGCGCGAGGGCCAAGCCGATGCGCCAACGCGTGCGAGTGGGAGCGGCGTCGCGCGCAGCGGTGTCGCCGCGCCCACCCGTGTCGCCGCGCGCGGGCGTGCCGCGGCGGCCGGGCCACAGTCCGGCCGCCAGCGCGAGCCCGGCTGGCAGCAGCCAGAGCGCGGCCGAACGATGCAGCAGGATGCCGATCGCCAGCGCCGCGCCGAGCGCGAACGCGCCCTTGCCCTCGCGCGCCACGCGCAGCGAGCCCCACGCCACGAGCGCGACGATCACGAGCAGATCGCTCAGCGCCTTGCCGTAGCCGGTGAGCAGCGCGAGGTGCCCGCCGCACGCGGCGCACGCGATCGCGGCGAACGCGGGCGCGCCGCGCAGGCGCAGCGCCCTCCCCCACGTGACGGCGAGCAGCGCGAGCGCGGCGGCTTTGAGCGCGCCCATCGCGCGCTCGACGTCGAGCCCGTCCCAGCCGAGCGCGCGGTGCACGGCCACGGGCCAGCGATAGTGCAGCAACAGATCGAGCGGCGTGGCCTGAGGGAACACGGCGTCGGGCGCGACCTGTCCGCGCACCGCGCCGAGGCGCAGCGTGAAATCGCCGGCCAGAAACAGCTGATCGGGAAAGCTCCACACGAGCGCGGCGAACGCGAACGCGAGCAGCGCCGCGGCGAGATCGTGCATCACGAGCGCGTCTCCCACGCGCGCGGCGAGCGGCGTCACGCGTCGCGCGATCGGCGGCACGAGCAGCAGCGCGGCCACCGCCCATGCCAGCCAGCCCCACAGAGGAGGCGCGAAGCGCAGCGTGTTCGCCCCCCACAGCGCCATCGCCGGCGTGAACGCGAGAACGAAGCGCAGCGCGGCGAGCGCGGCGAGCGCCGCCCACAACGCGGTCGCCGCGCGAATCGCGGCGGGTTCGTCCGCGGGAGCGCCGCGCGTCGCAGCGAGGCCAGCGTCGCGGGTCGAGCGCGTCTCGACGGTGCGGGCTTCGGCCGTGCGGCGCGCGTCGCCCGAGCCGCGCGACGGCCGGTCCTCGGGCCGTCGCCCGAGCCGGCGCGTGCGCCGGCTCATCGCGCTACTCCGCGGGCGCCCCGTTCGCCAGCGTCGGGCGCTGGGCGTGCGCGAGGTACGCGCGCAGACCGGGCAGTTGCTCGTGGTTCGGGGCCAGGCGCTGCAGCTCGCGCGTGGCGCGCGCGCACGTCGCGGCGTCGTCGAGCCACGTCGAGGACGTCGCGAGTCCGAGCCAGGCCAGCGTGAAGTCGGGATTGCGCTCCACCGCGCGCGCGTAGAGCTGCTGCGCCTCGCGATAGTGACCGAGCATGGTCTCCGCCATCCCCTGTTGCGCGATCAGCCGGGGATTCGGCGCGAGGTCGGCGGCGTTGCGGTACGCGGTGGATGCGTCCTCCCAGCGCTTCTCGGCGAACGCGCGGTTGCCGAGGAACTCCCAGGTCAGCGCGCGCTCGTCACCGCTGCGCGTCGGCGTCTCGCGCAGATACGCGGCGACGCGCCGTTCTCCGAGCGTCGGATCGCTCTGGCTCGACAGCCACTGCACGCTCGGCAGCGCCACGCCGACCACGACGGCCACCCCGAGCGCGGCGTGGCGCGGGAACCGTACCACTTCGCCCACCAGCCACGCGGTCGCGAGCGACAGCGCGACGCCGCCCGCGGCGAACACGTCCCAGTCGCGGAACACGCCCTGCGTCGGATGCACGAACGCCATGAGCGCCACGGACGGCGCGGCCAGCGCGCCCAGCACCCAGCCTTCGCGCCGACGCAGCAGCGCGGCGCCGAAGCCGACCGCGACCAGCGGGATCGCCGGCGCGAGCGGCGACAGCAGCGCGGTCAGGTTCGCGAGGTCGAGCACACGCGTGCCGCCGAACGCGGCGCCGAGCACGCCCACCTGCTGCGCCTCGGGCGGCAGGAAATGCACGGCGTCGCGCACGCGCATGGCGGCGACGAGGCGCGGCGCGAGCAGCGCGAGCGCCGCGAGCGGCGCGGCGATGGCGGCGAGCACGGCCGGCCGGCGCCACGCGCCGTTCGCGCCGTGCGCGCGCCACCACAGGAGCCACGTCACGGGCAGCACTGGCACGAGCGCGAGCGCCGAGCGATGGAGCGCGAGCGCGGTCACGACGGCGAGGCTCAAAGGCAGCAGCCCGCGTCCCTCGCGCACCGCGCGCACGGCGAACACGCCGGCCGCCGCGGTGAGCACGGTCAGTTCCGCGAACGACTTGCCGTAGCCGGTGAACAGCGCGAGGTACCCGCCGCACAGCACCGTGGCCGACGCCGCGACCGCCGCGGTGCCGCGCAGCGACAGCGCGCGCGCGAACGCGAGCGCGAGCAGCGCGAGCACGCCGACCTCGAGCACGCCCAGCAGCCGCGCCGCGCTGTTCGCGGTGAGGCCGCCATGCGCCGCGAGGAAGCGCGGCACGTCGACGTGCAGGAACGCGTCGAGCGGCAGCGTCTGCGGCGACAGCTCGCTCGGATCCTTGCCGTGGACGACCATGCCTTGACGCATCAGGAAGTCGCCCGTGAAGTGCAGGCGGTCCGGCAGGAACCAGGCGAGCGAGGCGGCGAGCGTGGCGCCGATCAGCGACGACACGACCGGGAGCCTGGCGATGCCGTTGCCGAGCCGCGTCGTGACGGGCGCGATCAGCGCGGCGATCGGCAGCGCGAGCCCGACCGCGACGTCGAGCCAGCTCCACCAGCCGGTGCCGATCTCGGAGAAGCGGCGCGCGTTCAGGCCCCACAGCCACATCGACGTCGCGTACGCGGAGATCGCGCGCCCGAGCGCGAGCGACACGAGCCCGATCCACAGCAGGCGCGCCGCGCGATCCGCGGCCGTGGCGGGCAGCGCGGCGGGGTCCACGAGATCCGCGGCCGAGACGGAGTCCGGCTCGCCGGCCACGCCGGACGACGCGCGGCGCCGGCCATCGGGCGGGCCGGCGTTGCGCGCCGGCGCGCGCACGCCCGCGAAGCGCGGCTCACTGCGTTCGTCCCGCGGCGCGGCACGGCGTCTCCCGGCGGCGCGTGTCGGCGCATCGGGATCGCCGTAGGAGTCTGTCGACTGGCTTCGTTTCATGCTGGGGCGCGGGGTGAGAGAGGGTGCGAGCAAGGCCTGAGCCCGAAGCGCCGAAGCGCGCCCCAAGCCGGACCAGGTCACGAACGACGCCCGGTTCGCGACGATGACGATGAAGACGCTCTCACAATCGCGCGCGCCTCAGGCGTGCGCACAGACGAGCGCACGACGCAGCACGACGATTGCGGCGCATTGATGAGACGAGCGCGAACGCGGCGCGTTGCGACCGGGAACGCAGCGCGTTCGGCGGCACGCAGGCCATGCCGCACGGTCGTTCAGAAATCGCAAAGCGCGTCAGCGAGAGATGAGCACGCGGCGCGGATCGACGATCGCGCTCGGCCTTCGGCGCGGCGCGTTCGGGGTGCGCGATCCGGCGTTCACGCCGTCGCGAGCACGGCCGGCCCTACCTCACTCGGAGTTCTTGACCCCGAGGCGCGGGCAGTCGGCGGCCAGCGTGCAGACCGAGCAGCGCGGCTTGCGCGCGTTGCACACCCGGCGACCGTGCAGGATCAGCCAGTGCGAGAACACCGTCCAGCGCTCGCGCGGCACGATCGGCATCAGCGCGAACTCGATCTTGACCGCGTCGCTCTCGCGCGTCAGCCCGAGCCGGTGGGCGAGCCGCGAGACGTGCGTGTCGACGACGAGCCCGGGAATGCCGAACGCGTTCCCGAGGACGACGTTCGCGGTCTTGCGCCCGACTCCGCGCAGCGCGGTCAACGCCTCCAACGTGCGCGGCACCTCGCCGCCGTGGAGCGTGACGATGTCCGCGCAGCACTCGCGGATGGCGCGCGCCTTGTTGCGGTAGAAGCCGGTCGAGCGCACTTCGCCTTCGAGCGTGGCCGGGTCCGCGGCCGCGAACGCGGCGGCGTCCGGGTAATGCGCGAACAACGCCGGCGTCACCATGTTGACGCGTGCGTCCGTGCATTGCGCCGAGAGGATCGTGGCGATCAGGAGTTGGAGCGGCGTCCCGAAGTTCAGCTCGCAGCGCGCGTCGGGATACGCGCGATCGAGCGCTTCGAGCACGCGCGCGACGCGCGCCGGATCCGGCGGCGCCCAGCGGCCACGCGGGCGCGGCGACGTCGTTGGGCGAGCGCGTACCGCAGTGACCCGGACGCGACCCGAGGCGCCGGCGCGCTTCCGCACGCCCGCCGGCGCACGACGGCGGCGCGGCGCCGTGGCGCGCGACGCATGCGCCGCTCCGGCCCCACCAGGAGACGCCGCACGCGAACGGGCACGCACATTCGCCCGCTTCTTCCGCGGCGTCGGCCGCGCGCGGCGCGATCCCGCGAGACGCGAAGCGGCGGCACGAGGACGGCGCGAGCGGGGCGACTTGCGAGCCATGCGCGCGAGCCTAGGCGAGCCTCGCACGGCCGGCAAGCGACGGGGGCCGGGCGCGCGGCGATCGGCGAGGAGGCGTCCGCGAGGGGCGGGCATCATGAGTGGGGACCCGCTCGCCTGCGCATCCCTGCTCCGGCTCGCTCTGCCTCGGCTCGCTCCGCCAGTCCCTGGCTCCCGCGAGCCTCAGACGGTCCCT
>DATJGS010000038.1:0-4167 GCA_035494735.1 Saccharimonadaceae bacterium (SeqCode)
GCCGGGCAACGCCTCGATCAGTCGCACCGCGCGCGCGCGCTGCCCGCGGTAAGGCTCGAGCAATTCCAGCATCCGCTCGTCGGTCGCGCGCGGCTCGCCCGCCAGCACCCACGCGACGTTGTTCTTCAAGTGGTAGTCGCCCACGCTCACGGCGTCGGGATCGCCGAGCGCGTTGCGCGCGACCTCGGCCGCCGTCCATACGCCGACACCCTGGATCGCCTGGAGCCGCCGGTACGCGTCGGCGAGCGGCATGCTCGCCGCTTCTTCCATCCGGGACGCGCGCGCGCACGCCCGCCGGATGGTGTCGGCACGGCGCCGCTCGATGCCGAGGGGGTGGTACGCCCAGTAGGGCAGCTCGGCCAGGGTTTCCGGCGCCGGAGGGATCATCAGGTCCATGGGGCCGGGCGCCGTCGCGCCGTACCGGCGAACGAGCGCCGCGTACGCTCGGAAGGCCTCCGGGCCGGTGACCTTCTGCTCGATGATGCTCGGGACGAGCGCCTCCATCACTGCTCCGGTGCGGCACAGGCGCATGCCGGCCATGCGCCGGAACGGATCGCGGAGTTGCGGGTGCTTCGGCACGAACGCCGCGGGATCATCACAGGCGCCGACAAGGTCGGGGACGCCGTTCAGTGCGTGCTCGGCGCCCTCGCCCCAAGCCCGCGCCTCGACGCGATCGCCGCGCGCGCGCACATGCAGGGTCGCGGGCCCGTCGGGCGTCCGCGTGGCCCGCCAGAACCCGTCGTTGAACGCGACCGTCGGATCCCAGTGGCCCCGGACGAGCACCCCCAGGGTCAGGCCGAGGTCGACCGGTCCCGGCAAGGTCACGACGGCGCGCTCCATGACGGCCAAGCCTAACCCGCCGGGACGACGATCCCTTGTGCGCGCCCGACCGACCCCCGATGATTGAAGCATCGTGTTCAAGATGCTGATCATCATCGGGATCATCGCGGCCGCGCTCGTGATCGGGCTGAAGTACCAGCAGTCGCACCCTGGCGGCTCGGGCGGCGTTCACGTGGGCGGACCCGTCTACCAGCCGCCGGCGCCGCCGAACGTTCTGGCCTCGCCCTAGCGACTCGCGCGCAGCGCGCGCGCGAGGTTGCCGCGCGCGCCGATCTTCACGCGGTCCAAGCCGAGCCACTCCGCCGTCTCGTTCAGCTGCTCACGCAGCGGCCCCGCCGTCTGCTTCGGATCGGCGTGATCCTCGGAGTAGGCGGCGTGGACGAGCAGCGTCCCCGCGCGGCGATCTGCTTTCAGGTCGACGCGCGCGGCGAGGTGCTCTCCCAGGAGGAACGGCACGACGTAGTAGCCGTGCACGCGCTTGTGGGCCGGGGTGTAGATCTCGATCCGGTAGCGGAAGCCGAAGAGGCGCTCGGCGCGCGAGCGTTCCCACACGAGCGAATCGAACGGGGACACCAGCGCGCGCGCATCGACCGCCCGGGGCTTCGGCGCCTTCGGGTCGAGGTACGCCTCCTGCTTCCAACCTTCGACTCGGACCGGCACGAGCAGCCCTTCCTCCGCCAGCTCCGTCACGCGCGGGCGCGCGTCCGGCTTCTTGATGCGGAAATAGTCGGCGAGGTCGTTCGCCGTGGCGACGCCCAGCGCGCGCGCCGCACGCACGAGCAACCGCCGATGCTGCTCATGCTGATCGGGGATCGGGGCGTTGAGATGCTGCGATGGGATCACGCGCTCGACGAGGTCGTAGACGCGCGCGAAGTTGCGACGGCTGCTCGTCGTGATCCGTCCCGTCCAGAACAGCCACTCCAGGGCGGTCTTCCCCGGCGCCCATCCCCACCACGGCCCGCCGCGCTCGCCCTTGTCGGAAAGATCGGCCACCGACAGCGGACCGCGCGCGCGCACCTCTTCGTACACGGCTTCGATGTATCCGGCGTTCTCTTTCGCGAAGCGAACCATCCCGCCCCACAGCTCGCCGCGGAGCGCACGCTCCATCTGCCATCGCATCAGCGGCCATAGCTCGACCGGAAGGAACGACGCTTCGTGGCCCCAGTACTCGAACAGCTCGCGGCGCTCGTACGCCATCCGATCGAGCAGCCCGGGGTCGTACCGCCCCAGCCGTGCGAATAGCGGTACGTAATGCGCGCGCACGAACACGTTGACGGAGTCGATCTGTATCAGCTGGATGCGGCCGAAGACGCGGCGCACGTGTCGAAGGTCCACGCGGCCGGGGGGCTTCGGATCGGCGAAGCCTTGCGCGCGCAAGGCGATCCGCCGAGCATCGGCGGCCGTCAGGTCGTCCACGTCAGAACTCGACGATGGGCGGGCGCGGCTCGGTGTTCTGCAGCTGAGCGATGAGGTGCGCCGCAAGCGCTTCCGCGACGGCTTGATGCGCGACCGGCGGCCAATGCACGCCGTCGGGGTTGAGCTGGTCGGCGAACGGTTCGACGAGATCCCACGCGGACACGAACGGGAAGCCGTGGTGGGTGGCGATGCCCTTCTGCAACGCCTCTCGCGGCCGCAAGGTGGGGTGCCCTTCTCCGTAGTACCGACTGCGGTGGCTCGTCGGGCCGAGCGCTACACCGGCCGCTCCGCGCGCGAGCGCGCGCGTCTGGAACAACACGCCGTCGTACAGGCGCGCGAACTCCCCCGGCGGCGTGTGCGTGAATCTCCCGCCGGTGGCTCGCACCAGAGTGCCGTGCGCGCGGCGCGTCGCGAGACGCACGGCGCGCCGCACACGCTCCGGCCGAAGGTATGGCACGAGCGTCTCGACGAAGGCGGGGATCCCCGCCGGCGCGTGGTCGATGCTGCCGACGCCGACCACCACGGCGTCCGCGCCCATCAGAACCTCGAACTGCACGTGACGATCCTTGGCCACCATCTTCCACGCTTCGCGCACATCCGTGCCCGCGCGTGCAACGACGTTCACGGAGACCGGACGCTGCAGCGCTGCCTCGATGCGCGCGCCGAGCACGTTCGGGTACAGCCGTTTATCGGACGGCAGCTTCGGGCCTGTGTCGTCGGTGAACGACGTGCTGTCGCCGATCACGACGAGGCGCAGGGGATCCATGGCGGCACATCGTACGCTGGAGGCGTGGACCCCGACGAGATGCGCAGGTTGGTCGCGCCGGCCCACGTCGCGCGCCTGGCGACGATCGGCCCCAGCGGCCCGCACGTCGTGCCATTCGTCTTCGCCCTGAAAGGCGACACGCTTTATTCGGCGGTGGATGCGAAGCCAAAGCGGTCGCCCAGATTGCAACGATTAGAGAACATCGCGCGCGACGCGCGCGTCTCGGTTGTCGTCGATCACTTCGAGGACGACTGGACGAAGCTGTGGTGGGTGCGGATGGACGGACACGCGCGCATCCTCGAGATCGGTACCGAGCGCGACCGCGCCGTCAACGCGCTGCGTGGGAAGTACGTTCAGTATCGCAAGCAGCCCTTGGACGACGCGGTTATCGCGATCGACGTCGAGCGATGGACGGGATGGCGCGCGTCCGGATGAACGCAGCGATCATGCGCCGGCGGCGGAGAGCGACGCCGAGGGCAACGAAGGCTGCGAGCATCGCAACGAGCTGAAGCTTGAGCGGCCCTGCCGGCGCCGGCGTTGGGAGCCGGAACGCGGCATCCTGGGCACACGTGAGCGAATTGCGAACCGGCACATCAGTGCGACGGTTATCTGCGCGCGCGTGGAACGTCCCGAGCAGCTGCACGATGCCTTGCACGCCACCGAGACGCACCACGGTCGCGTGCGAGTCGAGATCGACGCCGTTCACCATGAAGCGGCCGCTGCACTCCCCCGGCACCGAGGGCGCGCCCCGTTTCATCGTGACGAGCAGGCTCGAGACGCTTGTCGCCGTGGCGCCGGGCGAGATGTCGCCGAAGGAAGCCGCGCCTCTCACGACGGCGTCTCGCGGGTCGAGCGTGCCGCCGACATCGCGCATAACCGCGTCTCCGATGTTCTTCAGCTGAAGGGTGACTCGCGCGGTCTCTCCCGCCTCGGGCATCCCGTCGGCGTTGCCGCGCGCGCGGTCGTCCCACGTCGCCGCGACGACCTCCAGAGGAAGGCGCGCGCACGCCACCGGGAGCGGCACCGCGACCGTGGTTACGGCCGAGCCGCTGCGTACCGCAAGGGACGGCGCCGGCGCGGGGCACGAGGCCGGCGTCACGAGGTACGACGCGTCTGCAGACGCGCCGGCCGGGACAGAGCCGTAA
>DATJGS010000039.1:0-28448 GCA_035494735.1 Saccharimonadaceae bacterium (SeqCode)
TGCGCGCGCAGTCTCGCCGAGTTACGCGCCGCCGCGAGTTTCGTCGACCTGACGGCGCGCCCGACGGATGGTGAGGGAGGGGAGGCGCGGCCCCTCGGCGCCACACGCCTCGAGGAGGCCGGGATCGAAGTGCGGGCCCGCGCCTCGGCGCGCGCGCGCAACGTCGAGGGCCAGGCCACCGCCGCGCTCCAGATGCCGGTGGACTTCATCATGCTGCCGCTCGTGCGCAGCGATCCGCGCCAGCCGAACGAAATGGAGCCGTTGATCGAGGAGCTGCTGTCGCGCACCGACCGACCTTTGTGGCTGGTTCCGGTGGATCGCGAAGACGGAGCGGCGCGCTGGGTGGAAGCTCCCGACGCGGCGGCACGCGAGGGCGACGAGGCGGCGCGCCCCTAGAGATCCCGCTAACGTGGGAAGCGCAGTCCCAGCGACACGACCACGGCCTTGGGATTGTCGCCCGGACCCCAGGCGTCGCCGCGCTTGGTGAGCGCCTGCTCGTAGTCGCTGCTCAGCACGAGATCGGCTTCCTTCGCGATCGGATGCGACAGACCCGCGCCGCCCATGAACGAGAAGCTGGTCTGGTGCGCGGCCAGGACGAACGGCGGCGTGAACGCGTCGAGACGCAGCTTCTGCGTGTGGGTGACGACGCCGATGCCCGATTCTCCATAGAGCGACAGTCCCCACCACGGCAGGCGGCCTCGGTATTGCGAGATCACGTGCACGGGCACGGCGGTGAGCTTGCGCTTGATCGTCCCGCCGATCGGCGGGCCCAGATCTTCGCTCTTCTCGTCGCGATAGACTCCGCCGCGCGCCCCCAGCACGATGTGCTGGCGCACGCCGAACGTCACGCTGGCCATCATGCCCGGCCCGGGCCCGGGGCCGTAGAAAGACGACGCCGCCCGGCCGCCCGCGAACGCGTACTTGCCGACCGGTCCGGCGCCCAGGCCGTCGATCTGGATCTGGACGCCGGGGGCCGTTCCCGCGCCGGCGCGAACGGGCGCAACGAGCAGGGTGAGGAGCAGCCACGATCTCAAACGCATGAAGACGCCTCCTTGGAATCGCGGCACGATACATGAGCGGCCATGCCCGCGAAACGAAGAACGTGCCGCCGCCCGGCGCTTCTCGCCGGCCGAAACGTTCTGCTAGGGTGCCCGCGACCCCGCATCACCGGAGACGCCCATGACCGAGATCGAACGCATCGTCGATCAGATGAAGCGCGCGCACGACGGCGAGGCCTGGCACGGACCCTCCGTGCGCGAAGCCCTGGCCGGCGTGACCGCGGCACAGGCCCAGATGCGGCCCATCGCCCACGGGCACACCATCTGGGAAATCACGCGGCACCTCACGTCCTGGGACGACGCCGTGCGCCGCTCGCTGCAGGGCGAGGTGTTCGACAACAGCACGATCGACGACTGGCCCAAGATCGGCGAGACGAACGAGGCCGCTTGGAAGACGGCGGTCGCCCAGCTCGAGGCTGGACAGCGCGCACTGCGCGGGGCGGTCGCGGCATTCGACCCCGCGAGCCTGGACACGCCGCGTCCCGGCCGCAGCGCACCGGGACCGCTCATGTGGGGCATCCTCCAGCACACGCTGTACCACGCCGGCCAGATCTCGCTGCTGAGGAAGGCCGGCGCGTGAGGCCGCTCGCCGCGCTGTCGCTCGCCGCCCTGCTCGTGGGCTGCGCGCGCGGCGCGCCGCCGGCGGAGCACGCGCGCGCCGCGCGCAGCCCCGGGCCCGTCGACACGTTGATCGCGGCGCACGCCGACCGGCTCGAAGCGTGGCGCGGTGCGTGGCTCAAAGCTGATCCGACGTTCGAGTGGGGCTTGCTCGAGCGCGAGGGCCCGGAGCCGTTCACGCTCCACGACATCACGCCGTACAACCCGCGCAACCCCGAGGAGCGCGTCCGCCGCTTGCACTACGGCATCTTCTCGCCCGACTCGACGCGCTTCATCGACCCGGACATCGCGCGCACGCTCGACGTCGACGAACTGGGCCACCCGCACTTCACGCGCGACTCGAACTCGGCGCCGCGCCTGGTCGATCTCGGATCGCACAGCGCGCTCCACCTGTTCGACGGCGCGGCGATGAGCGGCAGCGAAGACGCGTTCTGGCTGGACCGGCTGCGCTTCGCGATCGTGGGGCACAGCGAAATCGACTCGGCCGGGGACACGCGCGTCGATCTGAGCTTCTACGATCTGGGGAACGGCATGCAGGTCGTGTATCGCACGGGTCCCGTGTCGCGCGAAGCGTTCGCGCGATACCGGGGCGCGCTCGACTCGCTCCTCATCGCCCGCCTGACGGCGACGCCGCGCGGCCCCTCTTAAGAGGAGGGGCGCCGCCCGGGGCGGATGGCCCAACTCACGACGGCAGCCGACCGCCCTCGCCGATCAGCACGAACGGCGCCCAGTAGAACGGCGCTCGCGTCGCCGGCGCCGCGAGCAGCGCGCGCCGCGCGCCGGCCAGCGCCTCGTCGCGCGCCAGGCCCTTCGCGAGCAGCGTCTCGTAGAACGCGCTCATCAGCGTCGCGGTCGAGCGGTCGTTCACCGACCACAAGCTCACCACCACGCTGCGCGCACCGGCGGCCAGGAACGCGCGCCCGAGCCCGACGACGCCCTCGCCACGCTCCACGCGACCGAGCCCGGTCTCGCACGCCGACAGCGTGACGAGTTCGGCGTCGAGCCGAAGCGCGAGCACGTCGTCCAGCGACAGGAAACCGGGCACGCCGTTCTCCGCCGCGAACCACAGGCCGCTGCGCGAGGGATCGCGCTCGTCCGTCTGGCCGTGTGTGCCGACGTGCACGAGCCGCGCGTGCGGCAGCTGGGGCAGCGCGAGGAATCGGCCGCGCGTCGCGAAGTCGCCGCTCAGAACGTCGATCGATCCGCCCGCGGCGTGCGCCAGGGCGCGCAGCTCGTCGCCGGTGTAGGGGAGCGAGTCGAGCGGCGCGCCGCGGCCGGCGGGCGGCGTCGCGCCGAAGCGCGGATCGCCGATCGCGACCACGCGGGCGGAGGCCTTCTCCGGCGACGCGCGACGCGCGTCGCGCGACGGTCCCGGAGACGACGCGGCCAGCGCGCTCGCCGACGGCGTGTAGCGGATGGCGTAGCGCTCCGCCAGGTACGCGCCGCGCGGGACCGGCGCGCCCTCGGGCGCGTCCACGGCGAGCAGGGCCTCGAACGGAATGCGCGCCAGCGCACCGTCCGGCGCGATGACCAGCCGGCGCACGCCGCCGAGCGAGGGCAGGGCCGGCGCGACGAGGTCGACGTACAGCGCGCGCGCCGCCGTGCGCGTGCGCCGCGACTCCGAACCCTCGGGCGAGGCCAGGCCGCGCCTCAGGATCTCGACGCGCGTCGCGAGCGCCGCGCGCGGCGGCAGGGTGAAGCGCTTCCAGCCACGCCGCGTCACGACCCAGAGCGTGGAACTGGAATCGCCGATGCTGTATTCGAGCAGCGCCTCGCGCGCGGGCTCCAGCCGGCGCGCCGCGTCCGCCGGACCGACGAGCGGCGCGGCGACCGCGCTCCGCCCGCGCGATGCCATGAGGTCGAGCAGCGCGCGGGCGCGCGCGCGCTCGGCCCACGCGAACGCCTCCGCCGCGTAGCCGCTCTCGGGCCGCGCCGCGTCCGCCTTGCCGAGCAGGTGGATGAGCGCCTCGAACGCGAAATAGCGTCGCGACAGTAGCGTGATCGACGCGCCGCCCGCGCCCTGCCGCGTGCGCAGCGTGTCGATCAGCGAAGCGGCGCGCCGGTCGAAGGCGAGCGCGGCGCCCAGGTCGCCGCGCCGCTCGGCGACGTCGCCGAGGCCGAGCAGCGCGGTCCACGTGAGCCCGGCGGCGCCGGCGCGCGTCGCCGTGGCGAGCGCCTCCTGGAAACGCGCGTTCGCGTCGTCCAGGCGACCGGACAGCGCGGCGGCGCTGCCCTCGTTCACCGCGTCGCCGACCTGGGCCTCGATGCCGAGCGGCGCGTCGAGCGCACGCGCCTGTCCGAACCACGTCGCGGCCTCGGCCGGGGCGCCGCGATCCATGGCCAGCTCGCCGAGGCTGACGCGCGCGTCGTGCGCGATGCCGACGGACTCGAGTGACTCCGCGGCGGCGGCCGCGGCTTCGAATCGTGTCTTCGCCAGCGTCGCGTCGCCGGCCAGCCGCGCGGCGATGCCGAGATCGTTCAGCGCGCGGGCCCGGCCGTTCGCGTCGCCGATCGAGTCGGCGAGCGCGAGCGCACGCTCGAGCGGCGGTCGCGCGGCGTCGGCGTCCTGGACCTCGAGCCAGATGCGACCGAGCTCGAGCCACGCTTCCTGCTCGGCGCGGGCGTCGCGCGCCTGGGCGCTCAGCGCCGCAGCGGCCCGCAGATGGCCCGCGCCCTCGGCGTAGCGCCCCTGCTGGCCCAGCACCGCGCCCATGCCGAATTCGACGTGCGCTTCGTTCTGCGCGTCGTCCAGTTGACGCGTCAGCGCGAGCGCGCGCGTCCACAGCGGGAGCGAGGCGGCGCTCTCGCCGTCGTCGACGAGACGCTGGGCGAGGTTGATGAGCACCTGCTGCGTCCGTGCGCTGTCACCCTGGGCGACCGTCAGCTCGAGCGCGCGCGCGAAGCACACGCGCGCCGAGTCGCCCTTCCCGAGCGCGCCGAGGGCCAGTCCGAGGAAGTTCAGCGTCTGGCCGAGCGCGGCGCGCTCGCCCGTGCCTTCGCGCACCCGGCGCGCCTCGTCGAAGAACGCGGCGGCCTCGGTGTAGCGGCGCTGCTGGAACGTCGTCGAGCCGAGCGCGTTCAACGTGGCGCCGATCATGCGCGGATCGCCGAGCGCGCGGCGCGCGTCCAGCGCCTCGCGGTACGCACGCTCCGCGCCCGCGTAGTCGGCGGACTGGAAGCGCACGACGCCGAGGCTGCCCATCAGCCACGCGGCGCGCCGGCGATCGCCGAGCGCGCGATAGTCGGCGAGAGCGGCCACATCGAGACTCTCGGCGTTCGCGAAGTCGCGCGCGGCGAGCGCGGCGACGCCGAGCGATTCGCGCACCGCGGCGCGCACGCGCTGGCGCTCGGCGGCGGGTGTGGCGCGGCGCCACAGCGCCCACGCGTCGCCCGCGACGCGCGAGCCGAGCGCCGCCGGCTCCGCCTGGGCGACGCGCCCGGCCAGCGCCGCCAGCCGCGCCGCCGAGTCGGCGCCCGCCAGCCGCGCGCGCAGCGTGCTGACGACGAGCGCGTTCCACGCCGCCTCGAATCCGCCGCCGCTGCCGCGCAACGCGTCGGCCAGCGCGCTGTCGGGGACCGCGAAGCGCGCGTAGGTCTGAGCGTGGAGCCGCGCCGGCAGCAGGGCCACGGCGGCCGCGAGCAGCATGGAGGCGAGCGCCCGCGGCACGGCCGCGCGCGGGGGGCGTGACGGGGCGGTGCGGGCGCGGCTCGGGGCGGGCGGCATGGTCGGCGGGAAGATAAGAGTTCGGGGGACCCGCACGCCAAGTGAAATGCGCCCGGTGGCCCGCGCCGAGGCGCGCTTGGTAGAGTACGTGGCCGATCCGTGAAGATTTCGGGAATCCTGGGGAGGACGCATGCGCAAAGCGAATCACGCCGACGCGGAACTGCTGCTCAAGCTCTACGAGATGCGCCGCGACCCCGAGTTGCGCCGAGCGCGGCGCTGGTTCCTCACCGACTTCAAGCCCGGCGCGTGGAGCGACATCAAGGCGCGCTACCTGTCGCACGACGACGAGGACCGCTGGTTCCGCATGACGACGTCGTACTGGGAACTCGTGGGCACGTTGCTGTCAACGGGCGTGCTGCATCCCGAGATGTTCTTCGATCACACCGGCGAGGACATCGTGTCGTGGGAGCGCTGCAAGAGCTGGATCGCCGAGGCCCGCGACGACCTGAGGCCGACGTATCTGTGGCGCTTCGAGGAAATGGTGGTCGCGCACCAGGCGTACCGCGTGAAGACGATCGCCGCGGCCCGGGCCGCCGCCGAGCGCGCCGCGCGCCCGCGCGCCAGGCGCCGGAAGCGCTGATGTCGTCCTCGTTCGGCCAGCTGTTCCGCATCACCACGTTCGGCGAGTCCCACGGTCCGGCGGTCGGCGTCGTCGTCGACGGCCTGCCGCCCGGCATCGACATCGACGTCGCGCTCATCCAGCGCGAGCTGGACCGGCGCCGCCCCGGCCAGAGCGCGCTCACCACGCAGCGCCAGGAAGCGGACCAGGTGCAGGTGCTGTCCGGGCTGTTCGAGGGCAAGAGCCTGGGCACGCCCATCGCGATGCTGGTCGCGAACACCGACGCGCGCTCGAAGGACTACGCGGCGCTGCAGCAGGTGTTCCGGCCCGGGCACGCGGACTACGTGTACGACCAGAAGTACGGCATTCGCGACCATCGGGGCGGCGGGCGCTCGTCGGGCCGCGAGACGGTGGGACGCGTGGCGGCCGGCGCGCTGGCCCGCGCCGCGCTCGCGACCGTGGGCGTGCGGGTCGTCGGCGGCACGGTCCAGGTCGGGGAGACGCGTGCCGTGCGCCGCGACTGGGATCAGGTCGAGCGCAATCCCGTGCGCTGCCCCGACGCGGCGGCGGCCGCGGTCATGGCCCAGCTCATCGAGACCGCGCGCGACCAGAAGGATTCGGTAGGCGGCGTCGTGGAAGTCGTCGCCACCGGCGTGCCGGCCGGCTGGGGCGATCCGACGATGGCCAAGCTCGACGCGCTGCTGGGCGCCGCGCTGCTGTCGATCCCGGCCACGAAGGGCGTCGAGATCGGCGGCGGGTTCGGCATGTGCGAGCTGCACGGTTCGCAGACGAACGACGTGTTCGACGGCGAGCGCTACCGAACGAACTTCGCGGGCGGCATCTCCGGCGGCATCTCGAACGGCGCCGACGTGGTGGCGCGCGTCGCGGTGCGCCCGGCGACGTCGATCGGCAAGCCGCAGACCGCCGCCACGTCGGGCGGCGGAACGACGACCATCGAGATCCAGGGGCGCCACGATCCGTGCATCTGCCCGCGCGTGGTGCCGGTCGCGGAGGCCATGGTCGCGATCACGCTCATGGACGTCTGGCTGAGGCAGCGCGCCCTGCGCGGTCGCGAGCGCTAGGCGGCGGAAGCTCGGGCGGAACGCCGAGCCCGGCGCGCCGCGGACCCTCGCCGCCCGCGCGCCGCGAGCCCTTTGCGACCGCGCGCCGGGCCTTGTCCCGGCCCGCGGCCGTGCTAGTCTCTTGCGGTCGCGTCCACCCTCGCCGCGACCCGACCGGGTGGGGAGGACTTACCTCTTATGACGCTTTCCCGCTGGGCCCGGCTGCTGGCCGGGCTCGCGCTGATCCTGCCGCCGGCCGCTTCGGCCTCCGCGCTCTACGGCGTCAAGGACCTCGGCTCGCTGGGCGGCGATCGCAGCGGCTCGACGGGCCTGAGCGCGGACGCCCACG
This sequence comes from Saccharimonadaceae bacterium (SeqCode), assembly GCA_035494735.1. Lineage (GTDB taxonomy): Bacteria > Eisenbacteria > RBG-16-71-46 > RBG-16-71-46 > RBG-16-71-46 > DATJGS01. The sequence goes on from DATJGS010000039.1 coordinate 7,370, forward strand.
TCGTCGGCTATTCCGCGGTGCCCGGCGAGGGCTTCGTGCACGGCTTCGTTGCCGGCCCGGCCGGCATGCTGGACCTGGGCACGCTCGGCGGCGACCAGAGCCTGGCGCGTGACATCAATCGCTCGGGCGATGTCGTCGGCTGGGCGTTCACGTCGACCGGCGAACGGCACGCGTTCCTGTATCGCGGCGGCGCGCTCGAGGACCTGGGCACGCTGGGCACGGCGCCCGTCGACGCGTGGGCGATCAGCGACGACGACCGCGTCGTCGGCTCGTACGAGCTCGACAACCACGAGCGCGCGTACGTCTGGCAGAACGGCACGATGACCGACCTCGGCACGCTCGGCGGCACCGACAGCCGCGCGTACGACATCAACGTGAACGGCGACATCTGCGGCTTCGCGCGGCCCCTCGACAACTCGCAGATCCACGCGTGCCTGTGGCAGGGCGGCGTGCCGACGGATCTCGGCACGCTCGGCGGCTGGGCGAGCCAGGCCTACGACCTGAACGACTATGGCAAGGTCGTGGGCTGGACGATGGAGGTGCCGAACCAGATCAGCCACGGGTTCGTGTGGACGAACGGCACGCTCGTCGACCTGGGATCGCTGGGCGGCGAATACAGCGCCGCGTTCGCGGTCAACAATCGCGGCGAAGTGGTGGGCGCCTCGACGGACGCGAGCGAACAGCAGCGCGCGGTGTACTGCGTCGGCGGACCACCGTGGATCGACCTGAACGCGCTCATCGATCCCAACGCCGGCTGGCTGCTGCTGAACGCGAACGACATCAACGAGCAGGGACAGATCGTGGGCGTCGGCCTGTACTACGGCGAGGAGCATGCGTACCTGTTGACCCCGTTGCCCGCGCTCTCCGTCGATCCGACGGCGATGTCGCTGGAGTTCCTCGGCGCGGCGCCGAATCCCGGCCCCGCCGGACTGCGCCTGCGCTTCACACTGCCGGCGCCCGGGCACGTCACGCTCCGGCTGTTCGACGTCTCGGGCCGCGCCGTGCGAACGCTGGCCGACGCGACGGTCGGCGCGGGGCCCCGGTCGCTGGCGTGGGACGGGCGCGACGACTCGGGCGCCGCGCTCGGCGCCGGTCTCTACTGGGCCGAGTTCCGTTGCGAGGCCCGCCGCTTCGTGGCGCGCGTCACGTTGCTGCGCTGAGCGCGGCCCCGCGCCGCCGGCTCGCCGGAACGCGTCGGCGCCGCGCGAGCGTTGACCGTCGCGAGAAGCGCATGCTAGGCTCGTTCATCGTTCCATCCTGCGGAGGAGAGATGCGAGTGCGTGGTTATTGGATCTGGCGCTGGTACGGCGACGCGAGGCGTGGCCGGGAGCATGCGTCATTCCAGTGATCCTCGAGATCCCCGACGCGAACTTCCAGCCCATGCCCGAGCGGCGTGGGCTTCTTGCTTTTGGCGGACGCGGCACCGCGTGAGCCCCGAAAGGTCGAGACGTCGATGCTGGTGCTGCTGAAAGCCGGAGTGTCGGAGCGGGCCGCGAGCGACGTCGCGGGCCGCCTGCGCATGCTCGGTCTCGCCGTGCACCGCACCGAGCACGAGGGCCGCGTGCGCCTGGCCGCGGTCGGCGACGGCGCCACGCTCGACTGGGGCGAGGTGCGCGGCTGGGGCGACGTCGATTCCGTCACGCGCATCCCGGTCCCGTTCAAGCTCGTGAGCCGCGCGTTCCATCCTCAGGACACCGTGCTCTCGGTGGGACGCTGCGCCGTCGGCAGCGCGCAGCTCGCGCTCATGGCCGGGCCGTGCTCGATCGAAGGCGAGGAGCAGGCGTTCCGCATCGCGGAGGCGGTCGCCAAGTCCGGCGCGACGGTCATGCGCGGCGGCGCGTACAAGCCGCGCACGTCGCCGTATTCGTTCCAGGGACTCGGCGAGGAGGGACTCAAGATCCTGCGCCGCGCCGCGGACGCGCACGGCCTCGCCGTCGTCAGCGAGGTCATGGACTCGCAGCAGGTGCCGCTCGTCGCGCGCTACGCCGACATCCTGCAGCTCGGCGCGCGCAACATGCAGAACTTCTCGCTGCTCCGCGAAGTCGGGCGCATCGACAAGCCGGTGCTCCTCAAGCGCGGCATGGCGGCGACGATCGAGGAGTGGCTGATGAGCGCGGAGCACATCCTGTCGCACGGCAACAGCCAGGTGATCCTGTGCGAGCGCGGCATCCGCACGTTCGAGACGTACACCCGCAACACGCTCGACCTGAACGCCATTCCGGTCGTGAAGGAGCTCACGCACCTGCCGGTGATCGTGGACCCGTCGCACGGCACCGGCATCCGCAACAAGGTCGCGCCGATGGCGCGCGCCTCGATCGCCGCCGGCGCCGACGGCCTCATCATCGAGGTGCACCACGACCCCGACCACGCGCTGTCCGACGGCGCGCAGTCGCTGTACCCCGAGCAGTTCGACGAACTGGTGCGGCAGATCCGCACGATCGCGAACGTGCTCGGCCGCACGGTCTGATCGTCGGAGGCCGCGGACCTTGACACCCGCGCGCGCTTTCGCTTTCATGCTTCGCCTCCAAGGGCGCTTAGCTCAGTTGGTAGAGCACTTGCTCGACAAGCAAGGGGTCACTGGTTCAAGTCCAGTAGCGCCCACCATTTTCCGCCGAGATCCGCGCCGGACGCAGCACGGCCGGCCGCGAGCGAGCGACCGATGACCATGGCACCGATCGAAGACCGGCCCGACGTCGCCCACTATTCCGGTGGGGAGGCGCTGTACCGAGTCCGCCATTCGGCCGCGCACGTGCTAGCCACCGCCGTGACCGAGCTGTTCCCCGACGTGAAGGTGGCCGGCGGCCCGCCGATCGAAAACGGCTTCTATTACGACTTCGCGCGCGACCAGCCGTTCACTCCCGAGGATCTCGAGCGGATCGAAGCGCGCATGCGCGAGATCGTGGCCGCACGCCAGCCGTTCGAGTACCAGGAGACCACGCGCGACGAGGCGCAGAAGCGCTTCGCGGCATCGGGCGAAACCTACAAGCTGCACTTCCTGTCGCAGATTCCGGACGGCGCCAAGGTCACCTATTACAAGAACGGACACTTCCTCGACCTGTGCCGCGGCCCGCACGTCGCGACCACCGGCGACATCGGCGCGTTCAAGCTGACCCACGTCGCCGGCGCGTACTGGCTGGGCAGCGAACGCAACGAGATGCTGCAGCGCATCTACGGCACCGCGTTCGCGACACCGGCCGAGCTCGAGCAGCACCTGAAGAACGTCGAGGAGGCCTTGAAGCGCGATCACCGTCGACTGGGGCGCGAGCTCGAGATCTATTCGGTGCACGAGGAAGTCGGCGCCGGGCTCATCCTGTGGCACCCCAAGGGCGGCATGCTTCGCCACGTCATCGAGGGCTTCTGGAAGGACGAGCACCTGAGGCGCGGCTACCAGCTCGTCTACACGCCGCACATCGCGAGCGAGAAGCTGTACGAGATCTCGGGTCACCTGCAGAACTACGCGGATCTCATGTACTCGGCCATGGACATCGACGGGCAGCCGTACCGCTGCAAGCCGATGAACTGTCCCGGGCACATCATGATCTACAACACGCGCAAACATTCGTACCGCGATCTGCCGCTGCGCTACGCCGAGCTCGGCACCGTGTATCGCTACGAGCGCTCCGGCGTGCTGCACGGCATGGAGCGCGTGCGCGGCTTCACCCAGGACGACTCGCACATCTTCTGCACCCCGGACCAGCTCGCGGGTGAGGTCGAGGGCGTGCTCGACCTGATGGACTTCCTGCTGAAGGCGTTCGGGTACGACTACACGTGCTACCTGGCGACCCGTCCCAAGGAGAAGTCGAAGACGTTCGGCACCGACGAGGAATGGGCTTTCGCCACCGACGCGCTGCGCGCCGCGCTCGAAAAGCGCGGGCTGCCGTACGAGATCGACGAAGGCGGCGGTGCGTTCTACGCGCCCAAGATCGACGTCAAGCTGCGCGACGCGCTGGGCCGCGAGTGGCAGTGTCCGACCATCCAGGTCGATCTCAACCTGCCGAAGCGCTTCGGCGTCTACTACACCGGACCGGACGGACAGGACCACGAAGCGATCATGCTGCACCGCGCCCTGTACGGTTCGCTCGAGCGCTTCGTCGGCATCTACATCGAGCACACGGGCGGCGAGTTCCCGGTGTGGGTCGCGCCGGTGCAGGCCATGATCATCCCGGCGAATCCCAAGGCCTTCGACTACGCGACCGACACCGCGCGACTCCTGAAGGAGGGAGGCGTGCGCGTCGACGTCGACCTGCGCGACGAGAAGATGGGCGCGAAGATCCGCGACGCGGAGATGCAGAAGGTGCCCTACATGATCGTCGTCGGACCGCGCGAAGCCGAAGCCGGCACGGTCGCGCCCCGGCGCAAGGGCCAGGGCCAGCTCGACGCCATGAGCCGCGACGCGCTCCTCGCCCGCATCCAGGCGGAGATCCGCGAGCGCCGCTAGACGCCGCGCGTCACCACGGGCGCGTGAGCCCGATCTCGACGTTCGAACACGACGACGTCGTGGACGTCGAGAACCATTCCTCGTCGAACCGCCACAGCAGCCCGATCGCGTCTTCCGGCCGGTACTCGCCCCCGAACGACAGACCGAGCACGGTCCCGAAATCCCTCTCGGCGGGGAGACGCTGGGAGAGGCCGCCCGCCCGATCGTCGATCTTGCCGAAGTGCAGCAGCGCGGGCCCGAAATCGACTCCGAACACGACCGAGTACGGCGACGACCCGACGGTCACGTGGCTGCGCCCTCCGAAGACCAGCCCCGCGAAGTACGCGCTGCCGCCCGTCAGCGTGTCGGACGGCAGCACGCTTCCGGTGAGAGGCCAGATGCCGCCGCGCAGCCCCACCGTGAAGACGGTGCCGCGCGTCACCGGGAACTCGAGACCGCCCCCGGTCGACAGCCCGGTCTGGTAGAAGCCGGTGTGGCCGGTGCGCGCGGGACTCGACGTGCCGACCTCGATCCACCAGCGCCGGTCGATCTCGGGCGGAAGACCACCTTCCGGTAGCAACCGCGGCCGAATGTCGGCATGCGCGCCGAGAGCGGCCGTGACCAGCAGCAGCGCGACCAGCGGGAGCGCGCGGCCGAGGCGCATCAGCGCGAGATCAGGCCCACGCGGATCGGCACGACGGGCATCCCATCGCCGGAGAAGAAGAACTGATAGTGCGCGTCCGCGAAGATCGCGGCCCTGCCGAGACGCGGACTCTCGAAACCGGCACCGACGCTCAGTCCGCCGTTTATCTCGTCCTGGATGGCTCGCCCGGTATACGTCGTCGACGTCTGCTGGACGTTCGAGATCCCGGTCAGCAGGTCGAGGTAACTCTTCGGTCCTCGACCTCCTCCGCGCACGCGCACGCCAGCCCACGCGGCCGCGATGCGAAGCGCGGGGTCGCGCACACGGAGCCCGGAGACGACGTCACCCGCGGCCCAGGCGGGGGTGATGCCCGCCTCGATCGCCGGCACCTGCTCGACGCTCAACTCGGCCACGAAGCCCGCCGGCTTGGCGATGCGGTGCTCGAGCCCGAAGCCGATTCCCCAGCCGCCGCTTCCGGCCTCGCGGGACCGAAACGCGCCGCTGAAGCCGCCCCCGATGTACGCGTGCGTCTCGCTGTGAAGCAGTCGCGGCGTCAGAGACAGCAAGAGGAACGACAGGACGAGATACCTGAGGACGGATCGCATGCCAGCCTCCCGAGGTCCCGGTGCTCCGGTCCGACGACGGGAAGGCTACGCCCGGTAGCGCGGCGACTCAACGCCCATCGACCAGAGGCAAGCCCGCGGCTAGAACTCGAACGACAGCCCGACGGACCCTTCCGGGTGCGCCGTGAACCAGATGTTCCTGCCGTTCGGGTCGGTCGCGGTGTTACGGGCCAGCACCTGGCCGATGTGCCCGAACAGTGCCATGCGCTCCGTGATCGACGCGTACATGCCGAGGCGACCGTTGAAGCCGACCTGGACGACGCGCGGCCAGTCGCGGTCCACGGCCGGGTCGTTGCTGCCCTGGTACGTGCCGCGACCGGTCCAGTAGAGGAGTCCGGGCCCGGCATAGATCGCGGCGCGGTCGTTGATGAACGCGTAGCGGTCGCCTCCGACGCGCACGTTCCACGAACGGCTGGAGTAGGTCTCGACCGAGCGCGTCGTCGACGCGGGCCGGAACTGGGTGCGGGCGACGTCGACGCCCCCGGACGCGCACACGGTCCACTCGTCGGTGACGAAGTAGTTCAAGCCGAGCGTGCCGCCGAGCTCGTTGTCCTCGTATTCGTTGATCGAGCCCGTCGTCGGCCCAACGAGCTGCGCCTTGTTGCCGTTGAAGCCGATCCACACCATCGAATTGCCGACACCCAGGTGGTCGGCGTGCGCGGCGGCGGGCAGCGCGAGGAGAGCCACGGCCCACGCGGCCTTGCGGAAGTTCATGAACGAATCCTCTCGAGTGACGAGACGTGCGGGCGCCGGTCCGCCCGCCCCGGGGTCCCGGGCGAGACACGAACGGCTCCGCCGACTGGTATCGGCGGAGCCGTGTCGAGGATTCAGTGCGGCGGGGGATGGGTCGCGGAGCGACCGGTTACTCGCGGCCGCCGAAGTTGAAGACGACGCCGCACGCGCCCGTGTTCCCGCTCGGCCACCACGTCGACGTGGCGCCCTTTTCGCTGGCCGACGCGTGGCCCAGGTAGTGCCCGACCTGCGCGATCATCGAGACCTTGTCGTTCAACCTGAGCATGGTCCCGATTCGCCCGGTGAGCGCGACTCTGAGGACGCTCGCGGTCTTCATCTCGGCCGCGGTGTCCTGGAACAGCGTGGACTGGCCACCCCAGAACTGGATGCCGGGCCCGCCGAACACGCTGAAGCGGTCGTTGATCTGCGCGAACCGATCGCCACCGACCTGGATCTGCCACGACGACTGCGAGTACTTGTTGTCTGGCGAGTTGGGAGGGGCGGCCGCGCCCGGCTCGTCCTTTTCGCTGAAGAACCCCAGGCCGCCCGTCACGTTGAATGCGTAGTCGGGCGTCATGAAGTGCCAGTACTGCACCTGAAGGCCGATTTCCGAATGGTCGTACGCCGGCAGATAGCCGGCGGAGCCGTCGTCGCCGACGAAATCGCCGGTGCCTTCGTTCAACTGGATGGCCAGCATGGACGCACCCTTGTGCATGCCCGCGGCCTGCGCGAGCGAGGCGGCGGAGAGCATCAGGGCGGCCGAGAACAGCACGGACAACTTTCTCATTGGGGACCTCCGGGTCGCACCGACCTCCATGGCCGGAACGGGGGCAGGCTAGGCAGCGGGGCGAGGGGCTGTCAATCCCGAGCATGAGGTTTCGGCGACTTCATCGTCGATGGATGAACGTGCGGCTTGCCTTTCCGGGCGCCGGCCCGGTAAGATGCGCGCCGTAGTCGCAAGCAGAAGCCTCGTGCTTCTCACCCCCGCGGACCACTCTGGTGGTCCCGCTCAAGGGTTCGGGTCGCCGGCCGGAGCGAAGGCCGCGCACCACCATGAGATCGGCCTTCCAAGCCGGGCGGGGATTCGTTTCAGGATCCTGCTCGGCTTCTTCTTTGGAGCGCGCGTCGCATCCGGAGTCGGGCCCGAAGGAACGTACGCCAAACGAGGAGATCACCATTTCGGTCATCAAGCAGCCGGAAGTTCGAGTGAACGAACGCATCCGCGTACCCCAGGTCCGCGTCATCGGGGACGACGGTTCGCAGGTCGGCGTGCTGCCGACTCGGGAAGCGCTCACGCTCGCGCAATCGAAGGGACTCGACCTGGTCGAGGTCTCGCCGACGGCCCGCCCGCCGGTGTGCCGCATCATGGATTACGGCAAGTTCAAGTACGAGCAGAACCGGCGCGCGCGCAAGGCGAAGAAGAAGCAGCACCAGATGCAGCTCAAGGAAATCAAGATGCGCCCCAAGATCGAAGACCACGACTACGACTTCAAGGTCCAGCACGCGCGCGACTTCCTGGGTCAGCGCGACAAAGTGAAGGTGACCGTGACGTTCCGTGGCCGCGAGATGGCGCACCAGGACATCGGCATGAAGTTGATCCAGCAGGTCATCGCCGATCTCGCCGACGTGTCGTCGGTGGAATCGCCGCCTCGTTCCGAGGGGCGCACGTTGAACGCGGTACTGATGCCGAGGCAGCAGCAACCGGCGGCGAAGTCGCCGAAGACGGATGGACACGAACCTCAGAGGGCTCCGGACGCCAAGCCCGTGCCCCAGATCTCCGGCGGCGCGAGCGCGGCCGGTTCCAAGGAGTAGTCATGCCCAAGCAGAAGACCAATCGCGCCGCGGCCAAGCGGTTCAAGATCTCGGGAACGGGGAAGGCCATCCGCGCCCGCTCCGGAATCCGTCACGGCATGATCGGCAAGTCGCGCAATCGCAAGCGGCAGCTCGTCGGCACCGTGATGGTGTCCGAACCCGACCAGCCGCGCGTGCTGCGCATGCTCGGCAAGCGCTAAGCGCCTCGACTCCAAGACCACCGTCCGCGTCACCGCTCTGAGAGCGGGGCGCCCTAGGAGATCTCACCGTCATGCCACGTGCAAAAACCGTCGTCCCCGGACGCGCCCGCCGGCGCAAGGTGCTGAAGGCCGCGAAGGGCAATTACAGCGGACGCCGCAAGCTGTTCAAGACCGCGCTCCAGACCGTGCAGCGCGCCGGACAGTTCGCGTACGAGCACCGGCGCCTGAAGAAGCGCGACTTCCGTTCGCTGTGGATCGTGCGCATCAACGCCGCGGCCCGCATCAACGGCCTCACGTACAGCACGCTCATCGCCGGGCTGAAGCGGGCGAACGTCGACGTGAATCGCAAGCTGCTCGCCGATCTCGCGGTGCGCGACACCGCGGCGTTCGCGAAGCTGGCGGAGGTCGCAAAGTCGGCGGTGGCGTGAGCCCGATGAGCCGTCCCGAGCTGCTTCGCGGACTGGATCCGGGCGCCCCGCGCGGAAATCCCGGCGCGCTGCTCCCCGCGTGGGAGGAGCGTCTGGCCGAGTTTCGCGGCGTCGATGCCGACGTCGCGGCCGCGACCGCGGCGTGGGGCGAGGCGCTGGCCGGCGCGAGCGACGCGGCGGCCCTGCTCGCCGCGCAGTCGCTGGCCATCGGCCGCGAGCGTGGCGCGTTCACGGAGGCGCTCGGCGAGATCCCGAACCTGCCGCTCGAGCAGCGCAAGGTGTTCGGTCGCGCATTGAACTCGGCGAAGCGCCTGCTCACCGACCTGGCGGACGCGCGCCGCACCGCGCTCGAATCCGCGGCCGTCGACCGCGACGCGCTCGACGTCACGCTGCCCGGGCGCCGGCCGTGGCTCGGACGCGCGCACGTGCTAGCCCAGGTGCGCGACGAACTGCTCGACCTGTTCCACGGGCTCGGCTACTCCGTCTACCAGAGCCCGGAAGTCGAGACCGACGAGTACAACTTCACGAAGCTCAACTTCGCGCCGGATCATCCGGCGCGCGACGCGCACGACACGTACTTCGTGAACGATTCGGTCGTGCTGCGCACGCACACGTCGCCGGGGTGGGTGCGCGCCATGGAGGAACGGAAGCCGCCGCTGCGGCTCGTGTTCCCGGGGCGCGTGTACCGCGCGGAGCAGATCGACGCCAGCCACATGGACCAGTTCCATCAGATCGACGGCCTGTACGTCGGCCGCGACGTGAGCATGGCCGACTTGAAGAGCACGCTGAACGTGTTCGCGCGCGCGATCCTCGGAAGAGACGTCAAGACGCGGCTCATTCCCATCTACTTTCCGTTCGTCGAGCCGGGCTGCCAACTGGACGTGGCGTGCGCCATCTGCGGCGGCTCGGGACGTGTGCGCGAGGCGGGCGCGGAGCGGCGCTGCGCGGTGTGCAAGGGCGCGGGCTGGAGCGAGCTGCTCGGCGCCGGCATGGTGCATCCGAACGTGTTCCGCGCCGTCGGGGTCGACCCCGAAGAGTGGACCGGCTTCGCGTTCGGCATGGGACTCGAGCGCATCGCCATGGCGCGCTACGGCATTCCCGAGATCCGTCTGTTCCTCGAGAACGACGTGCGCTTCCTCGAGCAGTTCTGAGTCGTCCCGCGAAAGGACTTCCTGCGATGCCTTCGCGACGCCCGATCGGGCGCACGCTGCTCGTGCTGGCCACGCTCGCGCTGATCGTGTTCCTCGTGCCCGTGCTGTGGTTCCGGCCGTGGACGCTGGACCAGTTCTACCTGCGCGTGTTCGTCGTCGAGGCGCTGAAGCATCCGCAGCTGCTCACCCAGATCGGCATCCTCGACCGCACGCCGTTCGACGGGTACAACGCGCGGCTCGACGACCAGTCGCCGGCCGCCGAGCGCGCAACCATCGGGCGCGCCGAGCGCGCGCGCCGGATGTTGCACGAGTACGACCTGGCGAAGCTGTCGCCGAAGGCGCGGCTGTCGGCGGACGTGCTCGACTGGTACCTCGACGACATCGAACGCGGCGCGGCCATCCCGTTCCACGACTATCCGGTGAACCAGCTGTTCGGCGCGCAGAGCCAGCTGCCCGACTTCCTGATCAACATCCATCCGCTGCACCGCGCGCACGACGTTGCGTCGTACGTGAAGCGCGTCGCCGCGATCGGCCCGGCCATCGACCAGGTGATCGAGAGCCTGAACGTGCGCGAATCGCTCGGCGTGATTCCGCCGCGCTTCGTGCTCGACCGGGTGATCGTGCAGATGCACGGCTTCCGCGACGTGCCCGCGCGCGACAACGTGCTGGTCAAACACCTGGCCGAGAAGCTCCCGAGCGTTCGCGACATGGAGGCCAAGCGCTCCGCGTCGCGGCTCGCCGAGGCGGAACGCGCCGTGAGCGACGTCGTCTATCCCGCGTACGACCGCCTGCTCGCGAAGTGCGTCCATCTCGATTCGCTGGCCACGACGGACGACGGCGTGTGGAAGCTGCCGAACGGCGACGCCTACTACGCGCAAGCCCTGCGCCACTACACGACGACGGACCTGTCGGCGGATTCGATCCACGCGCTCGGACTGTCCGAGGTCCAGCGCATCCAGGGCGTGATCCGCGGACTGCTCGTGGAACTGCGCCTGCCCGCCGCCGACGTCGGCGCCACGCTGTCGCGCCTCGGCGCCGATCCGCGCCAGCACTACGCGAACGTTCCCGGCGTGCGCGACTCGATCCTCGCCGACTACCAGCGCATCATCGACGACGCGTCGCGCCGCTCGGAGGCGCTGTTCGACCTGCGGCCCGAGGCCGGCGTCGTGGTGCGGCCCGTGCCGGCGTTCGAGGAGGCGACGGCGCCCGGCGGCTACTACCAGGGCTCGTCGCTCGGCGGCGGTCGCCCGGGCACGTTCTTCGCGAACCTGCGCGACCCGGCGGGCGTGGTGAAGGGCTCGATGCGCACGCTCGCGTACCACGAGGCCATCCCCGGGCACCATTTCCAGATCAGCATCGCCCAGGAGCTCAAGGGCGTGCCGTTCTTCCGCCGCCTGATCCCGTTCACGGCGTACCAGGAGGGATGGGGGCTGTACGCGGAGGAACTCGCGCTCGAACAGGGCTTCCACCCGACGGCGCTCGACTCGCTCGGCGCGCTCGGCTCGGAACTGTTCCGCGCGACGCGGCTCGTCGTCGACACCGGCATCCACCACCTCCACTGGACACGCGAGCAGGCCATCGCGTACATGATGAAGACGACCGGCATGGCCGAGCCGGGCGTGGTGACGGAAGTCGAACGCTACATCGTGGCGCCGGGCCAGGCCTGCGCGTACAAGGTCGGCGAGCTGAAGATCGTCGAGTTGCGCGAACGGGCGCGGGCCCGGCTCGGCGCGCGCTTCGACGTCAGGAAATTCCACGACCTCGTGCTCGGCAACGGCGCGCTGCCGCTGTCGCTGCTCGAACGCGAGGTCGACGCCTGGATCGCGCGCGAAGGCGCCACGGCCGCGGCGCCGCGCGCGTCATGAGACCCATCGAGGGCGCATGAAGCTTCCCATCTCCTGGCTCAGGGACTGGATCGAGATCGACGCCGACGCGGCCGCCGTGGCCGACGCGCTGACCCGGCGCGGCTTCTACGTCGAAGGCATCGACGAGCGCGGAGGCAGCTTCCCGGGCGTCGTCGTCGCGCGCGTCGTCGACGTGGCGCGCCATCCGAACGCCGACAAGCTGTCGCTGTGCCGCGTGGACGGCGGCGGGGAGGAGCTGCGCGTGGTCTGTGGCGCGCCGAACGTGCGCGCCGGCATGCTCGTCCCGCTGGCGACGGTCGGCGCGAAACTGCCGGGCGACGTCGTGATCCGCAAGAGCAAGATCCGCGGCGAAGAGAGCCAGGGCATGCTGTGCTCGGCGCGCGAAATGGGATTGTCCGACGATCACGAGGGCATCCTCGACCTGGCGCTCTGGCGCCCCGGCGCGACGCTCGTGCCGGGCGCTCCGTTCGACGCGCTGCTCGACCCGCCCGACTCCGTGCTCGAAGTCGAAGTGCCGTTCAACCGCCCCGACGGGCTCGGCGTCGTCGGCCTCGCCCGCGAAGTGAAAGCCGCGCTCGGCGGCGCGTGGACGCCGGGCGCGCGTGCCCGCCTCGCGGCGCGCTGGACGGGTCGCGCCGACTTCGACCTGGAACTCGAGGACACCGAGGGTTGCCCGCGCTACATCGCGCAGGCGCTGGAGGGCGTGCGCATCGAGCCGTCGCCCCGCTGGCTCGTCACGCGCCTCGAAGCCATGGGGCAGCGCGCCGTCAACAACGTCGTCGACGTCACGAACCTGGTGCTGTTCGAGTTCGGCCAGCCGTTGCACGCGTTCGACCTGTCGCGCCTCAAGGGTCCGTCGATCCGCGTGCGCCGCGCGCAGGCCGGGGAAAAGCTCACGACGCTGGACGGCCGCGAGCGGGCGCTGGATCCGGAAGTGCTGGTCGTCGCCGACAAGGAGCGCCCGGTCGCCGTGGCCGGCGTCATGGGCGGCGCCGAAACGGAAGTGACGGCCGAGACGATGGCGTTGCTGCTCGAGTGTGCGTACTTCCAGCCGCAGCGCGTGCGCCGCGGCTCGCGCTTCCTCGGCCTGTCGACCGAGGCGTCGAAGCGCTACGAACGCGGCGTCGACCCGGAGATCGGGCCGGCCGCGGCGGCGCGCTTCCTCGGCGTGCTGCGCGAGCTGGTGCCCGAGGCGAGGCCCTTGAGCGCGCGCGAGCGCAACCACGCCGACGGCAAGCGCCGCACGCTGAACATGCGCTCGGCGCGCGTGCACCGGCTGACCGGGCTCGACCTGGGCCCGGCCGAGGCGAAGCGCCATCTCGAAGCGCTGGAGTTCGGCGCCGAAGCCGGCGATCCGCTGCGCGTCACCGTGCCGTCGTGGCGCGGCGACGTGACGCTGGAAGAAGATCTCGTCGAGGAAGTGGCGCGCGCACACGGCTACGACCGCATCCCCGACAAGCCGCTCGAGACCGGCGGCGTGTTCGCGGTGCGTTCGCCGCGCGAGCGTCTCGTGGCCCGCGCGCGCGACGCGATGCGCGCGCGCGGCCTCCACGAAGCGTGGACGCCGACGCTGGTCGCGGAGCGCGAAGCGATGGACGCGGGCGGCCTCCTTGGCGAATCCGCCTCGTCGCTGGTTCGCCTCAGCAATCCGGTGAGCCGTGAGGGCGAAGTGCTGCGACCGAGCCCGGTGCCCGGTCTGCTCGCGGCGGTGCGCCGCAACCTCGGCCAGGGCGTCGAGAGCGTGCGGCTGTTCGAAGCGGGAGCGGGCTTCGTGGCGCGCGGTGGCGCATTGCCCGAGGAGCCGCTCATGCTCGCCGCGGTGCTGTGCGGCGCGCGCTGGTCGCACGCGCACGACGCGTCGCAGGGCGCCGTCGAGTTCGCGGACCTGAAGGGCGTGTGCGAGGCGTGGCTCGGCGAGATGCGCGTTGACACCCCCATATGGCGGGCCTATTCTGCGCCCGGTTGGAAACCCGGTGCCAGTGCGGAGGTTGCAAGCGGGACCTCGCGCATTGGATGGGCGGGAACGCTGCATCCGACGCTGCTACGCGCCTGGGACATCGAGGTCCCGGTTCACCTCTTCGTGGTGCTCCTGGACTCCCTGGACCGGGCTCCGACGCCGCCCGCGATGTCCGTTCCCGATCGGTTTCCACCGGTGAGGCGTGACGTCGCGTTCTTCGTTCCCGCGGCCGTCACGCACCACGACGTGGAATCGGCGCTGGCTCGTGCCGGCGGTGACCGGCTCCAGACCATCGAGTTGTTCGACGTCTACGCTGGACCCGGAACACCGGAGGGCATGAAGAGCCTCGCATACGCGTTGCGCTTCCAGCATCCGGAGCGCACGCTCACGGAGTCCGAGGTCCAGGCCATTCAGGACCGCATGGTGGCGGCCCTCGCGAAGGAATGCGGCGGCCGATTGAGAGAGCGATGAGCGAGACCACGACGACCATGAATACCGACCTCGACCGTTTGGCCGAGCGGGTGGAGAAGGCGGCCAGCCTCGTGCAGCAGTTGCGCGAGGATCGCGAGCGCCTCGCGCGCGAGCGCGACGAGCTGGCGAAGGGCATCGAAGAACTCAAGCAGCAGCTGCACGGCCAGGACGCCACGGCGCTGGTCCAGGAGCTGGGCGCGCTCAGGCGCGAGCAGCGCGAATGGATCGGCGAGCGGCGCGACGTGGCCACACGCATCGAGTCACTCGTCAAGAAACTGGAGCGGCTCGAATCCTAGGGGTGGAGCGGGCGCCGGATCGCTGAGCACGCGGTCCGCACGCGGCGCGCACCCTCCGACACGAATCCAACGCTACGCAGGGAAATCACGGCGAGGCGGGGTGCCATGGACACCAAGAACGTGGTCCAGGTTCAGATCTTCGGCCACAGCTACACCATCCGGGGCGAAGCCAACCAGGACTACATCATGGGCGTCGCGGCCTATGTGGACCGCAAGATGCGCGAGATCACCGAGAAGCTGCCGGTGGCTTCGCTGTCCAAAGTGGCGATCCTCGCGTCCCTCAACATTGCCGATGAGCTCTTCAAGGAGCGCGCGCAGATCCAGACGCAGGAGCAGCGCCTGAATCATCAGGCGGCGCGCTTGAACGCCGTACTGGACGACATGCTCGAGGAGAGTGCCTCGAGATGAGTCCTCGGGCGGAGCGACGACAAGTGAATTCCCTGCCGTGCACGTGATGTCTCGGAGTTCTTGAACCAACAAATTTTCGAAAGGGTGTCCCGAGTGGCCGGCGACGCCACGCCCGACGCGACCTTCTAGAAAGAGGGAAGCGGCGGGAGCGCTGACCCGGTCGACGGATGCCCACCTGGTCCTCCAGGTCTCAAGAACGAACGGACACACGGCATTTCGGCGGGGAGCTTCTTCCTCGCCTCGGACGCGCGAACCATGGGCCGGCTCTTCGGGGCCGCCCTCGCGGTCGTGAGGGGATGGCGACATGAATCTGTGGGTCGTGATCGGCGGCATCCTCGGCGGTGCCGTCGTTTCGTTTGCGGTCGGCTACCTGGCCCGGGCCCGGCTCGGCGCGGCGCGCCTCGACAGCGCCGAGCAGCGCGCGCGCGGCGTGCTCGACGAGGCAGCGCGTGACGCGGACGCGGCGAAGCGCCAGGCCGTCCTCGAAGGTCGCGAGGAGGCGCTGCGCCTGAAGCAGCAGGTCGAGCGCGAGACGCAGTCGGCGCGCGCCGCCCAGCTCGACGCCGAGCGCGCGTTCCAGGAGAAGGAAGTCGCGTTCAATCGGCGCGTCGAGCTGATCGAGAAGAAGGACCGCGACCTGAAGCGCTCCGAGCACGACCTGGCCGGACGCGAGACCGTCGTCGAGGCGCGCCAGGGCGAACTGAGCGCGCTCATCGCCCAGCACACGTCGCGCCTCGAGCGCGTCGCCGGCATGAGCGCGGACGAGGCGCGCGGCCAGCTCATCGCGCAGGTCGAGAGCGAGGCGCGCGCCGAAGCGCAACGCCGCGTCGCCGAGATCCGCGAGGCCGCGCAGCGCAACGCCGAGCGCGAGGCGCGCAAGGTCATCGTGCTCGCCATCCAGCGTTACGCCGCGGACCACGTGTCCGAGTCCTCGGTGTCGGTCGTGCACCTGCCGAGCGACGACATGAAGGGCCGCATCATCGGACGTGAGGGCCGCAACATCCGCTCGTTCGAGACCATCACCGGCGTCGACGTCATCATCGACGACACGCCCGAGGCCGTCATCCTGTCGGGCTTCGATCCGGTGCGCCGCGAGGTCGCGCGCCAGTCGTTGGAGCGTCTCGTGGCCGACGGGCGCATTCATCCCGCGCGCATCGAGGAAGTCGTGGCCAAGGTGCGCACCGAGGTCGAGAGCAAGATCCGCGAACTCGGCGAAATGGCGTGCCTCGAGGTCGGCGTGCACGGCATCCATCCCGAGCTGCAGAACCTGCTCGGCCGGCTCCACTACCGGACGTCGTACGGGCAGAACATCCTGCGTCACTCCGTCGAGGTCGCGCACCTGGCCGGGATCATGGCCGCCGAGATCGGCATGGACCAGAAGATGGCCAAGCGCGGCGGGCTCATGCACGACATCGGCAAGGCCATCGATCACGATCAGGAGGGCACGCACCCGGCGCTCGGCATGGAGGTGGCGGCGCGCTACGGCGAGCCGCAGCCGGTGCTCGAGGCCATCGGCTACCATCACGACGATTACGCCGGGGGCAGCCTGTGGCCGGTGCTGGTCTCGGCTGCGGACGCCATCTCGGGAGCGAGGCCCGGAGCGCGGCGCGAGAGTCTCGAGGTGTATATCAAGCGCCTCGAGGGCCTCGAGAAGATCGCGAACGCGTTCCCCGGCGTCGAGAAGTCGTACGCGATCCAGGCCGGCCGCGAGGTGCGCATCATGGTCGAGCACCACAAGGTCGACGACGCGCGCGCGCAGAACCTGGCCGCCGAGATCGCGCGCCGCATCGAGAAGGAGATGCAGTACCCGGGCCAGATCCGCGTCACCGTGATCCGCGAGACGCGCGCCGTGGACTACGCGAAGTAGGAACCCAATGCCGAATCTCCTGTTCATCGCCGACGTGATCGGATCGCCGGGCCGCGACGTGGTGCGGGCGCTGCTGCCCGATCTCAAACGCCGGCTCGACGCCCATCTCGTCGTCGTGAACGCCGAGAACTCGGCGGGCGGCTTCGGCGTGACGCACGACTCGGCGGCCGCGCTGTTCGCCGCCGGCGCCGACGCGCTGACCGGCGGGAATCATCTGTTCGATCGCAAGGAAGCGGTTCCCTACATCGGCGAGGAACAGCGACTCGTGCGCCCGGCGAACCTGCCGCCGGGGACGCCGGGCCGCGGGTGGCGCACGTTCCGCGCCTCGGACGGGACGCCCGTGGGCGTCGTCAACCTGCTCGGTCGCGTGTTCATGCGCGAGGTCGATTGTCCGTTCCGCGCCGTTGACGAGGCCATCGAGGCGCTGCGCGCGGACGGCTGCCGCGCGATCCTCGTCGACTTCCACGCCGAGACGACCGCCGAGAAGATCGCCATGGGCTGGTACCTGGACGGGCGCGCCAGCCTCGTGGTCGGCACGCACACGCACGTCCAGACCGCGGACGACCGCGTGCTGCCGAAGGGCACCGCGTTCCTGACCGACGCCGGCATGACCGGCGGCTTCGACTCGGTGATCGGCATGGACCGCGACGCGGCGCTGCGCCGCTTCCTCACGCTGCTGCCCGAACGCCTGACTCCGGCCGACGGCGATCTGCGCCTGAACGGCGTGTGGGTGCGCCTCGACGCCACGACCGGACTCGCCGTCGAGATGCGCCGCGTCCAGCTCGCGTACACGCCGCGCGGCACTGCCGCGGGCGCGCGCGTCCTGCGGGGCGACGAGCCGGCGCTCGCCGTGCGCCTCGGCGCGCGCGAGGAAGTCGCGCGCCTGAAGGAAGCCGGGATCGAGCCGCGGCTCGCGCTCGTCAGCGTGGGCGAAGACGCGGCGTCGCAGATCTACCTGCAGAAGAAGGGCGAGGCGTGCGCCGAGGTCGGCATCGCGACCCGCCGCGTCGCGCTGGCCGCGGGGGAGAGCACGGCGACGATCGTCGCCCGAGTGCGCGCGCTGGGCGCCGACACGGACGTCCACGGCATCCTCGTCCAGCTGCCGCTGCCCGCGCCGGCGGACGCGCGCGCCGTCCTCGACGCCATTCTGCCGGGCAAGGACGTCGATGGCTTCCACCCGGAGAACGTCGGGCGCCTGAGCCTCGGATTGCCCGGCTTCGTGCCGGCCACGCCGCGCGGCATTCTCGAACTCTTGCGTTACCACCAGGTGCCGCTGGCCGGACGCCACGCGGTCGTGCTCGGGCGCAGCGCCATCGTCGGCCGGCCGCTCGCCGCGCTGCTGTCGCAAAAGGGCATCGACATGACGGTGACGCTCGGGCACAGCGCGAGCGGCGATTCGCTGCGTGCGCTCGCCGCGGAGGCCGACCTGCTCGTGGCCGCGATCGGGCGACCGGAGGCGATCACCGCCGACTGGGTCAAGCCCGGCGCCACGGTCGTGGACGTCGGCATGCACCGCGTGCCCGCCTCGGGGACGAAGAGCGGCACGCGCCTCACGGGCGATATCGAGGCCGCGTCCGTGTCACGCGTCGCCGGCGCGCTCACGCCGGTGCCGGGCGGCGTCGGTCCGATGACGGTGGCCATGGTCGTGGCCAACACGGTGCTGGCCGCGCGCCAGCCGCGCGCCCAGGTCGGCGCCCCGCGCTGATGGCCGTCGCGCCCCAGTCGCCGCCGATCCTCAGCGTCTCGGCGCTGACCCGTCTCATCAAGCAGGCGCTGACCGAGTCGTTCCGCGGCGTGTGGGTGAAGGGCGAGATCACCGGCTGGAAACGCGCCGCGAGCGGACACACGTACTTCGCGCTCAAGGACGCGCAGGGCGCCGTGCTCGAGTGCGTGATCTACGCCGGCGACCTGCGCGTCGCGTTCGACGCTCGCGACGGCCTCGAGGTCGAGGCGCTCGGCGATATCACGGTGTACGAGGCGCGCGGGCGCTACCAGCTCCGCGTGCGCGAGCTGCGCCCGGCCGGACTCGGCGCGTTGCTGCTCGCGCTCGAGGAACTGAAGCGCCGCCTGCAGGCCGAGGGGCTGTTCGAGCCGGCGCGCAAGCGGCCACTGCCGCGCTTCCCGCGCACCGTCGGTCTCGTGACGTCACCGACCGGCGCCGCCGTGCGCGATCTCGTGAAGGTGCTGCGCACGCGCTGGCCGTCGATCCGCATCGTGCTCGCCTCGGTGCGCGTCCAGGGCGCGGGCGCCGCGGACGAGATCGCGGCCGCGATCCGGCGCTTCGATCGCTGGGGCCAGGCCGACGTGCTGATCGTCGGGCGCGGCGGCGGCTCGCTCGAGGACCTGTGGGCGTTCAACGAGGAGATCGTGGTGCGTGCCATCGCCGGATCGCGCACGCCGGTCGTCTCCGCGGTCGGACACGAGGTCGATGTCACGCTCGCCGACCTGGCGGCCGACGTGCGCGCGGCCACGCCGTCCAACGCCGCGGAACTCGCGGTGCGTGATCGCGACGAGGTGTCGCGCCAGGTCGCGGGGCTCGCGGAGCGCGCGTCGCGCGCGGTGCGCGCCCGCGTCGCGGACGGGCGGCTGCGGCTGTCCACGCTCACCGCGAAGTACGGCTTCCGCAACGTGCGCGAGGTCGTGCGCCTGCGCCAGCAGCAGGTCGACGACCTGCTCGCGCGCCTGGCCGGGACCGTGCGCCACGCGTTGCGCGCCGCGCGCCAGCGCCTGGTCGCGGCGATCGCGCGCTACGGACTGCGCGAGTGGCCGCGCCTGCTGGCCGAGCGCCGGACGCGGGCCGACGAGGCGCGCGAGCGACTCACGGAACTCGCGGTCGCCCAGGTCGAGGCGCGCCGCCTGCGCGTGCAGGCGCTGATCGACCGCCTGCGCGCGCTGTCGCCGCGGCTCGTGCTGGAACGCGGCTTTTGCATCGCGCGCGCGCCGGACGGTACGCTGGTGCGCGCGGCTCAGGCACTGGCGGTCGGAGATCGCCTGTCGTTGGAATTCGCGCGCGGCGAGGCCGACGCGCGCATCGAGGCGGTGCGTCGAGGAGGATCGCATGGCAGCGAAGAAGAATCCGCCGGCCGCTGAGAGCGGTGAGGCGCCCAGCTTCGAGACCGCGCTCGGCCGGCTCGAGAGCATCGTGGACGAACTCGAGGGCGGCGAGTTGTCGCTCGAGGAGTCCATCGCGCGCTACGAGGAAGGCATGAAGCTGTCGCGCCGCCTGACCCAGACGCTCGACGAGGCCGAGAAGCGCGTCGAGAAGCTGGTCGAGAGCGGCGACGACGCGCCGCCCACCACCCGGGCCATGGAACTCGATCTGGCGCCGGGTGAGGAGCGCGAAGGCAAGCTGCCGTTTTGAAGCGCGCCGGCCGCCGTCCCGGGCGGGCCGCGCGCCGCGCGCGCGAGCCCCGCGCCGCGCACCGTTCCCGCCCCGCACGCTCCGCGCCCGCCGCGCCGGCGTTTCCCGGGAACGCGGCGCAGGTCGCGCGCGCCCGCGCGTTCGACCGCTACTTCGCCCGCGCGCTGCCGCCGGCGACCGCGACCCCGCAGCGCCTGCACGCGGCCATGCGCTACGGCGCGCTCGCCCCGGGCAAACGCGTGCGCCCGCTGCTCGCGCTGGCCGCGTGCGAGGCGGTGGGCGCGCCGTGGCGGCGCGCGCTGGCCGCGGCCGCCGCGCTGGAATGCGTACACGCGTTCTCGCTGATGCACGACGACCTGCCGATGCTGGACGACGACGACTTCCGCCGCGGGCGTCCGACCACGCACAAGCGCTTCGGCGACGCCGTCGCGCTGCTGGCCGGCGACGCGCTCCTCGCGCACGCGTTCGAGTGCCTCGCCGCGCTGGGTCGGGCCGGCGTCTCGCCGGCGCGGATCGCCGAGGCGTCGCGCCGTCTGGCGCGGGCCAGCGGCAGCCGCGATCTCGTCGGTGGCCAGGTGCTGGACCTGGAAGGGGAGGGACGCCGCCTCGACGCGCGCGCGGTGCGCGCCATGCACCGCCGCAAGACGGGCGCGCTGCTCGGCGCGTCGCTCGCGCTCGGCGCGCTGGCCGGCGGCGCGGGCGCGCGGCGCGTCGCCGCGTTCGACGCGCTCGGACGCGACCTGGGGCTCGCGTTCCAGATCCACGACGATCTCCTGAATCGCCACTCGTCGCTGTCGCGGCTCGGGAAGCGCGCCGGCACCGACGACGCGCGCGGCAAGGCCACGTTC
>DATJGS010000040.1:0-22312 GCA_035494735.1 Saccharimonadaceae bacterium (SeqCode)
CGGCGGCGCGAGCCACGGCACGCGCCGCTCGCTCTGTTGATGGCCCTGACCGTCCTCATCCCTACCGCGGCCCGGGCCGACGGCCTCGAAGTCGACGTGACCGAGCGGGCCGGCGTCTATCAGGTGCGCGGCTCCTTCATCACGAACGTGCCCGTCCAGATCGTGTGGGACGTGCTCACCGACTACGGCCACATCGGTTCGTTCGTACAGTCGGTCAAGAAGAGCAGCATCGAGCCGCGGCCCAACGGGCACCTGCTCGTCCGCCAGGAGATGCTCGTCGGTGTCTTCCCCCTGAGGCGCAAGGCCGAGGTCGCGCTCGACGTGCGCGAGGACGCTCGCCAGCGCATCGCGTTCCACGACGAGCTCGCCAAGGACTTCCGGGTCTACGTCGGGCATTGGACGCTGGAGACGGATTCGCTGCGCACGGTGGTGCGCTACTCGCTCGACGCCGACCCGCTGGCCGGACTTCCCCACTTCATCGGACGCGGCGTGCTCAGTCACGGCGCCCAGGATCTGCTGAAGCAGGTCGAGGTCGAGATGGAGCGCCGCGCTCGCGCGCGAGGGCCGGCCCGCCGCTAGCGTCGCTCGAACTTCGCGGGGCGCTTCTCGAGGAACGCGTTCAGCCCTTCGTGCATGTCGTGGCTCGCGGCCAGGATTCCGAACAGCCCGCTCTCGAGGCGCAGGCCGTCGTCGAGCGGCAACTGCATCCCGCGCTCGACCGCCTCGAGCACGGCGGCCACGGCCAACGGCCCGTTCTTCAGCATGCTCGCGGCCAGCGCTTCGGCCTCGGCGAGCAGCTGTTCGCGCGGCACGACGCGGTTCACGAGGCCGATGCGCTCGGCTTCGTCGGCCTTCACGCGCCGGCCGGACAGCATCAGTTCGAGCGCGCGGCCGGTGCCCACGAGGCGCGGCAGGCGCTGCGTGCCGCCGTAGCCCGGGATGATGCCGAGGCTCACTTCGGGCAGCCCGAGCACGGCGTTCTCGGAAGCGAGCCGCATGTGGCAGGCCAGCGCCAGCTCGCAACCGCCGCCGAACGCGTAACCGTTGATCGCGGCGATCACCGGCTTCGGCGAGCGCGCGAGCCCGTCCACGACGCGCTGGCCGAAGCGCGAGATGTCCTCGGCGCCGCGCGGATCGAGCACCGCCAGCTCGTTGATGTCGGCGCCCGAGATGAAGCTCTTCTCGCCGGCGCCGGTCACGATCAGCGCTCCGCTCGCGGCGTCCTCGACGAAGCGCTTCACGGCCACGTCGATCTCGGACAGGGTCTCGCGGTTGAGCGCGTTCAGCACGTCGGGACGGTGGATGGTGAGCACGGTCACGGCGCCGCGCGCTTCGACGCGGAGGTTCCGGTACGGGGCCTGGGTCGCGGTCGTCATGGGATTCTCATGGGTCGAAGGGTTGGGCGCGGCGGCTCCTCTCGAGTCGGGCGCGAGTCACGGACCGACGCAGTATAGGAAGCGGACCCGGCGCTCGCCAGCGCGCCCCGGGCGCCCGCGCGTCCCGAGCGCCGCACGTGGCGTGCTCGGCCGGCGCCAGAGCCCGCGTCTTGTGCGCGCGCGAGCACGCCCCTACACTCGACCCGGCCTTCGCACGGCCGCACCCATGGAACCCACCGCCCCGCTTTCGCGCGCGCCCAGCGCACAGCGCCTCATGGACGAGCTCCAGTTCCTCTCGGAGCTCTGCCAGGTCGTCGCGGCCAAGTCCGAGTTGCAGCCGATCCTCGACTGGATCGTCAACAAGACGACGCTGATGCTCGGCGCCGATGAGGGCTCGATCAAGCTGCTCGGGCCCGAGGTCGGATCCAACGTGGCCAAGACAGTCGTGCGCCGCCAGCAGCCCGGCACGGAGTCGGGTTCGTGGCCGGCGCCGGTGTCGCTCAGCGTGATGGGCTGGCTGCTGCACAAGGGCGAGCCGCTCGCCACCCGCGACCTGCTCGGCGACGAGCGCTTCGCGGGCCTCAAGGGCTACGCGACGCGCGTGCGCGCCGTGCTCGCCGTGCAGCTCACCGTCGAGGGTCGCGCCACCGGCATGCTGGCGGTCACGAACCGGGAACCCGGCCGGCAGTGGACCCCGGACGAGATCCAGCTCCTCAGCATCGTGGCCGCGAACTCGGCGGTCGTGATCGAGCAGGCCCGGCTGCGCGTCGAGGCCCAGCAGAAGCAGCTGCTCGAGGAGGAGAAGAAGCGCCTCGAGCGCGAGTTGGACCTGGCGCGCGAGATCCAGATGAACCTCGTCCCGTCGGAAGCGCTGCGCGTCGGCGACTGGGAAGTGCACGGGCGCGTCGTGCCCGCGCGGCAGGTCGGCGGTGACGCGTTCGACTACTTCCTGCTGGAAGGCGGGCGCATCGCCGTGTCGATCGCCGACGTGTCCGGCAAGGGCGTACCTGCGGCGCTGCTCATGAGCAACGTGCAGGCGTCGCTGCGCGCGTTCTGCAACGGCCGCACGGCGATTCCCGAGGCGCTCGCGCAGGTGAATCGCAGCGTCGCCCGCTCGGCGACGGCGGGCAAGTTCATCACGCTGTTCTACGCCGAGGTCGATCCCGCCGCGCGCGTGCTGCGCTTCAGCAACGCGGGACACAATCCGCCGCTGCTGCGTCGCGCGAACGGCGACGTCGAGCTCCTGGCCGACGGCGGCATTCCGCTCGGCATCTTCGAGGAGGCCGAGTTCACGATGCGCGAGGTCGCGTTCGGGCCCGGCGACGCGCTGCTGCTGTACAGCGACGGCATCTCCGAAGCGTTCGATCCGCGCGACGAGCAGTTCGGCGAAGAGCGCCTGCTCGAGCTGTGGCGGCGCGAGGGCAAGGGCGCGCCCGGCGCGTTCCTCGATCGAGTGCTCGACGACGTCGTCAAGTTCCGCGGCAGCGCGGCCCAGAGCGACGACATGACCGCCGTCGTGATCGGCGCGCGCCGCTGAGCGTCGTGCCGTGAAGCGCGCACTCGGCGTCGCGTTCCTGGTGATCCTGGCCGGGGTCATCGCGCTCGTCGTCCACTCCGCGCTCGACGTCGCGACCTGCGACGTCGCATCGCTCGCCACGCGCCCGCCGCTGCGCACTTCCATGATGAACGAGCGCATCGCCGAGGCCGCGCGCGACGGGCGCCGCCTCGTGCCCGACGAGCGCTGGGTGCCCTACGACCGCATCTCGCCGCTGCTGCGCCGCGCCGTGCTCGTCGCCGAAGACGACGCGTTCTACGCGCACGGCGGGCTCGACTGGAACGAGATCCGCGCTTCGGCGCGCCGCGACCTGGACGCCGGCAAGGTCGTGCGCGGCGGCAGCACGATCACGCAGCAGCTCGCGAAGAACCTGTTTCTCGGCAGCGAGCGCACCTTCACGCGCAAGATCAAGGAAGTGTTCCTGGCGCTGCGCCTCGAGCGCGCGCTGTCGAAGCGGCGCATCTTCGAGCTGTACCTGAACGAGATCGAATGGGGCGACGGCGTGTTCGGCGCCGAGGCCGCGGCGCGGCGCTGGTTCGGCGTGTCCGCCGCCGATCTGGACGCGCGCCAGAGCGTGCTGCTCGCGGCGATCATCATCAACCCGCGGCGCTTCTCGCCGCTCGCGCCCGGCACGCGCATCGAGCGCCGCGTGCGCCTGATCGCGGGCCGGCTGCACCGGCGCGGCGCGATCGACGACGATCAGTACCAGCTCGCCGTCACCGGGGTGTC
Source organism: Saccharimonadaceae bacterium (SeqCode) (assembly GCA_035494735.1). Taxonomy (GTDB): domain Bacteria; phylum Eisenbacteria; class RBG-16-71-46; order RBG-16-71-46; family RBG-16-71-46; genus DATJGS01. Next base: position 3,661 of record DATJGS010000040.1, read on the forward strand.
GCCCCATCCGAGCGTGCTCGAGTGGCTGTTCGGCATCCACCCGGCGGCGCCCGTGGACACCGCCGCGCTCACGCCGGACGCCGAGTCGGACGGCGAAGCGCCGGCGGATTCGACCATCGAGCCGCCGGGAGCTCCACCGCCGCCGTAACGCGCGTCAGCCGGCGAGCGCCTCCTTGACGAGGCGCGACACCGCGCTGCCTTCGGCCTTGCCCTTGACCTTGGCCATCACGACGCCGATCACCTTGCCCATGTCCTTCGGTCCCGCCGCGCCGCTGGCCGCGATCGCCTCGCGGACGATGGTCTTGAGCGCGTCCTCGGACAGGGCCTCGGGCAGGTAGCGCTGGGTCACGCCGATCTCCTGCTGCTCGCGCGGCACGCGTTCCGCGAGGCCGAGCCGCGTGAACTCTTCGATCGATTCGCGGCGCTTCTTCACGTAACGCTGCAGGACCTCGACTTCTTCGTCCGCGCTCAGCACGGCGTCCTTCGGCTTCTTGGTCTTGGCCTCCATGAGCGCGGTCTTGAGCATGCGCAGTGTGCTCAGCGTGTCCGAATCCTTGGCCTTCATGGCGGTCGCCATGTCCTTCTGAATGCGATCGAGGATCGATGCTTCGGTCATCGGTTTCTCCATGATCAGGCGCCGGCGCGTTGGGGGCGGCGCGTTCGTCCGCCGGTCGCGGAGACTAGCACGGCGCGCCTTCCCGGCGGCGTCCGGGCCCCGGCGCGTTCCGCCCATGGAAGTCGGCGACGACTCGTGGCACTCTCCGCTCCTCGATGCGGGTCCCCGGGCCGTGCGAAGGCACCGGACCCGTCGCGCGCTTCGTTCTCACCCCGAGGGAACCAATGAATGCGTCCCGCACCTCGCTGCCCTGGCGCCCGCTCGGCGCCGCCGCGCTGCTCACGCTCGTGATGCTCACGCCCACCGCGAATGCAAGGCCCGCGTATCCGCCCTCGACCCAGCAGCCGGTCGCCGACACGCTGCACGGCACGGTGCTGGTCGATCCCTATCGCTGGCTCGAGGACGGCGACAGCCAGCCGGTGCACGACTGGACCACGGCGCAGAACGCGTTCACGCGCAGCGTGCTCGACGTCGAGCCGGGGCGTGACGCGCTGCGCGAACGGCTGCGCGCGCTGTACGCCGTGACCACGACGAGCGAGCCCGTCGTCCGCGGCAAGAGACTGTTCTATTCGCGGCACACCGGCACCGAGAACCAGCCGGTCGTCATGGTGCGCGACGAGGCCGGCGCGGGGCGCGTCGCGCTCGATCCCAACGCCCTGAGCGCGGACGGGACCGTGGCGCTCGACTGGATGTACGTCTCCCCCGACGGCGCGCGGTTCGCGTACGGCACCTCCTCGGGCGGCAGCGAGCAGAGCACGCTCCGCGTTCGCGACGTCGACGGGAAGGATCGTGCCGCCGACGTCATCCCGCACACCGCGCACGCCAGCGTCGCGTGGGATCCGGACGGCCAGGGCTTCCTGTACACGCGGCATCCGGCCAAGGGCGAGGTGCCTCCCGGCGAGGAGGTGTTCCACGAGCAGGTGTTCCATCACAAGCTCGGCGACGACCCGGCGAAGGATCCGCTGGTGTGGGGCGGCGAAGGCCGGCCGATGCAGGAGACGCGCACCGTCAGCCTGTCCTCGGACAAGCGCTGGGTGTTCCTGCAGCTTTCGACCGACTGGGCCAAGAACGATCTGCTGGCACGACCCGCGGCGGGCGGCGAGTTCCAACCCCTCGCGGTCGGCCTCGACGGCATCGTGAACGGCGACAGCTGGAACGGCACGCTGTACCTGCTCACGAACGTGGGCGCGTCGCGCTACCACATCGTGAAGGCCGATCCCGCGCGGCCCGGCCCCACGGGCTGGGCGGAAGTCGTGCCGGAGCAGAAGGGTGTCATCGAAGACTTCCAGATCGTCGGCGGGCACCTGGCGCTCCGCCTGTCCGAGAACGCCACGTCGCGCATTGCGCTGTTCTCGCTCGACGGCAAGTTCGAGCGCGACGTCCCGCTTCCCGCGCTCGGCAGCGTCGCCGCGGTGGCCGCGGATCCGGCGTCGTCGACGCTGTACCTCACGTTCGCGTCGTTCGCGTATCCCGGCACGCTGTATCGCTTCGACCTCTCCGGCAAGGCCATCGCCGCGGTCGAGCACGCGGAGTCGCCGGTGCGCCCGGCCGACTACCTGGTGCGCCAGGAATGGGTGACGTCGAAGGACGGCACGAAGGTGCCGGTGTTCCTCGTGCACCGCCGCGCGCTGAAGATGGACGGCCAGCGCCCGACGTTGCTCACCGGCTACGGCGGCTTCAACGTGAGCGAGACGCCGGCCTACCGCGCCGACATGTTCCCGTGGCTGGACGCGGGCGGCGTGTACGCGAGCGTGTGCCTGCGCGGCGGCGGCGAGTTCGGCCGCGAGTGGCACGAGGCCGGGCGGCTCGAGCACAAGCAGAACGTGTTCGACGACTTTCACGCCACCGCCGAGTGGCTGATCCACTCGGGCATCACGCGCAGCGACAAGCTGGCCGCGCGCGGCGGCTCGAACGGCGGGCTGCTGATGGGCGCGGTCGAGACGCAGCGTCCCGACCTCTACGGCGCGATCGTGTGCCAGGCGCCGCTGCTCGACATGATCCGCTATCAGAACTTCCTGATCGCGCGCTACTGGGTCCCTGAGTACGGCTCGAGCGAGAACGCGGACCAGTTCAAGTACCTGCTCGCGTACTCGCCGTACCAGAACGTGCACGACGGCACGCGCTATCCGGCCACGCTGATCACGACCGCCGAGGAGGACTCGCGCGTCGATCCGCTGCACGCGCGCAAGATGGCGGCGCGCCTGCAGGCGGCGAGCGGCGGCGACGCTCCGATCCTGATCCGCATCGAGAGCAAGGCCGGCCACGGTCAGGGCAAGCCCATCTCGAAGCGCATCGACGAGAGCGTCGACATCCTCAGCTTCCTGTTCGGCCAGCTGCACGTCACGCCCAGCGTGCCGTGATGCGGGAAGGGCCGCGGCGCAACGGCGCCGCGGCCCCTCTCCCGTCTGCCCGCCGCGCTACGGTTGAGCGCCGAGCGCCTTCTCGAAACCGATCGTGTAGACGATGTTGTCGAGGTTCGTGAAGTCGTAGCGGCTGTTGCGCTCGACGCCGACCCTCAGCCAGCGCTTCTTCACGTCGAACGCCCAGCCCAGCGTGCGCCGGCTCGCGGGCGCGAGCGTGGCCTGCACCCAGTCGTTCTCCTCGTTCGCGAGGCGCACGCGCAGCGGCACGACCCACAGATCGTCGCCGCGCGGGTCGTGGATGAGCGTCGCGGACGCGAAGTTGTACGAGCCCCAGTAGTAGTCGCCGCCCGCGCTCAGCACCCAGACGGTCGAGTCGCTGCTGACGATCGGACTGATCTCGGCGCGGCCCACGATGTGATCGCTCAACACCTGGTCAGTGCCGGCCGTGTAGCGCTCCTGGCGATGCTCGTGGCGCCACTGCAGCGTGTAGACGGAGCGCCGCGCGTCGCGCAGGTGCAGCCCGATCTCGGGACGGAACTGATCGTCCGTGTCGTGGTCCACGAAATCCCAGTACTCGAGCTGGACGTGGAACGGCCCGGGCACCCAGTAGGCCAGCACGTCGCGCAGGTCGTTGTGGTTGCTGAACGCCCAGTAGCGGTACTGGCCGCCGACGTACGCGGGCGGCGTGGCCCGGGCCGGCGCGGCGAGCGCGGTCGAGAGCAGGAGAACGGCGACGAGTCGCTTCATGCGATCCGGTCCTTGGGTCCGCGGCGCGGGCGCATGGAGCCGGTCACGAATCGGAACCAGAACCACACCGCGATGGCCATCGTGCGCAGCACCGTGTTGATGGCGCCGTAGATCGGGTAGAACAACAGCACGCCGATCGGCGCGCGCTGCCTCTGGCCGGGCGCACGCACGATGGCGTAGGGATAGATCTCGAACGCGAGATAGACGCCGTAGATGACGAGCCCCCACCAGCGCAACCCTGGGGTGATGGCGATCGCCACGATGGACCACGTCTTCAGAGGGTCGCTGACCACGGTGTAGAGGTTGTAGACCATCTCGTAGCGCAGGCGCCAGGACACGCCGTGCGCGAACAGCAGGCGAATGAAGTTCGCGAGCTGGTGCACCATGCCGGGATACCAGCCGGTCAGGCGCTGGCGCAGCCAGCCGCGCACGGTGGCCGGCGCGACGGTCCACACCGGCTCGTTCGCGAACACGATCCGGCCCTCGTGCAGCAGGTGGATGATCGTGCGCTGCAGGTCCTCGCCCTGGAACACGCCGGTGTGCTGGTGGTGGTAGCGGTCCAGATCCTCGGTGCGGAACAGCCCGATCGCGCCCGACACGCAGCTCACCGACTGGGTCACGTCGTGGAAGCGCTTGCCGATCTCCATGCTCTTGCCGTACTCGTAGCGCTGCACGTGCCCGAGGAAGTTGTTGCCGTGGGCGCCGTCCCGATTCCGCCGATCGGGCAGCACGTGGAACGCCACGGCGTCGTATCCGTCGTCCGAGATCAGCGAGGTGGGGATGCGCGCGCCACCGAGCCGCGTGTCGTCGTCCAGCAGCAGGGTGAGCGGCGTGCGCACGCGGTACACCGCGTAGTTGATGGCGCTGGCCTTGCCCTTGCGCGTGTCGAAGCGGTGCACTTCGCAGCCCAGCTCGCGCGCGACGCGATCCGTGTCGTCCGTGCTCGCGTCGTCGATCACGAGGATGCGATCCCCGGGCAGGAACTTCTTCAGCTCGGCGATGGTCCCGGGCAGTTCGCGCGCGCCGTTGCGGCACGCGATCACCGCGGTCACCAGCTCGGGATCGGTGCGGAACTGGCGGTCTTCGCTGCGACCGAGCAGCTCGATGACCAGCTTCACGAAGTCGACGAGGGCGCAGAACACGACGACGAACAGGATGTTGTGCGACCAGCCTCCCATTCGCGCCGCCCCCTCCGATGCCGGTGCCAGCCAGCCGCTCCACACGTGCCATAGAGTCATCGGCATGGTGTGCCTCCGGCGTGAGCCCTTCGCGCGCATGACGTTGCGCGGGCTTCCCGCTTGACCGGCCGGGGCCGCGTGCCTACGCTCCGCGCCGCCCGTCTGTCGCCCCGAGGAGGAAGCGCGTGAACCGGAAGGAACGACTCGCCGAGCTCGAAAAGCGCCGCGGCCAGGCCCAGGCCGGAGGCGGGCCGGAACGAGTCGCGAAGATCCACGAAAAGGGCCGCCTGACCGCGCGCGAGCGTATCGAGTTGCTCATGGACCCCGGCTCGTTCGTCGAGATCGGCACGTACGTGACGCACCGCTCGCACGACTTCGGCATGGACGCGAAGCGCATCGTCGGCGACGGCGTCGTGGCCGGCTGGGGCGCGGTCGAAGGGCGCACGACGTACGCGTTCGCCCAGGACTTCACGGTGTTCGGCGGCACCATGAGCGAGGCGAACGCCAAGAAGATCTGCGCGATCATGGATCTGGCGCTCGACAACGGCGCGCCCATCGTCGGGCTCAACGACTCGGGCGGCGCGCGCATCCAGGAAGGCGTGCTGTCGCTCGGCGCCTACGCCGACGTGTTCCTGCGCAACACGCTGGCGTCGGGCGTCGTGCCGCAGATCTCGGCCATCCTCGGGCCCTGCGCGGGCGGCGCCGTGTACTCCCCGGCCATCACCGACTTCACGATCATGGTCGACGGTACGAGCCACATGTTCGTGACCGGGCCCGAGGTCATCAAGGCCGTGACGTCGGAGGAGGTGTCGTTCGAGGATCTGGGCGGCGCGATGACGCACAATTCCAAGAGCGGCGTCGCGCATTTCGTCGCGAGCGACGACGCCGACTGCATCCGCCACGTCAAGCGACTGCTGTCGTTCATGCCCGCGAACAACGTCGAAGACGCGCCGCGGCGCGCGTGCACCGACCCCGTCGACCGGCGCGATGCCGAGCTGGCGACGCTCGTGCCCGAGGCGTCGGACCAGCCCTACGACATGAAGGACGTGGTGCGGCGCGTCGTCGACGACGGCGACTTCTTCGAAGTGCACGAGCACTTCGCCGGAAACCTCATCGTCGGCTTCGCACGACTGAACGGACGCTCGGTCGGCGTCGTCGGCAACCAGCCGCGCGTTCTGGCCGGCGTGCTCGACATCGACTCGTCGGTCAAGGGCGCGCGCTTCGTGCGCTTCTGCGACGCGTTCAACATCCCGCTCGTCACGTTCGAGGACGTGCCCGGGTTCCTGCCCGGGACGCGCCAGGAATGGGGCGGCATCATCCGCCATGGCGCGAAGCTGCTGTACGCGTACTGCGAGGCGACCGTGCCGAAGCTCACCGTCGTCGTGCGCAAGGCCTATGGCGGCGCGTACGACGTCATGTCGAGCAAGCACATCCGCGGCGACTACAACGTGGCCTGGCCGAGCGCGGAGATGGCGGTGATGGGCGCCGACGGCGCGGTGAACATCCTGTACCGCGACGAAATCGCGAAGGCGGCGGACCCGGTCGCCGAGCGTCGGCGTCGGATCGCGGAATACAACGAGCGCTTCGCCTCGCCGTGGATCGCCGCTGAACTCGGCTACCTCGACGACGTCATCGAGCCGGCCGAGACGCGTCCCAAGCTGATCGCGGCGCTCGAAATGCTGCGCCACAAGCGCCAGTCGCTGCCCTTCAAGAAACACGGGAATCCACCGCTGTAAGCCCCTCGCGCTCCAATAAATGAAGGGACGGGTGCTGTGCACCCGTCCCCCGTTCGCGGCCGAAGAGTATAGCGGTCGCCGGGCGCCGCTCCAAGCCACCCCTCGTGCCCCGGAGTCGACTTTCCCGCCGAACCCGAGTGCGCACAGCGGACTGGCGCGCCACGCTCGGCGCCTTCCTAGACCACCAGCATGGCGTCGCCGTACGAGTAGAAGCGGTATCGGGACTCGACGGCGTGTGCGTACGCGCGGCGCATGAGATCGGGGCCGGCGAACGCGGCCACGAGCAGCAGCAGCGTCGTCCGAGGCAGGTGGAAGTTCGTCAGCAGCGCGTCGACCGCGCGGAATTCATAGGGCGGCTGGATGAACTTCCGCGTCCAGCCGCGCGCCGCGCCGAGCGCACCGCCGTTTTCGTCGGCCGCCGATTCCAGCGCGCGCACCGAGGTCGTGCCCACCGCGACGATGCGTCCACCCGCCGCGCGCGCCGCGTGGAGCGTGGCGGCTTGGGCGACGCCGAGTTCGAACCACTCGGGGTCCATGCGATGCGCGGACGGATCGCCGCTCACCGGCCGGAACGTGCCGGGTCCGACGTGGAGCACGAGCGGCACGCGCGCGATGCCGCCGGCCGCCAGGCGCGCAAGGACCGCGTCCGAAAAGTGCAGCCCGGCAGTCGGCGCCGCCACCGCGCCGTCGATGCGGGCGAACACGGTCTGGTAGCGCTCGGCGTCCTCGCGATCCGCGGCGCGGTGGATGTAAGGCGGAAGCGGCAGCGTGCCGCTCGCGTTCAGCGCCGCGTCCAGGTCGCCGCGCACGACGCGCACGATGCGCTCGCCGTCCTCCCCGGCGCCCACCACCTCCAGGACGAGCGCGCCGTCCTCGCTCGCGAGCGTGCCGCCGACGGGGGCTTTCTTCGCGGGCCGCGACAGGACGCGCCACGCGTCGGGCGGCTCCGGCCGCACGACGAGGACCTCGACGCGCCCGCCGCTCGGACGTTTCAGTGCGAGGCGCGCCGGGCGCACGCGCGTCTCGTTCACGACGAGCGCGTCGCCGGCGCGCAGCCAGCGCTCAAGATCAGGTATGCGCTGGTCGTGCAGGGCGCCGCTTGCGCGTTCGACGACGAGCAACCGCGCGTCCTCGCGGCGCGCCGCAGGGCGCTGCGCGATCAGGGCCTCCGGCAGGTCGTAGTCGAGGTCTTCGAGACGCACGGGCGGCGCGCCGCGCGCTCAGCCGAGCGGGAGCTCGGGCTGCCGGGACGCGGGACCCACGCCCGACGCGGGCGCGAGTCCGAGATGCGACCAGGCGAGCGGCGTCGCCTCGCGGCCGCGCGACGTGCGCTTGAGGAAGCCTTCCTGGATGAGATACGGCTCGTAGACGTCTTCGAGCGTTCCCGCCTCCTCGCCGACGACGACCGCGAGCGTCTGGATGCCGACGGGTCCGCCCTGGTACTTCATGATCAACGCCTCGAGCAGGCGGCGATCCATCTCGTCGAGGCCGCGTTCGTCCACTTCGAGGAGCTGCAGCGCCTCGCGTGCCACGGGCTCCGTCACCACGCCGTCCGCCCGGATCAGGGCGAAGTCGCGGATGCGCCGCAGCAGCCGGTTCGCGACGCGCGGCGTGCCGCGAGCCCGGCGTGCGATCTCGAGCGCCGCCGCGTCGTCCACCGCGACCTTGAGGATTCCGGCCGAGCGCCGCACGATCCGTGCGAGATCGTCGGGCGCGTAGTAGTCGAGGCGCAGCGTCACGCCGAAGCGCGCGCGCATGGGCGACGACAGCAGCCCCGCGCGCGTGGTCGCGCCCACGAGCGTGAAGCGCTCGAGGTTGATCTTCAGCGAGCGCGCGTTGGGGCCGCGATCCAGCAGGATGTCGAGCGTGAAGTCTTCCAGCGCGGGATACAAGTACTCCTCGACGACGGGCGAGATGCGGTGGATCTCGTCGACGAACAGCACGCCGCGCGTGCCGACGTTCGTGAGCAGGCCCGCGAGATCGCCCGGACGCTCCAGCACCGGGCCCGAGGTGTGCGTGATCTCGACGCCGAGTTCGGCGGCCACGATCGCGGCCAGGGTGGTCTTGCCGAGGCCGGGCGGCCCGTGGAACAGCACGTGATCCATGGCCTCGCCGCGGCGTTTCGCCGCTTCGAGGAAGATCGACAGCTGATCCTTGACGCTCGTCTGCCCGACGAAGTCCGCGAGCGCGAGCGGCCGCAGCTGCGAGTCGTCCTGCAGGTCCTCGGCGAACGGCTCGGGGTCGGCCACGCGGCGCGGAGGCGCCTCGGCAGGGATCGGACCACGACCATCGCTCATGTCCGCCCCCTCCCTAGGACCGCGCCGCCGCGACCGGCTTGTGCAGCACGGCGAGGGCGCGACGCACCAACGTTTCGGCGGACGATTCGCCGCCCGACTCCGACGCCTTGCGCACCGCCTCCTGCGCCTGGGCCGCAGTGTATCCGAGCTGAGTCAGCGCCGCGACGGCGTCTTCGAAGCGCTCGGAGCGCGGCAGGACTCCGGCCTCGCGCGACTGCGCCGCCGTGACGGCGGCCGCGAAACCCTCCAGCTTGTCGCGCAGGTCGACGACGACGCGCTCCGCGGTCTTGCGCCCGATCCCGGGGATCGCGATGAGGGCGGCGACGTGCTCCTCGCGGATCGCGCGGGCCAGCGCGGCGGGCCGCAGGCCGGACAGCACCGCGAGCGCGAGCTTCGGCCCCACGCCGCTGACGCCGATCAGCAGATCGAACAGGCGCAGCTCGTCGGCTTCCAGGAAGCCGAAAAGGAGCAACGCGTCCTCGCGCACGATTTGCCGCGTGCGCAACGCCACGGGCGTCCCGCGGTCGGGCAACGCGCGCGCCGTGTGTGTGGACACGTGGACCAGGTATCCGACCCCGGCGCACTCGACGATGCAGCCGTCCGGGCTCTTCTCGAGCAGCGTGCCGCGCAGCGACGCGATCATGGGCGGACGACCTTGCGGGCCACGACGCGGCGTGCCAGCAGGGCGGCCAGACCGTCGGCTCCCGCGCGCGCGGCGCCGAGCGCCGCGGGACGGCGCGCGCGATGCAGGTGGCATAGCGCGGTGGCGAGCGCGTCCGAGGCGTCGACCTCCAGCACTCCGTCGAGGCTCAGCAGGCGGCGCACCATGTACGCGACCTGCTCCTTCGCGGCGCCGCCGTTGCCGGTCACGCTCATCTTGATCTCACGCGGCGTGTACTCGGACACCGCGACGCGGCGCTCGACCGCGGCGACGAGCAGGGCGCCGCGCACGTGGCCGAGCACGAGCGTCGAGCGCACGTTCTCGTGGTAGAACGCCTCCTCGACCGCGACGCAGTCGGGCGCGAACTCCTCGATCAGCGTCCCGGCGCGGCTCGCGATCGCGTACAGGCGCTCGGGCAACGTGGCCCGCGCGGGCGGCACGATCACGCCCCGCGTGAGACAGCGCCACTGATTGCCACGGCCCTCCACCACGCCATAGCCGGTCCGTCGGCTGCCGGGGTCCAATCCCAGGACGCGCATGCGGAGCCGGACTCAGCGCGCCAGGCGGGTCATGACGTCGTCGGCGACGGTGAAGTTGGCATGGACTCTCTGCACGTCGTCGTGATCCTCCAGCGCATCCACCAATCGGAGCACCGCCTCCGCCTCCCGCTCGGTGAGCGGCACCTCGACGCTCGCGACCTTCGTGATCTCGGCACTCGTCGTCGGCACGTTCTTCGCGGCCAGCGCTTCCTTCACGGCTTCGAAGTGCTGCGGCGCGGTCAGCACTTCGAAGTGCTCCGGGCCGGGCTGCACGTCCTCGGCGCCAGCCTCGAGCGCGAGCTCGATGAGGGCGTCCTCGGCGATCGCGGTCCGCTCGACGACGAGGACGCCGCGCGGCTTGAAGAGGTACGAGACGCTCCCGGCCTCGGCCATGTTGCCGCCGTGCTTCGTCAGGATATGCCGGATGTCGCCCGCCGTGCGATTGCGATTATCGGTCGCGATCTCGACGAGGATGGCCACGCCGCCCGGCGCGTAACCCTCGTACTGCGCCTCCTCGTACGTGACGCCTTCGACTTCGCCGGTGCCGCGCTTGATCGCGCGCTCGATGTTGTTGGCCGGCATGTTCACGGCCTTGGCCGCGGACACCGCCGTACGCAGCCGCGGGTTGGCCTCGAGGTCACCACCGCCGTGGCGCGCGGCGATCGTGATCTCCTTGATGTACTTCGAGAACATCTTGCCACGCGCCTGATCCGTCGCGGCCTTCTTGCGCTTGATCGTCGCCCATTTGGAGTGGCCGGACATGCGTGCGGGGCGCGCTCTAACCTGCGTGCGCCGCCGCCTCCTTCTCGGCCCGGGCCGCCGCGATCACGCGGTCCGCGAGCTCACGTGGGACTTCCTCGTAGTGCGAGAAGCGTGACGCGTGCATGCCGCGCCCCTGAGTGAGCGAGCGCAGATGCGTCGCGTACTTGTACATCTCGGCGGCCGCGACGTTCGCGCGAATCAGCTGATAGTGCCCGTCGGCCTCCGTGCCCAGGATCTTTCCGCGCCGCGACGACAGGTCGCCCATCACGTCCCCGAGGAACTCCTCGGGGACACGGACCGTGACCTCGTCGATCGGCTCGAGCAGCACCGGATTGGCCTTGAGCATGGCCTGGTGGAAGCACGACTCCGCGGCGATCTTGAACGCCATTTCCGAGGAGTAGACGTCGTGATGTTTGCCGTAGAACAGCGCCACGAGCACGTCCACGACCGGATAGCCGGCGAGCGGACCGCGCTCCATGCCGGCAACGACACCCTTCTCGACGGCGGGGATGTACTGGTTCGGAACGACGCCGCCCTTGATCTCGTCGACGAAGCGGAATCCGTCGCCGCGCTTCAGCGGTTCGAGGCGAAGGTGCACTTCACCGAACTGCCCGCGGCCTCCGGACTGCTTCTTGTGGCGATATTCGTCCTGAGCCTTGCCGCGCACCGTTTCGCGATACGGCACGTGCGGCCGCGTCAGCACGACCTCGACGCCGAAGCGCTTCTTGAGGCGTTCGACCATGATCTCGAGCTGCAGATCGCCCATGCCGTAGACCAGGGTCTCGCGCGTGCTCGACTCGTAGTGGCGGCTGAACGTCGGATCTTCCTCGTGCAGTCGCGTGACGCCCTGCGCCATCTTCTCTTCGTCGCCCTTGTTCTTCGCGTGGATGCACTCCGCCGTCACGGGGCCCGGGAAGTCGGGCGGCGCCAGGCGCACCGGGCGCGCCTTGTCGACGAGCGCGTCTCCGGTGTGCGTCTCGCGGAGTTTGACCGCGGCCACGATGTCGCCGGCGGCCGCCGACTTGCACTCGAGGCGCTCCTTGCCCACGACGTTGTACAGGGTCCCGAGCTTCTCACTGCGTCCGCGCGACGAGTTCACGAGCTCGCGACCAGGCTCGACCCGCCCCGAATAGATGCGGATCAGCGAGAGGTCGCCGAGGTGCTGCTCGGAGAGCGTCTTGAAGACGACCGATGCGACCGGCGCCGCGGGATCGGGCACGATCGTCGTTCCGGAGTCGCCGTTCGCGGGCACGCCCTGTTGGGGCCGCACCATGAGCGGCGACGGCAGCACGTCCACGACCTCGTCGAGGACTTCCTTCACGCCCTGATTGTGATAGGCGGAGCAGCAGAACACCGGCATCAGATCGCCCTGGACGACGCGTTCGCACAGACCCTTTCGGATCTCGGCCTCGCTCAGCTCGCCCTCGTCGAACTTGATCAGCAGCTCTTCGTCGCCCATGGCGGCCTCTTCCATGAGCTTTTTGCGCGCCTCCGCGACTTCGCCCGCCATCTCCGCGGGCACGGGAATGGCCGTGCTCTTCTCTTCCATGCCGCGGCCCGTGAACGTGTACGCCTTGTTCTCGATCAGGTCGACGATGCCGTGGAAGGCGTCCGCTTCGCCGATGGGAAGCTGGGTCGGCACCGCGTTCAGGCCCAGACGATCGTGCAGCGAGCGAACGGCCCCCGCGAAATTCGCGTGCTCCTTGTCCATCATGTTCACGACGACGAGCGTCGGCGTCTTCTCCTGCTTCAGCACTTCCCAGACGACCTCGGTGCCGACTTCGACGCCGGCGTTCGCGCGCAGCATCAGGATTGCCGCATCCGCCACGCGTAGCGCGCTGTAGACGTCGCCGACGAAGTCCGGATAGCCGGGCGTGTCGATCAGGTTCACCTTGTGGCCGCCCCAGTCGAACTGGGCGAGCCCCAAGTTGATCGTGATCTGTCGCTGGATCTCGTCGGGAGCGTGATCCAGCACCGTGGATCCGTCGGCGATGCGTCCCAGGCGAGTCGTGGCTTTGGCGAGGTACAACATGGCCTCCGCGAACGTCGTCTTGCCCACGCCATGGTGCGCGACGAGCGCGACGTTGCGGATCTGACCGGTGGAGTATTCCTTCAACTGACACCTCCTCGCCCGAAGTGGGATGGCGAAGACGATCGGGGCAGGAACGGGCCGGCGACGGCGGGAAGACCCGCGTAACGCAATGCGGGAAAAAAAGCTAACACGCTCGTTTCGGGCCGGTCAAGAGACCTGAGTCGACCACAATTCTCGCACGCGCACGGCGGCGCTCGGCGATGCGATCACTCGAGATCGGCTGGACGATGCGTCCCTTCGAACGCCACGCGACCGTGACGCGAGTCAAGGACTCATGAATCTTCGCGCTTGCGGCGCGCCCGCGGTTGACCGCGCGCCGAGCGCCGGATAGGCTCGGTTGGATTCGCGGTCGTCCGTCTCCCTCGGCCGTGCGAGATCCTCGACGAGAGATCCTGAAAGGAGTCTGAGAATGCAGCGCCGCAACACGGTCCGAGCGTTCGTGGGTTCGACCCTGGCCCTTGCCGTACTGGGGGCGGTCCTGGCGTATTCGGCCTCGGCCACACCGAACAAAGGCAATCCGGCGCTCGGCAAGGCCATGTTCGCCACCAAGTGCGTCGCCTGCCACAAGGCCGACGGCTCGGGCGGCGTGAAGCTGACGGGCAATCCCACTCCGAACTGGAAGGATCCGAAGACGTGGGCGGATCCGAAGCGCAAGGACGACGACTACTTCCGCGATTGCATCACGAACGGCAAGGTCAAGTCGGGCATGGTGGCCTGGGGCAAGACGGGCCAGATCAAGCCGGACCAGATCGAAAACCTGATCGCCTTCATCCGGACGTTCCAGAAGAAGTAACGCGACGAGAAGCGCTCGAGGCGGCGGGGACCTTTCCGGGCTCCCGCCGCCTCGTCGTTTGCGCCCGTTCAGCGGATACGGATCGTGAACGGCATGAGCGCGAGGACCGAGCCCGCCGGGAACTGCGCCGCGGCCGCCAGGGTGCGCAGCTCGGGCGGCAGCGCGCGCGCAAGCGCCGATTCGTCGGGGTCGTCGAACCAGCCGGCGAACGCGCGCTGCCAGATCCGTCGCTCGTCGCGCGGATACAGATCGAGCACGACGTCGCTGCCACGCTTGAGATGCGCGGCGATGCGCGCCTCGGCGATGGCTTCCTCGATGCCGCCGAGATGGTCCACGAGTCCACGCGGCTTGGCCGCGAGGCCCGTCCACACGCGGCCCTGCGCCACGGAATCGACGTCGGCGGTGGCCATGTGGCGCCCGGCAGCGACGCGCCCGAGGAACAGCTGGTAGAAGCGTTCGAGATGGCGCTGGTAGAGCGCGGCCTCCTCCGGCGTGAAGTCCTCGAACGGCGACCACATGCCCGCGTGCGCGCCGCGCTGATAGGTCTCGAGGCCGAGGCCGAGCTTTGCGAACAACCCGGCAACGTTGAACTTGCCGCCGAAGACGCCGATCGATCCGGTCAGCGTGGCCGGCTGCGCGATGATCGGCGCCCCGCCCATCGCGATGTAGTAGCCGCCCGATGCCGCGTAGTCCGACATGCTGACGACGACCGGCTTCGCCTGGCGGCAGCGCTGTACCTCGCGCCAGATGGCGTCCGCGGCGTCGGCATCGCCCCCCGGGCTGTCGATGCGCAGGATGATGGCGCGCACGGACGAGCGTTCGCGCGCGGCCCGCAGGTCCTCGATGAGTGATTCCGCGCCCACGATGCGCCCATCCGTTGCGGACTCGCGACTGCGCCCGCCGGCGATCGCACCCGAGGCCACGACCATCGCCAGGTGCGGCGCGCCGACCGGCTCATCGAGCCCGTCGACGTATCGAGTCAGGGACTGCATGTCGGCACCCGTGCCAGCCCGGCGCATCGCCAGCGAGTCGAGGTCGTCGACATGCAGCACCGTGTCGATGAGTCCGAGCGACCGCGCCTCCGCCGCGTCCCACGGTCCGCCTTCGAGCCGTGCGCGCAGGGTGTCGGGGCTCATGCCGCGCGACGCGGCCAGCGTGTCGACGAGGAGCGAGTAGGTCTCGTCGAGCACGCCTTCCAACGAGGCGCGCGCCGGGTCGGAAGCGCGCGTCCGCGTGTAGGCCTCGACGGCCGCCTTGTACTTCCCGACGGACGCGAAGTTCGGGGACACGCCGAGCTTGTCGAGGCCTCCGCGGAAGTACATCGTCGTCATCTCGAGCCCGTCGAGTTGGACGGCGACGGTCGGCGGCACCGCGACACGATCCGCCACCGACGCCAGCAGGTATTCGGGCTCTCCGCCACCGGACCAGCTCGCGTAGATCGGCTTGCCCGCGGCCCGGAATTCGCAGAGCGCGCTGCGCACGTCCGCGATCTTCGCCCAACCCCAGTCGATCCCGTCGACGTGGATCACCACCGAGCGCACGGCGTCGTCGTGCGCCGCGCGCCGCAGCCCGTGGACGACGTCCCACACCGTCATCCGATTGCGTCGAAAGACGTCCAGCGCGAACGCACCGGAAGGCGGAGCGGATTCCTCGAGGGAAGAAGGGGCGTCGAAGCGCAGCACGATCTTCGACGGGCGGACCAGCGTCGTCGGGCGGGCGGTCCAGGAATAGAGCGCCATCGAAATGCCGAACAGCACGACGATCAGTACGAACACCCAGAATCCGCGACGCGCCTTCATGGCGAGATCTCCGTCCAGGTCAGGGGAGTGGCGGGAAGAGTCTACGCAGGTCGAGCGAGAAGTAAAGACTTCGCGCGTCCTGCGACGCGTCGACGTGATTCTCGAGCCGCGCGGTGAGGTTCACCCGCACGCGTGTTCCGATGGGCAGAGCCTGTTCGGCGAACACGTCGAGTTCATAGTAGGCGAACGCGGAGTGCAATCCGACCCCGTCGGCCGCGGCGTCGTCATAGGCGCGCCAGCCCGCGCTGGGCGCGACGCTCCACCAGGCGTGAGGTCCCAGGTACTCGACGCGCAACGCGCCGCCAACCTCCCGATAGGCCTCCGCGGGGTTCCAGCCGCTGAACAGCAGTTCGCCCGTGGGGCCGACGCCGACCGTCCAGGCACCTCCACCCTCCAGCCGCGCCTCCGCCAATCCACGCACGACCTGGTAGTCGAAATACAGCGCGCTGTCCGGCCGATCGTACGCGAAGGCCTCCCCGTCGAGACGCGCGCGGAGAACGACGCGGTCGCTCGCCCGACTCGTCCGCTCCACGCCCAGCCGTCCATCCGTGAAGCGATCCCGCGACGTGGGGGCGTCGTAGATCGGCGTGCGGCGCTCGCCACCCAGGTCCGCCGACCAGGCCGAGCCCAGGCCCGACTCCTGTCGCCACGACGCGTCGATCGCGTGCTCCAGATGGTCGCGGAGTACCGAATCCGGGAACGCGCGAGCGCTGACGTCGTATTCGACGCGCCAGTCGCCGCCGAGCAGCGCGGAATGGTCGAGCGCCACGAAGCCGCCGCCGGCGTTGCGGTCGGGAATGAGTCCCGCGCTGGCGCCGTTCGTGCGACTGAAATCGGCGCGTCCTCCGAACTCGGCGCGCGTCTCTCCGTCCGACAGCAGCCGGCGCGCGCGGACCACCCCACCGCCCGTCCACTGGTCGAACTCGCGATCGAACGTCCGGTCCCAGCGGTATTCGGCACGCGGCAGGACATCGACGCGCCAGTCCGGGGACAGCGCGCGCCGCCAATCGAGGGCCAGCGCGTCGGAACGCACGCGATCGCCGAGACCGAGATCATTGCGCAGGGCGTAGGACTCGGCGCGCCCGTCCCGCGTGCCCTGAATCGTCAGCCCGGCGACCGCGGCGACGCGCGATTCAGGAGACGAAACGAGGCGCCGCCCCAGGAACGTCGTGTCGGCGAAGGCGTCCTCGTAGAACGCTTCGTTCGTGACGTCGGTCGACGCTCCGGCTTCGAGGCGGACGGACAGCGAATCGACGGGCGCCTCGTCAGCGCGAACCGTGCGCGCCGCGGCCGCGAACAGCAACAGCCCGAGAACGGCGACCGCGGCGCGCACGTGAAGAGCCGTGACGGACGCCGGTTCAGGCCCGCAGGCGGCGCGGAGTCGCGGGCGATCCGAGGCCGCGAGTGCGGCCGGCCACGAGCGTCAACCGCGGCCCACGAGACGGAGCGCGCGCTGGGCCATCGTGCGCGCGGCCTGCGTCAGCCGCAGCGCCGCGTCGTAGTGCGTCGCCCGATACTCCCCCTGGGCCTGGGCCTGGGTGTCGACGGCCTGGCCCACCGCGTGGCGCGCTTCCTCGCTCGGATGCGCGTGCACGGCCTCCTGCGCGCGCGCGATCACGTCGTCGGTCCGGCGCAGCGCACGCTCGGAGCTGTCCTTCAGGTCTTCCACGAGATGACACAGGCGCATGGCACGGAGCGCCCGCTCGCGTGCGCTCATCGTGAGCTGCAGCGCCGCGAGGAAGCGACCGTTCGCGGCCGCATCCTCCGCCCGGCCCTGCATCGCGAGCGCGACCTGCAGCAGCGCGTGCGCGCGGTCGTTGTCGCACTCGTCGATGCCTTCGCGGGCCCGATCGATGATCTCGCGGGTCCGTTCGATCTGTGCCTGCACACGGTCGGGATCCGGCAGGCCTTTGACGATGGCGATGGCCCGATCCGCATGGTCTCGTGCCTCGAGCGTGAGGCCGGCGGCGATGCGCAACTGGGCGGCCGCGAAAGCGGACTTGGCGCGGCTCTGCGTGTCGACGGCCGTCGCGAGCTCGATGCGCGCCCGATCGTTGTCGGCGTTGTCGACCAACGTGTGCGCCTGATCGATGCGGCGGTCAGTGACGTCGAGCGCGAACTGGACACGCTCGGGCGTCAGCGGGTCCTGCGCCCGGGCCGGGGCGACAGGGCCGCCGAGGACCAGCGCCTGTGTCAGCGCGTAGATGGCAACGAGGCGTTTCACGAGTCCTCCCGAACCGCGTCCCAGGGACGCGGATCCGTTACGGCAGGGGTTTGCCCAGGGTCTCGTGCACGGGACGTGCCGACTTCCGCCTCCCAGGAGGGCTCCAAGGAACGCATGGCGCGCAGAGACTTAGCACGCCCGCCGGACCCACGCCAGACGCCTTCCGGCTGGCGCTGAACCGGCCGGTACGACCGCGCGTCCCGTCGCGGGCGCCCCAAAACACGAAAGGCCCCGACCGGAGTCGGGGCCTTCGCGCAACTTAAATGGGGCGGCGACCTACTCTCCCACCCGGTTTCCCGGGCAGTACCATCGGCGCTGGAGGGCTTAACTTCTCTGTTCGGAATGGGAAGAGGTGTATCCCCTCCGCCATTGCCACCCCAAAAAGACGACAACCGAATCGAAACGCTGGGCGCCAAGACGAAGCACGTTAGTAAATAAAACCGGCCAAGCCTCACGGCTGATTAGTACGGGTCGGCTGAAATCCTTACGGACCTTATACCTCCCGCCTATCGACGTTGTAGTCTCCAACGAGCCTTCAGGTGGCATGCGCCACGGGATCCCTAATCTTGAGGTGTGTTTCGCGCTTAGAGGCTTTCAGCGCTTATCACGTCCGAACATAGCTACCCGGCAGTGCCCTAGGCAGGACAACCGGCACACTAGAGGTTCGTTCGCTCCGGTCCTCTCGTACTAGGAGCAACGCCTCGCAAGGATCCTCCGCCCACGATGGATAGGGACCGAACTGTCTCACGACGTTCTGAACCCAGCTCACGTACCGCTTTAATGGGCGAACAGCCCAACCCTTGGGACCTTCTCCAGCCCCAGGATGCGATGAGCCGACATCGAGG
>DATJGS010000041.1:0-246941 GCA_035494735.1 Saccharimonadaceae bacterium (SeqCode)
CGCGAACGCCGGCAGAGCGCAGACCGTGCGAATACGCGCACGGTTCAACTGCGAACCGTTCGTCGCGTCGAACAGCGGCGCGATCGCGTAGTCATAGCCACCGAGAGCCTGGCCCGACCACGGGTCCGAGCAGCTACCCAGCGCACCAAACGAGAACGTCGTCGAGGCCGACGTCGGACGGCAGCCGCCCGACGCACGCATGTCCCACCACGGGCTGATGGAAGCCGCGCTGGTCGCGAGATCGATCACCGTCTCCTGCGTGAGCGCCTGATTGATATCGACCACCGGCGTCGCCGAGACGACGAGGATAAGGCTGGCACCGCCGTTGTTCGTACAGGTCAGCGCCGAGAAGTTGCTGCCGGCGGTACCGCAATCGCCGAACGACAGGTTGATGCCGGCAGACGCAGCGCCCGCGGTGAGAGCGAGCAGTGCGCCGCAGATGAGGAGAGCCTTCTTCATTGTTGCCTCCAGGGGACGTACGACTAGTAAGGGGGACGCAGAGTTCAACTTCAGATGAAAACGCATTTGCCGAGCTGGCCACCACCACCTTTCCACAGAGGATGCAGTCTCCTAGGTGTTGAGTTGGGTGCGGCCCATACCGCTATTACGGGCAGGCCAGCGGCGACGTTCCCCACGAACCGCCCGGCGCGAAGAACGCACCAACCTGGTTCGAGAGATCGAGAGCCGTCACTGAGCCGTTTCCGTCGAAGTCCGACCGCGCGAAGTACGTGGGCGGGGTGTGGAACAAGTCGCCGACGAACGACGCCAGGTCGCCACCCGCGAAGCCACCACCACCACTCTCGTCGTACGGAGCCACGATCACGGCCTTGACGCCCGCGAACGGACCGACATGCTGTGGGTCGAGCAGGACGCCGTCGGCGAAGATGCGCAGGCAGGGCACCGCAACGCCCGCCGCGCCGCCAGCCGGATTCTGCGACTTGCCCATGACCTTGAACGTGAACACGCCGGAAGCATCCGTCGACGCTCGAACGCTCTTGGTCGAGCAGTCGAGCGTGACGCCGGCTTCGAGCTGCGTGGACGCGATGACAGCGTCCGTCGTACCGCACTGCGTGAAGTCGAGGACCAGCGAGCTGTTCTGGATCGGGTTGTTGGCGATGTCGCGCACCGTCACGGTGTAATCACCGACCGTCGACAGCGTCGAGCCATTGGCGCCGATCAGGTGGATCACTTTGCCGTTGCCCGGCGGAAGACCGCCCGTCTGCATCGTCGAATTCGTCGCGCTCGGCACGGACGCCATCGCCGCTCCGGCGACAAACAGGCCGCACACCGAAAGCAGCGTGGCCTTGCGAACCAAACCAGTCATTGTTGCACCTCCATAGATGGGTCACCCTGTTGCTAATTCAAAGGCAAGGCTCAGTTGCAAGCAATCAGGTCTGGCTGCGAGCCACCTCCTTTCAACTCTTCTTTTCTTCAAGACAAGTTGGTGCTGAAAGTCGGTACTTAATTGTCGCTTTGGCAAGGCCTTCCAAGACGGAAAGAAGTCTAGGAGTCCCGTCCACACTCTGTCAAGCGGCTTTTTACCCTCAACCCCCGCCGGCCCACATTCTTAACTCGTCCGACCCGGCGGTCTGCCTGCCGCCCGGTCCCCGGAGCTTTGGGACCAGCAAACTCTGTCCACCGTCACACTGGTGGGCGAAACAGGGCTCGAACCTGTGACCCCTTGCTTGTAAGGCAAGTGCTCTACCAGCTGAGCTATTCGCCCGCGCTGCTGGCCCGACCCCTCACAACCAGGGAGGCGGGAATGAGCCCGACGTAGCCGAGCACGAGGAGCGCCGGAGCCAGGGTGGTCGAGCCCTTGGAGAGCGCGACGTACCCCAGAATCAACACCCCGACCCCGAGTCCGAGGACGATGTTGTTCGTCCGCCCCCAGTTGAGCCCGAGATCAGCCTCCACCATCTTCTTGGCACTTCGTGCTTTGACGATCGGCTTGGCCTGCGCCATCCCAGTTTCTCCCCGCCCTGAAGAGGGCCGAAACACAAACGCCGACAGCCTCGGGCTTGCGACCTGTCCCGAAAGACCATCGGCGATACCGGTACCGTGAGGCCCGGGGCACGATCGATCTCTGCGCAGATCGCAAGGGGTGCCGCCGCCTCCCAAAGGGCGTAGTCGTCTTACCCGCCCCGGGCAGCGATCGGTTCCCGCTATTTCAAGAAACGGCCAAGTCTACCCTTCGGAACCCCGGCGACCCCGAGGTTGAGGCTGCCAGAGCGGAAGCCCTCGAGGTCGAGGGCCACGCGGGAATAGCCGAGAGCCTTGAGGCCCTCGACCAGCGGCTCCCGGACGTCCGCCTCGACCAGCCTCGCGAGATCGGCGAGCGGCACTTCGATCCGCGCCATGTCGCCGACGTGGCGCACGCGCAGCTCGACAAAGCCCAGCGAACGCAACAGTTCCTCGGCGGCCTCGACCTGCCCCAGCGCCTCGCGGGTGATCTCGGTGCCGTAGGGTATGCGCGACGCCAGGCACGGCGACGCGGGCTTGTCGCGGCTCTCGAGCCCATAGTGCGCGGCTGCGGCCCTGACGTCGGCCTTCGTGAACCCGAGGTCGGCGAGCGGCGATTGCACGGCGCGTTCCTCCGCGGCGCGGCGGCCGGGCCGCCAGTCGCCCAGGTCCTCGACGATCGTCCCGTCCAGCACGGCGCGCGCGCCGAAGCGCATCGCGACCTCGGCCAGCTCGCGGTAAAGCTCGCTCTTGCAGTGATAACACCGGTCGACCGGGTTCGAACGGAAGTTCGGATCGGACAGTTCGCCGGTGCTCACGATCTCGATCGCGGCGCCGAAGGAGGCGGCCTGGGCGAGCGCCAGTTCCAGCTCACGTCTGGCGTACGAGTCCGAACGGCCGATGACGCCGAGCGCGCGATCGCCCAGCACTTCACAGGCGGCGCGCAGAACCAGGCTGGAATCGACGCCACCGGAGTAGGCCACCACGACCCGGTCGAGGTCGCGGAGCAAGGCGCGCAGGCGCTCCAAACGCTCGGCCCAACCGAGGTCGGGGAACGGACGGTCGCGCGGAGGGCCGATCTGGATGAGGGGAAGCGAAGCCACGGGAGCGGAAGAATAGCACGCGCCAGCGGCGGCGGGCGAGTGCACCGCCCGCCGCCCGCGACGCCTCGCGTCCCCTTACTGCGCGCTGACCATCACCTGCGTCTGCGTGAACGTGCCGACCTTGAGCCGCACGTAGAACACGCCGGCGCGCACCGGCGTGCCGCCACTCGCGCTCATCTGCCAGCGCTCGCTCCACCGCCCGACCGTGGCCGACCCATGGGCGAGCGTCGCGACCTTGCGCCCGGCCAGATCGAACACGGCGAGATCCAGCGCCTGACCGGCGGCCGAGCGCGGCACTTCGAAATCGACGTCGCACGCCCCGCGCGCCGGGTTCGGCCGCGGCGCGAGGAGCCGCAGCGACGCCGGTTCTCCCGAGCCCGCCGGCGGATCCACCGCGAGCGTGCCGCTGCAGGACACCTCGTCCACACCGGCACACGTCGTCGCGGCGGCCACGGTGGTGAATGCGGAGGGGTTGCCCGCCTCGTCGTAGGTCTTGAGCCCGAAGTAGTACGGAGTGCACGAGGGCAGCCCCGCGACGTCGGCGCAGTGCGGCGAGCCCGGCGTGCCGCTCGGTGGCGCGGAACCCAGCGAAAAAGCCGTGAAGAAGTTCACCGCCGTGATCGGCGCCGTCGAGTAGCGGATGTCGAAGCGATGCGCCGGACCGGTCGCGCCATCGTCGCCCGACTCGATCCAGTCGATCTCGAGGCTGGTGCTGCCGGCCGACGGCGTCAGCGCCGAAGCAGCCGGGACGACGGCGTCGAACGCGAAGACGTTCGCGAACACCCCGCCCGTGCACGAGAACTGGCAGTCGGCCGCGGTGCGGGAATCCTCCCACGCGGCGACCAGCGAGCCGCGCCCGACCATGGCGAGCGCCGGCGCCTGCTGGTCGTCGACCTGCGAGCACAGAGCGGCGCCGTCGATCGGGATCGTCGGGTCGAGCGAGCCTTCGCTGGTCACGCGCTCGAGGTAGATGTCGCCGGCCGGGCCGCGCCCGTCGCTCCACGCGATGCACGCGCCGCCCGTGCTGTCGGCGAGCAGCGTGGCCTGCGATTGCGCGCCGCTCGCGGTGCACACCCCGACACCGTTCACCGACCAGCCAGGCGCGACCGCGCCGTCCGCGGTGAGCCGCTCGGCGAAGATGTCGCCCGTCGAGTTCGTGGCGTCGCGGCGGAAGTCGGTCCAGCAGATCACGGCGCCACCCGCGCCGTCGGCGACCAGCCGCTCGTCCCGCTGGTCGAACGGCGCCGTGCTGACGGCCGTCCCGCCCGGCGTCCAGCCGGCGACCACCGCGCCGGTCGCGTCGAGCCGGACCGCGTAGAGATCCTGGCCGGAACCGAGCGCCTGGAACGCGACGATCGCGCCCCCCGAGCCGTCGGCGACGAGGTGCGCGTTCGCCCCGGTCGCCAGGCTGATGCCGCCCGCCGCCCACAACGGCACGCCGGTCGCATCGACGCGCTGGATGTGGACACCGGAGTTCCACGAGACGATGGCGCCACCGGCGCCGTCGGACGCCACGTCCGGCGTGCCGCCGCTGCTCGATAGGCTGACGCCGCCGCTCGGCCACGCCAGCGCGCCGGCCGGCGAGACGCGCTGGGCGTGGATCCCGCTCTGCGACCAGGCGACAAGGACGCCGCCGGCGCCGTCCGCGGCGGCCGCAGGATTCGCCCCCGTCGACGTCGTGACGCGCACGCCGTCGTTCGTCCAGCCCGGCGCGAACGCGCCCGAACCGGTGACGCGCGTGACGCGCACGCCGCTGCCGAGCCAGTTCCACACGACGAAGGCTCCGCCCGCGCCGTCGCTCACCAGACTCAGATCCGAGGCGTTCGCGCCGGACGCGGGCGTGATTTCGAGTCCGTCGTACGGCCAGCCCGGCGCCATCGCTCCCGTGGCCAGCACCCGGCGCAGGAAGACGGTCGCGAATTCGGGCGAGCGGCCGTCGATCCAGCCGACGATCGCGCCGTTCGCGCCATCGGGAACGACGCGCGGGCGTGCGATGCCGGTGCTCGCGCGGCGCACCGGCACGCCACCCACGACCCAGCCCGGCTGATCGTCGGGGAACACGACGTTCCCGACCACCACGTCGTACTGGTCGGCGAGCGCTGAATTGCCGGCGAGCTCGTTCCCGATCCAGAACGTCGAATCCGCGGGATCGACCGCGACCGTCGCGTAGTCGCCCCAGCGCGCGAATGAGCCCGTCGAGCTGTAGAACGTGTCGCTGGCGCGCACCACGATCGGCGCCGGGAACGCGTCGGCGCCTGCCTGGCGCGCCGCGACCATGACGGTTGGGAACTGGCTGGACGACGACTGGGTGAACACGACGCACACGTCGCCCTTGGCGTTGCCGCCGATCGTGGGCATGAAGTCCCAGACGCCGGGCCCGCCGTCGAAGAATCCGGACTCGGCGAGCGTCGGCGCGCTCGAGGGGAAACCGTTCGTCGCGACCTTGTAGTAGTAGACGATGGCCCGGCCCGCGGAGCCGCCCGCGGTGTGACAGAACCACATCGCGCCGTCGCGCCAGAAGCCGTTCCCCTGGGTGCGCGGGCTCTGGGTATCGAGCGCGACGCTCGTGCCGCTCTGCGGCGCGCCGCTGATCGCGCCGCCGTGGTTCGGCACCGACACGTCGGCCGACGTGAGCGTCGGGGTCCCGAGCGGATCCGACAGCGCCCACACGCGGACCCCGGTCGTGCTCGAGAAGTCGATCTCGCCGAAGTACGCGACGTTGCCGGGCCCGACGTCTCCCACCACCGACATCGGCGCGAGCGCGAAGGCGCCCGAGATGTCCGGCGTGCGCACGAGCTTCATCGAGGCCGTGCCGCTGATGAGCTGGGCCTTGTCGAGCGACATGACGATACAGTCGCGGAACTCGCTGAAGCCGTCCAACGGGAACGAGAACATGTCGGCCGTGATGTACACGCCCTGCGCGTCGAAGCCGATGCTGGGAAGGTCGGCGGCGTACTTCGTGGAGCCGACCGAGTCCGTGACTTCGAAGCGGTACGAGAACCAGTCGGCGGCCCCGTTGCTCGCCGGATCGGAATTCTTGGAGACGGCCACGTCGATGAACGATTGGTACGGCGGCTCGTTCCGGTAGGAGTGGAAGATCACGAAGAACCGCCCGCAGCCCGGGTCGTAGAGAACGCGCGGATCGATCCCGAGCCCGAGTTGCTCCTGCGGGACGAGATCGACGAGGGGCGTCGCCTCCCAGACGAGGTGGCCGTTCTTCCGGTAGTACACGAGCGATGCGTTGATCGATCTCAGGAATCCGTCCGGCCCCATGGCGCCGTGAGGATCGGGCGGAACGTCGAGACGCTGGTGCGTGGCGTCCCACGTGCTGATGACGACCGGCGCCTTCCCGGTCGTGGCCACACGCGCCGTGCTGACGACGCGCCCGCCGTTCGTGCGGGCGAAGCCTTCCGGAAGTTGCGTCGTCTTCGCGCTCGGCGGCATCGGTGGCGCTTCGCCCTCGACGTCGGCGCGCGCCGGCGTCGAAGCGACGAGGCCCATGAGCGCGATCAGAAACGCCAGCCGAGCCGGCGCGTGTGCCACGAACCACGAACGACGCTTTCGCATATCGCCCTCCACTTCGCCCCGGCGCCCGGGACCATCGCGTGACCAGCCCCGGTAGTACCACGCGAGCGCGCGATGAAAAGCGGAATCGTGGCGACGCCGACGCTTTGCCCAGGCGGCTCGGGCGCGGTCGACCTTCCCGCGTCCGGCGCTGGGTCTCTTTGGCTGACGCTGGGTCTATTTGGCGCGCGTGCGCGTGGAGTCGGCGTGCGCGGACGTCGTGCGCGGCCTGGAGCCGGAAGCCGCGGGCTTCGGCTTGCGCCGATGCGCGTGCGTCGTGTCCGCCGCCGGGCGCGACGTCCGCTGGGCCGACGCGCGCTTGACCGTGGTGTCGGCCTTCGCCGACGTCGCGGACTTCTTCGCGGAGGCGGCCGACGCGGGCGCGGACGTCGACTTCTTCGACGACGCCGTGCTCGCGGCGCCGGCTTTCGCGGCCGACGATCTTTCGGCGGACGCGGGCGCCGTCTCCGCGGGCTGTGATGCGGGCGTGCCCGACTTCGCCGCCACCGGCTTCTCGTGCGCGACGGACGTCGCCGGCGTCGCGCCCTTGCCGTGCGCCGCCCCGTGCGCGGAGGCGGTCGTCGCGGTGTCCACGCGCGGCGCCGGCGCCACGACCGAGTCGAGCATGTGCGCGGTGATGAGCGGATCGGGCTCGGGCACCGATGCGGTGCGCACGAACGCGATGTTCTTCAGGTGCTGCTGGTAGGTCTCGGCGAACAGGTGCCGGCCCTGGCCGCGCGCCACGAAGTACAGATCGCGGATGTCGGGAAGCGGATCGATGACCGCGCGAATGCTGGCGGTGCCCGGATTGCACACGGGACCGGGCGGCAGCCCGGTCACCATGTAGGTGTTGAACGGCGAGTCCGACTTGAGCTGGCGCAGGAACAGGTGCGAGCGGGGCCCGAGGCCGAGCCCGTACGAGACCGTCGGGTCGGCCTGCAGGCGCATGCCGATCTGCAGCCGGTTCAGGTAGACGCGCGCGATGCGCGGGCGCTCTTCGTCGACCTGGGCCTCGGCCTCGACGATCGAGGCCAGGGTCAGCACCTGATGCAGGCTCAAGCCCAGCGGCAGCGAATCGCGCCCCTCGCTGGCCTTCAGCAGCACTTCGTGCTGGCGCGCCGCCATGGTGCGGAACGCGACCTCGGGGGACGTGCCCGGCAGGAACTCGTACGAGTTCGGCGCGAGATAGCCCTCGATGCTGGGCGCGGTGACGCCGAGCGAGTCGAGGAACGTGCGGTCGTGGGCCAGCGAATCGAAGGCGGCGACGGGCACGCCGAGCCGGTTCGAGAGCAGCACGCTGATCTCGCTCGTCGTCAGCCCCTCGGGAATCGTGATGAGGTTGAGCCCGCTCATGCCGCGCGCGAACGCGCGCAGCAGCGCCGGCACCGAGATGCCGAGCCGGAACGCGTACTGCCCGGCCTTGATGCTGCGATCGAGATGCATGAGCCGGGCGAGCGCCTGGAATCCCAGCGTGCCGCGCAGGAGACCGACGCGGTGCAGCTCCTCCGCCACGCCGCGCAGCGTCTCGCCGCGCTGGACGAGCACGACGCGCCGCTCGTCGGGCGGGAACGGTCCAGCCGGCAGGAACAGGTCGGCGGCCACCGCGCAGCCCGCGACCAGCAGCAGCAGTAGCGCCCAGCGCCGCGGCCGGAACGGGCGGCGCCAGGGCGCGGGAGCGCCTTCGCGCGGGGACAGCTTGCGATCGCCGATCAGAGGGAACGCCACGAGCTAGGGATCGGGCGGCGCGGGCCGTGACTTGAGGCGAAGCAGGTAGGACTCGAGCAGCGCCACCGCCGCGC
The DNA here is from genome assembly GCA_035494735.1 of Saccharimonadaceae bacterium (SeqCode). Taxonomy (GTDB): domain Bacteria; phylum Eisenbacteria; class RBG-16-71-46; order RBG-16-71-46; family RBG-16-71-46; genus DATJGS01. The sequence goes on from DATJGS010000041.1 coordinate 8,426, forward strand.
CCTGATCCACGCGGGCCCGGGCGTGCCCGGTGCGCACCCCGACTTCACGCAGCCGGCGCTGGCTGATCGCCGAGGTCAGGCGTTCGTCGTACGTGTCGACCGGCAGTCCCGAGCGCTTCTCGAGTCCGTCCGCGAAGCGCTGCGCCAGCTCGGCCGCCTCGCCGCGCTCGCCGGACATGAGCAGCGGCAGCCCGACCACGATGCGCGCGACGTCCTCGGCCGCGGCCACCGCGGCGACGCGCATGATGGCGTCGTCGGGGCTCCGCGCCTCGACGGTCTTGAGGCCGGTGGCGATGATGCCGGAGGGATCGCTCACGGCGAGGCCGATGCGTTTCTCGCCCCAATCCACGGCGAGGATGCGCCCCATGCGCGTCTCAGGGGACCGGCGTCGGGCGGCGCTTGAGGAGGTGGCACACCGTGCCACTCGCGTCGAACGAGAACTCCACCTGGTCCATGCACGTGCGCATGATGAAGATCCCGCGGCCGCGTGCGTCGAACAGGTGTTCGGGCGACGTGACGTCGCCGTTGACCGGGCTCGGCTTGAAGCCCTTGCCGGTGTCGCGGACCTTGATGTCGATGGCGTCGGGCAGGACGGTGAACGTCACGTCGACGACCTTGCTGGCGTCGCGCTGGTGTCCGTGCTGGATCGCGTTCGTGCCGGCCTCGATCACCGACATGCTGACCTGGGACGACGTGTCGTCGTCGAACTCCAGCCGCTCGCACAGGGACGCCGCCACCCGATCGAGCACGCCGAGCAGCTCCAGCCTGCTGGGCATGCGCAACTCGATGATCTCGGGGGACGTGGACGGTCTGGACATGGGCGTCACCTAGCCGCGCGCTCGGTCGCGGTCCTCCGCCAAGAGGCGGAGCGCTTGGGCGAAATCGTCGGGCACCGGGGACTCGAAACGGAGCCGCTCCCCGGTTTCAGGGTGGCGAAACTCCAGTCGTGCGGCGTGCAGAGCCTGCCGGTCGAGGCCCGCGAACACCGCGGAGGCAAGGCTACGCTGCGCTTCCACGGCCCGCAACTGCTGATTGCCGCGACCCCGGTACACGCGATCGCCGACGATGGGCAGCCCGATGGACTCGAGGTGCACGCGAATCTGGTGGGTACGGCCGGTATCGAGGGCCACTTCGAGCAGCGTGGCGCGCCCGAAACGCTCGATCACCCGCCAGTGCGAGCGCGCGGGCTTGCCGCCGCCCTGGACCACCGCCATGCGCTTGCGGTTGCGTGGATCCCGGCCGATCGCGGCCGCGACTTCGCCGCGTTCGGCGCGCGGCGCGCCCCACACCAGCGCCCGATACGTGCGATGCACCTCGCGACGGCGGATCATCTCGACGAGCGCGCGGTAGGCGCGCGGCGTGCGCGCCACCACCATGAGGCCCGACGTGTCCTTGTCGAGCCGGTGCACGATGCCGGGCCGCCCCTCGCCGCCGACGTCGGCGATTCCGGGATGGCGGTGCAGCAGCGCGTGCACGAGCGTCCCGCGCGACACGCCGGCGCCCGGGTGGACGACGAGGCCGGCGGGCTTGTCGAGCACCAGGAGGTCGGCGTCCTCGTGGACGACGCTGAGCGCGATGTCCTCGGGCTCGAGCGCCAGCACGCGAGGCTCGGGCGGGCGGTACGCGACCGTGTCGCCCTCGCGCAGCTTGTGCGACGCGCGCGCGGCCCCGCCGTTCACCTCGACGCGGCCGGCGCGAATCAGGAGCTGGATCTGGCTACGCGAGAGGTCCGTCTGCGCCGTGGCGAGGAATCGATCCAGTCGCTCCCCCGTGTCCGTCGCCTTCACCTTCAGTTCGGGCATCGCTCCACTCCGCGGAAGGATCGTCGGACTCGGCGGCGTGCCCGGCGCGACGCGACCAGGTCAGCGCGAACAGCACGACGCCGATGCTGACGGCCGAGTCGGCGACGTTGAACACCGGCCAGTGCCAGCGCCCCCAGCCGATCTCGATGAAGTCGACGACCTCGCCGCTGATCACGCGGTCGATCAGGTTGCCGATCGCGCCGCCGAGAATGAGCGCGAGCGCGATGTGGCGCGCGCGGCGCTGCGCGGGCTGGCGCGCCACCATGACCAGGATGGCGATGACCGCCGCGATCGAGAAGATCCAGAATGGAAAGTGCGTGCCGGCGCCGAGCCCGAACGCCACGCCGGGATTGCGCGTGTACGTGAGGCGCACCAGCTCACCGATCACCGGAACGGGAGCGCGCGTGGCCAGCGTGGCGCTGGCCCAGCGCTTGGTGATCTGGTCGAGCACGACGACGATGGCGGCGATGGCCGCCCCGCCGATCAACCGGCCTTTCACTGCGCGCTCCGGCCGGCCCGCTCCTCCTTCTCCTTGCACGACACGCACAGCCGCGCGTGCGGCATGGCCTCCAGCCGCGCCCGCGCGATCGGATTGCCGCACGATTCGCACGTGCCGTATTCGCCGCGATACAGACGGCGCAGGGCCTCGGTGATCTCCATCAGCAGGCGGCCTTCGGTGGACGCGAACAAGAACGCCTTCTCGCGCTCCATCGCGTCCGTGCCGGCATCGGCCATGTGGAACGAGTAGCCGCTCAGATCGCCGGCGCTGTCACGCGGGTTCACCTTGAGCACCGTGGCTTCCAGGTGCCCCATTTCCTTCTCGATCTTGCGCCGCTCGGTCTGCAGGCGCTCTTCGAACTCCTTCAGGTCCTTCTCCGTCACGCGTTGCGCTCCCTGAGGGGTGTTGGGCACGGGGGTCGAACGAGCCGGCGCGGCCGGAACGACCTTCGGTTTGGCGGCGACCGGCGGACGATCGCTGGTACGGGCGCGCGACTCGGGCGGCAGCACGCCGATCGGACGCACCACAGGCGGCGGCAGCACGCGGGCCACGCCTTTGATCGGCCGGGCCTTGACCGGCTTCGCCGGCACGACCTTGACGGCCGGCTTCGCGCCCTTCTTGGGCGTCGCCTTGGCGACGACCTTGGCGGCGACCTTCGATTTCGCCTTGGTCTCCGCCGGCTTGCTCTTCTTCACCGCGGGCCTTGCGGCCTTCGCGGACTTCGCGGGCTTGGAGCGTGAGGACGCGCTCGAACGGTTCGGCTTGCCCGCCTTGCCCGGTCGGGCCGACGACTTACGCGACGCTGCCATTTGTGACTCCTTCCTGATCCGGGTCCACGGGAACGAGCGGGACCCCTACTCGGAAATTTCGAGCCGGCGCACGACCTCGGTCACGAGACGCATCAGCACGGGCGCGGCGCGCCCGGCCGTGGCCAGGATCTGAGGAATGTTCACCGGATGGAGGTTGTCAGGCAGACACGCGTCGGTGACGACGTTGAACGCCAGCACACGCTGGCCGCCGTGCACCGCAGCGAGGTTCTCGGGCACGAGCGACATGCCCACCACATCGGCTCCGATCCAGCGCAGGAACCGGTACTCCGCGGCGGTCTCGAGATTCGGCCCGGGCACGGCCACGAACACGGCGCGCTGCAGGGCGATCTTGAGATCCAGCGCGACGGCTTCGGCGAGCGCGACGAGCGGCCGCGCGTACGGCTCGCTCATGTCGGGGAAGCGCGGGCCGAGCGATTCGTCGTTCGGGCCGATGAGCGGATTGTCGCCCATCAGATTGATGTGATCCGTGGTGACCACGATCGAGCCCGGCGTCATGTTCGGATTCATGCCGCCGACCGCGTTCGTCACGATCAGGGTGTCGCAGCCGATGGCCTTGAGCACGCGCACCGGGAAGGCCACCTGCTGCATGGTGTAGCCCTCGTAGTAGTGCACGCGGCCCTTCATGATCGCGACGGTCTTGCCGGCCAGCGTGCCGACGTGCAGTTCGCCGGCGTGACTCTCGACCGTCGAGAGCGGGAAGTGCGGAATGTCGCGATACGCGATGACCGTCGGACGCTCGAGCGCGTCCGCGAAATCGCCGAGCCCGGTGCCGAGGATGATGCCGACGCGCGGCGCGCCCTTGACGCGCTGGCGCACGGCGTCGGCCGCCTCCTCGATCCGGCTGCGCAACTCGACCGTCATTCGCTCTCCCCTTCGCTTCCCTCGCGCCCGGCCAGCCGAGCGGCGATGCGCCGCTCGACTTCCTCGGGCGACAGTCCTTCGATCGCCACCGTCTTCGTGCGCGCGGATGCGCCGCGCACCACCGTCACCTGCTTCGCGCCGATCGCGAGCGCCTCGGCGAGCAGCGCCTCGACCGCACGGTTCGCCTTGCCACCCTCGGGGGCCGCGCGCACCGCCAGCTTCAGCGTCCCGTCGCCCATGCGCCCGACCAGCCCCTCCTGCCGCGCGCCCGGATGCACGCGCACCCGCAGTTGGGCCGTCATCCCATGCGAATCGCCATGTCGCTGAGCGTCTTCACCACGAAGTTGTCGATGGCCCACAGCAGCAGCATGGCGATGAACGGCGCGAAATCGATGCCCGACATCACCGTCGGGAACAGCCGCCGGATCGGGTTGCACACGAAGTCGCTGACCCGGTCCAGGAACATCACGATCGGATTGCCGGGGTCGGGGCGCACCCACGACAGCAGCGCGTTGATGAACACGATCAGCATCAGCCCGTTGACCACGATGTGGATGAGCCCGGCCAGCGTGGACAGCAGGTTGCCGAACACGAACATCCGATACCTCCGAACTAGCCGCGCGCTCCGAACAGCGCGCTTCCCACGCGGACCAGCGTCGCGCCTTCCTCGACCGCCACTTCGAAGTCGCCGCTCATGCCCATCGACAATTCGGGGAGCTTCCGATGCAGCCGGACTTCGGCCGCGTCGCGCAAATTGCGCAGGCGGGCGAAGTGCGGCCGGCTCTCCCCGGGCTCGCGCACCGGCGGGCCCACCGTCATCAGCCCCTCGAGTTCGAGCCCTGTGAGCGCGGAAACGGATTCGAGCAGCTCGGGCAGCGCTTCCGGCGCGACGCCGAACTTGCTGGCCTCCCCACTCACGTTCACTTCGATCAGGATGCGCGGCCGGCGCCCGGCGCTCGCGGCGCGGCGCGACAGCGCCTCGGCCACTTCGAGCCCGTCCACGCCATGGATGCGGTCGAACAGCTCCACCGCGCGGCCGGCTTTGTTTCTCTGCAGGTGGCCGATCAGATGCCAGTGAAGCGGCGCGCCGTCGGGCGCGGTCCTTCCCACTTCCTGGATCTTCCGATCCGCTTCCTGTACTCGATTCTCGCCGAGGTCACGCACCCCGAGTGCGACGACCTGGGCCACGACGTCGGGCGGGACGGTCTTCGTGACCGCGACCAGGCGGACCGCATCCGGGGCACGGTCCGAACGCCGGGCGGCCGCGGCGATCCGCTCGCGAACCCCGGCCAGACGCCCGCTCAAAGTCGCCAGGCCCCCGTTCACGGAACGCGCGAGACTAGTCACCGGGCGGTGGGGCTGCAAGCCGAAAAAAGCCCGTCATCGCGGCCTCAAAAGCCGCGGCGCGGGCCGACGGGCCCGCGCCGATTGGCGGTATTGGTGGAGGCGGCGGGAATCGAACCCGCGTCCGAAAGCCGATTCTCAGAGAGTCCTACAGGCGTGTCCGGCCGTTTGAGTCTCGCGCGTTTCCGCTCCGACCGGCGGGATCAGCGACGCGCCAGCTCGATTGGATCTCGTCCGCGGCCCACGAGCGAGGGCTTTGGACCAGCCTGCGTTTGTTTGACGCTCGCATCGCATCCCACAGGCGGGGTGCGAGCGACCGTCGCTGCTAGTTAGGCAGCGAGAGCCATCTGCTCGTTGGCAGATGAATGTTCCCGTTTTTTTGACGAGGACACGGGTCCCCGGCCTGCACTCTATGATTCACAGCCCCCGTCGAGACCTGGACGCCCCCGACAAGAGTTCGGCGCCGCCGGCTGGGCGGCGCGCAACCCCTCTGATGCTCAAAACGGAATATCGTCGTCCGGTCCACCGCCGAAGTCGGCGCCGACCGAGTCGTCCGGAGGCACCGTCGCGCCCACGTCATCCGGCCGGGACTCGCTGCGGCCGCCCAACATCTGGATGTTGCGGGCCACGATCTCGGTGGTGAAGCGCTTCTGGCCTTCCTTGTCCTGCCACTGGCGGGTGCGGATGCTGCCCTCGACGAAGATCTGCCGCCCCTTGGTCAGGTACTGGCCCACGATCTCGGCCTGTTTGCCCCACACCACGATGCGGTGCCACTCGGTCGCTTCCTGCTTCTGACCGCTCTTGTCGGTCCATTTCTCGGTCGTGGCCAGCCGCAGGTTCGCGACCGCCTGCCCTCCCTGGGTGAAGCGCATCTCGGGATTCGCGCCCAGATTGCCGACCAGGATCACCTTGTTCACGCCGCTCATCGCGCTCTCCTTCCTATCCGATGGGGTCCCCGTTGCGGGGGCCCTCTCAAGGCCGCGAAGCATAGGGGCGGGCGCGAAGCCGCACAACGGCAATGCGGCGCCGCGCGGAGGCGAGACACACAAGGCCTTGACGCGGCGACACCATCGGCACTAGAAGCTCCCTTGCCCCAAAGGGCGCTTCCCCCCCCGCAGCATCGAGATTCGTCCGTTCGGAAAGGAGACCCCTCGTGACTCCAATCGCGAACCCGTCCCCGACGCCCCGCCCCCGCACCCGAGATCTTCCGCGGAACCCGGCTTCGACGCTCCTCGCTCTCGGTCTGGCTCTGGCCGTCGCCTGGCCGACCGCCGCTCGCGCGAACGAGGGGCAGATCATCGGCACCGCGAATCAGTTCTTCCCCGACCCCGGCTATCGCCCCAAGGACTTCACGATCCTCAAGGACGACAACGGCGCGTATCACATCTTCTACATCCGTCACGACACGAGCGAGCCGGCCGCGAACGAAATCGCGCTCGGCCACGCGACGTCGCCGAACCTCTACGACTGGAGCAACGCGCATCCCGTCGTCGTGCCAATCGAGAGCCCGGTCACGTGGGACGACTCGCACGTGTGGGCGCCGACGATCGTGCGCGACGCCGGGGGCACGTACTACATGTTCTTCACCGGCGTGCACGACATCACGGGCGCGCAGCTGCAGCGCATCGGCGTCGCGACGTCGACCGATCTATACAACTGGACGAACCGGACGCTGGTCATGGACTGCGAATCCGCCGTGCCCTGGTCGCGCTGCGCGGACTTTCGCGATCCGTTCGTCATGCCCGATCCCACGAACGCCGGCCACTGGCTCATGTACTACACCACGCGGCCGAAGATGCCGTCCGAGCTGCCGCAGTTCCCGTTTCCGTACCTCGACCCCAACTTCGTGCCGGACACGACGAGCGATTTCGTGATCGGGATGGCGCGCTCGACGACCGACCTCTTCCACTGGGAGGACGTGTATCCGATCTGGATCACGTATCGGGCGTACAGCTTCAACAACCTCCTCGAGTCTCCGCACGTCTTCGCGCACAACGGGCTGTGGTACCTGATGGTGACGACGAACTCGGGCAAGCCGCTCAGCTTCTTCACCGGACCCGATCCGACGATTCAGACCTACCTGCCGCAGCCGAACACGCCGAGCTGGACGTACCGCGGGCGTCTCGCGAACATCTTCCCGCACGCCGTGCCGACGGTGCTTCCCGACCCGACGCCGGGCTCGCTGCCGGCGTACGCGGCGTCCGAGTACTTCAAGGACTCCAACGGCGACGAGTACTTCGCGGCCTTCGACGCGCAAAGCGTGGTCATCCGCCAGATCGTCTGGCATCCGGCGCCCGAGTTCGAGTTCGACTGGGTCGAGCCGGTGCGCCCGGGCTTCGGCTTCAGCAACTCCAACGTCACCCAGGGCTCGCTCGTGACCATGACGATCGGGACACAGAGCGACGACACCGGCCGGCCGGCGAATCTCGAGTGGTTCGACGTGGCCGGCGGCAATCGCGTGAAGCTGGCGGATCCCGGCATGGTGGGATTGCCCACGTCGCTGACGTTGACCGGGACGAGCACGAGTGTTTCGTTCCGCCCCTACGTGAACCCGGTCGATGTGCCCCAATCATCCGTCTACATCTGCCAGTACCTCGGGCAGAGTCCGCCGCTCCACGTCAACGGCCCGCCACCCGGCGGGTGTTGCTACGAGTTCCCGGAGAACATGACCCCGGCAGGCTCGGGCGAGGCCGCCGCTCCTCACGCCTTGTCGCTCGAAGCGAAGGGCGGCGCGCGTGTGGAGTTGAGCTTCGGCATCCCGCACGGCATGCAGGCCCGCATCGACGTCTTCGACGTCAGCGGCCGGCACGTCACGACGCTCGCGAACGGTTGGGTCGCGGCCGGACTCGCGAACACGACATGGGACGGGGGCCGCGACGACGGCGGTCGCGTGGGCTCCGGCGTGTACTTCGCCCGACTCGTGACCGTCGAGGGTGCGCGCGTCGCGCGTTTCGTGCTCGCGCGCTGAACGCGCCCGCCTCGCCCGCCGCGCCGATGGCGGCCACCTCGCACGCGTGGGGTGGCCGCCGGCACGGCGGCCCGATTGACGGGGCTCATGGCCCCGACTATTCTTCCCGCCCTGAAAGTGACCGGGGCGTGGCGCAGCCCGGTAGCGCACCTGCTTTGGGAGCAGGGTGTCGGAGGTTCAAATCCTCTCGCCCCGACTTATTTGCCGGCCGCGACGTATCTGCCGGATTGGCCGGCTCGATCCCCGCGCCTGTAGCTCAGAAGGATAGAGCAACGGATTTCTAATCCGTGGGTCGGGGGTTCGATTCCCTCCAGGCGCGCCAGATGACGTTCCTCGTACGCGCTGCCCATCTCGGTACCCGATGGCGGTGGATGTAGCTCAGCTGGTAGAGCACCGGACTGTGGCTCCGGGTGTCGCGGGTTCGAACCCCGTCATCCACCCCACTCTTTCCTCGGAACGCGCATGAGTCGCCGCGCCAAGATCGTGTGCACGTTGGGCCCGGCCACGTCGTCGCCCGAGCAGATCCGCGCCCTGGTCGACGCCGGCATGGACGTGGCGCGTCTCAATCTCTCGCACGGCACGCGCGAGGAGCACGCCGCGCTGTACCGCGTCGTGCGCGAGACGTCCGACGCGACGGGCCGCGCGGTCGGCATCCTCGTGGACCTGCAGGGGCCGAAGATCCGCCTCGGGCGCTTCGCGCGCGGCTCGGTGCGCCTCGAGACCGGCGCCGAGTTCGTGATCACGACCGACGTGATCGACGGCGATTGGAAACGCGCCTCGACCGACTACCCGATGCTGGCCCGCGACGTGAAGCGGGGCGACACGCTCCTGATCGACGACGGACTCGTCAAGCTCGAGGTGCTCGCCTCGGACGGCCACGACGTGCGCTGCCGGGTCGTCGAGGGCGGCACGGTGTCGGACCACAAGGGCATCAACCTGCCCGGCGTCACGGTCAGCGCGCCCGCGCTCACGGAGAAGGATCGCGACGACCTGCGCTTCGCGCTGACGCTGCGCGCGGACTTGATCGCGCTGTCGTTCGTGCGCAGCGCCGCCGATGTGGTCGCCGTCCACGCGGAGATGGACAAGAGCGGCGCGCGCCTGCCCGTCATCGCCAAGCTCGAGAAACCCGAGGCGGTCGCGAACCTCGAGGACATCGTCGTCGCGTTCGACGGCCTGATGGTGGCGCGCGGCGACCTCGGCGTGGAGATTCCGCTGGAGCAGGTGCCGCTCGTGCAGAAGCGCGCGATCCGCCTGGCCCGCGAGCACGCACGACCGGTGATCGTGGCCACGCAGATGCTCGAGTCCATGATCCATCACTCGCGCCCGACGCGCGCCGAGGCGTCGGACGTCGCGAACGCCGCGCTCGACGGCGCGGACGCGCTCATGCTCTCGGCGGAAACCAGCGTCGGCGAGTACGCGACGACGGCGGCCGCAACCATGGCGCGGCTGATCGAGGCCGCGGAGGCGCAGGGCCTGTCCCATCTGTCCGGCGTCGACCTGCATCCGGCGCACACGCCGGACGCGATCGCGCTCGCCGCGGTTCGCGCCGCCGAGCACATCGGCGCCTGCGCGCTCGTCGCGTTCACGCAGAGCGGGCAGACGGCGCGGCGCGTGGCCAGCCATCGCCAGCGCATCCCGCTGCTCGCGTTCACGACCGAGCCCGCGGTGCGCAGCCAGCTCGCGCTGGCCTGGGGCGTTGAGACGTTCGTGGTGCCGTGGGTCGCCGACACCGACGCCATGATCGATCAGGTCAATCGCGCGCTGCTCGCGCTCAACCGCTGGCCGGTCGGGAGCGCGGTCGTCGTCGTCGCGGGCACGCCGCCGGGCGCGTCGGGCTCGACGAACATGCTGCGCGTGCATCGTCTCGTCGCGCCCTGACGCGGCCGAGCGGCGTCCGCCGTCAGCGCGCGACGCGACGCCTCAGCGGGCCCACAGCGACGCGATCAGCCGCTGCACCGCGCGGCCGCGATGCGACAGGCGGTTCTTCTCTTCGAGCGTGAGTTCGGCGAGCGTGCGCCCGAGGTCGGGCAGCTCGAACACCGGGTCGTAGCCGAACCCGTTGCTGCCGCGCGGCTCGAGCGTGATGCGACCCTCGAGCACGCCCTCGGCCACGATTTCCGGGCCGCGCGGGAACGCGGCCACGAGCACGGTGCGAAAGCGCGCCGTGCGCTTCTCGAGCGGCACGGCCTTCATCTGCTCGAGCACGGCCTCGACGTTGTCCTGGTCGCGCGCCGAGGGTCCGGCGTAGCGCGACGTGCGTACGCCCGGCCGCCCGTGCAGCGCGTCGATCTCGAGCCCGGTGTCGTCCGCGATCGACGCGAAGCGCGAGACCTGGACCGCGGCCTTGGCCTTGAGCTCGGCGTTCTCGAGCAGCGTCGCGCCGGTCTCGGCGGGCACCGACGCGCCGGGATAGTCGGCGATGCCGGTCAGCTCGATGTCCGAACCCTCGAACAGTCGCTTGAATTCGCGCAGCTTGTCGCGATTGAACGTGGCGAGCGTATAGTGCACGCGGCCTCCCAGGCCGACCGGATGCGGCGTCAGCTGCCGAGCGGCAGCAGGCCGGAGGAGCCGAGCAGTTTGCGCTGGAACGCGACGACACGGCGGATGCCGCTGCGCGCCAGGGACAGCAGCGCGCGCAGGTCCTGGTCGGCGAACGACGTGCCTTCGCCGGTGCCCTGCAATTCGACGAAGCGCCCGCCGCCCGTCATCACCACGTTCATGTCGACCTGGGCGCGCGAGTCCTCCGCGTAGTCGAGGTCGAGGCAGGGCACGCCGTCCACGAGCCCGACCGAGATCGCCGCGATCGCGTCCTTGAGCGGTGGGCTCACCAGGTGATTGCGGTTCGACAGCGTGACGAACGCGTCGTGCAGCGCGACGAGGGCGCCGTTGATCGCGGCGGTGCGCGTGCCGCCGTCGGCTTCCAGCACGTCGCAATCCAGGGTGATCGTGCGTTCGCCGAACGCCTTGAGATCCGTGACCGCGCGCAGCGAGCGGCCGATCAGGCGCTGGATCTCCTGCGCCCGTCCGCCGGTCTGGCTGCTGCGCGGCGTGCGATCGTTCGTGGCGCGCGGCAGCATGCCGTACTCCGCGGTGACCCAGCCCTGGCCCTTGCCGCGTAGCCAGCCCGGCAGCCGGTCTTCGACGCTGGCCGAACACAGCACGCGTGTGCGCCCCATGGTGACGAGCGCCGAGCCCTCGGCGTGCTTCATGACGCCGCGCTCGACCTTGAACGCGCGCATGCGCTTCGGGGTCCGGCCGCCTTCGCGCTGGAAATCGGGCGGCGCCTGCGGGCGGCCCTCGCGTTCGCGGATCGCGGCGGGCTTGCGCGTCATGCGCGCTCCGCGCTGGGAGCGAGCGTCGGCCGGGGTGCGCGCGTCACCGGCGAGCGCTCGAACCACGGCAGGTCGGTCTGATCCACGATGGTCGTGGGCGGCAACTCGCGGCCGAGGAAGCCGCGCGCCACGCGTGCGAAGTCGAGGCGCTCGTCGCTCAGGAAGAAATGGTGCTCGGCCTTGCCCGACGCGAGCTGGCCGCGCTCGCCCAGCAGCGCCGCCATCGCGCGCGCCGCCTCGGCGCCCGAGTCGACGAGTCGCACCGTCGGCCCCAGCAGCTCGGCGAGCAGCGGCGCGATCAGCGGATAGTGCGTGCAGCCGAGGATGACGCTCTCGAGGTCCGCGGCGCGCAGCTCCACGAGGTACTCCTCCGCCACCTGGCGCATCACCGGATGCTGCAGCCAGCCCTCCTCGATCAGCGGCACGAACATCGGACAGGCGCGCGAGATCACGTTCGCGCCAGGGGCCAGCGTCTCGAGCGCGCGCGGATACGCGCCGCTCGTGACCGTGGCCAGCGTGCCCAGCACGCCGATACGCCCGCGCGGACTGGCCGCCGCGGCGGCGCGGGCGGCCGGCTCGATCACGCCGACGACCGGGATGTCGAGCCGCGCGCTCAGCGTGTCGAGCGCGTACGACGACGCGGTGTTGCACGCGACCAGCATGGCCTTCACGTTCTGGCGGACGAGGAACGCGGCGATCTCGAGGCTGAAGCGGGTCACGGTGTCGCGCGACTTCGCGCCGTACGGCAGGCGCGCGGTGTCGCCGAAGTACACGATGGATTCGGCCGGCAGCGTGCGCAGCAGCTCGCGCACCGCGGTCAGCCCGCCGAGACCGGAGTCGAACACGCCGATGGGGCGCGGATCATGGGTGGCCGGCATGCACGTCCTCTTTTCAGGGCCAGTCGGAGACGTCGATCGGGCGATCCAGCGGCAGGTGCCCGCCCAGCGTGGACAACGGTTCGCCTCCGCACACCAGCAGCAGCCGCTTCACTTCCGGCACGTTGTCCGCCACGGTGCGGACTAGCGACGCGATCGCCAGATACTCGGCGGTCGATCCGCCGTGGAATCCCTGCACGAACGCGCGCGACAGATCCAGTGTCATCTGCCCGCGATCGTCGAGGTAGACGTGCAGCACGGACGTCCCCGCGGGGAGCGCAGCCACCGCGTTCGCGTGCAGGGGACCGCGATCCAACTCGGCCACGAGCGCGGTCACGCGGTCGTGGAGCGTCCCGCCTTCGACCAAGTCGCGCGCCTCGCCGACGAGACTGTCGCCCGACGGCGCCGCGAAGTACAGGCGCACCGCCTTGAGGCCCGCGGCGACCGTGTCCGGGCGCGCCGCGGCGCGGTTCGCGCCGCGCTGCGGCGACCGCGCGTGCCACAACGCCCACGCTAGCACAGCGAACAGAAGCGCTCCAATCGCGACGCGCACGGCACGCCGGGCGAACGCGCTCATTCGTTCCTCTGCCAGGCTTCGACGCCGTCGGCGATGGCAATGGCGATGGCGTCCTGCCCGGCGTCGCCGCTGACGCGCTCGCGATCCGCGGGATTCGTGAGCGTCGCGCACTCGAGCAGCAGCCCCGGCGCGTTCACGCCCAGCAGCTCGATGGGCAGCGTCTCGCGCAGTCGCGTCGGTCCCGAGTCGCGCAGCTCGAGCGCGGTCAGCACGGCCTCGCCCAGCGCCCGGCTTTGCACCGCGTAACGCGCCGCGACCTCGCGCCACGGCAGCACGGCCAGCGTGGCGGCCTCGGGCGCGCCGCGCGTGCCCGACGCGCCCGAGTAGGACGCCGGCGGGCACAGCGCCGTGGCGCCGCGCGCGCGCGGGTTCGCGAAGCCGTCGACGTGCAGCGACAGGACCAGATCGGCCCGCGCGCGATTCGCGATCTCGGCGCGCTGCTCGGCCGAGATCGCGCGATCGTCGTCGCGCGTCAGCACGACGCGCACGCCGAGGCGGCGCTCGAGTTCGGTGCGCACGCGCTTGGCGAGTGCGAGCGTCAGGTCCTTCTCTTCGAGGCCGTGGTCGATCACGCCGGGGTCGGCGCCGCCGTGGCCTGGGTCGATCACGACGATGCGCAGATGGCGCGGCCCGCTCGGGCCCTCGGGCGCGAACGCCTCCCACGCCGCCACCGGCGCGCGCGAGACCTCGAGCGTGACGCGGCCCGGCTCGCGCACCAGGCGGAACGCCGCCGCGTCGGGCGCGATGCGGAGTTCGAACGCGCAACCGGTGACCGCGGCGAGACCGCGCACCCCGCGCACCAGGCCGACGCTTCCGCTGTCGGCGGCGCCGCCCGCGTAGAAGCCGGCGAAGCGCAGGCGGAAGTGTTCGCGCGCCCGGCTCACGACCTGCGCGTCCTCGGGCTGATCGACGGGCAGCGTCAGCCGGGTGACGCCCTCGGCCACGCTCAGGCGCGGCGTGCCCACCGTGCCGCTCGTCGGCACCACCAGCACCATGCCGCGGCGCGCGTCGTACAGCAGGCGGGCCAGCGTGGAATCGTGGGGCAGCGAGTCGAGCAGCGCGACCGGCGCCTGCAGCTCGCCGTGCACCGAGCGCACCGGGTCGGGAAGCCGGAGCGTCGCGTCGTCGACGATCACGAACGGGTTGTCGGCGGTCAGCTGCACGCGATGCGCGCCCGAGCGCAGCTCGAGCTTGCGCACGTCGGCGCGCCAGTACTTCGCGGCGTCGAGCAGGCGCGCCAGGTCGTTCGCGCCGACGCAGGGCTTCTGGTCGACCACGTGCACGGGCGCGCCTTCCAGCCCGCGCGGCTCGATCGGCGGACTCACCGCGCGGCCGGCGCTCGCGACGTGCGGCAGCACGGCGACGGCCAGCGTCAACGCCAGGCCTGCCCACGCGGCGCCGCGCCGCGTGCGCCCCACGTCGCGCCGCGCGTCGGGCGCCGGCTCGTGCTTCATCCCGCTCACTCGTCCCGTCCCTTGTTGCGGCGCGCGCGGTCCATCTCGCGCTTCGCGTCCTTCTCGGCCATCGTGGCGCGCTTGTCGTACAGCTTCTTGCCCTTGGCCACGCCGATCAGCAGTTTGGCGCGCCCGCGAGAGAAGTACAGCCGCAGCGGGATCAGCGTCTGGCCTTTCTGCGCCACGGCTTCTCTCAGCCGCACGATCTCCTTCTTGTGGAGGAGGAGCTTGCGCGAGCGCACCGGGTCCGGGTTCGAGCGGTTGCCCTGGGCGTACGGGGAGATGTGCAGCTGGCGGACGAACGCCTCGTCGTTCTCGACGGTGGCGAACGACTCCGCGAGGCTGGCGCTGCCCTGGCGCAGGCTCTTCACCTCGGTGCCTGTCAGCACGAGGCCGGCCTCGAACGTTTCCAGGATAAAGTAGTCGTGGCTGGCCCGGCGATTCTGGGCCACCACCCGCTCGGCCGACTCGGGACTAGGGCTCATGGGACTCGGCGCATCGAGGTGCGCGGCCGGAGGATCGGGCCGTGCCGGCTGGCCTTCCGGCGCGGCGGCTCGAGCGGTTGGTGTGGTGCGGAAGGGGGGATTTGAACCCCCACACCCTTTCGGGCGCTAGAACCTGAATCTAGTGCGTCTGCCAGTTCCGCCACTTCCGCACGAAGTCGAGGCGGGGAATATAGGGGGCACCTTGGGGCGCGTCAAACATCGGGGCGAAGCGCTCGCCGACCGCGTCCCAAAGGGTCGCGACGCGACTTGCCCTACCGCGCGCGCTTGCGCGCGAGCGCACGGTCGGCGGCGGCGACGATGTCCTTGGCGCGCAGGCCGAACGCGTCCATCAGCTCGCTGGGCTTGCCCGACTGGCCGAAGCGGTCGTGGACGGCGACCAGCTCCATCGGCACCGGCGTGCTCTGCACGACGACCTCGGCGACGGCGCCGCCGAGACCCCCGTTCACCTGGTGCTCTTCCGCCGTGACGATGGCGCCGGTCTCCTTCGCGCAGCGCACGATGAGCTCGCGGTCGAGCGGCTTCACGGTGTGCAGGTTGACGACGCGCGCCGCGAGGCCGCGCGTGGCCAGCGCTTCGCGCGCGCGCAGCGCCTCGTACACCATGACGCCGCACGCGATGATCGTGAGGTCCGTCCCTTCCGCGAACACCTCGCCCTTGCCGAACGTGAACGGCGTGTGTTCGTCGGTCACGACCGGCACGTCCTCGCGCCCGAAGCGCAGGTACACCGGGCCGACGTGCGCGGCCGCGGCCTTCGTGGCCTTGTACGTCTCCCAGAAGTCGCACGGCACGATCATGCTCATGTTCGGGATCGAGCGGATGATGCTGATCTCCTCCATGGCCTGATGCGTCGCGCCGTCGGGGCCCACCGAGATGCCGCCGTGCGCGCCGGCGATCTTCACGTTCAGGTTCGAGTACGCGACCGTCACGCGGATCTGGTCCGCGGCGCGACACGACGCGAACGCGCCGTACGTCGCGAAGAACGGGACCTTGCCCATGGCCGCGAGCCCGGCCGAGATGCAGCACATGTTCTGCTCGGCGATGCCGACCTGGATGAAGCGCTCGGGAAAGCGCTCGGCGAAGAAGTGCACCATCGTCGACTCGCTGAGGTCGCCGACCAGCACGACGATGCGCGGGTCCTTTTCGCCGAGGTCCACGAGCGCGCGGCCGAAGCCTTCGCGCGTCTTCTTCATTTCGACTTTTTCGGGCAGCGAGATGGTCGCGGTCATGGCGTCAGTTCGCGAGCAGCCGCGCCGACCACTCGGCGTAGGACGTGCCCAGTTCCTTGAGCGCGGCTTCGGCCTGATCGGGCTTCGGTGGCTTGCCGTGCCAGTGGTAGTCGTCCGCCATGTAGGAGACGCCCTGCCCCATCACGGTGTGCGCCAGGATCACGCTCGGGCGGCCGCGATGCGCGCGGGCCTCGGCGATCGCGCGTAGGATGTCGCGCATGTCGTGGCCCTGGCAGTCGATCACGTTCCAATTGAACGCGCGCCACTTGTCGGCCAGCGGCTTGATGCCGAGGATGTCCTCGACGTCGCCGTCGATCTGTTTGCGGTTGTAATCGATGAACGCGCACAGCTGGTCGAGCTTGTAGTGCCCCGCGAACATCGCCGCTTCCCAGATCTGCCCTTCCTGCTGCTCGCCGTCGCCCATCACGCAGTACACGCGGCGCGGGTGATGGTCGATGCGCGCGGCCATCGCGACGCCGCAGCACACCGACAGCCCCTGCCCGAGCGAGCCGGCCGAGACCTCGATGCCGGGCGTGTCGTGCGTCGAGGGGTGACCCTGCGCGTGGCCGTCGAACGCTCGGAACTTCATCAGGTCCTTGAGCGGGAAGTAGCCGCGCTCGGCCATCAGCGAATAGATGACCGGCGTCACGTGGCCGATCGAGAAGTGCCAGTAGTCGCGCTCCGGCCACTTCGGGTTCCTGGGATCGATGTTCAGCTCGTTGAAGAACAGCGCCGTGCCGAAGTCGGCGCACGACAAAGGCCCGCCCGAGTGCCCGGTCTGGGCCTTGGACAGCAGCGTGACGATGTCGCGGCGGATCTCGAGCGCCTTCTTCTCGAGGCGTTCGACCGGCCATCCCAGGCGGCCGGCCCGGTGCGCGGCGGCCAGTTCGTCGGGCGGAGCGACTTCGGAGGACACGGGGCGGATCTCCAGGTGGGATGGGTGGCAAAGACGCGCGAGGACACTAACGGCGCGGGCCGGTGAGGGTCAATCCCTCCCGGCCCGCGATCGACGGGCGCCCCGCGTGGTCGGCGGCGCGCCGTGCTCCGTGACGGGGCGGCGTTGTTACGCCGCCCCCGCTCGTCTAGCGATAGCGCGTCTTCAGCTCGCCCCACGTCGCACGCGACGTCGGCGTCGGATCGCACACGTTGATCGCGCCCGGTGTCGGCACGCAGCCGGACGCGGGCGGCGTGAGCGTGCCGGTGTACGGATCGAGCGAGTCGAGCAGCGTCCACACGCCGGTGCCGTCGGGCAGGCGGCCCACGGCGCGGTCGGCCGCGGCCTCGTGGCTCTTGTACGTGTAGTCGTCCTCGATCAGCGAGTCCGCGCCCGCGACGCGCCACAGGATGACGGCGTCGCCGCTGTTGCCGAGCGAGAAGCCGAACACCGGCTGCCCGGTCGCGCGCTCCCAGTCGACCGCGTCCTTGCCGAACACGAGCTTCCTCCCTCCGGCGCCCAGCGTACCGGAGAAGCCGTAGCGCGGGATCGAGTCGCCGTCGGTGATGAAGTAGCCCGTCAGGTCGAGCGGCGTGGCGCCGGTGTTGACGACTTCGACCCATTCGTCGTCACGCGACGAGAACGCGCCGCTGCCGTCCCAGTCGCGGGCCGGGCCGGCGCAGAATTCGTTGAGGCGGAGCGGACCGGCCGTGGCGGGCGCGAACGCGAGCGGCAGGAAGGCGAGCGAAGCGAGCACAGCGGGGAGAGATGCGAAACCGAGGCGCATGGTGCGCTCCTGGCGGGGGCGGGCGCTGAGGCGCGAGGGCGGTGGCGGACGGACGACCCGCGAGCCTTCCCGAGCGAAAGCGCGAAGGCCGCGGCGTCTCCGCCGCGGCCTTCTCTTCTGCACGTCGCGTGCCGCGACAGGCGCACAGCGTTCGTCACGATCGGCGCCCGCCGCGCGCCGCGATCAGCGCGCGCGCACGCTCAGGTATTCGCCCATCCACTGGAGCGCGCTCTGGATGTTCGCGAGGCTGTTCGCGTACGACAGGCGCAGGTAGCCCTCGCCGTGCGCGCCGAACGACGTGCCCGACAGGCACGCGACGCCGGCCTCCTCGAGCAGCGCCTTGGCCAGGTCCGCGCTCTTCATTCCGGTGCCCTGGATGTTCGGGAACACGTAGAAAGCCCCGCGCGGCATGAAGCACGTGACGCCGGGCAGCGCGTTCAGCCCTTCGACCATGACGTTCCGCCGCGTGCGGAACTCCTCGACCATCGCGTGCACCTCGGCCTGCGGCCCGGTCAGCGCCGCCATGCCGGCGCGCTGCACGAACGACGCCGTGCACGAGTTCGAGTTCGTCTGCAGCCGCGCGACGTGGACGGCCAGCGCCTTCTCCATGATGCCGAAGCCGAGCCGCCAGCCGGTCATGGCGTACGTCTTCGAGAAACCGTCCAGCACGATCGTGCGGTCGGCCATGCCGGGCAGCGAGGCCACGCTCAGGTGACGACCCTCGTACTGGATCTTCGCGTAGATCTCGTCGGAAAGGATGCGGAACGAGTGCTTGCGCGCGAGCGCGGCGATGCCCTCGACGGTCTCGGGCTTCAAGACGGCGCCGGTCGGGTTGTGCGGCGAGTTCAGCACCAGCAGTTTCGTGCGCGACGTGATCTTCGACTCCAGCTCCTTCAGGTCGAGATCGAACCCGTTCTCCTCGCGCAGCGCGAGCGGCACGGCGCGCGCGTTGAGGAACTTCGCGACGGACTCGTAGATCGGGAAGCCGGGATTCGGGTACAGCACCTCGTCGCCCTCTTCGAGCAGCGCGAGCATGACGAAGAACATGATCGGCTTGGCGCCCGGGGTGACGATGACGTTCTCGAGGTCGCACGGAATGCCGCGCTCGGCCTTCCACTGCTCGGCGATCACCTTGCGGAACTCGGGAAGTCCGGCGGAGGGCCCGTAGTGGGTCCAGCCCTCGTCGAGCGCGGCGATCGCGGCGTCGCGGACGAACTTCGGCGTATCGAAGTCGGGCTCGCCGATCTCGAGGTGCACGACCTGCTTGCCCTTGGCTTCCAGGGCGCGGGCGCGTTGCAGCACCTCGAACGCGGTTTCGGTACCGAGCCGGCTCATGCGCTCAGCGAACTTCATGCGTCCTCCTTAGAGAGGCCGCGCGTCCGTTCACCGGGTGCGCGCGCGCCGAATCCAGTCCACCGTCCACTGCGCTCGCGTTGGTCTGCCCTCGGCGAGATTGAGTTCGAAGGCGGCGCGCACTTCGCCGTGCGCCACCGGTACGTCACATTCGATCCGAGTCCGTTCGCCGTCGCCGGTCAGGGCCCGCAGCACGAGTCGATCGGCTTCCGTCTCGGGCAGGTACAGGCTCTCGCCGCTCTCCGTCCGATACACGGCGTGCGTCACGCCGATCGAGGCCGCGCCGACGAGCGGCGCCTCGAGTCGCACCGTGCTGACCGCGCGCACCCTCCCGCGCGCCCACGCGGCCCGACCCCAGGTTTCCTCGCGCAGCGTGAGGCTCGGGCCCGTCGCTCCCGACCGCCATTCGGCCCATCCGCCCTGACGCATGCCGCGCGTCCGGACCACCGTGTTCGCGGGCGCGCGGCGCGTGCCGTGCTGCTCTTCGAAACCGATGACGAGAGCGCCATGTTGCGGGATGCGCGGCTCCACTTCAAGCGATGCGCGGGCCCCGGTCTGGCCCTCGCGGAACCGCCACAACGCCGCGTATCCGCGCGCCGCGAGCGCCGCGGGGCCGGCACTGAGGCCCGCGGTCAGAGCCTGCGACGGACCGTCCCGATTCGCGTCGGCCAGCGGCCGGAACGCGTCCGAGCCGGCGCGCGCCCCGAGCGCGACGCGCGCCCCTGGCAGCTCGCGCCAGGCGCCGGCTTCGGCGCGCCAGCGCCCGGCGCGATCCATGGCCAGTTCGGAGGACAGCGCGTCGCCTCCGCGCCACGCCGACCATTGGGCGCCGCCGCGCGAGCGCAGCCGGCGTTCGCCGAGGGCGGCGAGCCCGGCGCGTTCGTCGCCCCAGCCCACGCCACCCAGGTCGCGACGCGCGAAACGGCCGCCGAGCAGCGCGATCGGCCGCGCTCCGGCGCTCGTGTACCACCAGCCGTCGGCGCGCGAGGGCGGGCTCGTCGCGTCCGCGTCCAGCGCCGTGCGCACCCACGGCTGGCTGCCGCCGCCGAGCACGAGGCCGCGCCCCCAGCGGCGCACGACCTTGCCCGCCCCCAGCACGCCGCCCAGCGCGTTCCACTGGAACGTGCCGCCGGCCAGCGGATCGCCGCGGCCCTCGCGCACCCCGGCCGCCAGCCCTTCGCTGCTCAGGCGCACGCGCTGGCGTCTCGCCAGCGCGCCGCCTTCGCGGCGGCCGGCGCCGAAGTCGACCTCGACTTCGCCGGCGTGGAGGCTGTCGCCGCGCTCCGCCTCGTAGTCGACGCCCTCCGGCGCCTCGGGCGGAGGTTCCGGCGACTGCGCGAACGCCGGCGCCGCGAGCGCCAGTGCGGCGCCGAGCCCGAGTGCGGCGCCGAGCGCCGCCGCCCGCGCCCTGCGCACCGCCGGCGCCGGCGCGCACGCCGGCGTGCCGGCCGTGCGCGCGTTCATCGCACGCCGCCCAGGGTGACGCCGAGCCGCGCGGTCTCCTCGAGCACCGGGTGGCTGTCGACTTCGCAGCCGAGCGCGACGCCGTGGACGCGCGCCTCGATGCCGAGACTGCCGCGCAGCGGCCGGTCGCGCGCCTCGAGCCACACGCGGGTCGCTCCGAACACGAGCGACAACCCGCCGACGCGTTCGCCCGAGTCGTCGATGCCGCGCGGCGGCGCGCGGTGGGCGAGCCAGGCCGCGGCGTCGCCCGAGCGCCAGCGCACGCCGAGTTCGAGCGCGCGCTCGAGCGGCGGCGCGGCGCCCCGGCGCCACACCGCGGGCGCGCTCGCCCACCCCACGAAGTCGGGCGCGGGCGCGATCCACGCGGCGAAACCGGTCTCGACGCCGAGCGTCGGCCCGAGTTCGAGCGGCGCGGCGTCCGCTTCGCGATCGCGGCGCGCCGCGAAGCGCAGGCCGCACGCGCCATTCGCGAACGCGGCGCCCGCCGCGCCCGCGACGCCGGTCCAGCCGAGTTCCCAGTCGCCGGTCTGCGAAACGCCGATCGCCCCGCGCGCCGGCCCCCAGCCGATGCCCGCCGCGAGACCGCGCGTCACCAGCTCGTCGACGCCGTCCCAGCGCACGGCCAGCGCGGCCAGCGTCGCGGCCGGCGCCGCCGGCGGCAGCGCGCGCTCGAGGAACGTGGCCGGCGACTCGGCGGGCCCGGCCGGCGCGGGACCCGCGAAGTCCTGCGCGCGCGCGGCCGGCGCGAGCGCGCACGCGAACGCCAGCGCCACGGCCGACGCGAACGCCGCCATCGCGGGGATCGCGCGCGGGGATTGCGCTCGCCCGCTCACGGCACGACGCCCTCGACGCGCAGCGCGCGCGTCTCGGTCAACGTCGCCACGCTCGCGTCGTCGCGCGCGCGCAGCACCACCAGGTAGAGACCGGGGCTCAAGCTCCCGAGCACGAGCGTCCGCTCGCCGCGCCCGCGCACGCCGAGATCGAGGATGGGACGCGCGACGCGCCGCCCCTCGAGGTCGTAGACCTCGACCGCCACGCGCGCGCCCGGCCACGGCAGCGCCCACGACAGTCGCACGCGCGGCGCGCCCGGCGGCACGCGGCGCGGCTCGAGCGTGAAACGCGACGGCAGCGGCGCGAGCGGGACGGGGGCGCGCAGCGGCGTGCCCGCGGGATCGCCCGACGGCTGCCAGCGGCCGTCGCTCCATTCCAGCGGCACGCCCGCGGGAACGCCGGACGCCGAATAGTCGACGCGATCCGAGCGCGTGCCGTCGCGCTCGCGGACCACGACCGCGTCGGCCACGCCCGTCGAATCGTTCGTATTATTGAGTGCGGCCCACGGCTTCACCGCGACGACGCGCGTCGAGTCGAGGTGGCCGGCCATGGCCAGCAGCGCGCTGCGATCCTCGGCGAGCACGACGAGGCTGTCGGGCGGCACGTCGAGGTCGACCGCGTCGGGCACCCCGCGCGTCACGCCGCGGTCGGACAGCGTGAACTCCGCGACGTGGCAGGGCGCGACGTCGAGACACTCCAGCTCGACCCACTCGCCTTCGCCGGCGGCCGGGTGGAACTGGATCTCGCGCACCTGGAGCGGACCCGGCCCGATGCGCGCGCCGAGCGAGTCCGCGTCGTTCTCGGCGCGCTCGTCGCCCGCGAGCGCGGCGCGCGCCCAGGCCCACGTGCGGCCCGGCGTCGCGAATGAGACCGTCGCCGCCAGCCGCACGCTGTCGCCCGGCGCGAGTCCGGCGGGCGCGACGATCGTGTCGGCGGCGGCCCCGAGCACGAACACGCCGCGCACGTCCCCGGCGGCGAGCGCGAGCGTTCCGCGGTTGACGAACGTGGCGCCGACGCGCGACGGCGTGCCGGGCGCGGGCTGCTCGGGATCGAGCGTCACCGAGCGCGCGCGCACGGCGAGGTCGCGCGCGGCCGCGTTCGCGCGCCCCGGCGTCGGCGGTTGCTCGCGAAAATCGAGCAGGTTGCTGCCGCGCCGCGCGTCGTCGGGCACGCGGGCCAGCGCGTCGCCCGACGCGACGTCGGGCGCGGGCACGCCGCAGAAGTACTCGGAGTCCGCGAGCGCGCCCCAGCCGAGCACGTCGAGCGCGCCGTCGGGCCACACCAGGCGCACGGCGTCGGGACCGTTCTGGAGGTCGAGCGTGACGAGCGCGTCGGGCGCGGGCGCGACCTGCGAGCCGCCGATCAGGAAGCGTGCGCCCGCGGCCAGCGTGTCGCCGGCGCGCCCGGTCCAGCGCAACGTCCAGCGCCCGGGCCCGGCGCCGTCGCCGGCCTCGAGGCGCACGCCGGCCAGCGGCACCGGGTGCGCCGTCGGGTTGAACAGCTCGACGAACTCGGCCCCGGTGTCGTCGCCCACCGCGTCGTACAGCACTTCGGAGATGAGCGCGCGATCCGCGGGCGCGCACGTGGACAGCGCGACCGCGAGCAGCAGCGGAATGCGCACGGGACTCTTCCGGCGGAGGCGGGTCGGCGGGGGCGGAGCGAGCTCGGACGGCACCGCCGTGGCCGCAAGTGTCCACGACGGCGTCGGACGCGCGACGCGAAGTCCGGTTGCGAAGCGCCGGACAACGGGCGCCGTGAAGCGTCAGGGCAACGCGTGTGCCACGATGCCCGAGATCCTCGGCACGACACCCGAGCCCGGGGCGTCGATTCGCCGGCTACGGCAGCCCACGCCTCCGCCGCCACGCCCATTCCAGACCGAGCGCGCCGACCGCGAACGCGAACACCCACGGCGACTCCCACAGGTGCACCGTCTCGACGCGGCCCGGGGCCAGCGCGCGCGCCGGCAGGCGGCGCGCCCACGCGGCCACGTCGGCGGCCCGCGTGACGCGGCCTCCCGCGGCCGCGCTCACGGCGGCCAACGACGCGCTGTCCGGCTCGGGGTGCGCGTCCTCCAGGCTCCAGCGATCGACCGCGAACTCACTCGTCGCCCGGCCCAGCTCGCGTCCGGCCTTCGTGCCGCGCGCGCGCACGCGCCAGCGCCCGGGCGGCAGGTCGTCCAGTTCGGCGACGTAGCTGCCGGCGCCACCCGGCGTGAAGCGCACGTGGCGCGCGCCGCCCGGCGGGCCCTCGAGCTCGGCTTCGACCTCGGCTCCGGCCACGGGATGGAACGCCGCGTCCTGCAGCGTGGCGTGCAGGCGCACCGTCTCGCCGCTCGCCGTCAGCCAGCGCTCGGGCGTCACGCGCAGCGGTTCGCCCTGCACCGGCTCGGCCAGCCAGCGGATCCAATGCCGCCACAGCACGCGCGCGCGGTCCGCCGCCAGGTCGTCGAGCGGCGACAGCGACCAGCGCCACACGCCGGTGCCGTTCACGAGCAGCGCCTGGCCGCGGCCGATGCGCCGCGCGAACGCGAGCGGCGGGCCGGGTCCCGCGGCGCCGAGGATGACGCGGTCGCCGGCGCCGGGCGCGACCGGCATCAGATCGGACAGCGGCGCGGCTTCGCGCCACGCGCGCTCGCCGCGCGCGACGTCGGAATCCCACTCCGTGATCTCACGCGCCTCGGGCGTCGGCGCCGGGCCGGCGCTGCGCGCGAACAGGCCGGGCGCGCTTTCCAGCGCGAGGTCGGCGCCGAGCGCCCCGGTGCGCAGGCGCGCGAGCCCGGGCGGCGGCCCGCCGAGCGCGAGCAGGCCGCCGCCCGAGCGCACGAAGTCGGCGAGCGCGCGGTCGAACGCGGCGCCGGCTTCGCCCGGCGCGATGCCGTCCAGCACGACGACGGCGACGCCGCGCAGATCCTGGGGCTCGGGCGCCGCGACACGGGCCGTCGGCCGCTCGAGCGCGCGCCAGCCGTCGCGCTCGCGCACGCGACTGGCCACGGCCACCCCCGAGTCACCGACGAGCGCGCGGCGCAGGAACGTGAGATCCCAGTTGAGGCCGCCGCTCACGATCAGCACGCCGATGCGGCCGGGCGCGACCTGGAGCGCGAGTTGCCGCGCGTTGTCGAGCGCGCTCGACTCGCCGGGCATCGAGTCGACGCGCGCCGTCCAGACGGCGAGCCCGGGCGTGGTCGGCGCCACGTGAAACTCGACTTCGGCCTCCGCGCCGCCGCCGGGCGCGACCGCCACGCCGCGCGCCAGCTCGCGCGCGCCGTCCAGCAGGCGCACGGTCAGCGGCGTGCCCTTGGGCTCGCTCGAGGTGACGTGTACGCGCACCGGCGTGCTCTCGCCGACGCGGGCCTCGGGCGACGACTCGATGCCGCTCACGGCGCGGTCGGGCGCTCCGCCCTCGCCCACGACGACGGCGTGCACCGGCACGCCGAGCGCGCGCGCCGCGGCCTCCGGGTCGCCGCCCTGGTTGACCACGCCGTCGCTCACCACGATCACCGCCCCGGCGTTCGCGCCGGACGGCGTCGCCGCGAGCTGCTCGAGCGCATCGCCGAGCGCGGTCGCGCCGCGCCCCGCGCCCGCGGCCTTCGCCGAGTCCGGATCCAGCCGGGCCGCGAAGCCGCGCACCTCGACCGGCCGGCCGCCGAGCGCACGGCGCAGCGCCTCGACCGCGTGCCGTGCGGCTTCCGCGCGCGAGGCGCCGCCCGGACGCTCGGGCAGGTCCATGCTGCGCGAACGATCGAGCAGCACGACGACGCGCCCGGCGCCGCCCGAGGCGCGCTCGAGCGCGGGCTGGGCGAGCAGCGCGAGCAGCACGACGAGGGCGACGGCGCGCAGCGCGGGAAGCAGGCGCCGCGCGCCGGCGGGCAGCGGCGGCACGGCGAAGCCGTAGGCCCAGCGCGCCAGGGCGAGCGCGGCCAGCGCCCCCAGGACGAGCAGCCACCACGGGGCGTTCGGAGCGAGATGCAGCGAGAAGTCGGTCACGCGTTCGGTCGGGGCGCTCTCGCGTTCGGCGTGGGCGTTTCGTGATGGTGGGGCGAACCGCGGCGAGGCTGGAGACTAGGGAGCCGCGGGGCGCCGCGGCAAGCCGATAGTGGCTGGCTCGCCGGCGAGCGCGAGCGGGGCGCCGGCGCCCGCGTCCCGGCGGCGCCGCGCCTCCGCCGTTCGCCGCGTCCGACCCCCGTGTCGTCCGCGCTCGTCGCGGAGTGCGCGCGCGAACGCGATTCCCGGGAAACCGCGCGGGGGTTCCAGCGTAGAATGACTCGAATACGAATTCAGTCATTCGTTCACCCGCCTGGAGACTCCCATGCGCACGACCGCCCCGGCCGGCTCTCCCGTCCGCGACCGCATCCTGGACGCCGCCGACCGGCTGCTCGCCCGCTACGGCTACCGCAAGACCACCATGGACGACCTGGCGGCCGAGGCCGGCATTGGCAAAGGCACGACGTACCTGCATTTCCGCGGCAAGGAGGAGGTCGCGCTGAGCGCGCTGGACCGCATGGTCGCGCGCCTGCTGGAGCGGCTCGACGCGATCGCGGACGAGGAGACGCTCGCGCCCAAGCGCCTGGAGCGCATGCTGACGGCGCGCGTGCTGCACCGCTTCGACTACGCGCAGCCGCACTCGAAGAGCATCGACGAGGTCCTGTCCGCGCTGCGCCCGCAGCTGCTCGAGCGCCGCGCGCACTATTTCGAGGAGGAAGCGGCGCGCATCGCGCGCGTCGTGCGCGACGGCGTCAAGGCCGGGCTCCTGCGCACGCCCGATCCGCTCGCCACCGGGCGCACGCTCATCACCGCGACGAACGCGCTCCTGCCCTACAGCCTGAGCGTCGAGGAACTCGGTCGGCGGCGCGAGGTCGAGACGCGGGCCGAACGACTGATCGATCTGCTGCTCGCCGGGCTGCGCGTGCCGGCGGGCTTCCACGCACGACGTCGCACCCCACCCCGAGGAGGCTCCTGATGTCCACGCTGCTCCGCCGCTCCCTGCTCCCGCTCGCGTTCGGCGCGCTGCTCGCCGGCGCCGCACCGGCCCGCGCCCAGTTTCACGGCGCGCCGGAACAGCCCGACACGCCGCTCGACGCCGCGACGAAGACCGCGGTGCTCGACCGCGTGGTCGCCGGGCTCGACACCGCGTACGTCGATCCCGCTTTGGGCCAGAAGATCATCCGTTCGCTGCGCGACCGGCAGAAGGCCCACGCCTACGACGCGATCACCAGCTCCAAGGCGTACGCCGAATCGCTGACCGTGCACCTGCGCGCCGTGAGCCACGACCGCCACCTGCGCGTCCAGTACCGCGCCGAGCCGTTCACCGACTCGGAGTTCGCGGAGCCGACGGCCGAGGAGATGGCGCGCCAGCGGCGCGAGATCCGGCAGCTCAACTACGGCGTCGACGCGGTGCGCCGGCTGCCGGGCAACGTCGGCTATCTCGATCTGCGCATGTTCGTGTCGCCGCACGACGGCTCGGGCGACGTGCTGGTCGCGGCCATGAACTTCCTGGCCGGCACGGACGCGCTGATCGTGGACGTGCGCCGCAACGGCGGCGGCGATCCCGAGACGGTGCAGCTGCTGTGCTCGTACCTGTTCTCCGGCGAGCAGCCGGTGCACCTGAACGATCTGTACTTCCGCCCGCGTGGGACCACGACGCAGTTCTGGACGCTGCCCTACGTGCCCGGCGCGCGCTACGCCGGCAAGCCGGTCTACGTGCTGACCAGCCACTCGACTGGCTCCGGCGCCGAGGAGTTCTCGTACGACGTGCAGACCCAGAAGCGCGCGACGCTGGTCGGCGAGACGACGGCGGGCGCCGCGCACCCCGGCGAGTTCCTGCGCGTCGGCGAGCACTTCGCGGCGTTCGTGGCCACCGGGCGCGCCATCAACCCGATCACGCACGACGACTGGGAAGGCAAGGGCGTGAAGCCGGACGTCGCGACGTCCGCCGACCAGGCGCTGCGCACGGCCCACAAGGCGGCCCTGCAGGCGTTGCTCGCGAAGGCCGACGAGGACGGCGAGAAGCAGCGCCTGACGCGTGCGCTCGACGCAGCGGACGTCATGCCCGATCCGTTCAACGATCCGCGGCCCGGCATGCCGGCGGCGGCGCCGGCGGCGCACTAGCGGATCACGCGCTCCGCGACTGATCGGCGAAGCGCAGGCCTTCGAGGATCAGGCGATCGAGATCCAGGTCGAGCTGGATGTCCTCGCCGGCGACGGACTCGCCGGGATGGAAGCGGAAGCGGCCGTCGCGCCACAGCAGCAGGCCGTACACGATGCGTCTGAGCGTCTCGTGGACGGCCTGCTGCACCTGTTCCGGCGTCGCGATGCCGGCCGACACCAGCAGCGCGCCGAGACGCTCTCCCGGATGGCGGCGCTGCAGCTCGAGCGCGCGCTCCAGCGCCTCGCGTGCGACCTGGCCGCGGTGGACGAGCACTTCGCCGGCGCGCACGGCGGCGCCGTCGGTACGCGCGAACACCGGGCGCCCGCGCTCGAAGTACAGATCCGCGCTCTCGCCGGGGCGCGACAGTTCGAGGCGCCCGTCGGCCTGCGCGAGTTGCAGGAGCTGCAGCACTTCGGTCGGGAAGAAATGCTTGAGGTCGCCCTCGAGGGCGGAACTCACCGCGAGCCCCAGCGCACGTCGTCGACGACGCGCCCGGCGGTCGCGATCTTGCCGGTCATGACGCGCAGGTTGTACCAGCCGAGGATCACGACCTGGGCGACGGTGGCGGACAGCAGCACTCCGAGCGCGGTCTCGGTGAGCGGCGCGAGCCGCTCGGGCAGCGAGCCGCCGCGCACATGCAGCCACAGCAGCACGGCGACGAGCGCGGCCATGATCACGCCGGTCATGCGCCCGAACGCGGTCGGGCGGATGCGCACCGGGCCGACGAACAGGTACAGGCTCGCGCCGCCCACGAGCAGAATCGCGTAGCGCAGCGCCGCCACCCACGCGACCCACGCCGGCAGCAGCCCGCTGACCGCGAGCCCCGCGAACAGCGACAGGTTGTAGATGATGTCGACGAACGGATCGAGCAGCGTGCCGAGGCGCGTGATCTGGTTCGTGCGCCGCGCGATCCAGCCGTCCAGGACGTCGGTCAACGCCGCGATCAGGAACGCGGCGAGCGCCAGGTCGAAGCGGCGCTCGGCCAGGAACAGCGTCGTGGCCGGCACGAGCACGACGCGCAGCAGCGTGAGCGCGGTCGGCAGGTTCAGCGACG
Organism: Saccharimonadaceae bacterium (SeqCode); assembly: GCA_035494735.1. Classification (GTDB taxonomy): domain Bacteria; phylum Eisenbacteria; class RBG-16-71-46; order RBG-16-71-46; family RBG-16-71-46; genus DATJGS01. The sequence goes on from DATJGS010000041.1 coordinate 37,267, forward strand.
ACAGCGGATAGTCGTCCGCGTCGCGCAGCAGTCCGACGTTCAGCGTGACGAGCACGAACGCCAGCCCGATGGCGAGCGCGGTGCCGAGGAAGAAATCGGTCGCGAGATGGCGATCGCCGGCGACCGCCATCAGCGCGGCGACCAGGAACGCGACCGCGAAGTACACGAGCGCCACGCTCCAGATGGAGCGCACCGCGCCCGGGTTCGCGTCCATGTGCCCGCGGATGGCGATCGCCGTGCGGTGCGCGTAGCGGGCCATGGCCGGCGGCGAGAAGCGCTCGCGCCTCAGATCCTTCAGGTATTCCTCGATCAGCACGCGGCCTCCTGGGGTGGAGTCGCGGCGGAGGATAGGACGTGGCCCGGGGCGAGACAAACCGCGCACGGCGCGCGGCACGGACGCCACCCGTTGGCGGCCGGCTGCGAACGAGGCCGTCGAGCGTCCCGCTAACCCCCCAGCCGCACGCGCGCGATCGTGAACAGGATCTTCGTGCCCGCGCCGAACGCGCCGCGCAGCGTGCCCGACACCTTGGAACTGCCCACGCGCCGCCGCCAGGTGCGCACCGGCACCTCGGCGACGCTCAGTCCCTCACGGAACGCGCGGGCCTGCATCTCGACGGTCCAGCCGTAATCGCGATCGCGCATGCCGAGGCGCTGGAGCGCGGGCCAGCGGATCGCGCGGAACGGCCCCAGGTCCGTGACCCTCGCGCCGAACGCGACGCGCATCAGTCCCGCGGCGAGCGCGTTGCCGAACACCTGCAGCGAGGTCAGCGAGCCCTCTTCCCGGCGCCCGAGCACGCGCGAACCGATCGCGAGATCGGCGCCGGCGGCGAGGGGCGCGAGCAGCGCGGGCAACTCGCGCGGATCGTTGCTGTGGTCGGCGTCGAGGAACGCGACGACGTCGGGAGGGCGCGCCGCCAGGTGCGCGAGGCCGGCCAGGCACGCCGCGCCGTAGCCGCGCCGCGGCTCGCGCACGACCTCCGCGCCCGCGCCGCGCGCCACCTGGGCGGTGCGGTCGCGCGAGCCGTTGTCCACGACGACGACGCGCGCCGCGAATTCGGCCGGCACGTCGGCGAGCACGCCGGGCAGCGAAAGCTCCTCGTCGAGTGCGGGAATGACGATCGCGACGTCCATGCGGGGCGCGGGGCCGTGCCGTCGCTTCGCGAGGCGTGACGCCGGCGCCGCGAACGGCCGCCGGCGTCACGCGATCGCTAGCGCTGGTCGCTGCCCGAGGCGTGGCCGCGCAGCGCGGCGTGGGCCGCCGCCAGCCGCGCGATGGGCACGCGGAACGGCGAGCACGACACGTAGTCGAGCGCGGCCTCGTGGCAGAACTCGACGCTCGCCGGATCGCCGCCGTGCTCGCCGCAGATCCCGACCTTCAGTTTGGCGCGCGAGTCGCGCCCGCGCTCCACGGCCATGCGCACGAGCGCGCCGACGCCGTTCGGGTCGATGGACACGAACGGGTCGATGGGCAACACCTTGCGCGCGACGTACTCGGGCAGGAACTTGCCCGCGTCGTCACGCGAGAAGCCGAACGTGAGCTGGGTGAGGTCGTTCGTGCCGAACGAGAAGAACTCGGCCTCGGTCGCGATCTCGTCGGCGGTGACGGCGGCGCGCGGCACTTCGATCATGGTGCCGACCAGGTACTCGACCGTCACGCCCTGCTTCGTCATGACCTCGGTGGCCACGCGGCGCACGATCGCGGCCTGGTTCTGCAGCTCGGCGACGTGTCCGACGAGCGGAATCATGATCTCGGGGATGACCTTGATGCCCTTCTTGGCCACGGCGCACGCGGCTTCGAAGATGGCGCGCACCTGCATCTCGGTGATCTCGGGGTACGTGATGCCGAGCCGGCAGCCGCGATGGCCGAGCATCGGGTTGAACTCGTGCAGCTCCTCGACGCGCGCCAGCAGCTTCTCGGTGCGCGCGAGCTTGGCCGGCTTCGGCGCGCGCTTCGAGCGCTTGAGGGCCTGGGTCCACGCCGCACGCATTTCCGCGACCTCGACCATCAGGTTCTCGCGCTTGGGCAGGAACTCGTGGAGCGGTGGATCGAGGGTGCGAATCGTGACCGGATAGCCGTCCATCGCCTCGAACAGCCCGCGGAAGTCCGAGCGCTGGAGCGGGAGCAGCTTCGCGAGCGCGCTGCGATAGCTCTTCTCGGGCCCGGCCTGCTTCTTCTTGAGCGCGGCCAGCTCGCGCTTGTGCGCGGCCGCCGCCTTGCCGCTCAGTCCCTCGAGCTGCGCGTGCTTCTGGTCGATCTCCTCGCGCAGCGCCTTGGCCTCGGGCGCGGCCAGGATCATCTGCACGACGTGCGGCAGGCGATCCTCGGCGAAGAACATGTGCTCGGTGCGGCACAGACCGATGCCTTCGGCGCCGAACGCGCGCGCCTGCTTCGCGTCTCGCGGGATGTCCGCGTTCGCGCGCACCTTGAGGCGGCGCTTGGCGTCGGCCCACTTCATGAACGTCGCGAACTCGCCGCCGACTTCCGCCGGCAACGTCGCGGCGCGCCCGAGGAAGACCGCGCCGGTCGAGCCGTCGAGCGAGATCCAGTCGCCGTCCTTCACCGTGACGCCCTCGGCCGTGAACTGGCCGCGGTGCTCGTCGACGTGCACCGCGCTGGCCCCGGACACGCACGGCTTGCCCATGCCGCGCGCGACCACGGCCGCGTGACTCGTCATGCCGCCGGTCGCGGTCAGGATGCCTTGCGCCGCGTCCATGCCGTGGATGTCGTCGGGCGTCGTCTCCTTGCGCACGAGGATGACCGGCTCCTTCTTGCCGCGCTCCGCCGCCTCGTCGGCGTCGAACACGACGACACCGACCGCGGCGCCGGGCGACGCGGCCAGACCGCGCGTGACGAGGCGCATCTTGGCCTTGGGGTCGAGTCGCGGGTGCAGCAGCTGGTCGAGCGACGCGGGCTCGACACGGAGCACCGCCTCGTCCTCCTGGATCAGTCCCTCGCCGACCATCTCGACGGCGATGCGTACGGCGGCCTGGGCGGTGCGTTTGCCGGTGCGCGTCTGCAACAGGAACAGCTTCCCTTCCTGGATCGTGAACTCGAAGTCCTGGACGTCGCGGTAGTGCTGCTCGAGGCGCTTCGTGATGTCGCGCAGCTGCGCGTACGCGTCCGGCATCACCCGCTCGAGCTCGTCGATGGGCCGCGGCGTGCGCACGCCGGCCACGACGTCCTCGCCCTGCGCGTTCGTCAGGAACTCGCCGGAGAAGCGGTGCTCGCCGGTCGCGGGATTGCGCGTGAAACCGACGCCGGTCGCCGACGTCTCGCCGAGGTTGCCGAACACCATGGCCTGCACGTTGACCGCGGTGCCGATGTCGTCGGGGATGCGGTTCTGGCGGCGGTAGTAGATGGCGCGATCGTTGTTCCACGACTGGAACACCGCGTCGCGCGCGAGCCGCAACTGCTCGAGCGGATCCTCGGGGAAGTCGCGCTCGGCGTGGCGGCGCACCAGCGCCTTGAACTCGGCCGTCAGCGCGCGCAGGTCCTTGTCGTCGAGCTGGGCGTCGCTCGTGACGCGGCGCCGGCGCTTGAGCGCCTCGATGCGCTCTTCGAACGCCGGCTTGGAGAGGCCCAGCACGACCGAGCCGAACATCTGCACGAATCTCCGGTAACAGTCCCACGCGAAGCGCGCATTTCCGGTGCGCGTGGCCAGGGCCTCGACGGACGCGTCGTTCAGCCCCAGGTTCAGCACGGTGTCCATCATGCCGGGCATCGAGAACTTCGCGCCCGAACGCACCGACACGAGCAGCGGATCGCGCCCGGCCCCGAGCTTGCGTCCCATGCGTTTCTCGAGCTGCGCGAGGGCCTCGGTCTGCTGAGCATCGAATCCCGGCGGCAGCTGGCGATCGTGCGCGTAGTACCAGCGGCACACGCTGGTCGCGATCGTGAAGCCGGGCGGGACCGGCACGCCGGCATTCGTCATCTCGGCGAGCCCCGCGCCCTTGCCGCCGAGCACGTCCTTCATCGTGGCGTTGCCGTCGGCCCGCCCCTCGCCGAACGAATAGACGTACTGGGTGGACGCGGGTGCGGCGGGCTCGAACAGCAATTCGGACGATTGGTTCACGCGAAAGCCTCCTGGCTTCGAAGTCGCAGAACGAACGCGACGCAGCGCGTGTGCGGCTTCACGGTCAACGGGCGCTGGGAGTCGACGGACGGGCGAACAGGCGATCGGGAAGTCCCACGTTCACCCTCAGCGACTGCACCTTGAGGAGAACGGCGCCCTGCCCACCCAGCTGCTGCTCCTGTTCGAAGGGCCACACTAGCCCTTGTTGGGGACGATAGTCGCGATAAACGCGGCGCGAGGAGAATAACGCGCCACCGGCCGCCCGCTCGAACTGGTCGTACGCGGCCAGCCGGTGCGTGTCGCTTTCCAGGTACAGGCGGCTGTCGCGGCCCTGGGCGTCTTCCAGATCGATCGCGTCGACCGCGCGGCCGTCCACCCGATCGGCCCCGCGGTACACCGCGCGCACGCCGGATCCGACGGCCCCGAGCAGGACGTGCGGCAGGTCCGACGCGAATTCCGCGCGCAACCCCTCGACCTGCAGGCTGTCCGCGTCCTCGGGCGCCCGGGCCTGGCCGCCGATGCTCCAGCCGCGCGCGCCGTCGAGACCTTGCCTCGTCTCGATCGACAGCACCTTCGTGGATGTCAGGAAACGCATCGGATCCTTGCGCGACTGGGTCAGGGTCCCCGGCACGCCGGCGCCCTGCCCGATCAGGGACAGCTCGGCCTCGACCACCGAGTCGTGGATGCCGCGCAACGTGGCCTCGCCGCCGTGGGCGACGAGCGCGGCCCGCAGCAGCTCGGCCGCCTTGGCGATGCGCTCCGGCGTCGCGGCCAGCGTGTCGGCGCGCGCGGCGCCTTCCTGGCTCTCGGGCTCGACGACCTCGACGGGGCCGAACGCGGCGAGCAGTGGCTTGAGGCGCCCGGCCGGGCCCACGGCGACGACGACCAGCCGGTTCGCGTCGATCCAGCGGCGCACGGCCGCGGCCACGGACGCGGAATCGAGCGAGGCGAGGCGCTCCGGCGAGCGATCCTGGGCGCCCGCGGGCAGCCCGAGCGACGTCATGCCCAGCCACTGCCCCATGCGGCCGCCGAGCGTCTCCAGCGACAGGTTGTACGTCTCGCTCGCGACGCGGCGCACCGGGGCCAGTTCGCTCTCGGTCGGCGGCTGCTGGGCGAACGCGCGGATCTGGGCGCGCAGCAATTCGGCGGCGGCCGCGACGGAATCCGTGCGCACCGACGCGCTCAGGCTCAGGACACCACCCTCGCGCAGCGTCGCGATGCCCGAGCGCACGCTGGTGCCGAGCTTCGAGGCGACGGCGGGCCCGCGCAGCCGAGCGTCGTCGCCGCGGCCGAGCACGCTGGCGGCCAGGGTCAGCGCCTGGTCGTCGGGCGACGTGCGACTGGGCAGGCGGAGCGCGACGCGCAACTCGGTACCGGGGGCGTCCGGGACGTCGAAGATGCGGACGCGCGCGGTCGCGGTGGGGTTCGCCGCGCTCGCTTTCGCCACGGGGGCCTTGCCGGTCCAGCGGCCGAAGCGCTCCTCGGCGGCCGCGAACGCCTTCTCGGGCGTCACGTCGCCGGCGATCGCGAGCAGCGCGCCGTCCGGCCGGTAATGCTCGTGGTAGAACGCGCTGATCTGATCGCGCGTGACCGAGCCCAACGCGCGGGCCGTGCCGAGCGGCGCGCGGCCGTACGGCTCGCCCTTGAACAAGGCGGCCCACACGTTCTGGTCGGCCAGCGCGAACGGGTCGCTCGCCGACTCGGCCAGCGAACGTTGGGCCTGGGCGCGCGCGATCTGCACCTGTTCGTCGGGGAACACGGGATTGAGCGCGGCGTCGCTCAGCAATTCGAAACCGCTCTCGAACTCGCGCGCCAGGAACGCTCCGGACAGCGTGGCGAAATCGCGCTGCGCGGACGCGCTGATCGAGCCGCCGAGACCCGCCAGGTCCGTGGCGAACGTGGCGGCGTCGCGCGACGTGGTGCCGGTGCGCAGGAGCTGCGCCGCCAGCGCGGCCGTGCCCTCGGGCGCGTCGCCCTCGGCCGCGCTGCCGGCCGGAACGAGCAGCTCCATCTGCACGATCGGGAGCCGCGAACTCGGGAACACGGCGACCGTGAGCCCGTTCGCGAGCTTGCGCACGAGGGGATCGGCGACGACGTAGGGCGGTGCGACCGTCGGCGCGATCACGGGCGGCGCCGTCGGCGCCACCGGCGCGGCGGCGGGGCGCGGCGTGGCGGCGGGACGCGCGACGGTGGCGCGCGGCGTCGCGGGGCGCGAGGCGGGCGGCGCGACCGCGGCCGGGACCGACGAGGCGATCGCCAGCGCGATCAAGGCCGGCGCGATCAGCGCCAGACGCTGGGGGGCGCGGCTCATGGCTTGCCTCCCGTCGCGGGCTTGCGTGCCGGCATGGCGCGCGGCTTCGCGGGCGGCCTCGGGGCCGCCTGCGCGGCGCCCGGCATCAGCCAGACGACGCTGCGCTTCGCGGGCACGAACGTGCGGGCGGCGGCGCGGCTGACGTCGGCGCCCGACAGGCGACGCAGGCGCTCGAGGCGCGAGGCCGTCGCGTTCCAGCCGCCGTCGTCGAGTTGCGCGGCGCCGAGCGACTGCGCCAGGCCGCGCGCGGTCTGCCAGCTCATCAGCATCTCGGTCTCGGCACCGTGCTTCGCGCTCTCCAGCTCGTCGTCGCCGAGCGCCTCACCGGACAGTTTCTCCACTTCGTCGAGCACCGCGGTCTCCACTTCCGACGTGTCGGCCTCGGGATTCACGGCCGCCATCACGTAGAACAGCCCGCCGTCGTGACGGCTGTCGAGCTGGCATTGGGTGAGCAGGCACACGTGGCGCGAGTCCACGAGATCGCGGCGCAGCCGGGCGGTCGGACCAGACCCCAGCGCCCGCGACAGCACGTCGAGCGCGATCGCGTCCAGGCTGCTGTCGGGCGGTGTGCGCCAGCCGACGAGCACGAGCGGCACCTGCGCGTCCGTGGCGCGCGTGACCCGGCGCGGTCCGTTGCCGACGCTCGCCGCCGGTTTCACGGGTGCGCCGCGGCGCGCGACGCCTTCGAACGCGCGGCGCACCGCCGCCTCGGCGACGGCGGGATCGAAACGTCCGACGACGGTGAGCAGCGTCTGGTCGGGGCCGTAGTGCGACTTCCAGTACGTGGTGACGTCGAGCAGCGTCAGGCGCGACAGGTCGTCGCCACCGCCGGAGGCCGGCCAGCGGTACGGATGGCCGGCCCACGCCTGCCCGTACAGTTCGCGCAGGCCCCTGCCGATCGGCGAGTTCTCTCCGGCCGACGCGCGGCGCGCCGCCATGGCCTGGCGCTTGGCCGCGTCGATGCGCCGTTGATCGAGGGTGAGCGACGCCATGCGATCGGCCTCGAGCTGGAGCGCCAGGTCGAGCCCGGACGGCGGCAGGGTCTCGTAGAAGCACGAGTAGTCGGGCGTGGTGAACGTGTTCGCCAGGCCGCCCGCGGCGGACACGAGGCGCCCGTGGTCGCCGGTGCCGAAGCGCCGCGAGCCCGAGAACATGAGTCCTTCCAGCAGATGCGTCATCCCGCTCTTGCCGGCCGGCTCCCAGCGCGTGCCGGCCGGGTACCACACCGCGACGTCGACCGTGGTGGCCGACGTATCGGGCGCGAACAGCACGTTCAGCCCGTTCGCGAGCCGTACTTGCGAAACCAGCGCAGGCGGCTGTGCCTCGACACCGGTCGCAAAGACCAGCGTCAGGCCCAGCGCCCACGCGGGCGCGATCCCGATCCGCATCCCCTCACCTTTCGTTGTGCGCCGCTTCTAGCGCAGCCAGACCAGACGAGCGGACGAGACGTGCCCGCCCGCGTCGAAACCCACGAAATAGACGCCGGAGACCACGAGATGGCCGTCGTCGGCGCGCCCGTCCCAGCTCACGGTGCGGAACTCGCCACGCTGGATGACCCCCGAGAACAGCCGGCGCACGCGGCGGCCCGAGCTATCGAACACGTCGAGTCGCGCCGCCGCCGAGGGCGGCGCGGTCGCACCGAGCGCGAAGCGGATCCCGGTCGCACCGTCGCACACGGAGAGCGGATTCGGGCCCACGAGCGCGAGCCCGAGCGGCGCCGGCGGCGGCGTGCCCACACCGACACCGGGGAATCCCCAGCGCAGCGCGGCCAGGCCGTTCGGAATGCCGTAGCCCTTGAGCGTGTCCGGCGCGCCGGCCTGCGACGCCGTCTCGCGCAGCGCGCGGATGATCATGCTCGGCGTGAAGTGCGGTCGCGCCTGGATCAGGCACGCCGCCAGGCCGGCCATGATCGGCGTCGCGAACGACGTGCCGCTGGCCGTGCCGTACGCGGTGGGGCCGCTGTTCGGAATGACCACCGGGTCGTTCGAGCCGAGCGCGCACAGGTCCGGCTTGATGCGCAGGTCGGCGGTCGGGCCGAGCGACGAGAAGCTGGCACGCGCGCCCGTGGACGTCACCGCGCCGATCGCGAGCACGCTGTCGCCGTTCGCGTCGGCGGGCGCGATGACCTTCTGCCAGCTGTTGTTGCCCTCGTTGCCCGCGGCGTTCAGCACGAGGATGCCCTTGGCCGCGGCGATCTCGGCGGCGCGCGTCACGATCGTGGTGTGCCCGTTCATGTCGGCGAACGTGTAGTCGCCGACGCCGCCGTCGAACTGGTTGTAGCCGAGCGACGACGTGATGACGTCGGCGCCCAGACTGTCGGCCCACTCCGCGCCCATGCCCCAGTTCACCATCTCCTGCGGCGTCTCGCTGGAGTGCACTTCCGTGCGCCCGAGCGCGTACGTCGCGCCGAATCCGGAGCCGAGGTACGTGCCCGGCTTGTTGCCGGCGACGCAGCCCATGACTTCGGTGCCGTGGTTGTAGTCGGAAAGGTTCGTCGAGTCGCTGGCCAGCGTGTCGCCCTGCACGAAGTCGCGCTCGTGGCCGGGGCCGAGGATCACGTTCCTCAGCGCCTCGTGCGTGCTGTGGGAGTTGAAACCTTCATCGAGGATGCACACCAGCACGCCCGTGCCGATGAAGCCCGAGTCGTGCACGGCGGTCGCGCCGATCTGGGCCATGGCCGCGGCCATCGAGCCATAATTGAAGCTCGTCGCCCGCGTCATGCACGTGCCGCAGTCGAGCGACGCCGGGCTCGTCGCGCGCGCCTCACCGTCGGGCGCGGGGCGCATGCGCATCGCCAGCTCGACCGGGGCCAGGTGCGACACGAACGACAGGCCGGCCAGCTCCGTGAGCCGCGCCCCGGGGACGCGCACCGCGACCTGGTTGAACCAGCGCGACTGGCCGTACGGCGACAGTCCGCGCGCGCGCAGCGCGTCGACGTAGGGGCCGTACAGCGGAATGTCGAGGTAGTCGACGAGCGGCTGCACCTGGGCGCGCTCGCGGCGCGCCCGCGCCTGGGGGCTCAGGTCGAGCTGGGCACGGGCGAGAAGCAGCGCCAGCTCGGCCGGACTGCGCTCGCCCTTGTCGGCGAACGAGACCCACACCGAAACCGGCGCATCGGGCGCGGCGAGTGCCGGGGTCAGGCGTGGGTCGAGCTTGAGCGCGACCGACTCGGGGATGGGAGCGGATCGGGCCGGCCCCGAGAACAGCGCGGCGAGCAGTGCGAGGTGCAGGATGCGTTGCCCGGGCTTCACGTCTTCCTCCTCGGATCTTCCGTCGATCGAACGAGCGTATCGCCTAGCCGACCGTCTCCAGTTGTCGCACGCGCGCCACCAGCATTCCGACGTCCGCCTCCAGCGTGTTGCGCACGACGGGCCGGGCGAGGTCGGCGAGACGTTCGCGCTCGCCGCTCTCGAGCGCGCCCAGCTGTTCGAGCACGGCCAGCACCGCGGGTCCCAGACCTCGCGACTGCCCGTCCTCGCACTTGAGCGCCACGCCCAGCCCGCGCGCGGGCAGCGCCAGGCACTCGACGCCTTCAGCCCCGCCCTTCGCGACGCGGTCCGCCGCGCCACGCTCCATCAACTCCGTGCTCAGTCGCCCGGCTCCGCCCGTCGTGCGCGGATACGCGCGCATCGCCGCGCGGATGCGCGCCAGCGCGCGCTCGCGTGGCGTGCCGTCGGCTCGCGCCGTGGCGAATCGCGCGTAGGCCAGCGCCATCGACCGGAGTGGAAGCCCGAACACCACGACGCCGCAGCCGTCGATCGCGATCTCGAGAGCCGCCGGCGCCACGCCGCTGACCTCGGCCACGGTCTGGCGGAGGAGCTGCTGCACCGGATGCCCGGCGCGCTCGTATCCTTCGACCGGCCAGCCCTCGCTGCGGGCCAGACACAGCATGCCCGCGTGATTTCCCGAGCAATTATTGTACAGCCTCGAGCGGCGTTCCGGGTGACGCGCGAGCACGGCCAGGGAGTCGGGATCGACGGGATCGTGAAAACCGCAGACCAGCGCGGAGGCGTCGAGCCCGAGGCGCGCCAGAATCGCCTCGACGAGGCGAACGTGGTGCTCGCTCCCGGTGTGCGACGCGCACATCACGGCCACGTCCTCTTCGCTCAAGCCCAGACGATCGGCGTGTCCGCGCTCGACGAGCGGGAGCAGCTGGAACGGCTTGGCGGCCGAGCGGAACGTGGTCACGAGATCCGGTCGCTCGGTGGCCAGGGCCGCGGCGCCCGCGGCGTCCACCGCCACGGCCTGGATGCGGTGCACGGACTCGGGAATCGTGCCTCGCCACACGACGACGTCGAGTCTCACGCGCATGATCGAAGGGTCGGTCCGGCGCGCCGCCGGCACGGACCTCGCGTCAGCGGACCACGACGAAACGGCTCTGGAACGTGAAGCGCGACGCCTCGACGCGATACATGTAGATGCCCGAAGCGACGTCGTGTCCGTTCGCGTTCTTGAGGTCCCAGCGCTCGAAGTCGCGCACCGGATCGTCGTGCGTGAGCTTCGTCACGAGGTCTCCGGCCACGGTATAGATGCGGATCGTCGAGTGCGCCGGTAGATTGATGAAATGCAGCTCGTGCTGCCCGGCCAGATCCCAGGCTTCGTGCGCGAGATAGGGATTCGGCACGACCGCGACGCGCTCCAGGTTCTGCGTCGGACCGCCGGTCGGCTCGACGGGCACGCTGATCATGTTCGAGTTCTTCGAATTCAGGTTGATGCGCGGGCACGTCGTCGAATCGCCGGGCGTGCCGCACTTCGAGTAGTTGCCCGAGGTGTCGTAGGGCCCGGGCACGAACAGGTCTGCGTAGTTGTTGTCCGATGAATTCAGTTCCTCGTACGTAATCGCGTACCACGTGCGGAACCCGTCGTGCGGACCGGGCGGCGCGATCAGCCGGATCACCGAGTCGCCGCGCGACGTGCAGCGGCCCAGCGCGTCGAGCGTGCGGCACTGCTTCACGTAGTTGCCGTTGGAGTCGGGGTCCACGAACGTGACGATGCTGTCGTTCGCCACCCCGCCCTGACACATGAACTCGAGCGTCGTCGTGTCGACCAGCGAGAAGTTCCAGGTCCGCGTGTCCCCGAAGTTCCGCGAGAACCGGCGGATGAGCTGCATGCGCGACGTATCCGGAGTCTCGACGACACGGTAGATGCGATAGCCGCCGAAGTCGGGCCGCACTTCGGCGACGCGATCGCGCAGGAAGCGCACCGTGACCGTACGCGGCCGCGCGACGAGCGTCTCGGCGGGAAGACCCTTGAACCCGCCGACGCACACGATCGGCTGGTAAAACGAGCTGTCCCGGAACGCGCCGGCCATGGCCCAGATCGGGATGCGCGGGAAGCGACCCTGCGCGACGGAGGGCGACACGAACCCGGCGCCGGCCACGAGGGCCAGCGCCAGGATCGGAAGCCAACGATGAAAGCGGGACGGTTCGGACTGCACCATGAGCGGCTACTCCTGGGGCTTTCGAATCGACGATGGAGGAACCGGCGCGGGCGCACGCTGGCGCAGCACCCGCTCGAGTGCGCCCGCGGACCCGCGGGCCGCCGCCGGCGGAGAGGAGACGGGCATGACGCGGCCGCTGCCGGCAACGGGCTGGACGTGCGCCGGCAACTGGCCGGGATCGTTCAGGCCGAAGATGTTCGAGAGCACGAATCGGGAGAGTCCACGCCCGTCGTCTCTCGTGAGCCACCACAGCGGGAAGCCCGAGAACACGAACGGGGCGTTCTGCACTCCGTGGTAGTACGTCATGACCGGGCCGAGCACCTGCGTGTTGGTCGAGCCGGTATAGAGCGTGTCGAGAACGGGCTGCTGGTTGACTCCCAGCACCGAGGGATCGATGTCCTCGACGATGAAATTGGGGACGCTTGGATCCAGGAACTCCACGCCCGACGTGCTCGTCTGATAGAAACTGCTCGAGGACTGGCCGGTGCGATTCGGCGGGAACGGGTCCCGCGACGGATCCTTCGCACGCAACGCAACCGGCAGGATCCCGTAGTCGGGAGCGTTGAGGTTGAGCTGCGGACCCTCATTCGTCCAGCCGCCCACGGCCCGCGACGACTTGTCGAAGTGGGTTGCGAACCCCCCGACGGTGATCGAGTTCTGCCAGTGCGCCAGGTCGTACATCATGCGCCCGGGAATGACCTCGCCGTCGGTGTTCGTGTAGTTCGACTGGCCGACCTTCGTCCGCTTCTGATAGTCCGCGAGCGTCGCGAGCGCACCGCCACCCCCCAACAGCCACAGATTCCCACCCTGCAGGTTGTACGTCGCGATCGTGTTGACGTGGTTCGGTGAGGCCATGAAGCGCAGCGACGTCACGAACGGCTGTGATCTCGACGTATTCGTGGGGACAACGTTCGCGCCCACGACGTCGGTCATCCACACGACGGACCTGTACTGTCCGAGCGTGTGCAGCGGGAACGTGAAGTCGATGCTGCCCGTGAGCGTGGTCGCGGTGTCGAACGCATAACCCTTGAAGAGACCGGGTGGAGAGTTCGTGCCGGCCGGATACGCCCGCCACGGCACACCCCCCACGGCGAACAGGAACGTGTCCAGCTCGGCGCGCGTCGGCCACGGCCCGGTCGGAGGCTTGTAACCACCGGGGCCGGTCGGCGACGTCTGATCGTTGATGAAGCGCGTGTCGTTCACGAACAGGAGAGGCTTCGCGAACGTCGCCTTCACGGCGGTCAGACGGATCGTGCCCAGCGCCACGAGATCGTTGACGTCCTTGGCTTCGATGTAGAAACGCACGAGGGTATCGCTCAGGAACGGTCCGATCGTCGCCGAGGTGGTCTGGAGCGACCAGGCGGACCAGTGGCCGAAGTCCGTCTGCTCATTCGTGCGCGCCGTCTCGTCGAAGACGTCGCCGCCGAGCTTCCACCGATAGGCCGAGATGTCAGAGCCGGCCTGGGCCGGGTCCGCGAACCAGTTGAACGTGATCGGCTGGCCGGTCGGGACCTCCAGCGGCACTTCGCACTCGGGCCGTGTGCAGAGACCCTTGAACTTGTTGTAGAAGAAGAATGAATTGAACGCGGTCAGCTTGGGACCGTTGCTGCCGGCAAACGTCGTGTGGATCCTCAGGATGTTCGAATCCTGCGAGAAGATCGGCGAGTACGCGCCGGCCTCGTCGAACGCAACGACGACGAAGACGTAATCCGTGCTCGGCGACAGGTTCGTGTACTGGCGCGACGTCGTATCCGTGCTGCTCGAATCCCACCCAAAGAAATACGGCGCGGAATGGACGCGCACCGAGTCGCCATTCGCGGCCAAGTCCAGGGGCAGCGAACCGCCCGGCTCGAACAGCTTGAACTTGTACTTGACCGGCTTGTTGCTGCGCTGGCCGTCCGGATCGTTGCCCGTCCAGGTGATGAGGATCGCCGGCGTCGTGTACGTCGGGCCCAGGTGCGACGGACTCGGCGACAGGATGCGAACCGTAGGCGCCACCGTGTACGAGAAGAACGAGCGCGACTCGACTTCGGACGAGTCTCCCTCGTTGTCGATGGCTTCGATCGAGAACGTGTGGAAGTCCGACGAGCGATCCTCTGTCGTGCCGCCCGTGCTGTCCGGGCGCGTCGACGGGAACTGGACGATCTGCTCGTTGTTCGTGGTGATCGTGCGCGGCAGGGTCTTGCCGCCATCCACCCAGTACACGAAGTGATCGACTTTCCCGTCGGGGTCATTCCCCAGCCAGTTGAGGCGGTACGAGTAGAAATAGCGGCTGGTCGTGTCGTACGGAGCGCTCGTCAGGCGCACGGTCGGGGCCTGGTTCTGGACGAGGAAGTGCGTAAGTTTCTTGCTGCAGCCACCGACCGCGACGGCGGTCAGGGCCGCCAGCACCGTGGCGATCACGGGCGCGACGCGCGAGCGGTTCATGGTTGGGTGCTCCTGACGGCGGCGGATGACCCCGGTCCTGGGCGATCCACGGGTTGCAACGAATTCGTGCCGGTCGGTCCCGGCGGCGGTGGCACGGTGAAGTCGATGGCGTAGTTCACGCAACGTCCCTCGCCGATCGTCGTCTCGCACTGCTTGCAATCGCACAGTTCGATGAGCGCGGTCACGGTCGTGCTCACGATGTACGGGGGGAGCGCGATGTTCGAGGCCTGGCTCGTGGCCATGGGGTTCAGGAACGCCGGCGTATAGATCGTGTCGCGGCCCGCCGCATTCTTGCCCTCAAAGGAAACCCTGATGCGGAGCACCGTGTTCTGCGACGGACGGCCGGGAACCGGCTTCGCCTGCCCACCGCCCGTGTTGTCGAAGTCGTACGGATCGTCGTCGCTGGCCGGCAAGTTCAAACTGATCGCGTTGCGGTCCGCGTACGCCGTGGGCGGAGCCGGCGGGAAGGCCGGCAGGAATCCCGGCGTCTGGGGACGGAAATACGGGACGTGATCGACGTAGAACGTCATCACGCGCTTGCGCAGATCGCTCTGGTACGGAGTGCGCTGGGCGGGAGGGATCAGGTCGACCTGATCCGTGAACCTCGGCGCATCATCGATCTGGAAGTCGAGCCCGCCGACGGAGCGCCCGTCGCCGTCCTCGGCGCGCAGGATCGCGTAGGCCTTGCCCGCCTGCGTCATGGCCCAGTAGATGTTGATACGCGTGTCGCGGAACGACGACGTCGGCAGGTACGTGGGCTGAATGCCGGAAAGCGACGGGTAGCTCAAAGGTCCGTTGGGCGTCAGCAGGATCGCGACCTGCGAGCGGAACCCGATGGGCGAACCGTTCGCCGGACCCGGGTGCAGCACGACCGCGCTTCCCGGTGCGATCCCCGACGTGTCGGGCAGCTCCGGATCGTTCGACGCGACGTTCACCTTGTACGGCGAATCCGGATCCACGCCGCCGCCGCTCAGCACGATCCATGAGTTCATGTTCACCGTGTCGTTCTCGGTGCGCACGTAGATTCGGTTCTTGTAGACCTCGAAGAACGTCCGATGTTCGGGCCGCGCAGCCGGCAACACCGTGACCGAGTCGCTGCTCAACTGGCTGCCCGTGAGCGGCGGCATGGGCTGCCCGCTCGAGAGTTCCAGATAGGTCTGCCCGATCCCGTCGCGGGTGTACGGGAAGGCGTTGGGATCGGGGCCCGCGAACCAAGTCGTCGGGCTCATGTTGTACTGGAATCGACGATTCGTGGTGCGCGCGCCGCCCGCCTGATCGACGGCGCGCAGCGTGAAGCGCTTCGCGCCGGGTGAAACCGCGTCGGCCAGTCCGGTGCCGTAGCTCAGGACGTGAACGGAAGAGTCGGCGGTCAGAAAATCGGGCTCGTCGAGCTTGTATCTGTATTGCGTGACGTACGTGCCGGGCAGTGTCGGCTCGGCGTGCCAGCGGAACGTCAGGGCCGCGCCCGACGGGATCGTGTCCTTGACGAGCGTGTTCGGGTTCACGGTGTCGGTAATGGCGTAGGTGCGCGGCACGAGCATGACGCCGCCTCCGGGGGCCGGCACGAAGATGTTCGCCTGGGCGGTGGCGGAGTCGATGTACAGGGCCGGCGGATACTTGTCCTGCGCGTCCAGGATCACGCGCGCCGGCGTGGCGTCGGCCCGGCCCTTGTTGTCCACGGCGTACACGTAGAATCCGTGCTGACGGTCCGGGTGATCCTCGGACACGTTGAAGATCAGGGTCGTGTCGCTGCGCGTCGTGTAATGGTAATCGGAAGCCTTGGGGCCGGGCAGGTTCGGAATGTCGCGCAATCCAGGCGGAGGCGACGCCAAGGTTTCTGTGACCGCGAAGTAGTAGCCGACGACCTCGCCGTCGTCGTCCGAGCCCGCCCAGTACAGGTGGAACTTCACCGGAATGACCCCGGGCGTCGAAGGCACGACGACCCCGTGGCTGTCCCTCGTCGCCAGAGTGTCCTGGGGAGCGGCGGTGATCCAAGTCTCGGGGGCTTTGTTGCTGTCGGAGGGAGCTAATGGCTTACGGCACCCGACTCCCATAACCATCGCGAAGACAAAAAGAAATACACCAGCACGCAAACGCATTCACGTCCCCCGGCACGCCCAGTCATGTGAAGGGAATGAGCGGAAGCTAACAAGGCGAGGACGAGGCGTCAAGCGCCAAGACCCTCGTTTCATGCCTGTTTTTCAACTGATTGCGCTCGGCGCGACGCATGGTCGGCCGGCCCGCTCGAGCGCGGCTCCGCCCGCCCCGACTCGGCATCGAGTGCCCCCATAGGCCGCCCGGTTTGGGCCGGAAAAGACGAGCGGGCGGGGCTTGCGCCCCGCCCGCCGTCCGACTCCAATCGCCCGTTACTTCAGGACGATCAGCTTCTTGGCATCCACGAACCGGCTGGTCAGGTACTTCACCTGGGTGAAGTAGACGCCACGAGCAACCTGCTGCCCGTGATCGTTCACACCGTCCCAAGTGATGGTGTGCTCGCCGGCCGGGAACTGACGATCCGCCAGGTTGCGCACCAGACGACCGGTGACGTCGTACACCTTGATCTCGACCCGGTCGGACTTCGCCAGGCCGAAGTGCACAGCCGCCATACCGGTCTTCAGCGGGTTGTTCCGCAGGTTCATGAAGTTCACGAACTGCGACCCGTTGCCCAGGTTCGGCACGTCCAGCGTCACCGCCGGGGTACCCACGATGCTGCAGCCGCTGATCGCGCTGAACACCGTGCTGAGGGCGTTGTAGTAGAAGGCCAGACGACCATAGCTCGTGACGTCGTAACGGCTCGTCACGGTCAGGATGTCATAGCCCTCAGTCACGCCGATCCAGGGACGCGTCACCGTGGCCGGCTTCACCGACACGGCAACGTACGGACCGTTTGCACCGACGTTCTGGTACTCGGCGCCGACCACGACTTCGGGCACGTCGCCAAGGTCCATGAAGAGCACGTCCTGGGTGTACGTACAGGCGTTGCGGACACCGTAGATGTCCGACGCATGCGCGGTACCGACCAGGTCGGCAGTCGGGATCAGGTCAGTGACCTGGTCCAGCTTGCCAGACGCCGAACGGTAACCCGGGAAGAGCAGATCGTTGCCGAAGAAGAGATTCTGCATCACTTCTGGGGCGAACGTCGCGTTCGAGGTATTGAAGTTCGCTTCCACGATGCCGTTGCCACCGAGCCACACGCCCACCTTGTTCGCGGTGGTCGCGCCGAGCATGTAGTCCTGGAACTCACGGACGTCATCCGCGGTCTTGTCGGTGAAGGGGCCGAGCATGTCGGAGTTCAAATCGCCGAACAGCGCCATGACGACCTTGTAGTACGCCTGCAGCATCGCCAGCGTCGGCGCGTGCTTGTCGTACTTGTCCTTCACCTTGTTGGCGGCGCTGGCGTCGCGCACCGAGAACCGAGCGCCCAGCGAAGCGGAGCCCGTGTTCAGCGATTCGGAAGCCTTGACACCGTACATATCGAACGTGCTGCCAGCCGACTTGTTCTTGTAGACCCGGTAGATCGGGCTGTTGATGGCAGCAGAGGTGTTCGGATTGCTGTTGTCGATGTTGCCGGGCGCGGACCAGCCGTTGTGACCGCCACGATCCGCCGAACGAGTCGCACCGATGGAGTCAGCAACGCTGATCCAACCGCGCTCGTCGCCACGACGATCGTTCCAGTCCACGTACAGCATGCAGGCAGCGCCACCGCCACCGAACGCGTTGTCCTTCCAACGATCCGGAAGCACGCTGAACTCCTGCCAACGGTGCGCGTCGGTCGAACCTTCGAGTTCCTGCGGGAACACGATGGTCGTATCCGGGCACATGTCGACCTGACCGGCCGTGGGGCCCTTCAGGTTTTCGCGACGGAAGAAGTACTCGACGTGCGTGCCCGGCGTGAAGATGCCGTCCGGCAGGATCGAGGTGAGCTCCTTGGTCGTCGAGACACCGTTGTAACCGGTACGGCTCGCCGGAACCGTCGTCACCCACGCCGGAATCGACGTGCACGTGACGTTCGGGTCGTTCAGCGAACCGAGCGTATCCACCACGAAGCAGATGTTCTTGGTGACGCCAAGCGTGCTGTAGTTCGGATCATTCTCATGGATCGTCGACTGCCACGCTGAGCCACCGATATCCACCGGAATGAACGCCTTCGCCATCACCGGGAAGAAGTTCGTCTCTTGCGTGTCGCAGCGAGCCGCGTTCCACACCAGAGAGTTCCAGCCGCTCGGAGCGCCAGCATGCGCCGCGACCGCACCGGACTGAGCCTTCTCACCAGGGCTGACCTCGTACGTACCCCAGAACGTTCCGTCGCCCGGCGTGACCGTCGCAAGACCAGTAGGCACCTTGCGCAGGCCGCTCGACGCGTTGCCGATCGTCAGGTAGTTACCGACGCCCGGCCGGATACGGAAGATCATGTCGATACGGAGCGAGTCGCCCGGAGCGATGACCGAAATCGAGTCACCCGGAACGTCGAAGCGCAGCGCCGTCGCACCCACCGTCTGGGTCGTGTTGAGACCCGTACGGACGAGAGCAGCCGCCGTGTCGAAGTTCGCGGTTCCCGGCAGCGTTCCGTCTTCATTCGCAGGGAACGAGTCGTTGAACCACTGCCAGATGTCGACGCTCATCGCCTGCGGGTTGCCGTCGACGATGACGAGAGCCATGTCATCCAGATAGCACCCATCGGTCGGTGAGCAACCGGCGGTGACGCCGAAGCGGTAGCAGGTCTGAATTCTGCGGAAGAAGATGCGGATCGAATCCGGAACACCACTGGCATTCGAGGTGCGCACCAGACCCTGCTGCTTCGACCCGTCCAGCACGTAGAAGCACTGCTTGTCCGGATTGAAGTTCAAGAAGCCCGGCGTACGGATGGCGCCCCATTCGGGCGTTCCGGGAGCCGGACCACCGAGCGGCTGGGTCGAGGGGTAGTTCTGCATACCGCTCTGCCAGGAGTCGCCGGTGGAGAAGATGTCGAAGATGCCGGCATAGATGGCGTACCAGATGTAGTAGTCCTGGGTCGCCGTCGCTTCTTCACCGGTCAGGTCCCAACCATTCTTCGTCTTCGAAAGAGCGACCAGGTTGACGGTGGGCGACACGATGCCCCACTGACCAGCCTCGTCCTCGCTGTGGTTCGTGTTGTCGATCGGGGCGCCAGCGCGCTCGAAGTTGTCGTGATCTCCCATCGAAATCACGGTGCCCTTCAGGTCGCAAATACGGTAGACGCTGTTCACGTCACCGCAGAGGTCCTCGAACGTGAGGTCCGACAACGCGTGCGGGTGAGCCATGATGCCCGGAGGCTTGCCAGTCGACTTCCACGCCTGCTCGGCCGTCAGGGACGAGCTGTTGTCGATGTCGTTGGCAGCAGTCGAGCCTTCGAAGTCACCGATGGTGACCGGGCCAGCGCCCTGGTTCACCGTCACGTTGTCCAGCTGAGCCGCGCCCGCGCCACCCGAATTGAACGCCGTTCCCTGATCGTCGAAGCCACGGTTCGTGTGCACACGGAACACGATACGCAGCTTGTTGCCCGACGACTTGAGAGCGTTGACGGCGGCATTCGGGATGATGATCGACTGCGCGACGTTGTTGTTGATGCTGTCCGCGCTGAACACCCACATCCGCTTGTCCTTGTTCAGGACTTCGTTGAACCAGCGGCGGAGGTTGTCGTAGATCGGACGCGTTACGTTGTCGGAGCCCTTCCACGTGCCTTCCACGGGCTCGCCGACATACACCTGGAACGAATCGACCGGCGCCTGCGCGTTGGCGGGTGATCCCGCTTCCGCGCTGATGAAGTTGCCGGCGGCCGTGCTCAGGTGGTCACCATCGAACCAGCCCACACGGGTCGAGGTCGTGGTGGTCTTGCCCAGCGACATGAACGTCGAGAAGTTGAAACCGAGCGTCAGGTTATTGGCGCCCAGCCCCGAAACGTCGATGTCGCGATACAGCATCTGATCCATCTGCGAGCCGTAGCCGGGGAACCGATCCGACGCGCCGTTGCCGACGGTCGTCGTGTTCGCCTGGTTTCCGGACATCTGCAGAACGTCCACGTTGAACGCGCTGTTCGTGAGCGGATCCGACACCGTCACGTCGCCGTGATTGCGCAGACCCATCCACGCCGACTTGGTCCCGGCGAGCGGCGTCCAAGCGACGCCCTTGCCGGCGCCAGCGCCCGTGTTGCCGGGATCGCTGTGCCACACGCCGACCACACCGAACGTACGATTGCCCGGCAGGTTCGTCGTGTAGTCGTGGCTCCGCCCCTCGTTGATCACGTAGTTCGCGGAGTTTCCGATTTCGATCGCCCACCACGGACGGTTCACGTCCACGCGGACGGCTCCCGACGCGTTAGCGTGGAAGCAGCGAATCGACCACCAACCCTGCATCGAGTCGCCATGCACCGGGGTCTCCCACGACCAGACGCCATCCGTACCAACTCCCGGACCCTGCGTCGGGCGGTTCGGCCCCTTTCCAACCTTCCAATAATTCGTTGCGCCCGGCAGCCCGGAATAGCCGACCCACACCGTGTCATTCGGACTCGGCGTGGACGAAACTCCGAGATTGGCGGCACGCGAACGCAGCTGGGCGGAGATGTTGGCGTTCGTCAGGCGAGGCTGAACCTGGTCGCCAATTCCGCTTTCCTGCGCGATCGCGAGATTCGCCGTGAGCGCAGCCGCTCCCACCATCAGAAGCAGCGCGACGTACGACTTTCTCATGTGACTACCTCCATCGTCGCAATGCATGGGCAATGCGAAGTCTTCCAAGTAACGGATTGCGAGCGAGGCGTCGCGAAAAAACTCGACCGGCGGATTCGGGGTCACCGTTGAATCCGATCGGACGATCGCTGCTCGAAGAGCCCATCCCCCCTTTCCGCTGCCGCGCGCCGACCTTTAGGCAGTTCAGGTCAGGCCCGGCACTATTGATTGCGCGAACTCGTTGTCGAGTTGATGAGCGCACGCGACCGCTGCCAGCCGCCGCCACTCAACAACCGCGGAACTTGAGGTGCATCTGGGGGTTTCTAGAGGACGCACCACTTCCCCAGCACGACGAGAAGGCTAGAACTCCTGACACGGTTGTGTCAATCCGTTTTTTTGCTGAGACTTGGCGTCTTCATCCAGGGCCCGGGGCCCAGTTCGACGACTTCGCCCGCCCAGCGGCCGACCCAATCCACATCCTGACTGGCGATGAGAACGGGGATGTCCTTCGATCGCAGGGAGATCTGGCGGCCGATCGCCTCACGGCGCATAGCATCCAGCCCGGCCGTCGGCTCGTCCAGGCACAGCACGCCCGCGGGAGCGATGAGGGCCCCGACCAGTTGCACGAGGCGTCGTTCGCCCCCGGAGAGCGACCAGGTGCGGCGCGGGAGCAGCAGGCTTGGTTCCATCCCCAATTGCCGCAACAGATGCGCCGCCTTCGCACGGGCAGCATCGGGGGGCAGGCCGCGACTCGTCGCGGTGAAGATGAGCTCGCGGTCCACGGTCTCCTCGAACATCTCGTGCTCGGGGTATTGCGAGGCGAGCAGAGGCGGCGCCCCGATTGCGAACGACGTGAACGCGACGTCGATCTGAGTCGAACGCTCGAGTCCGGCGACGGCGCGCAGCGCGAGACTCTTGCCTGAGGCGTTTGGTCCCACGAGCGCGACGAGGTGTCGCGCCTCGAGACGGAATTCCACGTCGGTCGCAACGGTGACGCGCGGGCCGGCTTCGGCGGGCGGACCGCTCCGCAGCCGGACCACCGCGATGCACGACGACGCGGCGCCCTTCGCTTCGTCCGTCGGTTCTCCGGCTCCTTGCGAAGCGTTCTCGGTTCCGCTTCGCGGGCCATCGCGGTCGATCTCTCGCGCGCGATCCGCCGCGTTCAATTCGGATGGGTCCTGCGTGACCCACACGACGGCCATTCCGTCGCGCACGCGCTCGCGAATCAGACTCAGGAGGTTCGCGCGCGCCTGCGGGTCGAGGTGCGCGGTGGGTTCATCGGCGATGAGCAAGGCAGGGTTCGCGGCGAGCGCCGCCGCCATGACGACGAGTTGCTGGCGTCCGGCCGATCGCGTCGCGGTGGGGCATCCCAGTTCGCTCTCGAGGCCAAGGCGCTCCGCGACCGCCACGACGCGCCGGTTCAGCTCGTCGTCGGGCACGTCCAGGTTGCGCGCGGTCAGAGCGATCTCGTCGGCAACGCGCTGCTCGAGCAGCTGGCTCGCCGGATCCTGGAGCACGACGGCGACCGAGGCGCGCTGGCGCGGATCGCCCCCCGGCCCGAACGGGCGCCCTGCGAGTTCCAGCGTGCCGCCACGCGCCGGCCACAGACCGGCCAGCGTCAGCGCGAGCGTCGTCTTGCCGCCGCCGTTGGGACCCGACAACGCGAGCCACTCACCGCGATCCAGCTCGAGGTGGATGCCGCGAAGGACGGCGTCGGTCGCGCCCGGCGGCGCGACGTCCAGATGGCGCGCGCTGAGCAGCGGCACGCTCTCGAGATCCTCAGGCGCCGGGGCGCCGATTCCAGGCGGCCACCGCCGCCTCGGAAACTTCGCGCAAGGGTCGACCGTGGCGCTCGGCGGCCTGGCGCACCGACTCGAATTCCGGGACGGCGCGCTCGCCGCCCTCGGGCAGCGAAGCCACCTTGATCGCGACCGGCCCGAACGCGGTCTCGACCTCGGCCATGCGCCGCGGCAGCTCGATGCGCTCGTCGATGCGCACGCGAACGCCGAGCGACGAGGTCTCCTCGAGCATGATCGCCGCCAGGGCGTCCGCGGCCTCGGGCTCGGCGATCACCACGAGCCACATGCCCGGGCGCCCCTTCTTCATGACGGTGGGCACGAGCATGGCGTCCAGGGCTCCCGCGGCCAGCAGCCGGGGAATCAGCGCGCCCACGAACTGCGGGTTGTCGTCGTCGACCGCGGTCTCGAGCACGGCCACCCGGCGCCGCGCGGCCGCGCCCTCCCGCTCGCCGACCAGGATGCGCAGGACGTTGGGCTGCGCCTCGAGGTCCCGGCCTCCCGCGCCGAGCCCGACGCGCTCGAGGCGATAGGCCGGCGGATCGCCCCAGCGCGTGACCAGCGTCGTGATGAGGGCGGCGCCCGTCGGCGTCACGAGTTCGAAGTCGACCGGCCCCGGGCGCACTGGAGCGCCGCGCAGCAGGAGGGCGGTGGCCGGCGCCGGGACCGGGATGCGCCCGTGCTCGCACTCGACCGTGCCGCCACCCAGGGGCAGTGTCGACGCGTACACCTCGCTCACCCCGAGGTCGTGCAGACCCTGCACGGCGCCGACGACGTCGATCAGCGCGTCCACCGCGCCCACTTCGTGGAAGTGCACTTTCTCGATGGTGGTGCCGTGCACTTCGGCCTCCGCGGCCGCGAGGCGCGCGAACACGGCGCGCGACCGGTCACGCACGCCGGGGTCGAGATCCGCGGCGGCCAGGATCGACTCGATGTGATGGAGGTGGCGATGCGGCTGTCGGCCTTCCGCGGTCACGTCGACCTTCGTCGCGGCCAGCGCGCCGCGCCGAACGCCGCCGACGGTGACGCGCGCGCCCGCCAGGCGCAGTCGCTCGGGCAACGCCGTGAGGCGTTCGGCCGGCCAGCCGGCCGCGACCAGGGCGCCGAGCGTCATGTCCCCGCTCAGCCCCGAGAAGCAGTCGAAATACGCGATGCGCAAGGGGTCGCTCCTAGCCGCGCCGCGCCGGCGCGGCGGCGTTGATGTTGATGAGATGAGCGGCGTAGCCCGCTCCAAAGCCGTTGTCCACGTTCACCACGGTCACACCGGCGGCGCACGAGTTCATCATGGCCAGCAGCGGCGCGAGGCCCGAGAAGTGCGCGCCGTAGCCGACGCTCGTCGGCACCGCGATCAGCGGCCGGTCCACGAGCCCGCCGACCACGCTCGGCAACGCGCCTTCCATCCCGGCCACCACGACGACCACGCGGGCCCCGCGCAGTTTCGCACGGTGCGCCAGCAGCCGGTGCAGGCCGGCAACGCCGACGTCGGCCACGAGCTCGGCCCGGCTGCCCATGACGCGCGCCGTGACCAGCGCCTCCTCGGCGACCGGCAGGTCCGCGGTCCCCGCGCACAGCACGAGCACGCGCCCACGACCGCGCGGAGCCGGGCCGCGACGCAGCACCACGGCGCGCGCGCGCTCGAAACGCTGGGCCTTGGGCAGCGCGCGCGCCACCTCCGCCAGTCCGGCCTCGCTGACGCGGGTCGCGAGCACGACGCCGTGCCGGGCGTGCAGGCGCGACAGGATCGCCACGAGCTGGGCCGGCGTCTTGCCCTGTCCGAACACGACCTCGGGGAAACCCACGCGCAATCCGCGCTGGTGGTCGAGCGTCGCGAACTCGAGCCGCTCGAAAGGCGCCTCGCGCACGCGGCGCTCGGCCGCGAGAGGAGTGATCGTGCCGCGCCGCACGCTCTCGAGCAGCCGGCGCAGCTCAGCCGGACGCAACCATGCCCCCCATGCCCGCGCGCGTCCGGTCGTCGGGCACGAACGTGCCGAGCCCGTCGTTCTCCAGCTCGACCAGATACTGGCGCAGCAGCTCGACCATTTCCTCGACGGACTTCGTGCGATTCACCTGCTCGCGCACCCGCGCGCTGTTCGGCAGTCCGCGCACGTACCAGGCGACGTGCTTGCGCATCTCGCGCGCGGCGGACGCCTCGCCGACGGACGCGACCATCATGCCGAGGTGGCGCACGCCGGCTTCCAACCGTTCGGCCGCCGTCGGCGGCGGCAGCTGCTCGCCGCGCTCGTGGAACGCGCGCAGCCGCTTGAACACCCACGGATCGCCGAACGCGGCGCGGCCGAGCATGACCGCGTCGCACCCCGTGGTCTCGAGCATGCGCACGGCGTCGGCGGCATCGCGCACGTCGCCGTTGCCGATGACCGGGATGCCGACGGCGCGCTTGGCCTCGCCGATCATGTCCCAGTGGGCGTGCCCTTCGAACTTTTCGGCGCGTGTGCGGGCGTGGATGGCCACGGCCTGGGCCCCCGCCTGCTCCAGCGCCTTCGAGACGTCGACCACGTTGCGCGACTGCCCGTCCCAGCCGAGCCGGATTTTCGCGGTCACCGGGATGCGGCTGACGTCGGACATGCGCCGCACGATCTCCTCGATGAGCGGCACGTTCGTGAGCAGGGCCGCGCCCGCGCAACGGTTCACCACCTTGCGCACCGGGCAGCCCATGTTGATGTCGACCACGTCCGGACGCTGCGCGTCCGGCAGGTCGTTCAGCACGCGCGTTGCCTCGGCCATCGTGCCGGGATCGGATCCGAACAGCTGGATGCCGATCGGGCGCTCGCTGGGATCGAACGCGCAATAGTCGAACGTCGCCTGGTTGCCGCGCGTCAGTCCGTCGGCGGACACCATCTCCGTGTAGACCGCGGCCGCTCCCTGCTCGCGGGCCAGCCGGCGGAACGGCGAATCGCTCACGCCGGCCAGGGGCGCGAGCAGGAACGGCGCATCGATCTGGACGTCGCCGATGCGCATGGCGTCAGGACCCCGCGGCCGCGGCCGCGCCGGGCCCGGTGGCGTCGTTCATCGCGACGAAATCCGCGAACGAATCGAACGCGCGCGCCGCCACGCCCTCGGCGCGGCACCACTCGAGCAGGCTGCGCCGCGCGACGACCGCGTCGGCTTCGCGCGCGCCGCAGCGGTCCGACAGCCCGTCGCCGACCATGACGGTGCGGTAGCCGCGCGCGCGCCACGCGCGCACGTGCTGCGCCTTGCAATTCCCGCAGCGCCCGCACGACGCGTCCGCGTACGGGAATTCGGGAACGGCGCCGCCCGCCACGAAACGCAGGCGATTCGCGGCGACCGGCAGGCGCGACAACCCCGCGGCCTCGAGCAGCGGCGCGATGTAGAAGTCGAACCCCTCGCTCACCACGTGCACGGCGTCGCCGCGCGCCTCGGCCCGCTCCACGAACGCGGCGAACGCGGGATCCACGGCGAAACGCCGGACGAACGCGTGCGCCTCGCGCTCGTCCACGCGCAGCACGCGACACTCGGCCTCGGTCAGCTCGCGATGCCCGAGCGTGCCGTCGCGCCATCCGGCCTCGAGTGCGTGGAACGCGGCCCCGCCGTCGGCCGCGAACGCGCGGGCGAACCGGGCCCCGACGTCGGAAGGGGCGATGGTGCCGTCGAAGTCGCAGAGGTACGCGGTGCGGAACGTCACGGGGTGGCGCTCTCCGCCTTCGACGGCCGGGCCGCCACGAACACGTCGCGCGGGGCGCGCGCCTTCGTCAGCGCGTCGAGCGCGCGGCGCACGACCGGATCCTTCTCAAATGCCACGCGCGCCGCGGCCGCGTCGCCCGCGGTGCGCCGCGCGAGTTCGCGGCGCACGGCGCGCTCGAGGCGCGGTCGCTCGGCTTCGAGCGCGGCCTGGCTCACGACCGGTCTCTCGGCGTGGACGAACGCCACGAAGCCGCTCCATACCGCCGGCGCGAGCGGCGCGTCCCATGCGGTGGCCGCGGCCGAACCCTTCGCGGTCCGCGGCGCCTTTGTGCCCGCGTCCTCCGGCGCGTTCGGGTGCGCGTTCGACCAGCGATTCGCGAAGCGGAACGGCAGCGCACCGCGCTCGAGATCGAGCACGAGCGGCGGCAGCGAATCGACCGGCACCTCGGCGTCGGGCGTGACACCACCGCCGCCGTACACGACCCGTCCCGCGGCGGTGTGGAAACGCGGACGGGCCGGCGCCGCCGGCGCAACCGCCACCGTGTCGGCATCGGGGTTGTCGTCCTCTTCGCCCGAGTCGTCCGCCGCGGCCAGCGCGGCGCCGTGCAGTTTGTGGATCGAGCGACCGCTCGGCGTGTAGTACAACGCCGTCGTCAGCTTGAGCGCCTCGGTTCCGCCGACCAGCGGATACACCTTCTGCACGGAGCCCTTGCCGAACGAGGTCTGGCCCACGAGCACCGCGCGATCCAGATCCTGCAGCGCGCCGGCCACGATCTCGGACGCCGAGGCGCTGCCCGCGTCGACGAGCACCGCCATCGGCCAGTCGAGGTTCGGGCGCGTGCCGGACGCGTAGTAACGCGCGTCTTGGCCCGCGGCCCGGCCGCGCTTCGACACCACGAGCGCGCCCTTGGGCAGGAACTGCTCGGAGACGTTGACGGCCTGCTCCAGCACGCCGCCCGGGTTGCCGCGCAGGTCGAGGATCAGGCTGTGCGCGCCCTCGCCGGCGAGACGCGCGACCGCGGCGCGCACCTCCGAGCCCGAGGTCTCCGAGAAGTTCGAGAGCCGCACGTAGCCGACGCCGCGGTCCAGCAGGAACGCGTACGGCACGCTGCGCGTCACGATGTCGCGCCGCTCGAGGACGAACGTGCGTGTCGAGTCTTCGCCCTCAGCGCGCACGCCCAGGCGCACGCGGGTCCCGGCGTCGCCGCGCAGCCGATCGGCGACCTCGTCGAGCGAGAGGCCCGCGGAGGACTTGCCGTCGATCTCGACGATCACGTCGCCGGGGCGGACGCCGGCCTCCCACGCGGAACCGCCTTCGATCGGCGAGATGACGGACGGCCAGCGATCGCGCACCGTGACCATGAGCCCGACGCCGCCGTAGTGGCCGTCGGTCACGGCGACCAGGTTCTGGAACGCGTGGCGATCCATGAACTGAGAATAGGGATCGAGGCTCGCGAGCATGCCCTTGAGGGCGCCGTCGATCAGCTTCGTCGCGTCCACCGGGTCCACGTAGTTGTCCTGGACCTTGTGGATCACCTCGACGAACACGTCGAGGTTCGAATACAGATCGCTGGAAGCGCCGCCGCGCCCCGCCCACCAGCCCAGACCGAACGGCAACACGAGCAGAGCGGCCCACAACACTCGTCGACGAATCAAGCGCCCTCCAGAGGACCCGGGACGGAGCCCGGACAGCGGCGCAGACGGTGCGCGCGGCTCACGCGAAAGGACCGAAACTATACCAGCCGGGCGGCATGCGGGCGAAGTGCGTGCCCGACCGTTCGCCTAGCGGGCTCGCGCGCCCTCGAGGCGCGCCTCGACGTGACGGGCCACTTCGCCGGCCAGCCGCTCCGGGTCGGTGGCGGCGTCGAGCACGACCCAGCGCCCGGCATCGGCCGCGGCCAGCGCCAGGTAGCGCTCGCGCACGCGGGCGTGGAACGCGGCGGGCTCCTGATCCAGGCGGTTCGTGCCCTCGGCCGCGCCGCCGCGCCGCGCCAGCCCGAGCCCCGGGTCCAGATCGAACAACAGCGTCAGGTCGGGCGTCAGCCCGCCCGTCGCCACCCGGTTCCACTCGGCCAGCAGGGCTTCGTCGAGGCCGCGTCCGGCGCCCTGGTAGGCCAGCGTCGAGTCCGCGTAGCGGTCGCACAGCACGACGCGTCCTTCGGCGAGCGCGGGTCCGATCACGCGCTTCACGAGATCGGCGCGCGCCGCCTCCATGAGCAGCGCCTCGGTGAGCGGGTTCGGTGCGACCGCGGGGTCGAGCAGCACGTCGCGGATGCGCTCGGCGAGCGGCGTGCCGCCCGGCTCGCGGGTCACGAGCGGCCGCGGGCCGCGCGCGGCGAGCCGCTGCGCGAGCCGCGCGATCTGCGTCGACTTGCCCGTGCCCTCGCCGCCCTCGAACGTGACGAACAGCCCCGGCCCGCGTGGCGCCACGCCGGCCACGCTCAGCGCGCCGCGGTCTTCGCGCGCCGACGGCGCTTGGCCGCGACCTTGGCGCCCGCGCCGCGCCCGTTCGCGGAGGGCCGGCCGTTGCGCGCCGCCGCGGCGCGCGGCGCGCGCGCGCTCGTCGCGATCTGCGCGCGCACCCGCTGCTCCGAGCCCTTGGGGTCGCGGATGAACGATTCCGTGAGCTGCTTGCAGATGTCATCGGGGAACTGGTGCGGCGGCGACTTCTTGAAGTAGGACGACGGTCCGATCAGCGCGCCCTTCAGCCCGTGATCCAGCCCCAGCTTCGCGCAGCGCACGGCGTCGATGACGATGCCCGCGGAGTTCGGCGAGTCCCACACTTCGAGCTTCATCTCGAGGTTCAGCGGCACGTCGCCGAACGTCGTCCCTTCCATCCGGATGTGGCACCACTTGCGGTCCTTCAACCACGGCACGTAGTCGCTGGGGCCGACGTGCACGTTCTCCTCGTCCATCGGATACGGGATCAGGCTCGTGACCGCCGACGTCTTCGAGATCTTCTTCGACTCCAGGCGCTCGCGTTCGAGCATGTTCATGAAGTCGGTGTTGCCGCCGAAGTTCAGCTGGTACGTCCGGTCGATGCGCACGCCGCGGTCGTTGAACAGGCTCGTCAGCACGCGATGCGTGATCGTGGCGCCGACCTGCGACTTGATGTCGTCGCCGATCACCGGCAGGCCGCGCTTCTCGAAACGCTGCTGCCAGTACTTCTCGCGCGCGATGAAGACCGGGATGCAGTTCACGAACGCGCAGCCCGCCTCCAGCACCTGCTCCACGTACCACTTCGTCGCCTCCTCCGAGCCGACCGGCAGGTAGTTCACGACGACGTCCGTCTTCGTCTCCTTCAGCAGCTTCACGATGTCGACCGTGGATCCCGGCGCCTTGTGGATGATCTTGGACAGGTACTTGCCGAGGCCGTCGTGCGTCATGCCGCGCTGCACGGTGACGCCGAGCTTCGGCACCTTCGCGAACACCATCGTGTTGTTCGGCCACGTCACGATGGCTTCGGACACGTCCTTGCCGACCTTGTTGCGGTCGATGTCGATCGCCGCGGAGATCTCGACGTCACGGATGTGGTAGCCGCCGAGATTGACGTGCATGAGGCCGGGCACCCGATCGGTCTCGCGCGCGCTGCGGTAGTAGTGCAAGCCCTGCACGAACGACGAGGCGCAGTTGCCGACGCCGATGATCGCGACTCTGACCTTGCCCATGACCTTCGAACCTCCGGAATGCGAAAAGGACCCGTTCAGGGGGTCCGCGTGAGTCGATAGACGTGCGCCACGCGCTGCGCGGCGGTGACGAACGAGAAGACCGCGAGCAGCAGCAGCGCGGCGGAGATCGCCCAGAACACGTGCAGCACGCCGGCGAGGATGATCAGGACCATGCGCTCGGGGCGCTCGAACCATCCGACCTTGCACTCGAGGCCGAGGCCCTCGGCGCGGGCCCTCGTGTACGAGACGAGGAACGACCCCGTGAGTCCGATGACCGCGAGCAGTCCGACGAAGGCCCACGTCTCGGGATTCAGCCCGATGTTCGCCTGATTGATGACCCGCTCGGGATCGAGGACCAGCGCCAGCAGATTCCGCAAGCAGAAGCCGAAGATGCCGATCAGCACGAGCGCCTCGCTGAGCCGGTCCAGCGTGGAGTCGAAGAACGCGCCGAAGCGCGTTTCCCCGCCGCTCGCGCGCGCCAACTGCCCGTCGAGGATGTCGCAGACGCCGGCCAGCGAGAGCACGAGCGCGCCGAGCCGCGTTTCGCCGACGTAGAACGCGAGCGCCGCGGCCGCGCTGAGGCCCAGTCCGAGCACCGTCAGGTGATTCGCGCGGACGCCGGCGCGCGCGAGGCCGCGCACGATCGGGTCCAGCGCGCCATGCGCGAGCACGCGCAGCCGCTCCTTGAGCCGGCTCAGCGCGCCTGGGCGGCGCGGTGCGGCTTCGCTCGGCCGTTCCACGCGTTCCACGCGCGGGCCGACGCTCTTCGGCGGAGCCGGCGGCTCGGCCACGGGCGCCTCGCTCACGTCGTCTCCTCCGCCTCGTGGCGCGTCCGGCCGCTCAGCACGAGCACCATCTCCCCCCGCCGTCGATCCGGCGCGAGCGCCTCGCGCACCTCGCGCGCGGAGCCGCGCAGCACTTCTTCGAACGCCTTCGTCAGCTCGCGGGCGAGCGCGATCGGCCGCTCCCCCCACACCGCTTCCAGATCTTCGAGGCAGCGCTCGATGCGGTGCGGCGATTCGAACGCCACCACCGTCTCGCGCCGCGACTTCAAGTCCTCCAGGCGGCGGCGGCGCGCCGCCGATTTCACCGGCAGGAAACCCACGAACGTGAATGCGTCCGTCGGCAGCCCGCTCACCTGCAGTGCCGCGATCACGGCGCTCGGTCCCGGGATGCTCTCGACCCGGATGCCGGCGGCCGTCGCCGCGCGCACCAGCGGAAACCCCGGATCGCTGACTCCGGGCGAGCCGGCGTCCGTCACCAGCGCGACCGATTCGCCGGCCGCGAGACGTCGCAGCAGATCGGGAAGCCGGGCGCGTTCGTTGTGCTCGAACAACCGCGTCACCTGCGCGCGCACGCCGAAGTGTTCGAGCAGGCGGCGCGTGTGCGCGGGGTTCTCGGCCGCGACGAGCGCGACCTCGCCGAGCACCCGGAGCGCGCGCGGCGTCATGTCCTCGAGATTGCCGATCGGCGTCGCCACCAGATACAGCGTTCCGCGCCCCGTCGCGCGCGCGTCCGTCACGTCACGCCCTCGCGTTTCGGGCCGAATCCGCTGCTCCTGCGTTGCAGAGCCGGCGAAAAGTAGCATGGGGGACCTGCCCCGTCCACCGCTCAGCGCCGCACCAGGCCGCGGGCTTCCACGGTCTCGCGGAACGCGTCCACCGCGCGGGCCAGCCCCGCGTCGTCGACGTCGAGATGCGTGATCGCGCGCAGCCGGCCGCGCCCGAACGTCGTCATCCACACGCCGCGGGTCTCGAGCCCGGCCACGACCGCATCGGGATCGAGCGCCGGATCGACCAGCTCGACGATGACGATGTTCGTGTCGGGCACGGCGACGCGCACGCCGGGCGCGGCCCGGAAGCCGTCGGCCAGCGTACGCGCCCTCGCGTGATCGTCGGCGAGGCGCGCGAGATGGTGGTCCAGCGCGTAGAGCGCGGCGGCCGCGAGCAGGCCGACCTGGCGCATCCCGCCGCCCCAGCGCTTGCGCGTGCGTCGCGCCTCGTGCATGAACGTGGCATCGCCGACGAGGATCGAACCGATCGGCGCGCCGAGGCCCTTCGAGAAGCACATCATCACGCTGTCCGCGGCCGACGCCCATTCGCGGATCGGGATGCCGGTCGCGACGCTCGCGTTCCACAGACGCGCGCCGTCCAGGTGCACGCGCACGCCGCGCGCGCGCGCCACGTCGGCCAGCGCGCGCAGTCGCTCGAGCGGCACGATCGCGCCGCCGGCACGGTTGTGCGTGTTCTCGGCGCACACGAGGCGCAGCCGCGCGACGTGCTCGTCGTCTTCGCGCAGCGCGTTCTCCAGCGCGTCGGCGGGCAACACGCCACGCTCGCCGCCGACGATGTGGGCGAGCGCGCCGGAGTTCGCGGCGATGCCGC
Organism: Saccharimonadaceae bacterium (SeqCode); assembly: GCA_035494735.1. GTDB lineage: Bacteria > Eisenbacteria > RBG-16-71-46 > RBG-16-71-46 > RBG-16-71-46 > DATJGS01. Next base: position 69,706 of record DATJGS010000041.1, read on the forward strand.
CCTGTTCGTACAGGAAGATGTGCGACTCGCGCTCGAGCAGCACCTCCTCGCCGGGACGCACGTGACCGTTCACCGCGATCTGGTTGCCCATCGTGCCGCTCGGCACGAACAGCGCCGCGTCCTTGCCGGTCAGCTCGGCGACACGCCGCTCGAGCGCGTGTACGGTCGGGTCGTCGCCGTACACGTCGTCGCCGACCTCGGCCTCCATCATGAAACGGCGCATGGCGGGCGTCGGGCGGGTGACGGTGTCGCTGCGCAGATCCACGACGTTCATGCGGTCTCCCTCGAGTTCATGGGTTCGCGTCCGCGGGCGAGAGGGACGCGGACGGAGTTTACGCAAAATCGCGGGAGCGCGTCGCGCCGGGCGCCGGGTGACAGGCGCTTGACAACCCTCCGCCCGGGATTGCGTTTGATTCCTGGCGCCGCATCGCGGATCGTCCGGCCGCCGTTCCCGGAGCCGCGACGGGGCGCCGGGAGCGCGTTCGGCGCCCCCGCGCTCGTCACTCGGGCGCGGGGATGTGACGTCGCGGCAAATCCGGCGCGCGATCCCGCGGCGCCGCGCATCACAACAGCGGTCGTGCCTTGGGCGCGCGACGGAGTCTCGAATTCGGCCCTTGCCCACGTGAAGGAGTAACCGGTTCATGCCTTTCCTGTTCAACGACGCCACGTTCCTGCTGGTGCTGCCCGCGCTGTTCTTCGCGCTGTGGGCGCAGTGGCGGGTGCAGAGCACGTACGCCAAGTTCTCGCAGGTGCGCGCGGCGAACGGCCTCACGGGTCGCGAGATGGCGCGCGCGATCATGGTGCGCAACGGCGTGACCGACGTCGCGGTCGAGGAGGTGCCGGGCACGCTGAGCGATCACTACGACCCGCGCGCGAAGACGGTGCGGCTCTCGGCTCCGATCTACGAGGGCGACTCGATCGCGTCGATCGCCGTCGCCGCTCACGAAGTCGGTCACGTGCTGCAGCACGCGCAGGGCTACGTGCCGCTGAACGTCCGCTCCGGACTCGCGCCGGTCGCGAACCTGGGGAGCATGGCGGCGTTTCCTCTGTTCTTCATCGGCTTCATCTTCCACAACCCGGCGCTGACCTGGCTGATGGATCTCGGCATCCTGTTCTTCACGGGCGCCGTGCTGTTCCAGCTCATCACGCTGCCGGTCGAGTTCGACGCGTCGAAGCGCGCGCTCGCGCAACTGACCGCCCACGGCGCGATCGCCCCGGAAGAAGTCGCGGGCGCCAAGAAGGTGCTCGACGCGGCGGCGCTGACGTATGTGGCGGCGGCCGCCATGGCGGCGCTGCAGTTGATCCGCCTGCTGCTGCTGCGCGACAGCCGGCGCTGACGCGGACGCTCATTCGTCCCGCAAAGCGAAACGAGGTGGGCGCCGAAGCGTCCACCTCGTTTCGTTGGAGAGCGCCGGATGGGCTGGCTCAGCCCTGCGCCACCATGTCCTTCAATTCCTTGGACACCTTGAAGACCGGGACCTTGCGCGGCGGAACCGGAACCGCTTCTCCGGTGCGCGGGTTGCGCGCGATCCGCGACTTGCGGTCCTTCACGCGGAACGTTCCGAACCCGCGGATCTCGATGTGGTGCCCGTTGGCCAGAGCCTTGGCCACCGCATTCAGGAAAGAATCCACCGTTTCGGCGACGTCCTTCTTGGTCAGTCCGGTCCGCTCGGCGATCTGATCAACGATATCTGCCTTCGTCATCTCATCCTCCTCTTGCCGACGGGACCCCCTGTCACAAAGCCAAAGGAGCGAAGGATCCGTAAGTGCCGTGGCAGGCTATCTGGCGTGAAAAAACCTGTCAATCAGTTTTTGGACAAGGCCTTGCGCCATTCCTACCCACTCTGGGCCGGCTCCGGCCCCAATCCGAGTGCCTTCCGCCTGGCCGTTTCCATGGGATGAGCCGCTCCGGCGCGCTTCAGTTCCTCGAGTCGGGCCCGTCCGCCGGCCACTTCCCCGAGCCATTCCCGGGCGAAGGCCCCGCTGCGGATTTCGTCGAGGGCCTGGCCCATCGCGGCGCGCGCCGGCTCCCCAATCACGCGCGGGCCGCGGGTCAGGTCGCCGTACAGCGCGGTTCCACTGATGCCCCGGCGCATGCCGGCGACGCCGCGCTCGTGCAGCAGATCGGCCAGGTACTTGAGCTGGTGGACGCACTCGAGATATGCGATCTCCGGCGCGTAGCCGCGCTCGACCAGCGTCTCGAACGCGATCCGGACGAGCGCGTTCATGCCGCCGCACAGCACCGCCTGCTCGCCGAAGAGATCGACTTCCGTCTCCTCGCGCACCGTGGTGTTCCACAGCGGGCCGCACCCCACGCGATCGGCGTAGCGCTCGGCGAGCGCGCGCGCCGCGCCCGAGGCGTCGCGATGAACGGCGAGGTAGGCCGGCAGCCGCCCGCCGCCCACGCGCACCTCGCGCAGCACGCGGCCCGGGCCGGTCGGCGATACGAGCACGGCGTCGTGTGCCGCGCCGAACGCGAGGTCGGAATACAGGAGGTTGAAGCCGTGGGCGAACACCCAACTCGCGCCCGCGGGCGCCGCCGCACGCAGACTCGGCCACAACTCGGGAACGACTTCGTCGGGCAGGAGCACGGCCGACACCGGCGCGCGTCCCGCCGCCGCCGGCACCTCGCACGTGTCGAAGCCGTGCGCGCGGGCCCGCGCTTCGGCGGCCCTTCCGGCGCGCGCCCCGACCACGACCTGGACGCCCGCGTCGCGCAGATTCAGCGCGTGCGCCTCGCCCTGATTGCCGAAGCCGAGGACCGCCACGGTCTCGAGGGGAAACCCGCTCATGTGCGCCGCCTCACGGTCGCGTGAACACGCGTGACGCCGCGCGCTCCCTCCGGCCGCTCACCGGCAGGGACCGCGCGGCGCCCGGGTACGCTCGCTACTTCTTGCCCGTCGTCGCCGGCGCCGATTTCACGTCGACGCTCGACCAGTCGGACTTGCCGTACGCGGCGCCGTTCTGGAAGTGGAACGCCTGGTTCTTCGACCAGTAGAACCACGTCTCGATCTTGTTCTGGTCCACTTCCCACGGCACGATCGCGTCGGGCGGTCCGTTCGCGGCCAGCATCTTGGCCGCGGCGCTTCCCGCGGGCGCGGTCTTGGCGCGCGCCGCCGGGTCGTCGACCGGCTTTCCCTTGTCGAGCGCGAGGAACACCATCAGCTCCTCCGTGGACTTGGGATTGTTGCCGACCTTCGTGTAGACGGCGCCGAGCTGGCGGTGCAGCGTCTTGTTCTTGGGATTCTTCAGCACGCCCGCCTGCAGGACGCGCAGCGCCTCGTCGTTGTTCTTCAACTCCGACAGCGACGAGCCGAGCGCGGAGATGGCGTCGACGTCATCGGGGCGCAGCTTCAGCGTGGCCCGCCACTGACCCTCGGCGGCCTGCCATTCGGTCGCGTTCTGATAGGCGAGCGCGGCGTTGAACGGCAGATCGGCGTCGTTCGGCTTGAGTGCCGCGGCCTTCGCATACTCGTCGCCCGCGGCCTTGTAGTCGGGCTTCGACGCGTCGCCCTTCAGATCCTGGGCGCGCTTGAAGTACGCGTCGGCCAGCCCGAGGTGCAGATCGGAGTTGTTGGGCTCGCCCTTGACGAGATCACCGTAGTAGGCGATGGCCTCCGTGTACTTACGATCGCCGAGCAGCTGGTTCGCGTAGTTGCCGCGCACCGACTTGACGCCCTCCAGCAGCGAGCTGTCCCCGGGCGAGGCCTCGAGCCCGGCGCGGAACACCTTCTCGGCGGTCGCGAAGTCGCATTCGAACGCGTACACCGATCCCAGCGTGCGCACGGTCTGCGCGTTGCCCGGCTTCAGCAGCAGGGCGCGCGTCAGGCTGGTCTTCGCCTCGTCGTACTTCTTCGCGGCCTCGTTGCGCAGCGTCTTGTCGGCGTCGTTGTCCGGCTGCTTGCAGAAGTCCGGGTACGAGGTCTGCGCGGTGTTGATCTTGCCGATGCCGTCGTTGAACGCGTTCGCCCAGTACGACTCGCGGTTGTTCGCGGCCCAGTCGGCCTTCTTCGCGTCGCCCTTCTGACGCAGGCCGTCGATGGCCTTCGCGAACGCCTTGCCGGCCGGCCCGGCGCTGTCCACCTCGGCGTACGCCCAGCCCAGGTAGCCGAGCGCCTCCAGGTCGTTGGGATCCTCGGACGTGCCCTGCTCGAGCTGTTGCACGGCCTTGCCCATCTCGCGCTGGTAGTCCTCGACGTTGCCCTTTTCCTTGTCCTTGATGCCCTGCACCACGTACTGGATGCCGCCCGCACAGTGCGGATTGCGGGCCTGGGCGGTGCCGCGGAACGCGAGCATCGCGAGCGCGGCGACCGCGAACGCGAGGGCTGCGGAACGAAGCGTCACGGACGTCCTCCTTATCAGGTGAGGCGGTTGCCGTTGACCATCAGGCCGAACGACGTGCCGAGGAACTTCGCCGCCTTGCGCGACGCCAGCATGCGGGTCATGAAGATCTCGAAGTACTCCATGACCTGGGAGATGCCGGAGTCGATCGTCAACTCGAGCGTGATGGTCTTGCCGGCTTCGTCGACGTTGAGAAAACTCTTCTCGACCGCGTAGTTCACGCGATCGTGGATGTCGAACTTGATCATGTCCGGATTGCGCACGCGGGTCCGGTGCACGTCGCTCTTGTCGGCCAGGATCACGGCGGCGGCGACCGGGCTCACCGGGTCGCCGTCGTTCTCGTGGTGGTTGCCGATCGCCCCCATGACGCGCACGACTTCGGCGTCCGGCATGCCCATGTCCGACAGGATGTGCATGGCGATGACGGCGCCGGTCTGGGCGTGGTGCTCGCGGTTCACGGCGTTGCCCATGTCGTGGAGGAACCCGGCGATCTCGGCCAGTTCGCACTCGCGCTGCGGGTGGCCCAGCCGCTTCAGGATGTTGAACGCGATGTGCGACACGAGGCTGACGTGGCGCTCGCCGTGCTCCGTGTAACCGATCTCGGCCAGCGCCGCGTCCGCCTGGCGGATGTACGTGCGCACCCGCGGCAGGTCGCGCACCATGTCGGGCGTGATCAGGCGCGTCGCCGGGCGATCGAGCGGCTCACCGGCGACGGCGTCGGTCGGGGCGTGCGAAACGGATTCGAGTCGGATCATGCCGGAGGCTTTCCAATGCGGGAATGATGCCAGCGCGTCGCGCGGCTGCAAGGGACGATCGTCGAAGGCGGCGACTCTAGGCCGCTAAACGCGGAGGCGTCAAGCCGAAGGCGGCCGTGGCCGCACCTCGCCAGCGCGCCGGCACGGGCGCGTGGCGAGTGCGTCGCGGGCGCCACGCTGTGGCGCGCCCGCGCGTCCACGAATCATCAAGCTTGGGACCACCTGGCCTACAGCACTTCCACCGGGTCGACGTCGGCCGCGACCCGGACTTTCGAACCGCGCCGTGCCTCTCCGGCCTCGAGCGCCAGGCGGGCCGCCTCGCGCACCTTCGCGCCGCTCGTTCCCTTGAGCAGCAGGTGCCAGCGGAACCGGCCGCGCAACCGGGCGAGGGCCTGCGGCGCGGGTCCGAGCACGTCGACGCCGAGCGCCTCGGCGGCCGGGCGCACGGCCTCGGCGACGGCCTCGGCGGCGCCTTCCACCTCGGTCTCGGACGCGCCGCTGAACAGCACGGCGGCGAGCCGGGTATACGGCGGATACCCGGCGGAGCGGCGCTCGGCGAGCTCCGTCTCGAGGAACGGCCGCGCGTCGTGGGTCAGCGCCGCCGCGATCGCCGGATGGTCCGGCGTGCACGTCTGGACGAACACTTCGCCGTGCACGAGGCCGCGGCCGGCGCGGCCGCCGACCTGGACGAGCAACTGGAACGTGCGCTCCGCGGCGCGGAAGTCGGGCAGATGCAGTGCGACGTCCGCGTCCAGCACGCCGACCAGCGTCACGCGCGGAAAATCCAACCCCTTCGCGATCATCTGCGTGCCGAGCAGCACGTCGGCCTCGCCGCGCGCGAACGCTTCGAGGATGCGCGCCGGGCGGGCCCGCGTCCGCGCGACGTCGGTGTCGAGGCGCAGCACGCGAGCGCCCGGCAGCGCGGCGGCCAGCTCGCGCTCGACGCGCTGCGTGCCGGCGCCCGACAGCCGGAGCAGCGCGGCGTGGCAGCGCGGGCACGACTCGGGCGCGGGCTCGCGATGGTCGCAGTAGTGGCAGCGCCACTCGCGCGGCGCCAGGTGCAGCGTGAGCGTGATGTCGCAGTTCGGGCACTCGGGCACGAAGCCGCACGCGCGGCATTGCGTGTGGTGCGAGTGTCCGCGCCGGTTCAGGAACAGCACGGCCTGCTCGCCGCGCGCCAGACGCTCGGCCAGCGCGGCGCCGAGCGGGCGCGACAGGACGCCGCTCGCCGACGCCTCGCGCGTCAGATCGACGATGCGCATCACGGGCAACGCGCGGCGGTCGATGCGCTCGGGCAGGCGCAGTCGCGTGTACTTGCCGCGTGCCGCGTTCGCCAGCGTCTCGAGGCTCGGCGTCGCCGAGCCGAGCAGCACCGGAATGCCGAGCAGTTGCGCGCGGCGCACGGCCACGTCACGGCCGTGGTAGCGCAGTTGCTCGCTCTGCTTGTAGGCCGGCTCGTGCTCCTCGTCGACGACGATCAGCTTGAGCTGCGGCAGCGGCGCGAAGATCGCGCTGCGCGCGCCGACCACGACGTCGAGCGCGCCACGCCGCGCCAGCTCCCAGTTGCGGCGCCGCTCGCCGACGCCGAGATACGAGTGGAGCACGCCGACCCGCCCGCCGAAGCGCTGGCGGAACGCGGCCACGACCTGCGAGCCGAGCGCGACCTCGGGCACGAGCACGAGCGTCTGCCCACCGGCCTCGCGCGCGGCGTGCGCGCCGCGCAGGTACACCTCGGTCTTGCCGCTCGCGGTCACGCCGTGGAGCATGGCGGGCGCGAAGCGCGCCGCGCGCACCGCGCTCGTGGTCCAGCGCACGGCCTCGCGCTGGGCCGCGGTGAGGACGCGACGCTCGGGCATCGGCATGCTCAGCACGACGTCCTCGCCGGCGTTCTTGCGCGCGCGACTGCCGGCGAAACCTTCGAGCCCGCCCGGCAGCATCGCCGCGAGCACCTCGCCGATCGGCGCCAGGTAGTAGTCGGCGATCCACCGCGCCAGCGCCATCAGGTGCGCGGAGACCGGCGGCACCGGGAGCAGCGCGTTCAGGTCGCGGACCTCGGCGACGTCCGTGTGCGCGGCCAGGCCGACGACCACGCCGCGCGCGGCGCGCCCGCGGAACGGCGCTTCGACCTGCGCTCCGGGCGTGACGCGGCCCTCGAGGCTCTCGGGAATCCGGTAGAGGAACGTCCGCCTCAAAGGCAGCGGAAGCGCGACCTCGGCAAAGGGCATGGAACGTCTTGGGGATGGAGTGGGAGCCAGCGCTGTTCTACCGCGAATGTCGGGACGGGCCGCGCGAGAGTGCGGCGTGCCGTGCGGGACGGCAAGTGGAATCCCGGAGCCTCGAGCGACGCGAGGGCAGGCTCCCCGGAACGGCGCGTTGCGTCGCGCCGGCCGGGAGCCTACGCCTGCATGCGCTGCGGGCTGGACTGACCGAGCAGCGAGTTGATGCGATCGACCAGCTTGCGGGGACTGAACGGCTTCGTGATGTAGTCGTCCGCGCCGACTTCGAACCCGATCTTCTGATCCACGTTTCGGCCCTTCGCCGAGAGCAGGATCACCGGGATGCTGCGCGTCGCGTCGTCCGACTTGAGCATCTTGCACGTCTCGTAGCCGTCGAGTTTCGGCATCATGATGTCGAGCACGATGAGATCCGGGTGCTCGGCGCGCGCCTTCTCGAGCGCTTGCTCACCATCCAGCGCGGTCAGTACCTCGTAACCCTCCATGCCCAGACTGAAATCCAGGATGTGCACGATGTAGATCTCATCGTCCACGACCAGGATTTTGCCCTTTGCCATTGCGATCACCTCCCTGCGTCGTTCATCGCCGGCTCGCCCGTCGATCCCGGAGTGGGTCCGATGCTGCCGGAGTTCGAAGCTTCGGCCTTTTCACAAGCGGCCAGTGCCTGCGGGAATCGCGCGACCAGCGCCGGGTCGTACTGCCGCCCCGACAGGCGCGCCAGCTCGGCCATCGCCTCGGTGCGCGAGCGCGCCGGGCGCTTGGGGCGACCGACGACCAGGCTCTCCCAGGCGTCGACCAGCGCCAGGATGCGCGCTCCGATCGGAATCGCCTCCCCCGCCAGGCCACGCGGATAACCGGTGCCGTCCCACGCCTCGTGGTGCGACACCATCAGTTCGCGCACCGCGCCGAGTGTCTCGATCGGGCGCACCAGATCGGCGCCGTGCCCGGGCGCCGCCGTCGCCGCGTCCTCGGACAGCGCGTTCGTCCCGACTTCCTGCGCACGGGCCGCGAAGCTCACGAGCCCGGCGTCCGCTTCGTCGAGCCCGCACTCGCGGGCCAGCGCCCGCGCCAGGCGAACGCGGTCCGGCACCTTGCCGGCCGTCCGCTCGAGGCGCTGCAGCACGCCGCGCAGAGCGCCCTCGACGTCGGCGCCGGTCTCGGCCGGCACGCCGCGCGCTTCGAGCCACGCGCTGGCGACGCGACCGGCCAGTTGCAGGAGGCGATCGCAGTCCTCGGCGTCGAACGGCCGGTCGTCGACCGGATCCGTGACGTTGAGCACTCCGATGAGCCCGTCCGGGCCTTCGAGCGGCACGGACAGGAACGTCGTGCTGCGATACTGCTCGCGGTGCGATCCGGCGACGTCGCCGCTTTCGCTCTGGCCGCTCACGCACACGGGCCTGCGCTGCGTCGCGACCCAGCCCGCGACACCGCCGCCCCGCGAGGAGCGCGCTTCGCGGACCACCGACTCGTCGAGCCCGAGCGCGGCCTCGATGCGCAGACCGCCGCCCTCGGTGTCCGGGGCGAGCAGCGAGACGACGCGCGCGTTCATGGCGTGCGCCACCATGGCGATGGCGCGACGCAGCAGCTCCGCAGCGCCCGGTCCGCCCGTTTCGCTGGGACGCACCAGCACCTGCGGGCTCGCGGTGCGCGGCAGCCGCACGGTGAAACGCGAGCCGTGGCCCGGTTCGCTCTCCACGAACACGTGCCCGCCGTGCCAGTCGACAATGGATTTGCAGATCGCGAGTCCCAAGCCCGTTCCGCCGTAACGTCGCACCAGCGACGAGTCCACTTGATAGAAGCGATCGAAGATCTTCTCGAGCGCTTCGGCCGGGATCCCGATGCCGGTGTCTTCCACCTGCAGCGTCATCTCGGTTGCACTCGAGCCCAGTACCATCCGGACCGTGCCTCCGGCCGGCGTGAACTTGATCGCGTTGCTGCCCAAATGCAGCACGAGCTGGCGCAGCTGATCGCGATCCGCGTCGACTCGGGTATCGGCGGTTTCCATAACGACCTTAAGGTTCACCTGACTGGCCAGAGCGACCGGCGCGAGCAGCTGTTCGCTCTCCTCGAGGAGCTCCTTGAGGTCGACGTCCTGGCGGACCATTTTGACATTGCCGGAATCGAATTTGTTCAAGTCCAGGACCGACTCGATGAGGCGCGACAACCGCTGGCTCTCTTCGCTGATCGTGGTGAGGAAGCGCCGTCTCTGATCCTCGGGCAACTCGGCCGCATTCGGCGCCAGCAGGGTGTCGACGTACGCCCGGATGGCTGTCAGCGGGGTGCGCAGTTCGTGCGAGACGGTCGACACGAAATTGCTCTTGAGCGCGTGCACCTCCCGCATGCGCCGGCCCGCCTCTTCGAGTTCGCGCGTGTGCTGCTCGAGCTGACGGTAGAGCCGCGCGTTCTCGATCGCGACGACCGCGTGGTTTCCGAAGATCTCGAGCAGTTCGATGTTCTCGCTCGAGGGAACGAGCCGGTCGCTGGGATCGTCGACCGAGAAGTACGCGGCCAGCTCGCCGGCGCGATTGAACAGCGGCACGAGCAGCACGTCGTCCGGGTGCCACTCCCATTCCTCGCGCGAGCCGAGGTCGGCGGTGAAACCGGCGGGAAGCGCGCGGTTGAACGCGTGCGTGTGGCTGATGAAGTACGAGCGGCCGACCTTGAACTCGTCGCGCAGCCACGACACGAATTCGTCGAGGCCGACGTCCTGCGTCTGGAGCTGCGCCCAGGCCTCGGGCGTGATGCCGCTGTAGGCGCGCGCGCGCAGCACCTGCGTTCCGGGCTCGCGCAGGCGGATCAGCACGACGCCGAAGCCCAGCGTGTCGCGAATGGTCGCGCACAGCCGCTGCAGCAGGGCGTCCAGGTCGAGGTGGGAATTGATCTGACAGAGATTCTCGAGGATCTGGTGGAGCTTGCCGGCGCGCTTGCGGTTCTCCTCGACCTGGTTGAAGTACAGCTTGCTCAGACGCTGGCGAGTCTCGGAGAGCTCCTCGACCTGGGCGCGCAATCCGGCCATTTCCGGCTCGTCGGACTCGCGCGCCGCGGGCGGGGCGACGAGCGCCTCGGGCGCCGGCGCGGGCGCGGGCGATTCCGGCACGACCTTCTTCGGGTCGGCGATTTCGCGCTTGAGACGCGACACGTCGCGGCGCGTGCGGTCCAGCTCGGAGCGCAGGCGGATTTCCGCGTCGCTCGGGCGATTTTCGGCGCCGCGCTTCTTCACGACGCGCCTCCCGACTCGCGCTCGACCACGCGCACCAACGCCTCGACGGCCTGCGGATCGAACTGCGCGCCGGCGGCGCGGCGCAGTTCGGCGATGGCTTCCTCGCGGGGACGCGGCGCCCGGTGGGCGCGTCCGCGCGTCATGCTGTCGTAGGCGTCGACGACGGCCAGCACTCGGCCCCCGAGCGGGATGTCGTCGCCCTTCAGGCCACGCGGATAGCCGCGGCCGTCCCAGCGCTCGTGGTGGCTCAGGATCAGGTCGCGCACCTGGTTCAGGTATTCGAGCGGCCGGATGATCTCGACGCTCGTCTCGGGGTGCCGCGTGAGCGCCTGGACCTGTTCGCGGTCGAGCGCGCCCGGGCCGGCGACGCGCTCGTGCATGCGCGTCATGCCGACGTCGTGCACGCTGGCCACGTAGCCGATCAGGTCCGCGTCGGGGTCCGGGATGTTCAGCTCGCGCGCCGTGGCGCGCGCCAGGTGCACCACGTCATGGCCGCCGAGCAGATGGTCGCGCTTCAGGCGGGTCACGCTGCGCACGGCGTCCACCGCTTCGCTCACGATGCGCGGCGACTCGGGGTGTGCGATGGCGCGCTCCACCGCACCGGCGACGCGCTCGATCAGCGCCGACAGCACGGAAAGGTCGTCCTCGTCGAACGCCGTTCCCGCGTTCTTGTTGTTCACGTTGAAGACGCCGAGCACTTCGCCCTGCACGCGCAGCGGCGCGCACAGCAGGGATTTCGTCTTGTACTGGGGATGATTCAACCGGCGGAAGCGGCGGTCGGTCTCGATGTTGTTGACGAGCAGCGGGCGGCCCCACGCGGCGACCGAGCCGGCCACGCCGGAGCGAACCGACGTGCGGCGCCCGAGCAGGTTCTGGCCCTCGAGGCCGCGCGACGACGCGATGAACAGGTCGCCGTGCTCGGGATCGACCAGCATCAGGGATACGATCTCGGCGTCCATGGTGGCGGCCACCATTTCGACCGTGTGGTCGAACAGCTCACGCAGATCGACGCGCGTCCACACCTGGCGCGCCAGGCGCCGGGCGCGCGGCGTGGCCAGCTGGCGGACAGGCATCGTGAAGCAGAACCGCGAGCCGTGCGGCGGCGACGCCTGCACCCAGATGCGACCGCCATGGAGTTCGGCGATGCCGCGCGAAATCGCGAGCCCGAGCCCGGTGCCCTCGACTTCGTGCTCGCTGCCCTGGCGCGCGCGGAAGAAACGCTCGAACACGTGCGGCATGTCCTCGGCCGGGATGCCCGGGCCCTGATCCTGCACGAACGCGAACCACTCTTCGCCACGGGTCTGCGCGTGGATGCGCACGGTGCCGCCGGGCGGCGAGTACTTGATCGCGTTGCCGACGAGGTTCACGAGCAGGCGGCGCAGCAGATCCGGATCGCACTCGGGCAGCAGGTCCTTCTCGACGTCCAGGTCGAACTCGATCTGGCGCCCCTTGGCCTGCGGCATGAGCCCGTCCAGCGTTTCGCGCACCAGACTCTCGAGGTTCAGGCGCGCCAGACGCAGGGGACGCTGGCCGGCTTCGAGTCGCGACAGGTCGAGGATGTCGGTGACCAGGCGCGTGAGGCGGTCGCACTCGTCGTTGATGATGCCGAGGAAACGCTCGCGTGGCGCGTGCGGGTTCGCGAGGTTGTCGAGCATGGCCTCGGTGTAGGCCTTGATCGCGGTCAGCGGGCTGCGAATCTCGTGCGCGACCACGGACATCAGGCCGGACGACGTCTCCTCGCCATCGTTCAGGCGCTGTTCCAGCTGGTTCGCGCGCTGCCGCTCCTCGAGCGCGGAGCGGCGCAGCACGTCGCGCTCGAGCGCGAGCGCGAGCGCGTCGGCCAGCGTCTGGGCGACCATACGATCCGCGGCGCTGAACGTGCGCGGCGACGAGAACGACAGCAGCAGCACGCCGTGGGCGTGACCGGCCGAACACAGGGGGAGCGTCGCGAGCGCGGCCGGCACCTCGAGCCACAGCCCCGCTTCGCGCAGCGACTCCTCGTGGCCGTCGTCGAAGCGTGACAGCGATTCGCGGAGCACGTGCTCGACCGGGCCGTCGGGCTCGGGCAGGCACGGCGACTCGACGCCCGACTCCTCGAGCGTGCGTACGGCGCCGGTGCGCGGGTCGAGCCGGAGGAGGCGATAGTCGTTCGCTTCGAGCGCGCGCATCGCGCACAAGCCGGCCACAGCGCACGCGGTGCCGACGTCGGCGGTGCTGCGCAGCGCGAGCAGCGCCTGCGCCACCATGACCAGCCCCTCGGCGGGCTCGAGATCTGGACCGGGCGTACGACGCGTCAGCGCGACCGACATGGGATCCTGGCCTCAGGCCACGTTGCGGTCCGCGTCCGCCGGAGCATCGGCGCGACGCCGCTCACCCACCAGGACGCTGCCCGGGATGCCCTTGCCGTGGGCCTTCAGCTCCTGGGCGATGTCGTTGAGCTGGGCCAGGTGCGTGACCGGCATGCGGTCGGTGCTGACGAGGGCGATGGTGAGGCTCATGAGGGGAAGGCGCTCGAGGACGTGGCGCCGGTTCACGACCTCGACGTAGTTGCGCTCGAAGTCGGCGGCGTCGTACAGGTCGGTGAGGGCCGCCTTGAATTCCTCGATGACCTGTTGGCCGAGCGGCTCGGCGAACTCGACTCCGGTCAGCACGACGAAGTCGTCGCCACCGATGTGCCCGACGAAGCTCCCCTCGCCGCCGTGCTGCTTCGTGGCCTCGACGAGGATCTTGGCCAGGGTCTGGATGGCCTGGTCACCGCGCGCGTAGCCGTAGTAGTCGTTGAACGCTTTGAAGTAGTCGATGTCGATCTGCAGCATCGCGAACGGCTGGCCGCCCTCCAGCAGGCGCACGAGCGCGTCGTGGATCGAGTGGTTCCCGGGCAGGCCGGTGAGCGGATTTGCGGCGCGCTGCTGCCGGCTCCACTCGAGCACGTTGCGGATGCGCAGGATGAGTTCACGGCTCTCCCACGGCTTCGTGATGTAGTCGTTCGCGCCGTTCTCGAGGCCCTGGATCTTGTCCGTGGTCTCGCTCTTCGCGGTCAGCAGAATGATTGGGATGTTGCGCGTCGCGAACATCGAGCGCAGTTCGCGGCACACCGAGAACCCGTCGCGGCGCGGCATCATCAGGTCGCACAGGATGAGGTCGGGCAGCGTCTCGACGGCGCGTTCGACCGCTTCCTGCCCGTCGTGCGCCTCGACGACCTGATAGCCGTTCGACTCGAGCTGGAAACGCAGCACCTCGCGGAGGTGCAGCTCGTCCTCAGCGACCAGAATCTTGGGTTGGTTCATCGATCCCCGCTGCCTGCTGTTGAGTGCTGCGCGCGCTAGCGACACTCGTCCACTCGCATATTTGGCAATCGCTATGCCATCCGTCGCCGGGGACCGGGAGTCGCAAATTCGCAAGATCGTCACGGGCCGCAACACGTTGCGTGGTCCCGTTTCGAGCCTCGAGAAGCCGCCTCCGCATGCGGGCGTGCACGGTGCATGCCCTCGCGCAAAACGGCCGACACTCGACCACCGACGGGTAAGGTATCGGCCGGTCCGTCCGGCTTCTGGAGCGTCGCGGAACGGCTTCCGGGCTTTCCGGCTAGGCGGTGGAAAGCCCCTCGGCGGCGAGACCGGACGCCTCGAGCGAGGCGACGGCGTCGAGTTCCGGATCCGGGGCATCGCCGCGGTCCAGCATCCAGGCCCCGAGTTGGGCGATCATGGCCGCGTTGTCGGCGCACAGGCGCGGCGACGGGATGCGCAGCGCGACGTCGCGCGAGGCGCACAGCGTGTGGAGTTCCTCGCGCAGCTCGCGGTTACAGGCCACGCCGCCCCCCAGGTTGAGCGCGCGCGCGCCGGTCGCCTCGAGCGCGGCCGCGGTGCGTCCGACCAGCGTGTCGACGACCGCGGCCTGGAACGACGCGGCCACGTCGGCCACGAGATCGTCCGCGTACGGTGGCTCGCCGTACGGCAGCAGGGCCTGGTGGACCGCGGTCTTGAGCCCCGAGAACGAGAAGTCGAATCCCGGGCGGTCGAGCATCGGCCGCGGGAATGCGAACCGCGTCGGGTCACCGTCCTTGGCCAGGCGATCCACGATCGGTCCGCCGGGGAATCCCAGGCCGAGCCGCTTCGCGACCTTGTCGAACGCCTCGCCGGCGGCGTCATCGCGCGTGCCGCCCAGCCACCGGTACGCGCCGAGCCCGCGCACGTCGACGAGTTCGGTGTGCCCGCCCGAGACCACGAGCGCGAGCGCCGGCAGAGGGGACGGGCCGTGCTCGAGCGCGGCCGAATGCAGGTGCGCCTCGATGTGATTGACGCCGATCACGGGAATGCCGAGCGCGAGGCCGTATGCCTTCGCGAACGACACCCCGACCACGAGCGAGCCGACGAGCCCGGGCGCGCGCGTCACGGCGATCGCGGTCAGACCGGCGCTCGCGCACTCCGCCTCGGCGAGCGCCAGCGCGACGAGCCGCGGCAGCAGTTCGAGATGGGCGCGCGAGGCCAGCTCCGGGACCACGCCGCCGTACAGGCGGTGCACGTCCTGCGCCGCGATCAGGTGGGCGGCCAGACGCGTGCCGTGCTCGAGCACGGCGACCGAGGTGTCGTCGCACGAGGTCTCGATGCCGAGCACTCGCGCCGACGTCGCGACGCTCATGGCTGTTCGGGCTCGAGTTCGGCCTCGAGCCAGGCCAGGTACTTGGGCGCGCCGGCGGCGACGCGCACCGCGAGGCATTCCGGGGTGTCGTAGGGGTGCAGTTCGTGCAATCGGGACAGCAGCGCGGTCCAGTCCTGCTTGCGCGTCTTCATCAGCACCAGCACCTCGCGTTCGTCGCGAACCACGCCTTCCCAGCGGTACAGGGAGCGGGCTCCGGGGACGATGTTGGCGCAGGCGATCAGGCGCTCGTCGATGAGCGCGCGGGCGACGCGCGCGGCGTCGGCCTCCTCCGCGAAACTCGTGCTCACCAGCAGCAACTCGGTCATGCGGTCCTCTCGAAAAGCCGCCGCTGGCGGGCACGCGCTTGTCGCGGCGGGCGGCCAGTGTAGCATCCGGCCCATGCTGCGCCCGCCGAGCCCGAAGCCGAATCCCACTTACCTCGCCGCGCTGGCCTGGGCCGCTGCGCTCGCGCTGGGCGCGGGCGCCGGCCCCGCGCTGCCGCCCATCGTCTTCGTGTCGCGCCAGGCGCCGCCCGCGGGCGGTGAGATCCCGGGCTTCGGCCCGCGGGGGCGCGCGGAGATCGTGGGCGGGCGCCTGCTCGTGCGCGAACCCGACGGCCGCATCCGCTCGCTGCTCCAAGACGGCGCGCTCTTCGACGTGAGCCACCCGTCGGTGGCTCCGGACGGGCGGCGCGTCGCGTTCGCGGCGGTGAAGGCCGCGGGCGAGCCGTGGCGTCTGTGGGTCGTGGGCGTGGACGGCGGCGCGCTCGCAGCCGTGCCGGTCTCGGCGCCCGGACTCGATTCCGCGGGCGCCGGAGGCGACGACCTCCAGCCGTGCTGGGCCGGCGACACGACGCTGGTGTTCGCGAGCACGCGCGGCGCGGGGCGCTCGACGTACGGCGACGTGCCGAGCACGAACCTCTACGCCGTGTCCGCTGCGGGCGGTCCCATGCGGCGCCTGACCAGCGAACGCAATGGCGCCGAGGCCCCGAGCGTGGCGGGCCCCGGCGGCGATCTGCTGTTCGCGCGATGGTGGTTCAATCCGTGGCGCGCTTCGGACCGGGCCGCGCACGGCATCACGCGCGACGCCTCGCTCGCGCTGCCCGGCGACAGCGTGAACCTGTGGCAGCCCATGCGGCTCTCGGGCGGAGCCGCCCCGCGCGTCGCGGCGGGCGACGCGCGCGTGCGCCTGCGCTCGATGGGCTATCAGCCGATCGCGCTGCCGGGCGGGGCCGTGGCCGCGGTCTACGCGCGCAATCTCGGCCTCTTCCCGCGCGCCGGCGCGACCGGCATCTGGGTGTTCGACACGCCGTTTGCCACGCCGCGCCGCCTCGCCGGCGCGGCCGTCGCCGAGTCGCCGGCCGATCCGTACGCCGCCGCGACCGGCCTGGCCGCGCCCTCGGCGTGCGCGCCCGCCGCCCTGCCCGACGGCCGCCTCGTGTTCGCGTACGACCCGGGCGCGCGCGGGGATTTCGGCCTCTGGGTCGCGGGACGCGACGGGCGCGGGCTCACGCGCCTCGTCGACCTGCCGGGGACGCTCGAACTGGATCCGACGCCGGTCGTCGTGCGCCGCGCGCCGCGACCGGCGCGAGCGCCGGCGTGGCTGCGTCCGGGACTCGCGGACGGAGCGCCGTTCGGGCGTGGGCCCAAGGGCACGTTCACGTTTCACGACGTCGACGTGTTCGGCGGCGCGGGGGCGGCCGGCGGGCGCGGCGACGCGCCGCCGCGCACGAGCGGCGCCCGGCTGCGGTTCTTCGCGCTCGCGGACTCAGGCGCCGTGGGCAGTGGGGAGCCCTCGCTCATCCGCGAAGTCGCGGTCGGAGCGCGGGGCCAAGTGCTCGAGCGCGGGCTGCCGGCGGACCTCCCGCTGTTCGAGCAACTCGTGGACGGCCAGGGCCACCCGCTCATGAGCGCGCACGGCGCGGCGCACGTCCGCGGGTTCAACGCCGGCCGGCCCGGCATCGAGACGCGCTGCGTCGGGTGTCACGTCGGACACTCGACGCTGCCCGTGCCCTGAGGCGGAAGCGCGCGACGCCCCTCAACTACGCGCCGAAGCGGCCGAGAATGCTCTTGGAGAGAGTTCGCGTCGCGGTCCCGTGCCCAATTCGGGTGGCGGACCCCGCGGATCCCACGAGGAGACGTGCGTGCGTCCGACCGAGTCGGCCCATTCCTGGCTTCTGGACGCGGCGGTCTCCGCCGGCCTGGCCGATGCCGCCGTCGCCGCGACCAGTCTGCCCGAGACCCTGTCAGGCGCCTGGACGACCGCGGCCCACGCATGCGGGCTGACCCCGGCCCACCTGGCCGAGGCCGTGGCCCGCGCGTTCGGACTCGAACTCGCCGACCCGCGTAACGTCGACGCGCTGGCGAGCCGCCTCATCCCCGAGCGCTTCGCCCGGCTGTACGAGACCGCGGCCCTGGCCGAGGACGATCAGCACCTCTACGTCGCGACCGCCGATCCCACCCGGCTCGACGCGGAGCGCGACATCGGTTTCGCGTCCGGTCGCACCGTCGTGTTTCGCGTCGCGCCGCCCCAGGTCGTCGCCGAACTGATCACGAGCCAGTACGACGGCGGGGCCACGTTCGAGAGCGTGCTCGGCGACCTGACCGAGGATCTCGCGGCCGCGGTCCAGGTCGTCGAGGACGCCGCGCCTCAGGAGGTCGACTCCGAGGATGCCGAATCGGCGCCGGTCGTGCGTCTCTCGAACCTGATCATGCGCGCCGCCATGGAGCAGAACGCCAGCGACGTGCACTTCGAACCGGGCCGCGGCGAGGGCACCGTGCGGATGCGTGTGGACGGCGTGATGCGCGTGTTCATGCACATGCCCATGGCCACGCACAACCGCGTGACGTCGCGCATCAAGATCATGGCTCGCCTGGACATCGCGGACCGGCTGCACCCGCAGGACGGGCGCGCCCGCGTCCAGGTCGACGGCACGTCGCTCGACCTGCGCATCTCCACGGTGCCGACACGCGAGTCCGAGAAGACCGTGATCCGACTGCTCAATCCGAAGGGCTCGGAGCATCTCGACGCGCTCGGGCTGTCGCCCGAGGATCTGCGGCGCGTGCGCCGCCTGATCGGCTTTCGCAGCGGCATCGTTCTGGTCACCGGGCCGACCGGGTCGGGCAAGACATCGACGCTCTATGCCGCGATCCGCGAACTCGCGAGCACCGAGGTCAACGTCATGACCGTCGAGGATCCCATCGAGTACGAGATCCCGGGCATCACCCAGATGCAGGTCGAGCTGAAGCGCAACGTGACGTTCTCGAACGCGCTCCGCGCCGTGCTGCGGCAGGACCCGGACGTGATCCTGATCGGCGAGATCCGTGACTCGGAAACCGCGCACATCGCCGTGCAGGCCAGCATGACCGGCCACCTGGTCCTGGCCACGCTCCACACGAACGACGCGGCCAGCGCCGTGTCGCGCCTCACGGACCTGGGACTCGATCGCGCCAGCATCGCGAACACGTTGCGCGGCGTGCTCGCGCAACGCCTGGTCCGCAGGATCTGTCCGCACTGCACGAAACCGCACCCCGGGACGCTGTCGGCGGCCGAGGAGCAGTTGCAGGCGGTCTACCACGTCGCGCCGACCATGTTGGGCGAGGGCTGCCCGCGCTGCGGCGGCACCGGCTATCTCGGCCGCGTTCCGGTGCTGCAAGTCCTTTCGGTCACGCCGGCCATGACCGAGATGCTCGGCCGCGGCGTGCCGCTCGCCGAGCTGGAGCGCTCCGCCGTCGCGGGCGGCATGCACTCGCTGATCGAGGCCGGCGCCGCTCGCGTCGCTTCGGGCGAAACCACGCTCCAGGAACTCGAGCGCGTCATCGGACAGGGGCATGAAGTGCAACCCGCCGCGCCGGCGAACAAGACCGCGAGCGTCGGGGAACACCGCGTGCTCGTGATCGACGACGACGCCACCCACCGGCGCATCGCGCGCCGCCTGCTCGAGAAGGCCGACTTCGACGTGGTGGAAGCGGTGGACGGCGAAAGCGGGATCGACACCCTGACCCGCGACAGCGACTTCCTCCTGGTCCTGCTCGATCTCACGCTGCCGGGCAAGAGCGGGCGCGACGTGTTCGAATGGATGCGCCGGCGCGACGACCTCGCCGAGGTGCCGGTCGTGGTCTTGACCGCGTCCGAGGATCCCGAGACCGAAGCGGAGCTCATGGAAATCGGGGTCGACGACTACATCCGCAAGCCCATCGAGCCGCGCCGCTTCATCGCGCGCGTGCGCGCCACGCTACGCCGCGCCGCGGCGTAATCCGCCGCTACAGCACGCGCTCGCAGATCCACAGCGATTCGTGCCCGTCGGGCGCGCGAATCACCTGATCCGGATGGTCGAGCCCGAGTTCGTGCGGCCGCACGATGAACCACACGTGGTCGTCGCGCCCGTTCGCCTCCAGCGCCTCGACGGCCGGCTTGGCCCAGTCCGCATACAGGAAGTGCATCTTCCCGTACTGCACGCCGACGTCCCACTCGCCGGCGCTGCGGATGTCGCGCGGCTCGCGGAACCAACGCCGCGGATCCCAGTCGAGCGCGACCAGCGTCACGGCGAACGGCTCGTTGAGCTCCCGGGTCGTCACGAACACGGCGTCGAGCCGGTCGAGTCGCGGCCGCAGCCGGCGGCACGCCTCCATCAGGTCGACGTGATACTCGGAGTAGATTTCCGGGCGCCGGTTGTACTCGCCGAAGTAGCGCACGAGAAAGCGCGTCTCGAAGAACAGCGCGCCGAGCACGAGCAGCCCGGCCGCTCCGAGCGCCGGGGGCCGCCCGCGCCGCGCGAGCGCCTGGACGAGCGCCACCGCGCCGAACGCCGCGAGCAGCGCGAGCGTGGGCAGGCCCGGGGCGCTGCGCAGCGCATGCACGCTGATGTAGCGGCTGACCACGTCGCCGAGCGGGTACACGACGAGCAGCGCCAGCAGGACGCGCGCGGCGCGACTGCGCCTCACGCGCGCGAACGCGAAACCGAGCCCGGCCAGCATGCATGGCAGCAGGTGCCAGCCCCACTCGCCCTGGCCGATCGGCTTCACGATGTCGAAGCGATCGCCGGTCACGAACAGGAAGTCGGGCAGGAAGTGCTCGAACCAGCGCCCGGCCACGAGCCCGACGATACGCGGCAGCGGGTCGCCGGGATCCCACAGGCGCGTCATCTGCCAGCGCTGCGCGATCGCCGGATCGACGACGTGCATCCAGGCCAGCGGGCCGAACGTGACCGCGAAGCCGAGCGCGAGCAGCAGGATCGCCCAGAGGCCGCGCCGATCGCGCAGCGTGTCGCGCCACGCGCGCGGGTCGCAGGCCACGAGCGCCACGAAGAAGCCGGGGAAGTACAGGCGCATCGGGTGGAAGCCGTAGCACGAGAGCCCGGCGACGAGACCGGCGGCGAGCGCCGGCAACGCCCGTGGCGGGCGGGCCGCCCCGTCGTCGAGCGGAAGTCGCGCGGCCAGCAGCAGCGCCAGAGGCGCCAGCGCGTAGAGCGGACACTGGCTCGCGCCGACGCCGAAACGGCTCACGAACAGGTGCCACGGATTCGTCGCCAGGATCGCGGCGGCCACGACGCCGGTCCAGCGCCCGAACAACCGCGCGCCCACGTAGAACACGAGCGGGATGCACGCGATTCCGGCGAGCGCGCCGGGCAGGCGCGTCGTCCACACGCTCAGCCCGAAGACCCACTGAAACGGCAGGAGCGTGTAGAAGAACAGCATCGACGGATTGTCGCCGATCCCGTGCGAGTAGAAGATCGGCCACGCCTGCCCGACGAGGTCGCGGCCGGTCTTCAGCAGGCACCACGCGGTCCACGCGCTGAGCGCCTCGTCCTGATTGAGCCCGGGCGGCGAGAGATCGAGCCGCGCCAGGCGCAGCGCCGCAGCCAGCAGGGTGAGCGCGACGACGATCGCCCGGGCCCGGCCCTCGGCGAGGTCGACGACGTTCGCCCCGCCCACGGCGCGCCCCGCTCCGCTGAGCGCGGGGGCGCGCGAACTCCGCTTCGTGGCGCTCACGTGCCGCCGAGCCCCGCGGCTGTCCCGCGCGCCCGAGCCCCGCGTTCGCTCAACGCAGGGTGGCCTGCAGCGTGATCGGCGTCGCGGCGAGCGCCTTCGAGATCGGGCAGCCGCTCTTCGCGCCGTCGGCGAGCTTGGCGAACGCCGCCGCGTCGAGGCCCGGCACTTCCGCGTCGCACACCAGCTCGATCTTCGTGACGCCGAAGCCCTCGCCCACCTTCTCGATGGAGACCTTGGCGACGGTGTGCACGCGCGTCGGCTTGTGCCCGGCCGCCGTGATCGCGCCCGCCAGCGCCATCGAGAAGCACCCGGCGTGCGCCGCGCCCAGCAATTCCTCGGGATTCGTACCCGCACCGTCTTCGAAGCGCGACGCGAACGAATACGAACCTTCGTACCCGCCCTTGCCCAGCTTCATGCGGCCCGCGCCTTCTCTCAGCGTGCCCTTCCACTCGGCTTCCGACTGACGCACCGGCATTCCGTCCTCCTGCTCGGTTCCGCGCTCGAAACGGGTGGCGGTCGCTCCGCCGCCCCTGGTCCAGCGCTCGAGTGACACTCCCAGAACCCTAGCGGCCCGCCACGACGAACGCGAGCCAGGCCTGCTGCGTCTCGAACCGCGTGCGCCGCCGGTACACGCCGTTCGGCTCATGGCGCGCGTCGTCCCAACCCTCGACGTGCACCTCGACGTCGCGGAATCCGGCCTCGCCCATCAGCTCCTGGATCTCGGGCAGCGTCCACATCCGCCAGTCGTAGCGAAACGCGCGGCGCAGCCACGTGCCGTCGGCGAGCCGGAAGTGGATGTCGCAGCGCAACCGGTGGTCCACGGGATTGAAGCTCACCTGATCCCACACGTACGTGAAGCCGGGCAGGCGCCCGCCGTCGGCGGCCTGCGACGCCGCGATGCGCCGCCGCTCGACGAGCGGCCCCATCGCGTCCGTGCCGCCGAACGCGTTCACGCACAGCACGCCGCCCGGGCGGAGTGCGCGCCGCGCCGCGCGGAAGTAGCCGCGCAGCGTGTCTCTGGTATGGAACACCCAGTACGAGAAGTTCATCGCGCACACGACGTCGACCGGCGCGGCGCGCACGCGGCGCACGTCCGCGCGCGCCAGCCGCACGCGGCGCGCGGCCGCGCCCATGTGCGTGAAATGATGGCGGCGGCACCAGGCCAGCGTGCGCGGGTCCAGGTCGACACCCGTGGCGCGGCGCTCGGCGCCGCGCGCCACCCACGCGCACGCGATGCTCGCGGTGCCGCAGAAGTCCTCGCGGAGCGTGAGTGGAAGGCGCCCGTTGCGCGCGCGGAAGACGCGCTCGAAGAAGTCGATGTCGAACTCGGCGCCCTGCACCGAGGCTTCGTAGAGCGCCAGGGGATCGCGAGCGAGGCGGCTGCGCATCATGACGCGAGCGCGGCGCCGGGCGCAGGGAGCGGAATCACGCGTACGTGGGGGGCGAACGGCAAACCGGGACTCCGAACGGTGGATCGGCGGTGGCGTGAGCGAGGAAGCGCCACAACCTAGCCGATGCCCGTGACCGGCGACAAGACGCCGGCGCATGCGGCGCCGGCCGCGCGCGCGAGCACACGCCCGTGTGGGGGCGGCTCGCCCCGACCTCGCACCCCATGGCTCGAACCGCCCGAAGAATTGCTCCCTCGGGCGGCGCTTTCCTGCGCCCCTCACGCAGGATCGAGCCAATCTTTCGGGCCGTGCGTTGCCGCGTCGAACCGACCCTCATGTCGAAGTCTCGGCGGCATGGCCGACGGCTTGAGGGGCGCCGTCGCGGGCGATTGGCAACGTCGGCCGGGCCGCTCGGGGCCGGGCTTTCCCGCGTTCGGCGCGCGAGGTGGCCGCTTCGCGAGCCACTCTGCTACGGTGGGCGCATGCGCGCCCCACTTTGGCTCCTCGTCGTGAGCGGATGCACGGCGTTCGCGCCGTCCGTCCCCGGGACCTCGGCGGCCGCGGCGGCTCCTGCCGTGCCCGCCGCGCCGCACCCGATGGTCATGCGTTTCATCGAGGACGACTACCCCGCGGCCCTCCGCCAGGCGCGCGCCGAGAAGAAGCCCATCTTCATCGAGGCCTGGGCGCCCTGGTGACACACGTGCCGCTCGATGAGGGCCTTCGTCTTCACGGACAAGGCGCTCAGCGGGCAAGCCGGGCGGTTCGTCTGGCTGGCGTGGAACACCGAAAGGTCTGAGAACGCGGGGCTGAACCGGCCGTTCCCGGTCGACGCGTTGCCCACGTTCTTCGTGGTCGATCCTGCGAGCGAGAAGGTCGTGTTGCGCTGGGTGGGCGGCGCCACGGTGGCGCAGATGACGAAACTGCTCGACGACGGACGCGCCGCGGTCGCCGCGGCTTCGAGTCCGGCCCGTGCGCTCGCCGGGCCCGGCGGGAACGCGGACCGTGCGTTTGCGGCGGCCGAGGCGGAGTACGGGCGGAATGATTACGCGGCGGCGGCCAAAGGCTATGGCGACGCGCTCGCCGCGGCCCCTCCCGGCTGGAAGCACGACGCGCGCGCCGTCGAGTCGCGCCTCTACGCGCTGACCCGGCTCGAGGACAACGCCGCGGCCGCGACCCTGGCCCGCGCCGCGTTCCCGCGCCTCCGCCACACGCCGTCCGCCGCGAACGTGGCCGCGACCGGACTCGACGCCGCGCTCGCGCTGCCCGCGGACCAGCCGGGCCGCGCCGAACTCGTCACGACGCTCGAGGCCGCGGCGCGCAGCGTGCTGGCCGACCGCGCGCTCGCCGTCGCCGCGGACGATCGCTCGGCGGTGTTCGGCAGCCTCATCGACGCGCGCGACGACGCGCACGATTCCACCGGCTCGCGCCGCGTCACCGAAGCATGGTCCGCGTTCCTCGACAGCGTCGCCGCGAAGGCGCCGACCGCGGACGCGCGTGCGGTGTTCGATTCGCACCGCCTGAGCGCGTACCTCGCGCTCGGCCAGCCGGAGCGCGCCGTGCCCATGCTGGAAGCGTCGGAGAAGGCCATGCCAGACGACTACAACCCGCCGGCTCGGCTGGCCACGGCGTACAAGGCGATGAAGCGCTGGGACGATGCCGCCGCCGCGTCCGATCGGGCGCTCGCCAAGGCGTACGGCCCGCGCCGACTGCTCGTGCTGCGTACGCGCGCCGACATCGAACTGGGCCGCGCCGACACCACGGCCGCGCGCCGCGTGCTCACCGAAGCGCTCACCACCGCGAAGGGCTTCCCCGAAGGACAGCACTCCGAGCGCAGCATCGCTGCGATCCAGAAGTCGCTCGACGCGCTGGGGCGCTGACGGCGCGCGGGCGGGGCACGACGGGGCGCCGATGGCGCACGGCGGGGCGGACGCGAAAAGACGGGCAGGGGCCCGTCGCCCCCCGGCCCCACCCCACCCCACCTTCGCTCCAGCCCTACCCGACTTTTCGCGTCCGCCCCGCCGCGCGCGCGCAGTGCCCGAGCGCGTCGCCGTACGAGGTCGCGCTCGTTACGCCTCGTCGCGGTGCACGGTCTCGGGCGAGAACGCTGGCAGGCATACGGCGACGTATTCGGCGCCGTCGTCGCCGGGCGTGCTGTAGCGCACCCATTCGCCGGCGCGGGTCATGACGGCTTCGCCCTCGCGCACGTCGATCGCGCCGTCCCGGTGTTCGACGCGCAGCAGGCCGCGCAGCACGACGGTGACCTCGTCGAACTCGGGCGTCTGACCGGGCTCCAGCCAGCCGGGCGGGCTCGTCATGCGCGCGACGCTCAGCGCGCTCGTGCCCGAGTTCACGCGGCCGACGAACTCCTCGATGCGCTTCGGCTTGTTGCCGGCGCTCTCGATGCGCGTCGGCCGCGGCAGGTGGACGGGCACGCGCTACGCCCTAGGAGCGCAGGTGCAGGAGTCCGATCGCGACCAGGATCGGGATGATGACGGCGACGATGGCTTCGCCGGCGATGAAGCCCGAGGCCAGCGGCGTCACGTGCTTGTCGTAGTTCTTGGGCGTGATCATGCGCCACAGCTCGGCCAGCACGCCGCCCACGAACATGGTCACGATCGCGCTGCCCGGGACCAGCATGCCGATGCCGATGCCGGTCGGCGACGGCACCCACGCGCGCCCGCGCGTGCTCTCCAGAATCGCGAGCACGATGCCGATCAAGGATCCCACGAGGAACGCGTCGGCCGCGTGCGGCGGCAGCGCCGAGAAGCCGTGCGACATGATCGTGGCGAAACCGGCGATGCGCTGCGAGATCGGCGACTGGAGCCCGTTGTCGCCGCCCACGCCGTACGTCCGGCTGAGCAGCGGATACACGAGCGACACGGTGGCGGCGCCGACCGGCACCGCGATCAGCTGCGAGTACGTGAGGTAGCGCGGCGTGCTGCCGATCATGTGACCGGTCTTGTAGTCCTGCATCAGCCCTTCCGACTGGGTCGCGATCGAGCCGGTGATGCCGGTCGACGCGATGTTCGTGAGCACGTTGCCCGGGGCGAGCGCGCCGAAGATGCCCTGCATCAGGTTGATGAGCGTGCTGATCGGGCCCCAGTTCGTCTCGCCCAGCATGCGGATGCCGACGAGCATGAGCGGCAGCGAGAGCAGGATGGCGACGCTCGTCAGCCAGATCGGCATGCCCAGCACCCAGGACTGCACGGCGATCAGCGCGATCGCGCTCAGCGCCGAGCCCCACGCCACCCACGCCAGCGGGAAATCGCGGCCGTCGATCGCGCCGGTCTTGAAGTTGGAGAACGTTCGCACCAGCGAGCGCCAGCGGATGACCATGGTCGTGAGCCCGCCGGCGATGAGGATGCCGACGGCCGGCCACATCACCCACAGCAGCATTTCGCGGCGCACCATGTGCGGCACGAGGCCCTTGGCCAGCAGAATGGGCGGCATCACGACCCAGCCGGCGATCGTGCCGATCAGCATGCTGGTGTTGATGCGCATGCCGACGAGCATCCCCGAGCCGATGTTCAGCAGGCTCCAACTCAAGCCGACGTTCATGATCGCACCGGTCGCGCCGAGCGCGAGCTTCTCGGGGATGCGGTACCACACGTCGCCCAGGAGCTGGGTGTCGGCGCGCAGCACCATGGTGACGCCCGACAGCACGCCGCCGATCCCGAGCGAGCGCGCCGCGTCCTTGGCCTCGGAGCCCTTCGAGTCGAGCACGATCAACGTCTCGGCCGCGGCCACGCCGTCCGCGAACGTGAGCTTCTCGTCCACGACGTAGTGCTGGCGCAGCGGCACCGACAGCAGCACGCCGAGGAATCCGGCGGCGGTCAACCACAGGAACGACTGGAGCGGCCCCAGCTGGAACGTGAAGTGCGCCGCCGGATCCTGCCGCAGCAGATCGAACGCGGCCATGATGACGCACAGGAACGCGGTCTGGCCCGCGGACGTGCCCGCGGTCTGGACGATGTTGTTCTCCCAACGGTTGTAGTCCTTGAACGCGATGCCGAGCGCCAGGTAGCCGAAGAACGCGGAGACGACCGAGATGTTCGGGCCGAATCCCAGCTTGAGCACGATGTACGGATACGACGCCCCGATGACGGCGGCGACGAGCACCGCGACGATCACCGAGCGCGGCGTGAATTCGCGGATATGGGCTGGCTTGAGCGGCGCGGCGTGTGCGTCCGGGGCGGGTGCGGCCTGCATGGGATTCGCCATGGCGGCGGAGACTAGCAGCCGGGACGGTCGCGGCGCAGCGGGGAATTCACGCGCGGCTCCCGGCGGCGACGCGCGGCTCGGGGACCCGGCGGACCCATCCCCGAGCCGCGCGTGGGCCCGGCGCGACCTAGTAGAGACCGGGCGCGTGCGTGTCGAGCGAGCCCCAGATCTCCTTCAGCCGGGCGTCGCGCCCGCAGCCTTCGCGGTACGAGTGATAGCGCTGGGGATCCTTGCGGTAGAAGTCCTGGTGATACTCCTCGGCCGGATAGAACGTGCTGGCCGGCACGATCAGCGTGACGATCGGCTTCTTCAGCCGGCCCGACGCGGCGATCTTCTTCTCGGTCTCGAGCGCGAGCCGGTGCTGCTCCTCGCCGTGATAGAAGATGACCGAGCGGTATTCCGAGCCGCGGTCGCAGAACTGCCCGTCGGCCTGCGTCGGATCGACGTTGTGCCAGAAGATGTCGAGCAGCTTCGCGTACGTGGTCTGCTTCGGGTCGTACACGATGTCGATCGACTCGAAGTGCCCGGTCATTCCGGTGCCGACCTGCTCGTATGTCGGGTGGTCGACGTGGCCGCCGGTGTAGCCCGACGTCACGGATTTCACGCCCGGGCGCTGCTCGAACGTCGTCTCGCCGCACCAGAAGCAGCCGAGAGCGAACGTGGCGTGAGCGAGCGTGGCGTCCGTGCGATCGGCATCGGGAGCGGCCGGCTGAGCGCGCTGGCCGGCCTTGATCGAACGCAGCGTCGCGGTCTTGGGGTGCGCGTCGGCGGTGGCGCCGGCCGGCGCGGACGCGACGAGCAGCGAGAAGGTGGCAAAGAGCGGAAGGACGAACGGGCGCAGCGTCATGATCTCTGATCTCCGGTGAAGGGCGGGGAGCGCATCGGCCCCGTTCCAGGGAAGCACCTGCGTAGCCTAACCCAACGTACGCACGACGCGCCCCGGGGTGACCGGAGGGCGTCGAGCGGGGCCCGTGTCGGCCGGCGCCGTCGCGACGCCGGCACGGAGCCGGCCGCTAGCGCAGTTCGACCTCGCCGCGCGGCGTCGCGAGCTTCGCGATCAAGGCGGGCGCCGGGCCCTTGCCCACGACGAGATCGAGGTCGAGCGCGTCCAGCGCCAAACGCACGCGCTCGGGCTCGGGATGCTCGGCGCTGAGCGCGAGCACGCGGCCGCCGGATGGCGCGCTCGCGGCCGGATGCGCCGTCGCGCCCCAGTCGATGAAGAACGGCAGCAGGCCGTCCATGCGCGGCGCCAGCGGATCGGTCATGCGCCAGCTCAGCACGGAGCCGTCGGGCCGCGTGCGCGAGCGGTCGAAGACCGCGCCGAGATCGATGCCGTGTCGCGAGGCGAGCGCCGCGAGCGCGTCCAGTTCGACGCCGCGCGCGACCCACGCCGCGAGCTTCGGCGCGCGCTGCCGATCGAGACCGAACGGGCGGGGTCCGTGCGTGGCGGCCGCCTCAGGATCGGGGCCCATCAGCTCGAGGTACACGCGGTCCCCGAGGCCGATGAGCGCGTTGTGCGTTCCCCAGGCCGGATGGCGGCCGCCGACGATCGCGCGCACGCCGAGGCGTCGCTCGAACTCGGCGACGGTCGCGGCCACGTCGGGCGTGGCCACGA
This sequence comes from Saccharimonadaceae bacterium (SeqCode), assembly GCA_035494735.1. Classification (GTDB taxonomy): domain Bacteria; phylum Eisenbacteria; class RBG-16-71-46; order RBG-16-71-46; family RBG-16-71-46; genus DATJGS01. The sequence goes on from DATJGS010000041.1 coordinate 98,108, forward strand.
TCAGATGATCGAGCACGTCGGGGAAAGCGGACATGCGAGTCACTGCCGCCAGTCGTCGCCAGGCATTGAGCGCTTCAGGAACTCGTCGAAGAGGGGCACGGTGAAAGCAGTGTCTCCATGTGCTGGACTCCAGATCATGCCCTTCGCGATGAGCTGGTTTCTAGTTGGAGCAAGTGCGGTCACCTTTCTGCCGAGCCTGTCCGCGATGTTCCCCGAGCGATGGGGTCCGGGACCGAGGTCCGCCATGGCACGCAGGTAGCGCTTCTCGAAGGGAGTCAGTCGGTCGAAGCGCACCCTGAAGAAACTGCCGTCCAGGGCTGCGACTGCCGCACGCGACGCTGCTTCGACATCAGTGAGTGTGATGGGAGAGTGCTTCGCTGCCTCCCACGCGTGCTTGCCCCACTCCTGAAGGAAGTAGGGGTAGCCGCGGGTCTCCGCGATGATTCGATCCACCGCCGGGTCCTCGATCGCGGCCTCTTCGTCGAGGATCGGCTTTACGATTGCGCGTCGAGCGTCGGCTGCTCCGAGGGGCCCGACCTCGGGGAAGTCGAAAAGACGTTCGGCATAGGACTTCGCCCTGCCGGTCAGCCCCCTCAACTGCGGAAGGCCCGCGCCAACCATCGTGATGGGGACTCGACGCTGGGCGCATCGATGAAGCGCCGCGATGAGCACAGCCAGTTGCTCCTCGGGGACGTATTGCAGTTCGTCGACGAAGAGGACCGCCGCTGTATCCGCCTCCTTCGCTGCCTCGCCGGCGGCCTCAAGAAGCGCGGGGAGATCCTGCTCGAGATCGCCGTTGTCCGCGAGCCCGGCCTCAGGTTCCAAGTCCAGCCCGACCTCGATGTCTCCAAACTTGACCTTGAGAGCCCTCGCGAATCCGGCGAGCGCCCGCAGTCCTCGCTCCGCGAGCTCCTTTGCCTTCTCTACGCGACTCATCTGGAGGAGGGCCACGCGAAGTTGCGGAGCGAGCATCGCGGGGAGCGACCGACCTTCGGGCGCCTCGAGGCGAATGGCCTGAATTCCCGTGGCCTTGGCGTCATCGCACATCTGGTCCAGCAGAACCGTCTTGCCGACGCCGCGAAGACCAACCATCAGGACGCTCTTGGCCGGGCGACCGAGGCGGATTCGATCGATCGCAATGCGCACGCGTTCGCGGAGCTCGTCACGGCCGGCAAGTTCAGGCGGAGGGGTTCCCGCGCCGGGGGCGAATGGGTTTCGGACGGGGTCCATGCGGGCAATCTATGCGCTTATTTGGCGAATTACAAGATCTGCATAAGACACCAAATAAACAGATAACTTGCGGAGGCTAGGCGGACAGGTTCCCGCTCACGCTGTCGGCCAGGACCGTGGCGCGATTGTTCGAGACCTCGAAGAACCCGCCGCTCACCTCGACCGCTTCGTCGGCGCCGCCCGGCCGGCGCACGGTGAGCCGGCCCTCGGCCAGCCCGGTGACGAGCGCGGCGTGATGCGCGAGCACGCCGAGATAGCCCTCGCTGCCCGGCACCTGGACGTACTCGACCGTGCCCTCGAACACCGCGCGTTCGGGCGTCAGGATCGCGAGCTGGAACGTGGCGGCCATGGCTTAGGTCGTCGCCGCCATGGTCTCGGCCGCGGCCTGCACCTCGTCGATGCCGCCCTTCATGTAGAACGCCTGCTCCGGCAATTCGTCGAGTTCGCCGTTCACGATCATCTTGAAGCCCTTGATCGAGTCCTCGAGCTTCACGTACTTGCCGGGCGTGCCGGTGAACGCTTCGGCCACGAAGAACGGCTGCGACAGGAAGCGCTGGATCTTGCGCGCGCGCGACACCGTCACCTTGTCCTCTTCGCTCAACTCGTCCATGCCGAGGATGGCGATGATGTCCTGCAGGTCCTTGTAGCGCTGCAGCACCTTCTGCACGCTGCGCGCCGTGTTGTAGTGCTCGTCGCCCACGATCTGCGGATCGAGGATGCGGCTCGTCGAACCGAGCGGATCGACGGCCGGATAGATACCGAGCTCGGAGATCGCGCGGTCGAGCACGGTCGTCGCGTCCAGGTGCGAGAACGCCGTGGCCGGCGCCGGATCGGAGAGGTCGTCGGCCGGCACGTAGATGGCCTGCACCGACGTGATCGAGCCCTTCTTCGTCGTCGTGATGCGCTCCTGCAGCGCGCCCATCTCGGTGGCCAGCGTGGGCTGGTAGCCGACCGCGCTCGGCATGCGCCCGAGCAGCGCCGACACTTCGGAGCCGGCCTGCGTGAAGCGGAAGATGTTGTCGACGAAGAACAGAACGTCCTTGCCCTGCTCGTCGCGGAAGTACTCGGCCATCGTGACCCCGGTCAGGCCGACACGCAGCCGTGCGCCCGGCGGCTCGTTCATCTGACCGAACACCATCACGGTCTTCGCGATGACGCCGGACTCGGTCATTTCGCGATAGAGATCGTTGCCCTCACGCGTGCGCTCGCCGACGCCGGCGAACACCGAGAAGCCGCCGTGCTGCGTCGCGATGTTGCGGATCAACTCCTGGATGAGCACGGTCTTGCCGACGCCCGCGCCGCCGAACAGTCCGACCTTGCCACCGCGCTGGTACGGCGCGAGCAGGTCCACGACCTTGATGCCGGTCTCGAACAGCTGCTTCTGCGTCTCCTGCTCGTCGAACGCCGGCGCCGGGCGGTGGATCGGGTAATGCAGCTTCGTGGTCACCGGCCCCTTGCCGTCGATCGTTTCGCCGGTGAGGTTGAAGATGCGCCCCAGGCACTCCTCGCCGACCGGCACCGTGATCGGCGCGCCGGTGTCGGTCGCGGCCATGCCGCGCACCAGACCGTCCGTCGAATCCATGGCGATGCAGCGGACAACGTTGTCGCCGGTGTGCAGCGCCGCCTCGACGGTGAGCTTGATGCCGCGCGCGGCGTCCTCGATGAGGATCGCGTTGTAGATCTTGGGCAGCTTGTCCGGATCGAACGCCACGTCCACCGTGGGCCCGATGACCTGCACGACCTTGCCGACGTTCATGTGCGCTCCTGTCCCCGCTCGACGAGCCCGTTGCCCGCGAACGCGCGCAGGGTCTCGGTGATTTGCTCTTTCGCGCGATCGCTCACTTGAGCGCCTCCGCGCCGCCGACCAGCTCGGCGATTTCCTTGGTGATGGCCGCCTGACGCAGCCGGTTGCGCGTCAGCGTCAGCGCGTCCACGAGCTCGCCCGCGTTCTTGCGCGCGGAACCCATCGCGATCATGCGCGCCGACTGCTCGGACGCGAGCGCGTCGGCCATGGCCGCGTACAGCTTGGCCGTCGCGTAGCGCGACAGCAGGTCGGCGAACAGGCTCTCGGCGTCGGGCTCGAAGATCGTGCCGCGGTCCGGCGCGGCCTTCTGCGTCTCGCCGGCTCCGACCGGCAGGAACACTTCGGTGCGCACCTGGCGCACGAGCGCGCTCTTGAAGTGCGAGTACACGATCTCGACGCGATCCACGCGCCCGCTCACGAACAGCTCCGTCAGCTCGGCCGTCAGCTGGCGCGCGAAGTCGAGGCTGGCCTCGCCCGGCAGCTCGGTGTGCTGCGCGAGCACCGGATAGCCGCGGCGGCGCACGTAGTCGCGCGCCTTGCGCCCGAGCAGCACGAGCTGCACGGCGCCCGGCGGCGCGGTGCGCACACGCTGCTCGGCGACGCGGATCACGTTCGCGTTGTACGCGCCCGCGAAGCCGCGATCGGCGGCGATCACCAGGATCGCCGTGGTCTTGACGTCGCGCGCCTTGAACAGCGGGTGCTCGAGATCCGCGGCGGCGCCGGCCAGGTTCGCGAGCATCTCCGTGATCTTCTGGGCGTACGGCGCGCTGGCCTGGGCTCGCGACTGGGCGCGACGCAGCTTCGCTGCCGCGACCATTTCCATGGCCTTGAACAGCTGCTGCATGTTCTTCGTCGCGCGGATGCGCCGCCGGAGATCCTTGAGCGAGGCCATGGTCCTATGCCTGGAACGTCGCCTTGAACGCCTTGCACGCCTCGTGCAGGCGCTGCTGATCGCCGTCGGAGATCGCCTTCTGCGTGCGCACGTTGTGCGGCACTTCCGGATAGCGGCTGTCGAGGAACGCGAGCCACTCGCTCTCGAACTTGCGCACGGCGATCACCGCGACGTCGTCGAGGTAGCCGTTCGTGCCCGCCCAGATCGACAGCACCTGCTTCTCGACCGGCAGCGGCACGAACTGGCCCTGCTTCAGCAGTTCGACCATGCGCTCGCCGCGCGTCAGCTGCGCGAGCGTCGCCTTGTCGAGGTCGGAGCCGAACTGCGCGAACGCGGCGAGCGCGCGGTACTGCGCGAGGTCGAGGCGCAGGCGCCCGGCGACCTGGCGCATGGCCTTGATCTGCGCGTTGCCGCCGACGCGCGACACCGAGATGCCGACGTTGATGGCGGGCCGCACGCCGGAGTAGAACAGGTCCGACTCGAGGAAGATCTGGCCGTCGGTGATCGAGATCACGTTCGTCGGGATGTACGCGGACACATCGCCGGCCTGCGTCTCGATGAACGGCAGCGCGGTCAGCGAGCCGGCGCCCAGCGCGTCCGACAGCTTGCACGCGCGCTCGAGCAGCCGCGAGTGCAGGTAGAACACGTCGCCCGGGTACGCTTCGCGGCCCGGCGGGCGACGCAGCAGCAGCGACAGCTGGCGGTACGCCGTCGCGTGCTTCGACAGGTCGTCGTAGACGCACAGCACGTGACCGCCGCTGAACGTGAACTCCTCGCCCATCGCGCAACCCGAGTACGGCGCGATGAACTGGAGCGGCGCCGGCTCGGAGGCGGACGCGGTGACCACGATCGTGTACTCCATGGCCCCGTGCTTCTCGAGCGTCGCCACCACGTTCGCGACCGTCGACTCCTTCTGCCCGATCGCGACGTAGATGCAGATCACGCCGCTGCCCTTCTGGTTCAGGATCGTGTCGAGCGCGATCGTGGTCTTGCCGGTCTGGCGGTCGCCGATGATGAGTTCTCGCTGGCCGCGACCGATCGGGATCATCGCGTCGATGGCCTTGATGCCGGTCTGCAGCGGCTCCTTGACCGGCTGGCGTTCGATGACGCCCGGCGCCTTGAACTCGATGTTGCGGTACTTGTCCGAACCGATCGGGCCCTTGCCGTCGACCGGCACGCCGATGGCGTTGACGACGCGCCCGATCATGGCCTTGCCGACGGGCACCGAGGCGATGCGGTTCGTGCGCTCGACGCGATCGCCTTCCTTGATGTTCTTGTCCGGGCCGAACAGCACGGCGCCGACGTTGTCCTCTTCGAGGTTCAGCACCATGCCCATGACGTCGCCCGGGAACTTGAGCAGTTCCCCGGCCATCGCGTCCTCGAGACCCCACAGGCGGGCGATACCGTCGCCCACCGAGAGCACCGTGCCGACGCTCTTGGTCTCGAGCTTGGCCTCGTAGCGTTCGAGTTCCTGCGCCAGGACGGCGCTTACTTCTTCCGGTCGAAAGGACATGGGTGTCAGCCCCGAAGGTTCGAGAATTGGGTCACGGGCATCGGCATCAGACGCTGGCCTCGTTCAGCTGCTTGGCGATGGTTTCGAGCAACGTGCGCACGGAGCGGTCCACGAGCCGGTCGCCGATGCGCACGAGCGCGCCGCCGAGCAGCGCGGGGTCGACTTCGCGCGTGACCTTGATGGTGGAGTTCGTCCAGCGCTCGAGCGTCTCGTGCAGCCGCCGCGCCTCCTTGTCTTCCAGGGGCACGGCGCTCACCACGAGCGCGCGCTGGACGCCCTGCGCGCGCTCGACCAGCGCCTCGAATTCGCGGACCGCGGCCGCGAACTCGGGCAGGCGCTTCTTGCGCAGCAGCAGGTCGAGGAACACGACGACGGTGCGCCCGACGCGCCCGTCGAGCGCCGACTTGAGCGCGGTGCGCTTGTCGGCGAGACGCGTCTGCGGCGACGCCATGAACGCGGCCACGCGAGTGCCGGGGGCGAACACCTCGAGCAGCCCCCTGACGTCGCCGAGCGCCGCGGCGGTCTCGCCGCGCTTCTCGGTGGTCAGGAACAGGGCCTTCGCGTAGCGGGCCGCGACCGTCGAATCCTTCACGTTAGAGCGCCCCCACTTCGTCCACGAACTCGCCCACCAGCTTGCGCTGGCTCTCGTTGTCCAGCTTCTGGCGCAGGATCTTCTCGGCGGCGCGGATCGAGAGGCTCACGACCTGCAGCTTGAAGCCTTCCTTCGCCCGCTCGCGCTCGCGCTCGATCTCGTCGGCCGCGCGCTCGAGCCGCTGCTGCGACTCGGCCTGGGCCTGGGCCTTCACTTCGCCGGCCAGCTTCTGCCCCTCGGCCATGGCCTGCTGGATCCGGGCGCGCGCCTCCGCGTCCGCACCCTTGAGCTTCTGCTCGTACTGCGCTTTCAACGCGTCGGCCGCGGCCTGCGCCCGATCGGCGTCGGCGAAGCGGCCGGCGATGGCCTGCTTGCGCTGCTCGAGGCCCTTGAGCACCGGCCCCCACACCCACGCGCGCAGCGCCCACAGCAGCAGCAGGAACCCGAGGATCTGGGTTCCGACCAGACGGATGTCGATCAGGTTCATTTCCGCTCCCCGGTCCTTCAGCCGCGGCCACCCGGCACGCGGACCGAAGGGACCGACGTCAGATCTTCGGCGAGAGGAGGAACATCGTGACGAACGCGTAGATCGTCAACGCTTCGGCGAGCGCGGCGATGATGATCATGGCGAGCTGGATCTTGGCGGTCGCTTCCGGCTGGCGACCGATGGCCTGCATCGCGCCCTGGCCGATCAGACCGAGACCGATGCCCGAGCCGACGGCGGCGACGCCGATACCGAGCGGGAGACCGAGTGACAGTGCGGCATGCATATCCATGGGAAACCTCCGGACCTAGTGGGCGGGGTGCGCTTCCCGATCATGCTCGTGATCCTCGTGCGGCAGCATGAGCAGGAAGTAGATCGTGCTGAGAACCGTGAACACCATGGCCTGCAACCCGCTCGACAACAGCGCGAGCGGGAAGAACAGGGCGTGCATCGGGATGCCGAACGGCAGGTGGCTGAACGCCAGCATGCTGATGCCGAGCGACGCGAAGGCGACGAGGAGCATGTCCTCGCCGAAGATGTTGCCGAAGAGCCGGCACGACAGCGAAATCGGCTTGGCCAGCTCGCCGAGCAGGTGGATGGGCAGCATGAGCGGTGCGAGGATCCATCCGGTCATGTCGCGCGGACTGCCGAGCATGTGATCGACGTAGCCGATGACGCCCAGCTCCTTGAAGCCGGTGTACTGCACGTACACGAACACGGTGATGGCGAGCGCGAACGTGACGTTCAGGCTGGCCGTCGGCGAATGCATGAACGGCAGGAGCCCGAACAGGTTCATGGCGAAGATGTAGAGGAACAGCGTGCCGAGGAACGGCACGTAGCGCGGGCCGTAGCGCGGGCCCAGGATCCCGACGAGGAAGTCGTTGATGAACTCGACGACGCCTTCGACGGCGTTCTGGAGCGGCCCCGGGATGAGTTGCGGATTGCGGCTCGCGAAGAACCCGATGACGCCGAGGATGAGCGCGACGAGCGCCGAGAACAGGATCGATTCGTAGCGCACCACGAACCGCACCCACCCGGCCTCTGGCGCGGCGGCCTCGAGCAGCGTGACGACCGTGGGGAAGCCCAGCTCCTTCTGCCCCTCGTGCTGACTTTCGCTTCCAGCCGCGGCCGCTTCGCCGCTGGCCTGCGCGGCGACGGCGGTCGCGTGAGCGGCGCGCGCGGCGCCGGCCCGCGGCAGCGCGCTGACGGCGAGCCACGCGAGACCGCCGACCGCGATCACCAGCAGCGCGGCGCGCCACGACGAGCGCGTGAGGCGCGCCCACAGGCCGGTCGCGAGCAGCAGGCCCGAAACGGCCTTCGCCACCATGACCGCGAACGGCGCGCCGAAGCCGATCATGAGCCAGCCGGCCGGCAACACGCCGAGCAACAGCGCACCGCCGCCGAACAGCAGCGCGAGCGCGAAGAGCCAGCCGAACGCGCGCGCGCGCGACGGCAGGGCGGCGCGATCCGTGCCGGTCAGCGTCACGATCAGGCGCTCGAGGATCTCGAGGTTCGCGAGCGACCACGCGGCGCCGGCCGCGATGGCCAGCCCGGGCAGCGGCGCCAGATACGTCGCCACCATCAGGGCGGCGAGCCCGGACAGCCACAGCGACGTGCGCCTGACGCGTGCGAGGAATTCGAGGCCCATGCTTGGCGGTCGCGTCCCGAGTCGAACTCGGGCGCTAGTCGCGCTCCTCTTGCTCTTGGTAACGACGATAGATCTGGAAAGTCTCACGGCCCGCGGCGACGAAGCCCAGAATCAGCCCGAGGATGAGCAGCCATGGCGAGGACTTGAGTCGTCGGTCCAACCAGCCACCGATCGCGCCGCCAACCAGCGGCGCGACGATCAGCAGGGTCGGAATCGCGAGCAGCATACCCGCGGACCGCAGCGCGGTGTACTTGGGCTCTTCCGGCGGTGGTCCGGGCATGAGGCTCGCCCTCAGTGAAACTTTTCACAAACACCCGGCAACCGACGCAGTTTCAATGGCTGCCGAAGGCGGAAGCACTCTAGGGAAAGCCCTCGCCCCGGTCAACTCCAAAGTGCTCTCGCAGCGTTTGCGGCAATCCTGATGGCCTACCTCTAGAAGGCCCTCCCCGGCGCCATGGACCCGGCGGTCGAAAAGTCGGACGCGGCGCGGTGCGGCGGGTTGGCGAGAGGCGCCGGCTGGCCTTATCTTGCCGCCCCGTGTCGTCCATCCGTTTCGATCACGTCGAGGTCTTCGTCTTCCGCAGGGTCGGCCGTCGCATCGAGTTGCTCGTCCTCAGGCGCGCCCCGGATCAGGCGCTTGCCGGGGTCTGGCAGCCCGTCACCGGGACACGCCGGCGGGGCGAGCGGGCACTGGCCGCCGCGGCGCGCGAAGTGCGGGAAGAGATCGGGCTCGAGCCCGTCCGCTGGTGGGCGCTCGAATATGCGACCGTATTCTTCGACGCACGTCGCGATCGCCTGCACGCGCTCCCCGTGTTCGCGGCGGAAATCGCGAACAGGGCGCGCGTCCGACTGTCGCGCGAGCACGACCGGGCGCGCTTCCTGGGCCTCGCCCAGGCCGGCGCGCGGTTTCACTGGGAGTCGCAACGCCGCGCGCTCGCCGCGTTGCGCGTCGAAGTGCTGGCGGCCGGGTCAGGCGCCGACGCGCGCGAGGTGACGCAGGCCGTGGCCCGGCGCCCGGCCACGCGCAAGACGAAGACCGCATCCGCTCCCCGCGCCGCGCGCCGGGTCCGCGGATCCAATCGAGGGAGGTAGAGCTTGGCCGGGACGAGTTCGTTCGACGTGACGACGGGCGTGGATTTCATGGAGGCGCACAACGCCGTCGATCAGGCCACGAAGGAGATCACGCAGCGCTACGACTTCAAGGGACTGAAGGTGAGCATCGAGCTCGACGCCAAGGAGAAGCGCATCGTCCTGGCCGCGCCCGACGAATACAAGCTGAGCGCGATCTGGGACGTGCTGCAGACCAAGATGGCGCGCCGCCAGGTGCCGCTCAAGAACCTGAAGCCGGGCAAGGTCGAGCCGGCGGCCGCGGCGTCGGTGCGCCAGGAGATCGCGATCCAGGACGGCCTGACGGCGGACATGGCGCGCGACGTGGCGCGCACCATCAAGGACGCGAAGCTGAAGAAGATCCAGGCGGCGATCCAGGGCGATACGGTGCGCGTCTCGTCGCCGAGCAAGGACGAACTCCAGGGCGTGATCGCGCTGCTCAAGCAGGCCGACTTCGGTGTCGAGCTGAAGTTCGGCAACTTCCGCAGCAACTGATCAGCGCCGGCCCCTCGACTCGGAGGCTACGCGCCGTACTCGGGCGCGGGCTTGCCCAGCAGGTGGTGATCGAACCACTTCTGGATGTGCTCGAGGCGCTGCACGCGCCGCGACGGTGCGCCGCTGCGCGACAGTTCGTGACCCTCTCCCGGAAACCGCACCATCACCGCCTTGCGCCGCAGGTTCTTGAGCGCGCGGAACATCGTTTCGCCCTGGCCGATCGGCGTGCGCCAGTCGTTCTCGCTGTGGACCACCATGAGCGGGGTTTCGACGTCCTTGACGAACGTGGCCGGCGAGCGCTCGAGATACTCGGACGGATCCTCGTAGGGCGGCTTCCTGAACCAGCTCTCGTTGAACAGCGTGAAGTCGCACGAGTACCACATGGCGATCCAGTCCGAGACGCAGCGCTGCGTGACCGCCGCCGCGAAGCGCCGCGTCTTGGCGATCACCCAGTTCGTGAGCAGGCCGCCGCCCGAGCCGCCGGTGACGCCGAGGCGCTTCTCGTCGACGCAGCCACGCGCGATCACGGCGTCGACCGTGGCCATGAGATCCAGGTAGTCGTCGCCCGGGTAATGGTACTGGATGATGTTCGTGAAGCGCTGGCCGTACGTCGTGCTACCACGCGGATTCGTGAACAGCACGAGGTACCCGGCCGCGGCGAGCATGTGGAACTCGTGATAGTAGCTCTGGCCGTATGCCGCGTGCGGTCCGCCGTGAATTTCCAGGATCAGCGGATAGCGCCGTGACGCGTCGAAGCCGGGCGGCTTGACGAGCCACGACTGGATGCGCCGGCCGTCGAACGAGTCGACCCAGAACTCCTCCACCTCGGAACGCCGCCGCGCCGCGCACCAGTCGCGGTTGGGGTCGACGAGCGGCGTGATCGTGCCGCGCTCCGCGTCGAAGGCCGCGAGCACGAGCGGCTGCGTCGCACTGCCGTACGTGATCGCCCAGCGGCGCCCGTCCGGGGTCGACGTGCCGTGCAGCACCTCATGATCGCCGTCGCTCAGCAGTTCGACCGCGCCGTCCTCGAGCGTCACGCGGGCCAGGCGCGCCGCGCCGTGGCGACCGAGAACCGTGATCACGTGCTTCCCGTCGGCGCCGAACCCGAGCGGCGTATCGCCGCCGCCGCGCGGCGGGTGCTGGTCGGAGGACACGCTCTCGCCTATGTCCGCGTCGAACGCGTCCGTCAGGTCGCGCGGCCGGCGCACCGGCAGCGGCCCGTCGAGGGCGAGCAGGTCGTGACGATCGTGCGAGCGAGCGGGCGTCGGCTGCACGAAACCGATGGCCACGAAGCGGCCGTCCGGACCCTCCGCGAACGCGCCGACCAGCCCCGCGAAGTCGGTCAACGCCTCGAGCCCTTCACCGTCGGTCGGCGCCTCGCGGTCCGGCGACACGGCGTAGAGGTCGGTGTGCTCGCCTCCGAACCACGGCTCGGCGCGGCGGTCGCTCGCGAACAGCACGCGGTCGCCGTTCCGCGACCAGGTCGGCGGGCCTTCCTCGAAGGCTCCGGTCGTCAGCGCGCGCGGCGTGCCGCCCGCCGCGTCGATCACCCATACGTGCTTGCGGTGATCGAAGTCGGTGAACGTGTCGTTGTCCCAGCGGAACACCGGTCGCGTGACCACGCGGCACGGCTCGTTCTTCGGCTTGGGTTTCGCTTCGCGATCCAGCGCGGGATTGAATCCGCTGCGAAACGCGATGCGGCGGCCGTCCGGCGACCACGCGGGGTCGCTCGCGCCGCCCTTCAAGTCGGTCAGGCGCTGCGCTTCGCCGCCCGCCATGGGCAGCACCCAGATCTGCGGCGGGTCCTCGCCCTCGGCGCGCGCGAACGCGAGGAACCGGCCGTCGGGCGACCAGCGCGGCTGGCCGTCGCGGACGCCGGACGTGAGGTCGCGGTGACCGGCGCCGTCCATGTCGGCGATCGCGATGCGTGTGCGATACGCATCCGCTTCGCGGTCCACCCAGACGCGGACGTACGCGGCGCGGCGGCCATCGGGCGAGACGCGCGGATCGGCGATCCACTGGAGGTCGAGCAGGTCCTCCGCGCAGACGGGCCGCAGTTCACCTGCGGTGGCGGAAGTCGGCTCGGCGGCCTCGGCGGTGCTGGACGGTGACGACGGCGATCGGCTGGCCATGGGGCGCTCCGGGCTGGGGTCGGGGTCTGGAAGCGACGAGGCTAAGGGCGCGCCGGGAACACGGTCAACAGGAACCGGCCCGTCGCGGTCAGCGGGGCTCGAGCACCAGGCGCACCTGACGCAGCCGCCCCGCGGAGCAGTCGACCGTGCGCATCGGCGGCGGGGTCACCAGCCGGAAGCGCTCGCCGTCCGGGACCGCGACGTCCAGGACGCGACGCCCGCACGGCGTGTGCGGGAACGTGAACGCCCGCGGCGATCCCATGAACAGCTCGACGGTGTCGCGCTTCGCCCCCGCGCCGGTGAGGACCACGATCAGCGGCAGGCGCCGGGCCAGCGGCTGTTCGGAGCGCACCTCGATCGTGCCCTCGATGCGGCACGTGCAGCCCGAAGTGTCGGCCGCCGGCCCGGCCGCCGGCTCCGGGTGGAATCGCGACGGCGTGAGCACCTCGACGCGACTCCACGGTTCGGGCGTGCCCGAGAGCACCGGGTCGGCCGCCGACCCGGCGGCGCGGGACGTATCGAGGCGCGCGCTGGCGATCGGCAGGTCGCGGACCGCGAGCGCGGGCGGCGCCGGGGCACGACCACGCGTCCGTGATGCGCCGGCGCCGGGACGCGCGGTCTTCGCGGCCTTCGCGCGCGCTTCGTGCGCGCGTCGCGCCGCCGACGACGACCACAGCGTTTCGGGCGCGGCCGGCGACGGCGTCGCGGGCGTCGCGACGGATGGTGGTGCGAGCGCCGGCGGAGCGACGGTCTGCGGCGTGATGGCGAGCGGCGACGCGATCGCCGGTGTCGGCGCCGTTCGCGCAGTCGGTGGCGGCGGAGCAGTCGCCGGCGCTTCCGGGGCCGGCGCGCTCTGGGGCGCGCGGTCCGGCACGCGCGACGGTGTGGCCAGTCGCGGCCCCGCGTCCCGCGCGACCCGCTTCGGCGTGCGCGCGCTCGACGCCGCGTTCAGGCTGTCCCGAGGCAGCGCGCGCGGCACGACGGCCGCGGGGGGAGCGCCCGTCGACGACGTTGTGGCGGACGGCGCGGGCGCCGCTGGGCGGACGGAGTTCGCGGGCGCGGGCGTGACGTTGGACGGGGCGGTGGCCCGCGCAGGCGTTGGCGCCGGGGGCGGCAGGATGACGGGCGCGGGGGCCGGCGCGCGCGCGGCGCTCGCGGCAGGAGCGGGCGTGGCCGCCGTGGGCGCGGCCGGCGCGGCGACGCCCGGAAGCACGACGGCTTCGTACGCCTGCAACGGCGCCGGCTGGTCGGGCACGGCTTCGCCGGCGCGCCCGACGAACACGACCTCGATGAGCGCGTTCGCGTCGCCGTCGTCGCGCAGCGCGCGCGTCACCGCCTCGACGACGTGCGGATCGCTCGCGCGCACCGCGAGCAGCGCGCCGTGCGCGTCCCCTCCTTCGCACTGGAGCGCGAGCGCCAGCTCGCGATTGCCGTCGGCGAGCGAATAGCGGCGCGTCCGGTCGCGTACGCGCAGCGCGAGGTGGACGGGGGCGCGAACGAGGTCGCGGACGGTTCCGAGCGGCAGCGTGATCGACCAGCGACCGTCACGATCCGAGGTCGCGGACGCGTTGCGATCGCCTTCGATCACGACGCGGACCTTGTCGATGGGCCACCCGCCCGGCTCGGTCAGGCGCCCGCGCACGACGAGACCCTTGCGGTCGAGCGGTGCGGTGTGGGCCGACGTGGCAAGGGCCGCGAGGGCGGCCAGCGCGGCGAATGTGATGCGACGATCCCGAGAGTTCATGCCCGCCCTGAACGCGGCCGCTTTCGCACGCCGCGTCGCGTCACGCGCCGCGCGCCAGCTCCTCGTAGAGGTAGGCCACGCTCTTCATGCCGCCAAAGTACGACGAGAGCGAGAATTTCTCGTTCGGGGCGTGCACCTGGTCGTCGTCGAGCCCGAATCCCATGAGGATGCTGGGCAGTCCGTGCGTGGACTGGAACGTCGTCATCACCGGAACGCTGCCGCCCTCGCGCACCATGACGGGCGGCTTCGCCCACGAGCGCTCGAGGGCGCGCACCGCGGCCTGCAACATCGGATGCGCGGGGTCGGTGAGGAACGGCGGCGTACTGTGCATGTCCACGACGCGCACCGTGACGCCGGGCGGCGCCACCTTCTTCACGTACGCCTCGAGTCGCGTGAACAGCTCGGCCGGCTCCTGATCGGGCACGAGGCGCATGCTCACCTTCGCGGTCGCGACGGACGGCAGCACCGTCTTGCTGCCCTCGCCGGTGTAGCCGCTCCACATGCCGTTCACGTCGAGCGTCGGTCGGATGGAGACGCGCTCCGCGGTGGTGTAGCCCTTCTCGCCCCACGGTCCCGGCGCCCCGGTCTCGGCGATGAACTCCTTCTCGACGAGCAGGTCGCGGTTCAGCCGCGCGCGCTCCTCGCTCGAGACCGTGCGCACGCGGTCGTAGAAGCCGGGCACGGTGATGCGCCCATCGCCGTCCTTCAGCGCGGTCAGGATGACGGCCAGCGCGTTCGCCGGGTTCTGCACCGTGCCGCCGAAGCCGCCCGAGTGCAGATCGCGCGCCGGGCCGGTGACCTGGATCTCGGTGTAGAGGATGCCGCGCAGCGCGTAGCACAACGCCGGCTGGTCGGCGGCCGGCATGCCGGTGTCGCTGACGACGATGACGTCGGCGTCGAGCATCGGGCGCTTCTCGCGCAGGAAGATCGCGAGGTTCTCGCTGCCCACCTCCTCCTCGCCTTCGATCACCATCTTGATGTTGATCGGCAGCGCCCCGTTCGACTTCATGTGCGCTTCGACGGCCTTGAGGTGCATGTACACCTGCCCCTTGTCGTCGACCGCGCCGCGCGCGTAGAGCTTGCCGTCGCGCACGACCGGCTCGAACGGCGGCGTCTTCCACAACTCGAGCGGATCGGGCGGCTGAACGTCGTAGTGGCCGTACACGAGCGCCGTCGGTTTGCCCGGCGCGCCGAGCCACTCCGCGTACACCACGGGATGGCCCGCGGTCGGCACCACCTCGGCCCGCGTCATGCCGAGACGCTTCAAGTCCTCCGCCACGTGACGCGCGCAGCGTTCGACGTCGGCCTTGTGCTGGGGCTGGGCGCTCACGCTGGGAATGCGCAGCACCGCCTTCAAGTCGTCGACGAAACGATCTCGATGTTCGTCGAGGTAGCGTGCGATCGGATCCATCGGAGGGCTCCCTAGTGGGGCTCGACGAGGCCAGTTGGAGCGGTCGACTCTATCACAGGGGCTTCTTTACAGGGCGCGGCGAATCTGGAAGGATTCGCGTCCCGATTCGCCGCCCTCTCCTCGGAATCCGCATGATCGTTCGCATCCTTCGTCCGCAATGCTGCGGTCACGGTCAATGCGCCGAGATCGCGCCCGACGTCTTCGTGCTCGACTCGAAGCGCAAGTCCACGGTGGTCGAGGACAACGGCGCGCCGCTCGCGAAAGTGCTGGAGGCCGCCGAGGCGTGTCCCTGCGCGGCGATCGAAGTCGACGACGATTCCGGGGAGTCGCTGTTTCCGTGAGCGCCGTGCGGCGAGCGCTCCGCGTCCATCCCGAGCGCTTCGCGATCGTGCGCCTGGCGCCCGACGCCCCGCTGCCGGCCTGGCTGTTCCACGCCGAGGCGCGGTTCTACTCGCTGACCCGCACGCCGGACGAGATGTCGCTGGTGTGCGTCGAGGACGACCTGCCGCCTTCCGTGGAGCGTGCCGAGCGCGGTTGGCGCCTGCTGCAGCTCGTGGGGCCGATTCCGTTCGAGGAGACGGGCGTGCTCGCGGCGCTCGTCGCTCCGCTCGCGACGGCCGGCGTGTCGGTGTTCGCGCTGGCGACGTACGACACGGATTTCCTGCTCGTGCCGGAGCGCGATCTCGAGCGCGCGCTCGCCGCGCTCGCGCCCGGCGTCGACGTGCGCGCGGGCTGAGCCTTAAATCCGCGCCTGGCGCGCGCGCAGTGCGTCCATGCCACCGGCCACGTTGCGCACGCGCGCGAATCCGGCGCGTTCGAGCACGCTCGAAGCGATGCTGCTGCGATAGCCGCTCGCGCAGATGACACGCCACTCGGCCGCGCGGTCCAGCTCGCCCGCGCGCTCCTGCAGCTGGGACAGGGGAATGTGCACCGCGCCTTCGAGGTGCCCGGCCACCCACTCCGCGTGACGGCGAACGTCGAGCACGCGCGCTCCCCGGGTTCCGGACTCGGCCGGGGCGTCGTCGATGCGCGCCACGTCGAAGCCCGCCGCGCGCCACGCGTCGCAGCCGCCGTCGAGCAGGCCGACGACGTTCTCGTAGCCGACGCGCGCGAGGCGCATGACCGCCTCTTCCTCGCGCTCGAGGGGCGCGAGCAGAACGAGCGGCTGATCCGGACCGACCAAGGTGCCGACCCACGACGCGAACTGGCCGTCGAGCGCGACGTGCAGCGCGCCCCGGGGATGCGCCGCCGCGAATTCGCCGGAGGGCCGGACGTCGAGCAGCACGGCGCCGGCGGCGACGCGCGCCGCGCACGTCGCGGCGTCGAGCCGGGGCGGCAGCGGCCGGTTGCCGGCCGGCGCGGGGCCCGCGCGGTTCAGGTCGCGCGAGTGCAGGAAGTAGACCGGGGTCTCGGGCACGTCGCGCGTGACTTCGGCGATGAACTGCTCGCGTGGCATCGGCGTGAGCGCGACGTTCATCTGCCGCTCCTGTCCGATCGTGCTCCAGGTCTCCTTGCGCATGCTGCGCCCGCACAGCGATCCCGCGCCATGCGCCGGATACACGCGCGTGTCGTCCGGCAGTTTCAGCAGTTTGCCGTGCACGCTGTCATAGAGCAGGCCGGCCAGCTCGACGGCCGGAAGGCGCGACGACAGGATGTCGACGCGTCCCACGTCGCCGACGAACAGCGTGTCGCCCGTCAGCACGGCCCACGGCTTCGCGTCGGCGGCGTG
Source organism: Saccharimonadaceae bacterium (SeqCode) (assembly GCA_035494735.1). GTDB lineage: Bacteria > Eisenbacteria > RBG-16-71-46 > RBG-16-71-46 > RBG-16-71-46 > DATJGS01. The sequence continues at coordinate 114,889 of DATJGS010000041.1, forward strand.
CTCGAACACCAGGAACGACAAGCTCTCGGGCGTGTGCCCGGGCGTCTCGAGCGCGACCAGCTTCACGTCGCCCACGCGGATCTCGTCCCCGTCCTCGAGCGCGCGGTGCGGGAACGACGCGTCCGCCCTGGCGCCGATGCCGATCGTGGCGCCGGTGCGCTGCGCCAGGTCCAGATGACCGGACACGAAGTCGGCGTGGAGGTGCGTCTCGAGGACCGAAGTAATGCGCGCGTCATGGGCCGCGGCTTCCTCGAGATAGCCCTCGATGTCACGCGACGGATCCACGACCACGGCCTCGCCGCCGTCGGCGATCAGATACGACGCGTGCGCCAGACAGCCGACGTAGAACTGACGAAATTGCATGCGGTCTCCCGAGAGGGTCCGGATCAACCGCCGCCGGCGGGGGCGCCGAGGCCCTTGCCCGTGCGCAGCTGATCCATGATCGCGTCCAGCGTGGCCTTCGGCGGCCGAACGCGATCGAGCGGCAGACGCGCCAGCGGCGCGTCGTCGAGCCTCAGCTCGTCGGTGAACGACGGCTGGCGTTCGTTCACGTACAGGAGACCGGTGACGAGCTTGCGTTCGGCGCGGGCCGAGGCGAGCGCGGCGGCGGCCGCTTCACGGCTCGTCGGATCGTAGTCGTCGCCCAGCTTCTTCAGCACGATATGCGAGCCGTCCGGCATCTCGACTTCGCGCGTCGTGCCCGGCGCGTAGTCGACGTGGATGTCCTCGTAGTACGGGACGAAGTCGATCTCGTGGAGCGGCGCGTCGTGCTGCTTGACCGCGGCGTAGGACTTCGTCGAACCCTCGTGGTCGGCGAACGTGACGCACGGACTGATGACGTCGAGCACGGCGGTGCCGGGGTGCGCGAACGCGGCCTTGAGCAGCGGGCGCAGTTGCTTCTGGTCGCCCGAGAACGAGCGCGCCACGAAGCCGCAGCCCAGCTCGATGGCGATCGCGCAACAGTCGATCGGCATCAGGTCGTTCACGGCGCCGCCCTTCGTCGTGCTGCCGACGTCGGCGGTCGCGCTGAACTGGCCCTTCGTCAGCCCATAGACGCCGTTGTTCTCGATGATGTACACGACCGGCACGTTGCGCCGCACCAGGTGACAGAACTGGCCGAGGCCGATGCTCGCCGTGTCGCCGTCGCCGGAGACGCCGATCAGCAGCAGATCGCGGTTCGCCAGGTGCGCGCCGGTGGCGATGCTCGGCATGCGCCCGTGGACGGCGTTGAAACCGTGCGATCGCCCGAGGAAGTACGCGGGCGTCTTGCTCGAGCAACCGATGCCGGACAGCTTCGCGACACGATGCGGTTCGAGGCCGGCCTCGAACGCGGCCTGGATGATGCCGCCGGTGATCGCGTTGTGCCCGCAGCCCGGGCACAGCGTGGTCTTGCTGCCGTCATAGTCCGCGCGCGTCAGGCCGGCGCGGTTCAGGGCTTCCGGGCTCATCGGGTGACTCCTTCCGCGGCCGCGCGCGGCGCGCGTGCCGCGCGTGCGTCGGCCAGCACCGCATCGCTCACGAAACGCGCGTCGATCGGCATCCCGGTGTCGTGGCGCACCGAGCGGATGCGCGCCGCCAGCGCCGGGCGTTCGAGGCGCAGCAGGTCCGCGACCTGACCGTCGCGATTCTGCTCGACGACGACGATCGTGGAATAGCGCTCGAGGTAGCTCGCGACCGCGGGCGCGAACGGCAGCGCCTTCAACAGCAGATACCCGGTGCGGACGCCGGCCGCGCGCAGCTGGTCGCGCGCTTCGATCATGGCCCAGTGCGTCGAACCGTACGCGACGAGTCCGATCTCGGCCTCCGCGTCGTCCTCGATCACCGGCGCGGGCACCAGCGTGCGCGCGGTGTCGAGCTTGCGGGCCAGGCGCGCCATGTTGCGCGCGTACACGTCCGGGCTCTCCGTGTAGCGCGCCGCCTCGTCGTGTCCCGAGCCGCGCGTGAAGTACGTGCCCTTCGGATCCTTCGTGCCCGGCACGGTGCGATATGGGATGCCGTCGCCGTCCACGTCGCGATAGCGCTCGAACTTCGGCAGCTTCGCGAGGTCGTCGTCGGTCAGCACCTTGCCGCGATCCCAGCCCTTCTCCGGGTACGGGAACGGATCGCTCATCCACATGTTCATGCCGAGGTCGAGATCGGAGAGCACGAAGACCGGCGTCTGCAGGCGCTCGGCGAGATCGAACGCGCGCATGCCGAACTCGTAGCAGTCGCGCACCGAGCTGGGCAGCAGCACCGGATGGCGCGTGTCGCCGTGCGACAGCTGGTGCACGAACCCGACGTCGGCCTGCGACGTGCGCGTGGGGAGCCCGGTGCTCGGCCCGATGCGCTGGATGTCCCAGATCACGGCGGGGATCTCCGCGTAGTAGCCGTAGCCCGCGAACTCGGCCATCAGCGAGATGCCCGGACCCGACGTGCTGGTCATGGCGCGCGCGCCCGCCCAGCCCGCGCCGAGCACCATGCCGATCGCCGCGATCTCGTCCTCGGCCTGGACGACGGCGAACGTGGCGCGGCCGGTCGCGGGATCGCGGCGGTGGCGCTCCAGGTAGCCGATCAGCGACTCGACGAGGCTGGACGACGGCGTGATCGGATACCACGTCACGACCGTGACGCCGCCGAACAGCGCGCCGAGCGCGCCCGCCGTATTGCCCTCGATCAGGATCTTGCCCGCCGTCTCGTTCATGCGTTCGAGCTGGAACGGATCGCGCTTCGGCAGCTGCGTGCGCGCGAACTCCCAGCCGGCGCGCACCGCGGCGTGATTGAGCGCGAGCGCCTTGGGCTTCCGCCCGAGCTGCGCGTCGAGCGCGCGTTCGATCTCGGCCTCGGCGATGCCGAGCTTCTCGGCGAGCACGCCGACGTAGATCATGTTCACGACGAGCCGGCGCAGGCGCACGTCGGTCGTGATCGGCTCCATGAGTTTGGGCATGGGCACGCGATACACGATTCGGTCGTCCGGAATGGCCGGCGCCGCGATTTGCTCGTTCAGCACGATGACGCTGCCGGGCGGCATCGCGGCGATGTCTTCGGCGGCGGTCTCGGGATTCATGACGACCAGGATTTCGTTGTCGCGGCGCCGCGCCAGGTAGCCGTCGCGGCTGACGCGGATCGTGAACCAGGTCGGCAGCCCCGCGATGTTCGACGGGAACAGGTTCTTGCCGCTGACGGGGATGCCCATCTGGAAGATGGCGCGCAACAGCACGCTGTTCGCGGTCTGACTGCCCGAGCCGTTGACGGTCGCGACGTGGATGCTGAAATCGTTGAGATGCGGATTCACGGGAATGCGCTCGGGCCCGTTTCGTGGGGCCCGCTCCTTCTCGAAGCTCAGGTGTACAGCTCGCCCATGGTCAGCCGCGGCGGTTTGCGCACATGGACGTACGCGGTGTTCGCCGCGACGCAGCCTTCGGACGACGCCGTCAGCAACAGCTTGTACTTGCCTTCGTACGTCACGATGTCGCCGCACGCGAAGATGCCGGCCACCGACGTGCGCATCTCGCCATCGACCTTGATCTGACTGCCCTCGACCTCGATGCCCCATTGCTTCACCGCGTCGAGGTTCACCGCGGCGCCGATGTTCACGACCAGATAATCGCACGGCAGTCGAGTGGGCTGCGGCTCGCCCTTGGTTTGGGCGAGCACGGCGCGCAGCCGTCCGTCCTCGATCTCCAGGCCCTTGACGCGTGTGTTGAAGCGGCGCGCCACGCCCAGTTCGTCGACCTTCTCGATGTTCGTCTCCATCCCCGTGAACCGGTCCAGCACCTGGACCAGGGTCACGCGGGCCCCGGCGGCGTGCGCGCTCTGCGCGGCCTCGAGGCCGGAGTCGCCGCCGCCCACGATCACGACGTCGTGCCCGGCCGCGCGCGTCGCGTCGGGCATGCGGTACGTCAACTGGTCCTCGCCGAGGAGTTCCTCGCCGGGCACCTTGAGCTTGCGCGGCTCGAACGCTCCGCCGCCGATGGCCACGATCACGGCCGTCGCGCGCTCGCGCGCTTCGGCGCCGGTGACGACGTTGCGCCCGACCAGCTCGAAGCCGTCGTCCACCGGCTTCAGATCGACGACCTTGGTGTGCTCGAGAACTTCGATGTCGAGATGCGTCGCGTGATCGACCAGCTGCTTGGCCAGCGCGGCGGCGATGATGTTCGCGTACCCGGGCCAGTCGTGCACCGGCTTGTCGCCGTAGAGCGAAACCAGCTGGCCCCCGGCCCGACCGGCGTCGAAGACGCGGACGCTCATCTTGCGCATCCGGCAGTACATGGCCGCGGTCAGACCCGCCGGGCCACCGCCGATGATCGCCACTTCGAACAACCCGCCTCCCAGTGAAGGTCGGCGCCCCGTCAGCGGCTGCTGGCCGCGTGATCCAAAGCGCGGGCCGTCGCGCGGAGCCGGCCTTCTTGGGGGGGCAGACGAGGGACGGAGCCCGACGGGAAAGAGAGGCGACGGTAAGGGTCGCCGCCGCCGGGGGTCAAGCCGGCGTGCGGTTTCGCCGCACGGGGCCGGCGGCGGCACAAATGCGCGAAATCCCGAGCTTCCCGCCTCAAGCCGCCGGGGTCTTCACCGAAACTTGGGAATGGCGGGGCGCGTTCCCGTCGAGAACCGCGCTGCCCTTTTCCCCGGCTGGAGCCGAGATCCCGTGCATGTCCGAACGCTGACAACCGACATCGGCAAGCCTGGCCCGAGCGGCTGGCTGGGCTCGCTCGCAGCGCTCGGCCACCGCCTCGCCGCGGCCGGCCGAGCGCTCGGCGGCACGGCGCGCTCCGGAGCCGACGCGCGTCTCGCGGCCGAGCGGAAGGCCCGGAACCTCTTCGAGAACGCGGTCTACGGCAGCTTCCAGACCACGCCGGATGGGCGCCTGCTGTCCGCGAATCCGGCCATGGCGCGCATGCTCGGCTACGACTCGCCGCACGAACTGATCCAAGCCCTCGAGAACGCCGGCGAGGAGTGCTACGTCGACGTCGAGCGGCGCGCGGAATTCCTCCGGGCCATCGAGCGCGACGGCGAGGTCCGCGGCTTCGAGTTCGAGGCCTATCGCAGGGATCGCTCACGCATCTGGGTGTGCCAGCAGGGGCGCGCGATGCGCGACGCGGCCGGCGCGCTGCTCTCCATCGAAGGCATCGCCGAGGACATCACCGCGCGCGTACGCGCGGAGCGCCTGCGCGCCGGACAGAATCGCGTGTTCGAGATGCTGGCCCGCGGCGCGACGCCCGACGTGGCGCTCGAGGAGTTGATGCGCGCGCTCGAGGAGTACCGCCCGGGGCAGCGTTTCGCGGTGATGACCGTGTCGGATGACGGACGACGCCTGCAGACGTGCGCGGCGCCCAGCCTGCCGGAACGCTTTCACCGCGCGCTCGACGGCCTGCCCATCGGCCCGACCGCGGCCGCGTGCAGCAGCGCCGCGTGGCGGCGCGAGCGCGTGGTGTGCCCCGATCTCCTGGCCGAGCCCGCGCTCGTCGATCACGCGGCGTTCGCGGTGGCCCAGGGCATCCGCGCGGCCTGGTCGCAACCGGTCTTCGACGTCGAGGGCCAGGTCCTCGGCACGCTCGACGCGTACTCGGCGGAACCCCATGCCCCGTCCGACGACGAACTCGCGCTCGTGGAGTCGTGCGCGCACGTCGCCGGCATCGTGCTGCAGCGGCATCGCGCCGACGAGGACCTCAAGCGCTCGCTCGACCAGTTACGCTCGGCGCGCCGGCAGGCGGAGGAGCAGTCCGCCGTGCTGCTGCGCCAGACCACCGAACTCGGCGAAGCGCGTGATGCCGCTCTCCGCGCAAACCAGGTGAAGTCCGAGTTCCTCGCGAATATGAGCCACGAGATCCGCACGCCCATGAACGGCATCCTCGGCATGTGCGGCCTGCTCCTGCAGACCTCGCTCGACGACGGCCAGCGCGACTACGCGCGCACGCTCCACGACAGCGCCGAAGTCTTGCTCGCGCTCCTCGACGACGTTCTCGACCTGTCGCGCATCGAGGCCGGACGCATGCCCATCGAGACGGCCGATTTCGATCTGCGCACCGTCGTCGAAGGCGTCGCCGAACTCCTCGCGCCGAGCGCGCACGAGAAGGGCATCGACTTCGTGTGCGACGTGCCGCCGGCGCTGCCTGTCGCGCTGCGGGGCGACGGCGGACGGCTGCGCCAGGTGCTCACGAACCTCGTCGCGAACGCCATCAAGTTCACCGAGCACGGCGGTGTGAACGTCGAGGTGCGGCTGGTCCGCGAGACTCCGGCCTACGCCCACCTGCGCCTCGCGGTGCGCGACAGCGGCGTCGGCATCTCTCCGGAACGGCAGGCCGCGGTGTTCGACAGCTTCACCCAGGCGGACGGTTCGACCGCTCGCCAGTACGGAGGCAGCGGACTCGGCCTCACGATCTCGAAGGAGATCGTCGAGCTGATGGGCGGCCAGCTGCGCCTCGCCAGCGAAGCGGGGAGCGGCAGCACGTTCTCGGTCGACCTGGCGCTCGCGAAGCAGCCGGGCGCCGCGGAACCGGCGCCGCGGCTGCCGCGGGCGCTGGCCGGGCTGCGCGTGCTCCTCGTGCACGGCAATCTCGCGCACCGCCGCGTGCTGCGCGACGTGCTCGAGGTGTGGGGCTGCGTCGTCGACGAGGCGACGACGCCCGAGGACGCGCGGGCACGCGTGCGCGGCGGGGACGGCGCGACCCGCGTCGCGCTGCTCGACAGCGCGCTCGAGTGCGAAGCCGGGAGCGCGGTCGGGCCGGGGCTTGCCGCCTCGCCGGAGACGGCCTCCATTCCGCGCATCCTGCTGACGCGCGCCGGCGAGCGGCCGCGGGCGTGGAACGTGACGGACGTGGGCTTCGTGGCGACCGTGGCCCTGCCGGCGCGTCACTCGCAGGTCTTCGCGGCCATCGATCGCGCACTGGGGCTCGGTCTCGGCGCGGAAGCGGGCGCCGCGGGCGGCGCCGGCGACTCTCCCGCCCCGCTCGGTCTCCATGTGCTGCTCGCCGAGGACAACGTCATCAATCAGAAGGTGGCGCTGCACCAGCTGGCCCGGCTCGGGTGCCGGGTGTCGTGCGTGTGGAACGGCCTCGAGGTCCTGGACGCCGTCGCCGCACAGCGCTTCGACGTCGTGCTCATGGACGTGCAGATGCCGGAGATGGACGGGCTCGCGGCCACCCGGGAAATCCGCCGGCGCGAAGGCGCGACGCGCCACACGCCGATCGTGGCCATGACCGCCCACGCGATGCGCGGCGACCGCGAGCGCTGCCTCGACGCCGGCATGGACGGCTACGTTTCCAAGCCGGTGCGCACGGAGGAGCTGAGGGCGGCGCTCGCTCAGGCCGGCGCGGCGAACCCGGCGCGCGCGCCTGGGACCCGCAAGGGACGTGTTCCGGGGCCTCCTCCTCTTCTTGACATCGCCCCGCTCGACGGAGATCTCTCCCAGGCGGCGTGACGTCGCACGCTTGACGCGTCCGGGGGCGCTGTCTAGCGTCCCCGCCATGTCCACCCTCGACGAACGACGCATCGAGCCCCCGGCGGCCGTACTCGATTCGATCCGAGGATGGCTCGCCCCCGTGCAGACGGCTCTCGGCCCCGACTTCGTCGCCGCGTACCTGACGGGGAGCGTGCTCTCGGACTCGTTCGACGCGCGCCACTCCCACGCGAACGTGCTGGTCGTCGCGCGCCAGCTCGACATGGACACGCTGGACGCGGTGGCGACGGCCGCGGCCGTGCACGTCAAGAGCCCGCGCATCGACCCGCTGTTCGTGACGCGCGCGCAGATCGCGCATTCGCTCGACGTGTTCCCGATCGAGTGGCTCGACGTCCAGGAGCGCCATCTGCGACTCGCGGGCGAAGACGTCGTCAGCGCGCTCGCCATCCCGCACGAGGCGCTGCGTATGCAGTGCGAGCGCGAACTGCGCGGCAAGCACCTGCGCCTGCGCCAGGCATACGTGCTCGCGCACGGCTCGCCGTCCGACCTCGAAGCCGCGCTGCGCGCGGGCGCGAGCGGATTCGCCACGCTGTTCCGCACGCTGCTGCGGCTGCGCGGCGAGTCGCCCCCGGCCGAAGCCGCGAAGGTGATCGAGCGGGTCGCCGACGCGTTCGCGCTCGACGCTACCGCGCTGCTCGGGCCCCACGTGCTGCGCTACACGCACCGCCGCGTCGCGCGCGGCGAGATCCTCGGCCTGTACCGGAAGTTCCTCGTCGAACTGGACCGCCTGATCGCGGCCATCGACGAGATGCGCGTCCCATGACCCGCGGGCGCGCGCCCGCGCGCCGGCGATTCGCGCTCGCCTGTCTGCTCGCGCTCGTCTGGGCGCCTGTCGTGGCGCCGCACGCGCGCGCGGCGGACGCGCCCGCGGCCGACACGCCCACCGAGGTCCAGCTCCCCGACGCTGTCGGCTTCGTGAACGATCGCGCGTCCGTCATGGACGAGGAGTCACGCGCCAAGCTCGAGGCGTTCCTCGACCAGGTGAAGCAGAAAACCGGCGCGGAATTCGCGGTGCTGACGATGCCGACCACGGCGCCGCTCGATCCGGCCACGTACAAGGTGCGCGTGTTCGAGCGTTGGAAGCTCGGCGCGAAGGGTCAGGACAACGGGCTGCTGCTGCTGGTCGCGGTCCAGGAACGCAAGGTGCAGTTCGAGACCGGCTACGGCCTCGAGGGCGTGCTCCCGGATGGACTCGAGGCGCGCATCGTGCGCGAGATCATGGTGCCGGCGCTGCGCCGCGGCGACTACGCGACCGCGATCACCCAGGCCGTGCTGGCGGCCTCGGCGCGCATCGCCGCGGACAAGGGCGTCACGCTCGAGTGGAACGGCAGCGAGCTGCGCTACGGCGGCCGCTCCGGTCGCGCGCCACCGCCGCTGATCATCGCGATCGTGGTGTTCTTCATCGTGATGTCGATCATGCGCCGGATGGGTGGCGGCGGTTTCGGGCGGCGCGGCGGATGGATGATGGGCCCCGGTGGCTGGGGCGGAGGTTTCGGAGGCGGGTTCGGAGGTTTCGGAGGCGGTGGGGGCGGCGGGTCGTTCGGCGGGTTCGGCGGCGGCTCGAGCGGGGGCGGCGGCGGTGGCGGTGGCTGGTAACTTGAAAACGCGGCGCCTGGCAGCGCGCCTCGAAAGGAGATCGGGATGAAGAAGGGCTGGATCGCGATCGTGGTGATCGCCGTGTTGTTGCTCGCCGTCGGCGGATGTCTCGTCGGCAACTACAACCGTCTGGTGACGGGCAACGAGAACGTGAAGCAGTTGTGGGCGCAGGTCGACAATCAGCTGCAGCGCCGCAACGACCTGATCGGCAACCTGGTCGAGACCGTGAAGGGCACGTCGATCCAGGAGCAGACCGTGTTCGGGGCGATCGCCGACGCGCGCGCGCGCATGGCCGGCGCGCACACGCCGGAGCAGGGCATCGCGGCCGGACAGGCGATGGACGGCGCGCTCGGGCGACTGTTCGTCGTCGTCGAGAACTACCCTCAGCTCAAGAGCAACGAAGCGTACGTCCAGCTCATGGACGAACTGGCGGGCACGGAGAATCGCCTGGCTACGGAGCGCATGCGCTACAACCAGGCGGTGCAGGGCTTCAACGTGATGGTCAAGCGCTTCCCCACGAACCTGTACGCGGCGGCGTTCAACTTCAAGGAAGCGCCGTATTACCAGGTTCCGGAGAGCGCGCGGGCCGTGCCCAAGGTGGACTTCAGCGGGCTGAAGAAGTAGCGAAGCCGCATCGCGACCGGCGCGGGGGCGTCGTCCGCATCGAGGAGGGCGCTCCCGCCGTCGCGTTTCTCCCCAGCTACGCCGCGCTGCCCGCGAGCCACACGGCCTCGCGGGCCGCGGCGCGCAGCGCCTGCAACGTGGCCGGATCGAGCGGCACCGCGAGGCTCGTGACGCTCTCCTCCAGCGCGTGCTCGAGCGGCGCCCCGCGCCGCCGCGCGGCGGCGAGGCGGCCGGCGACGTCGAGCAGGGCCGCGGCGCGCGCGGCCTCGGGCGCGTCGTCCCGCTCGGACGGGACGCCGCGACCGGCGTCGCACAGGGCGAGCACTTCCGTGATCCGCCGCGTCGGATCGTTCGCGGCCAGGCGTTCGAGCGCGGCGCGCAGACCGGGCTCGGCCACGCGCGCGCCGAGCGCGAGCGCGAGCGCGACGTGCGCGCGCAGGCGCGGCGGCAGCAGCGTGGCGCGCGCCGCGCGATCCACGACGGTCCAGGCCTCGCCGGAGTGCCCGCCGCGCGCGTCCGCGCCGACGAGCAGCTCGATCTGGTGGTCGAGCTGCTCGCGGAAACGTTGCGCCGTGGCCAACGCCGCGCCCGCGAGATCGCAGAGCCCGAGCAGCATCTCGGCATCGAGGCGCGTGTGCGCGCGGCCGTCGGCGCGCTCGTCGGTGACGAGCAGCCCTTCGAGCGTGCCGTCGCTCACGAGCGGCGCGACCAGCGCGGCCCCGCACGCCACGAGCGGCGGCACCTCCGGTCGCAACTCGGGCAAGCGTTCGAGCTCGCGTTCCAGCGCGGGCCGCCCGAGCGCGAGCAGCAGCGTGGCGAGCGGGCCCTGACGCGGGATCGACAGGGCCGCGAAGCGTTCCAGTCCGTCACCGCGCACCGCGTGCGCGGCCAGATCGCCGTCCGCGCCGGGCAGCAGCAGCGCGAGCGTCTGCACGCCGAGCCGGCTCTGCACTTCGAGCAGGAAGCGGCGCGCGACTTCGTCCACGTCGAGCGTGCGCGAGAAGTCGCGCCCCGGGCCGTACGCGAGTTCGCGCAGGCGTTGCTCGCGCTGCGCCTCGACCAGCGAACGACGCGCCTCGTCCTGGGCGCGATGCAGCTCGCGCTCCAGCTCGCGCGTGCGGCGGCGCGCGTCGCGCCCCTCGGCGGAGCGCGCGAGCAGGCGTCGCGAGCGCGCGATGAGTTCCTTCGGCGAAAACGGCTTCGCGAGGTAGTCGTCGGCGCCGGCCTGCAGGCCGGCGACCCGCGCTTCGGTCTCCGACGCGGCGGAGACCAGGATGATCGGCAGGTGGAACTGTTCCGGATCGCGGCGCACCGCCTCGCACACTTCGAGGCCGCTGCGCTTGGGCAGGCGGACGTCGAGCACGAGCAAGTCCGGGTGCTCGACGTGCGCCTTCTTGATCGCCTCGTCGCCGTCGACCGCCGTCCACACCTTGAAGCCGTGCGCCGAGAACGCGACCTCGAGCAGTTCGAGCACGCGCCGATCGTCGTCGACCACGAGCACGCTGGGCGGCCCCTCGCGCGCGCGGTCCACGGGCCGCTCGGAACTCACGAGCGCCCTCGGGCCGGCAGGTCGGCCTGCGCCAGCACGGCGCGCACGGCGTCGACCTCGAAGGGCTTCCGCAAGGCGCGGGTCACGCCGGCGCGCTCGGCCTCGCGCGCGTCGTCGGCGTCGCGCACGAGGGCGACGAGGCGCTCGCGGTCGGCGCCGCGCTCGAGCAGCGCCGTGAACAGCGCGGCGCCGAAGGCGTCGGGCAGCGCGACGTCCAGGAAGACCAGATCCCAATCGCCGGGCGCGAACGTCTCGAACAGTTCGGCCGCGGTGTGGATCGGGAACACGCGAAAGCCCGCCTGCTCCAGATGGCGCGACAGGAACATCGAGGCGAGCAGCGAATCCTCGACGACGAGCGCGCGCCACGGCGCGGGCGTCGCGACGGGCGCGGGCGTCGCCACGGGTGCGGGCGCGGCCACGGGCGCGGGCGCGGCCTCGGGGGCCGGCTCGAGCGCCTCGAAGGACGAGGCCATGGGCGCGAGCGCCGCGCCGAGCGCGGCCGCGAGGCCCGGGGCCACCTCGGCGCCGGCGTCGACCTCGGTGACCACCTCCAGCGGCTCGACCCGCGACGCGTCGAGCCACTCGAGGGGCGCCGGCTCCAGCGCCTCGGGCTCCGTCGTCTCGACGGCGTCCGCCTCGATCGTCTCGGTGACCGATGCCGGCGCGGCCGGTTCCGCGACGTCCGGCGTTTCGAGCGCGGGCCATTCGCCCATGCGCGCTTCGGCCACGTCGGATTCGGGCTCCGCGGTCTCGAGCGGCAGCGGCTCGGCGTCCACGATCGTCGGCAGCCCATGCGTATCGGCGTCCCCCGCGCCCGCCTCGGCGCGCGGCGTCTCGGGCGGCGCCGTCATCGCGAACGACGTGAGCGTCGGCAGCGCGATGTCGGCGAGAAGTCGCTCGGGATCCGCCAGCCAGAACAGCGTGCCCTCGTCGCTGCGCACCTGCCGGTCCCAACCGGGCGCGGGCGCCGCGGCGGAAGCGTCGACGACGTCGCCCGGGAGCCGCCAGATGACGCGTTCGGCGCGCAACCACGCGCGTTTGAGTCCGAGGCCGACGAGCACGTACGGGGTCTCGGGCGCGCCGGGCGCGGGTGCACCGAACGGCGCGATCTCGGGGGCCGTCGGCTCCGCGGGGGCCGCGCGCATCTGGATGCGCAGGACCGCGTGCCAGGGCAGCGCGAGTTTCACGCCGGCGTGTTCGATCATCAGGAACGCGTCGCGCGATCCGAACGTGGGCACGCGGATCACCCAACGACCGCTCGAAGGCGTCACCGGCTCGGGCCCGATGCTGCCGCCCGCCTCGCTCACGATCTGTTGCGCGGCCATCAGCCCCGCGGCGTTCGGGGCGGGGGCGCGCACTTCGAGCGCGCCTTCATCGAGACGCAGATCGAGCGGCCGGCGGCTCGCCGGATCGAAGACCCAGTCGAGCGCGGCGCGCAACGCGGCCGCGACCGGCATGCGCAGTCGCGCGACGGGCAGTTCGGTCGCGCCGCGCGTCACGCGGATCGGCCAGTCGGCGAGGACGTCCTGAACGGTGCGCGTCACGACTTCGCCGCCCTGGAGCGGCGCGCTCCACTCGAGGCCTTCGAGTTCGGCGGCGAGCGCGGCGAGCTCACGATCTCCGCGCCGGAACGCCTCGAGGCCGGCTTCGCCTTCGGCGAGATCCACGATGCGCTCCATGCGCTCGAGCAGTGGTCCGGCCTCGGCGGGGCGCTCGCCGGCCTTCCAGCGCTCCATCACTTCGAGCGCGCGTAGCAGCCCGCCGAGCGACAGCATGTGCGCGAGATCGCGGGCGCGCGCCCGGGCGCGGGTCGTCGCGCCGGGAGACAGGGCGGGCGCCAGCGCGTCGATCAGGCTGCGCGCGATCTCGCGCGAAGTCGCCTCCGCCTCCGGATCGGTCACGAGTGCTCCCCTCGCTCGCGCGGGTCGGACGGCTCTTCGGCCGCGTCGTCGCGATCCAGCAGGCGGAGTCGGGCGGCGGGCGACGACTCGCCGCCGCTCGCGGGACCCGCCGCGAGATCCTCGCCCGTGAACGCGCGCACACCTTCGCCGAGTCTCGCCGCGGCTTCTTCGAGCCGTCGCGCCAGGCGTTGCGCGGCGCGCGACGTGCGTTCGCCGGCCGCCGAGAGCTGCTCGCCCTTGCGCGTCGCGTCCTGCACCATCTCGCGCGTGCGCTCCAGCACGTGTCGCAACTCCTCGAGCCGCGGCGCGCCGCTCGCCGCCGGCATGGGAACGTCCAGCGCGCGCGCGACGCGGTCACGCACCGCGGTCATGCGCAGGTTCGCCCGCTCGGCGTCGGTCTCGACGTCGCGCGCCAGTTCGGCGACGCGGTCGGTCGCGGCCCGCACGTCACGGACCAGGACCTTGAGCGCATCGCCGGTCTCCGGCACGGGCTCGGACTGCAAGCGCCCGGCGACGGCTTCGAGCGCGATGAGCGTCGCGCGATTCGCGACGCGCTGCACCAGGTCCGAGATCTCGTGCACCTTGAGCATGCCCTCGGAGAGCAGGGCCACGCTCGCCCCCGACGCTTCGATCAGTTCCTCCAGCGCGCGCGAGATGGAACTGCGGTACGCCTCGAGCGCGTCGCCGCCGTCGTCTCCGGGCGGACCGGCGAGCGCCTGCTCCAGGTCGCCGTGCAGCCGGTGCAACTCGCGCAGCGTGGTGAGCAGCGCGGTCGCTTCCACGAATCCGCGCTCCGCCTGCTCCGCGCTCTCGCGCGCGTCGGGGAGCGTGACGCCGAGATCGTTTCCCGCCCCCCGCAGCCCCTCGGCCGCTTCGCCGACGCGAGAGCGCCCGCGCGTCACGGCGCGTTCGACCGCGGCGACCATGGCGGCGAGCGCCCCCGGCGCCAGCGGCGGCGATTGCCACGGCGCGCCGCCTTCGTCGCGCTCGAGCGATTCGCGCACGCGCGACAAGTCGGACAGCAGTTGCGCGTGCTCGGTGCCGGTGCGCGCCTGCTGGCGCTGACGCGAAAGCAGTTCCTGGATGCGCTCGGCGAGCTCGCCGAGTTCACCCCAGCCCGGCGGCAGTCCGCGCAGCGCGGTCGGCTCGCCGCCCGCCATGCCGCGGGCCAGGACGCGCACCTGCCGCACGATGCCGCGATCGAGCCACAGCGCGGCCGCGAGGCCGAGCAGCACGCCGCCTCCGGCGATCACCGGCAGCCAGACCCAACGCGTCTCCGGGTCCAGGGTGGCGGAGCCGGGATTCCATCGAGACGCCACCCACCACAGCGCGACGGAGGTGAGCAGCGACGACGCCAGGCAGGCCAGCCAGACTCGGGAGCGGAGCCCGCGGCCGGGCGGAGGATCGGGAAGGGAAGGGCGGGGACGGCTAGCCATGGATGCGGACTCCGACCCGAAGTCCGGCGGCCCTCGATGGGATGGGGTGGGTACTCACGTCCCACCTTCTCGCAAGCAATGTGCCCCCCATGGGGCAGAAAACGCGGCTCGGCGAACGGTCCTGGGTGCGAGTGGATCGGGGCCTCCGCGGCCGCCCGACATGCAGATTGCGAATCTCCCGGCAAACTGCGAACGCGCCTCCTATCGCGGTGTCCCGCACCTGAATCGCGGGTCCGAGGCAGTAAACATTCTTTCGTCCAAGTGAAGCGCATTGCGAGTTGTGGTGCCTTCGGAATCTCCTGCCGGACGTTACTGACCGAGAGTGGGGCATCACCTTGGAGCGCCCCGACGCGGGGGAACTCGCCCAAAGCGGGGGTTGGCTCACTCGAAGTCACGCTCCCTAGAAGGCTTGGCTCTCCCGAATCGGGATCTCGCAAGTGGCGCCCGGCACCCCGGCTCGGCCACGCCTGGGTGCTGGAACCCGAGTGGCATGCGCGATGCAAGGGACTCCTTCGAAGATACGTGCCCGGCCTTCGACTTCTCAAGCTTCCCGGCACGCCGAACTGGAGTCCCCATGAACCCCCGCCACTATGTCGATCTCAAGGAAACGAGCCGGGATCTCCAGCCGACCTATTACTTCATGATCAACTGTCTGCTCTACAGCCGCATGGAAACCGGGCTCGTGAGCAACCAGGACTTCTACGACGAGGACGTCAACGTCTACCTGGCGCACCTGCTCCACTCGTTCATCAACCCCGAGTATGTCGAGCAGTCGCGCAAGTTCCTGTCGAAGTACGACACCGACGTCTTCCGCCGCCTCGCGCACTCCAACGACGCGCGGCTCAAGTACCAGATCTACAAGACGAACGCGGACTTCCTGCTGATCTCGATCGGCATCTTCGACAATCCGACGGCCGCCGCGGTCGCGGCGCGGCGCCACCAGCCGAGCGAAGAGGCGTACATCGGGCGCGGCAAGACGTACTACCACTTCGCGTACTCGTACGGTCAGCAGGTGCACCGCAAGAACGCGGGCGTGCCCGACGTGCTCGAGAAGCTGTCGGTGGGCTTCGAGAAGTACCTGCGCATCCTGTCGCACATGCGCGGCGAATACCTCGATCTCATGACCCGCCTGTCCCAGGGCGAGGTCTATCACCTCGAGCGCTCGCTCGACGAGCACTCGCAGCGCGAGCTGCTGCGCGTCAAGCAGGACGAGTTGCTCGAGCTGTACACGGCGTGGAAGAGCGAGCCGACGCGTGAGGCCGAGGCGAACCTGGAACGCGTGGTCGACGAGATCCGCCAGATCAACCCCGAGTTCAAGTTTCAACTGCCGAAGCGATAGTCCAGTCGCGGGTAGGCAGCGGGCCCCGGAGGAACAACTTCGGGGCCCAAGTTGTTTCAGCGGGGAGAGAGTCCGGGCGGCGCCGTCTCGCGAATCAGTGGACCTGGGCGGCGCCCATCGGCTGCGCGACGAGATCCGACTCGTGGGCGGCGGGAGCGGGCGGAACCGACGACGCGTCACGCGCGCACCACGCCTCCGCCCACATCTGCAGGCTGAGCAGCGCCCACAGCGTGCGCCCGCGCTCGGCGTGCCCCGACAGATGCTCGTCGAGCACGCGTCCCACCGCGTCGGGATCGAGCACGCCGGCGCGCGCCACCCGGCCGTATGCGAGCCGCGAACGGACGAGGGCGGCCAGGGGCCCTCGCGCCCACACCGAGAACGGCGGCGAGAAGCCCTGCTTGCGCCGGTGCAGCAGCTTCTCGGGCAGCAGGTCGTGGGCCGCGCGCTTGAGCGCCCACTTGCCGACGGCGCCGCGCAGTCGCGCCTTCTCGGGCAGCGCGAACGCGAACTCGATGAGATCGTGCTGCAGGAACGGCGCGCGCGACTCGACGCCATGCGCCATCGCGCAGCGATCGACCTTCGTCAGCAGATCGCCGCTCAGGTACGTCTCGAAGTCGAGGAACTGGTACTCGGTCAGCCGCGGCGAACGGGCGCGCGCACCGGCGCCGGCCCGCTCGAGCGCCGCGGCGAACGCGTCGACGTGGGCGAGCGGCGCGCGCGGCGCGACACGGGCACGCAGCCCGGGCGCGAGCAGCGACAGCGCCTCGTCGGGCCGCGACGTCCCGAACCAGGACAGATGGCGCTCGAACGGCGGCAGCGCCGCCGACTCGAGGAAGCGATCGAGGAAGTGCGCCACGCTCAGGTGGGTGTGCTTCGGGCGGGCGGCGCGGGCCAACGCGTGCAGCGTCCCGCGGTAGGGGAGCATCGCCGCCCAGCTCGCCCAGCGATGGCCGAAGTACGTCGGGTAGCCGGCGAACAGCTCGTCGCCGCCCTCGCCGGTCAGCACGACCGGGACGTGACGCGACGCCAGGCGCGCGATCGCCCAGGTCGGCAACAGGCTGGGATCGCCGAGCGGCTGGTCCATCGTGCTCGCGAACGACTCCAGCGCCTCTTCGCCGCCGGCCCGCGACAGCGTGAGTTCGTGGTGGTCCGAGCGGATCAGCTGCGCGACCTGGCGCGCGTATCCCGACTCGTCGTAGCCGCGCTCGGTCAGGCGCAGGCAGAACGTGGGCAGTCGGCGGCCGCTCTCGGCCGCGGCCAGCACGGCGACGAGACTGGAATCGACGCCGCCCGACAGGAACACGCCGAACGGCACTTCGTCCGGCATGCGCGAGCGCACGGCCCGGCGCAGGGCCTCGCGCGTGCGCGCCGGCGCTTCGGCCACGGAGACCGCCGTCCGGCGCGGCGGATCCCACGGGCGCCAGTAGCGTACGCGGCGCTCGGCGCCGGCCTCGAACGTGACGACGTGCGCGGGCGGCACCTGGCGGAGCGATGCGAACGCGCAGTCCTCGCCCGCGAAGTAGCCGTGCACCAGATAGCGCGCGAGCGCCTCGGGCGCCGGATCGCGCGACACCCAGGGCAGTGCGGCCAGCGCGCCCGGTTCCGACGCGAACGCCAGCCCCTTCACGCTCGAGCTCACGAACAGCGGCTTCTCGCCGGCGCGGTCGCGCACCAGCGTCAGCCGGCGCACGCGCGCGTCCCATACCGCAATCGCGAACATGCCGTCCAGCTGGTCCGGGAACGCGAGCCCTTCCGTTTCGTACAGCGCGGGCAGGACCGCCGTGTCGACGCCCTCTTCGACCACGTGCCCGCGGCGCAGCAGCTCCCCGCGCAGGGCGCGATGATTGTAGATCTCGCCGTTCATCACCGCGTGCACGGTGCCTTCCGGGTTGCGCGCGATCTGCGCCGGCGTGCGCGGCGCGACGATCGCCAGCCGGCTCAGGCCGAGCGTGACGCCGCCCTCGCCCCACACCGCGACGCCGCTCGGGCCGCGATGGCCGAGCGCGCGGAGCATGCGCGCGACGTGGTGCGCGCGCTCCTCGTCGGTCATGCCCGATGCCCAGAGTCCGGCGATGCCACACATGCGAAGCGTCTCCCAGGTCTCGTTTCGGCTCAGCGCGGGGCCGGGGCCCCGATGCGGTACGCGACGAAGCGCGCGTCCATGAAGAACGCCTCGCCGCCGGGCGGCGGTGGCGTCCCGGCCTCGGACCGCGGCCGCACGACGAAGCGCGCGGAATCCGACTCGGACGGGGAGGCGCTCGGGGTCCACAGTCCGCGCGCGGCCAACGACGATCGATAGCGCCACTGATAGTTGCTGGTCGTCTCGGCGCCCTCGGCGCTGACCAGCGTGGACGGCCGCCCCAGCAGAAAATCCGTGCCCGGACTATAGCAGCGTTCGTAGCGCACGGACCCCGGCCCCGCGGCGGCGACGGCGCGGGCCAGCCCGGCGCCCGAGGGCAGCCGGAACGCGCGCGCCAGCGGCGCGAGCATCGCGAGCCCGGCGACGACGAGCGTCGGGAACCAGATCAGCGCGGCGCCGAGCGCGGTGCCCGGCTGCCTCGTGCGCGCCGCGAACACGCACACGCCCGCGGCGGCGACCATGACCGCCACCGCGAACGGCAGGGTGTGCGTGACCGCGATCACGAGCGGCAGCGTCTCGAGCGCGTGGGCGGGTCCGGCGCGGCCCGCGAACAACGACGCGGTGAGCGTCACGTGCAGCAGGGCCCAGGCCGTGGCGCCGAGCAGCGCGGCGGCGATCCAACCCGAGCGCCGTTGCGGCGCGGCCTCGAACCACATGGCCGCGGCGAGCCAGGCCAGCGCCGGCACGGCCGGCAGCAGGTACGTGACGAGCTTGGAATGGGACGCGCTGAAGAACACGGCGGCGAACGCGACGAATCCCAGGGCGACGACGGACGAGGCGCGCACGGCTTCCGGGGCGCGCGACAGATGCGCGCGGCTCCATGGCGTGTGCAGCGACCACGGCAGCGTGCCGCCGATCAGCACCGCCGGAACGAACCACCACGGCTGATCGCGATGGAACGAATTCGACGTGAGGCGTTCGAGCGACTCCTCGAGGAACGCGTAGTGCGGATACTCGGGGTGGCGCGCGACGGCGAGCGCGAACCAGCCGCCGGCGAGACCCAACGCGAGCGCCCAACCCGGCCACCACGCGAGCCAGCGCAACGGCGTGCGCGAGCGCGAGAACAACGCCGCGCACGCGCTGCCGCCGAGCGCCCACGCCAGCATCACCGGGCCCTTCACGAGCAATCCGAGCCCGAGGAACAGAAACATCCACGCGCGCACGCGCGCCGAGGCCCCGCCCGTGACCTCGGCGGCGAGCCCGAGCCACACCACGGTCACGCACAGCGTCAGCAGCATGTCGAAGATCACGTACGCCGACAGCGCGAGGAACAGCGGCGCGGCGCCGAGCAGTGCCACCGCGATGCGCGCGAACCGCGCCCCGCCCGACCGCTGCGCGCGAATCGCGAACAGCGCGAGCGTCAGCGCGGCGGCCACGAGCGAAGGCAGCCGCGCGGCGAGCGGCGAGTGCCCGAACAGCCGAACGGCGAGCGCGGCCGCCCAGAAGAACGCCGGAGGCTTGTCGAGATACGGCATGCCGGCGAGGTGCGGCACGACCAGGTCGCCGCTCGCCGCCATCTCGCGCGCGACCTCGGCGTTGCGTCCCTCGTCCGGATCGAGCAACGGCAGCGCCGCGGCCACGGCCAGCGCGAGCGCGAGCGCCACCGCCATCAGAACGGCGAGCGCGGGGTCGAGGCGGAAGCGCGGGCGTCCGATCACGCGCGGTCCGCTAGCGAATCTCGTAGTTGGGCGCTTCCTTCGTGATCTTGATGTCGTGCGGGTGGCTCTCGCGCAGGCCGGCGGAGCTGATGCGCACGAAGCGCGTCTGCGTGCGCAGCTCTTCGATCGTGCGCACGCCACAGTAGCCCATCCCGGCGCGCAACCCCCCGACCATCTGGAACACCGACGTGGCGAGCGGGCCCTTGAACGGCACGCGCCCCTCGATCCCCTCCGGCACGAGCTTCGACAGTTCGTCGGTGCTCTCCTGGAAGTAGCGTTCGCGACTGCCGCGCGCCGCGGCCATCGCCGACAGCGAGCCCATGCCGCGATACACCTTGAACGTGCGCCCCTCGAGCAGCACGACCTCGCCCGGGCTCTCCTCGGTGCCGGCGAACAGGCTGCCGATCATCACGGAGTGTCCGCCCGCGGCCAGCGCCTTCACGACGTCGCCCGTGTACTTGATGCCGCCGTCGGCGATGATCGGCACGTCGCGACCCTCGAGCGCTCGTGCCGCTTCCATGACGGCCGTGATCTGCGCCATGCCGGCGCCGGTGACGACGCGCGTCGTGCAGATCGCGCCCGGGCCCATGCCCACCTTGACGGCGTCGGCGCCGGCGTCGGCCACGGCGAGCGCACCGTCCGCGGTGCCGACGTTGCCCACGACCAGGTCCACGTCCGGGAAGCGCTCGCGCAGCCGCGTCGTGGCCTGGAGCACGCCGCGCGAGTGCGCGTGCGCGCTGTCCACCACGAGCGCGTCGACACCGCTGCGCGCCAGTTCGTGGGCGCGCTCCAGGTAGTCGCCGGCCGCGCCGACCGCGGCGGCGACGCGCAGGCGGCCGCGCGGATCCTTGCACGCGTGGGGATGCTGGATGCGCTTCTGGATGTCCTTGACGGTGATCAGGCCCTTGAGGCGCCCTTCCCCGTCCACGACCGGCAGCTTCTCGATGCGGTGGCGCGCGAGCGTGTCGCGGGCCTGCTCGAGCGTGGTGCCGGGCGGCGCGGTGACGAGGCGCTCGCGCGTCATCACCTCGGAGACCCGCCGGCTCATGTCGGTTTCGAAGCGCAGGTCGCGGTTCGTGAGGATGCCGACGAGCCGGCCGTTCTCGGTGATGGGCACGCCGGAGATGTGGAAGCGCGCGCAGATGGCGTGGGCCTCGCCGACCGTGGCGTCGGGCGCGAGCGTCACCGGATCGGTGATCATGCCGCTCTCCGAGCGCTTGACCGCGTCCACCTGGCCGGCCTGGTCGGCGATCGACAGATTCTTGTGGATGACGCCGATGCCGCCTTCACGCGCCAGCGCGATGGCCATCTCCGACTCGGTGACCGTGTCCATGGCCGCGCTGACGATCGGGATGGGCAGCGGGATGCGCCGCGAGAAGCGCGTCGCCAGCTGCACGTCGCGCGGGTGCACGTCCGACAGGCGCGGCACGAGCAGCACGTCGTCGAACGTCAGGGCCTCGGGCCCGACCTTCTCGCTCCACGCGACCCGTTCGCTCAACGTCGCCCTCGACAGCCTCGAAGCCGCGGCTCTTGCCCCGCGGCTTTCGCGATCACTTCGTGCGCTTCTGCGCCGGCAGGCCGGCCGCCGGGGCTTTCCGGAACCGCGCCAGGTCGAAGTAGTAGTTCGCACCGATGCGCAACGACACCGGCGTGAGCGTGCCGTTGTAGCCGGAGGGGAACTGATCGTCGCGCTTCGCGAAGACGTAGTGCCCCTCGGCGGTCAACTCGAGGCTCGTCGACGAGAGCGACTTGAAGAACCGCTCGCCGCCGATCTCGAACACCGCGCCCGGATAGACCCCGCGATGCAGCCGCAAGCTGAGCGGGTCCTTCAGCACCTTGCGATGGTTCTCGACCCACACGCGATACGCACCGCCTCCCGCGCCCACGTGCCACGCGAACGTTCGGCCGCGCAGCACCCACTGCAGCTGCGCCGTCACGGGCGCGACGAGCGTCAGGTTGTTGTCCTTCGTGCTGTCGTTCGGAAAGTTCAGATCCTTGAACACGGCCGGCACGCTGGACTGCTCGTACGCCGTCCACAGGAAACCCGGGCTCACCTGCCAGCGCACGGAACGGGCGATGTAGTAGCGGAAGTTTCCGGTGAACGACATGCGCTCGACGGCGTGATCCGAGTAATCGCCGGCCGCGGTCATCTGCGACAGGCCGAACTGACCGCCGATGCCGCCGAATCCGTGGCGGGGTCCGGTGGCCGCGCTGTCGGCGGCCGCGGCGAACGCCGAACGCGCCGGACACACGACGGCCGAGGTGAGCGCGAAGACGGCGACGCTCACCCTTAGAAGGCGTGGAATCATGCGAGGACGGCTCCCGTTCCGATCGGAATGGCGTGCGAGGTAGGCCCGGTGCTGAATGAGCGCGGCAGTATAGGGAGCGCCTCCAGCGAGGTCAAGACACGTGCCCGCCGATACTTGGCACACCGTCGATCGCGGCCGGGGCGGCGTGACCGACGTCACGTCGTGGACGTTGGTGTCCACCACTGGACGCGCCGTGGACGCAGGAAGACGCAGCGACGACGGCCTCGCAGCGGCTTGGCGCTGGAACGAGGGTTGCGCTGGACGCTCACCGCTACAACCGGGATCCCACTCCAAGCCGCGTTTCACGTCCTCACCCCGATCCCACCACAAACGCCACCAGCACAAAGGGGCCGGCCGCCAACCGGCCCCAGTCCCGGCTTGCTTCGAGGCGTGGCCGGCCCTTAGACTCCCGCACTCATTTTGCCTACTGCGCGCTCTCGGCGGCCCGTCCTTCACCTCTTGCCGCCTGGCTGTGATCTCTGGGGGAACCGATGAACCGCACCGACCAGTGGAAGCTGGCGGGAGTGCTGGCGGTAACGGTGCTGGCCGCCGTCTACCTCTATCCCTCCTACCGCTATTACACGCTTTCACCCGCCGCGCGTCAGGCACTGCCGGCGCAGACGATCGCCGATCTCCGCAAGAAGGCCATCCATCTCGGGCTCGACCTGCAGGGCGGCATGCACATCGTGCTCGAGGTCGACCGGTCGCACCTGAACGCGGCGGAGGCGAAGGACGCGCCCGAGCGGGCCATGGAGATCATCCGCAACCGCATCGACCAGTTCGGCGTGGCCGAGCCGCTCATCCAGAAAGAGGGTGAGGACCGGATCGCCGTGCAGCTGCCGGGTCTGATCGACCGCCAGCGCGCGATGGACCTGATCGGCAAGACGGCGCTGCTCGAGTTCAAGCTGTTGCGCACGCCGGAAGAAGTGAAGAACACGTTCGACAAGCTGGACACGTATCTCGCGGCTCATGCGCCGGCCGGACTCGACAGCGCGCTCCGGCGCACGCCGCTCACCGGCCACCTGCTGTCGCTCGAGAACTCGGGCTTCGTCCGCCAGGAGGATCTGCCGGCCGTCGAACGCCTGCTCGCGACGCCGGGCCTCGACTCGATCATCCCGCTGGATTCGCAGCTGCTGTGGGGCGACGTGAACGCCAGCATGCAGGGCGTGACGGGACGCGCGCTGTACGTGGTCAAGCGCGAGCCCGAGATGACCGGCGGCTCGATCGCCGCCGCGGAAGCCCAGGTCGGTCTCGAGCAGACGAACCCCGGCGCCTGGGGCGTGAGCATGAAGCTGACGCCGAAGGGTCGCGCCGACTTCTCGCGCGTCACCGGCAACAACGTGGGCCGCAACCTGGCCATCGTGCTCGACGGCGTGGTCAGCTCGGCGCCGAACATCCACGAGCGCATCCCGTCGGGCAGCGCGTCGATCACCGGCAGCTTCGACGTCTCGACGGCGCGCGACCTGGCGATCGTGCTGCGCGCTGGCGCGCTGCCGGCGCCCGTGCACATCATCGACGAGCGCACGGTCGGGCCGTCGCTCGGAAGCGACTCGATCCAGGAGGGCATCGTCGCCGGCCTGATCGGCACCGCGCTGGTCGTCGTGTTCATGGCCGTGTACTACCAGCTGTCCGGCCTCGTCGCGATCGTCGCCATGGTGCTCAACATCTTCTACCTGGTCGCCGCGATGGCCGGCTTCGGCGCGACGCTGACGTTGCCCGGTCTCGCCGGCATCGTGCTCACCATCGGCATGTCCGTGGACGCGAACGTGCTCATCTTCGAGCGCATCCGCGAGGAGCTGCGCAACCAGAAGTCGGTACGCCAGTCGGTGCAGCTGGGCTACGACCGTGCGTTCCGCACCATTCTCGACGCCCACGTCACGACGCTGATCAGCGCCCTGTTCCTGTTCCAGTTCGGCACCGGACCGATCAAGGGCTTCGCCGTCACGCTGTCCATCGGGCTCATCGCCAACATGTTCACGGCGGTGGTCTTCACCCGAATGATCTTCGACTTCATGCTGAGCCGCTCCGACAAGGTCGAGCGGCTCAGCATCTGACCCAAGAGGCCGGCCCCATGTTCCAGATTCTCCACGGGACCAACATCCCGTTCATGCGCTACCGCCGGATCACGTACATGTTCTCCGGCGCGTTGATCCTGGCCACGACGATCTGGCTGGCCGTGCACGGCGGTCCCAAGTACAGCGTGGACTTCACGGGCGGCAACCTGGTCCAGGTGCGCACGAGCCAGGTGCTGCCGGCCGACCAGGTGCGCACCGCGCTCGATGCCAGCGGAATGCGCGGCTACGAACTGCAGCAGATGACCGGCGACAACCGCGACGAGTTCCTGATCCGCCTGCAGGGCGCCAGCAACGCGGATCCGTTCCCGGCGATCCAGCGGGCGATCGAGGCGCGCTTCAACGGGGTCAAGGTCGAACTGCGCAAGACCGAGACCGTCGGCCCGAAGGTCGGCGGCGAACTGCGCCACAAGGCGATCTGGGCGGTGCTCGGCAGCCTCGCGGGAATTCTGCTTTACGTGGGCATCCGCTATGAGTTCAAATTCGCGTTCGGCGCGGTCGTGGCCCTGTTCCACGACGTGTTCGTGACCTTGGGGCTCCTGTGCTTCACCGGGCGTGAGGTGTCCCTGACCGTGGTCGCGGCGCTGCTCACCATTGCCGGCTACTCCATCAACGACACCATCGTCGTGTTCGACCGCATCCGTGAACGTTCCAAGGCGCTGCGCAAGGAGAAGCACTCGCGCGCCATGGACATCGCGGTGAACGAAACGCTGTCGCGCACGATGATCACGTCGCTGACCGTGTTCCTGACCGCGGTCGCGCTGTTCCTGTGGGGCGGTGAGGTGCTGCGCGACTTCTCGTTCGCGATGCTGGTCGGCGTCGGCTTCGGCACCTACTCGTCCGTTTACGTCGCCAGCGCGCTGGCGCTCGACATCTGGATCTGGCTGGATCGCCGCAAGGGCATCCAGGCCGAGTGAGAAAGGCTCCACGATGACGTTTCGGTTCTCGAGGCGCTGGCTGCTCGTGAGCGCCTGCGTCCTGACGGCGGGCTGCGCCAAGAAGATCACGCAGGTCGATGCCTCGTTCACCGCGCCCGAGGGCACGTTCTCCTCCGCCGCGCACCTCATCGTCCAGGACGATCAGCCGACGACCATCTTCACGTTCCTCGACCGCCCGCCGCTGGGCGGCGGCGCGGAAGACACGATCATCTCGGTCGACCGGATCTATCCCGTCGGACCGGGCGCCGTGCAGGGCATGGTCATCGACGGCACCGCGGCGAACACGTACCAGGTGCTGCGCCAGGAATCGAACGGCGGCTTCGCCCAGCTCAAGGATTTCGCGTTGCGTCCCGCCATCCGCTGGCTGGAGACCGGCAACGAGATGTATCGCTTCACGGACGCCAACCCGGCCGGCGCCGCGCCCTACACGTACGTCGGACGCGGAATCGTGAACGGCCTCGCCACGTCCACGTCACCGCTGACGAACGTCGGCGTCGTGTCGTCGGGCACGGTCGGCAACGTCGTGTTCACGGGCAGTCGCTTTCCCGCAGACTCGCTGTTCGACCTTTCGTGGCGCTCCGTGCCCGGCGCGGCCGGCTACTGGGTGCAGGTCTTCCAGTACGAAGCCGCGACGCCCGACCAGAAGATCACGCTCAGCGCGCCGGCCGCGATCGCGGCGGGGCACGTTCTGGATTTCTGGGTGGCGTACGTGCCGGCACCCGATACGACGTACAAGCTGGGAGGCGCGAACGGGCAGGTCTTCGCGCGCCGGCTCATCCTGAAGAGCGGTCAGTACAACGTGCGCATCTCGGCGGTCGGCGGCGACGGCCACCTGCTGGCCTTTACGTTCGGAGATCCCGACACGCTGCGCGGCACGACGACGTTCGGTGTCTACCTGCGCGGCGCGGTCGTCCTCTCGCCACAGGCGGGTTCGGCGCCCGCGATGCAGCGTCCGGTCGTGGACGGCGCCGCTCTGCAGGCCGACCTGCTGCGTCGGGCCAGCCGCCGACGCTGAAGCGGCCGCAGGCGCCCAGGTTCCGCGGGACCCGGGTGCGGCGCGGCGCCGGTGATCCCGCGAGCCCGGCCACGCACGAGTTCGACCTCATGCCTTCGCTCACGGTCTCTCGCCGCTCCCGCCTCCTGGCGTGCCTCGCCGGCATGCTGGCGTTCGCGGTTCTCGTCCTCGCGACTTCGCGGCCCGCCCCGGCACGCGCACAGGCCGCACCGCCCGGCGCGCGTGAGTTCGGCGTCGGCCGTCTCAAGTACGGAGGCGGAGGCGACTGGTACGAGGACCGCACGTCGATCGTGAACCTGCTCCGCGCGATGCGCGAGCGCACCGCGATCCGCGTTTCGGGCGATCGCGAGGCCGTGGTCGAGCCCGGATCGGCCGCGCTCTACCAGTATCCATTCCTGTTCGCGTGCGGACACGGCAACATGAAGTTCACGCCGAGCGAGGTCGAGAATCTGCGCCGCTATCTGACGAGCGGGGGATTTCTGTGGGTGGACGACGACTTCGGCATCGACCCGTCGTTCCGGCGCGAGATGAAGCGCGTCTTCCCCGACGACCCGATCGTCGAACTGCCGTTCACGCACCCGATTTTTCACCAGCTTTACGACATGCCGGCCGGACTGCCGAAGATCCACGAGCACGACGGCGGCCCGGCGCGGGCCTTCGCGATTGTTCACGATGGAAGGCTGGTTGTATTCTATTCGTACGATTGCGACCTGGGCGATGGCCTCGAGGACGAGGAAATCCATCACGATCCGCCCGACAAGCGCGAGGCCGCGCTGCGCATGGGATTGAACATCGTGCACTTCGCTCTGAGCCAGTAGCGCTCGGAGCACCGGGCCGCACCCGAAACCGTCAGGAACGCGCGTGCCCGTGATTTCGCTTCCCGCCGCTCTGCACCGCCACTACGCCGCGCTTCGCCACGCGTGGATGCGCCGTCACGTGCTGCGCGCCACGGCGCTGCTCCTCGCCCTGGTCGCCGTGGCGCTCGCCCTCGGCGTCGTCCTGTCGCTCGGCCCCGCCGCCGCGTGGTGGCGGACCGCGCTCGGCACGCTCGCCGCGCTCGCCGTGCTGTTCGGCGCCGCGCGCGCGCAGTGGCGCCGCGTGCCGCGCTTCCCGATCTACCTCGAGCGCGTCGAAGAGCGCTTTCCGGAACTGCGTTCGTGGCTGCGCAACGCGCTCGAGCTGGACGGCGCGGCTCCGGTCGGCGGCTCGCCCGAACTGGCTTCCGCGCTCGGCGTCGAGGCCGCGCGACGTCTCGAGCGCACGCCGCTCGCCGCGCTCGCGCCCGAGATGGAAGCGCGCCGGCCGGCGCTCCTCGGCGGCGCCGCGCTCGCGCTGTGTGTCGTGCTCGGCGTGCTCGCGCCGGGCCGCACGCAACGCTCGTGGGCGACGCTGCTCGATCCCGGCGCGGCCGCGCCGCCCGTGACGCTGCGCGTCGAGCCGGGCGCGGTGCGGCTGTCGCCGGGCGCGGCGCTCGCGATCCGCGCGCACGTCGCCGGGACACGCGCGCGCCCGCGTCTCGCGCGCGAGCACGGACCCGTCACGGTCGCGACGCTCGAGAGCCAGAACGGCGCGGACCGCGTGTGGCGCTTCGACCTTCCGCCGGTGACGCGCGAGGACGCGTATCGCGTGAACGTGGCCCGCGTCGCCAGCCCGCGCTTCGCGATCACGCTGGCCGGCGAGCCCGCGCCGGTCAGCTTCGAGACGGAATATCGCGCGCCGGCCTACGCGCGCCTGCCGGTGCAGCGCGGCACGTCGACGCGCGGCGATCTGTCGGCGCTGCGCGGCACCCGGGCTCACGTCGAAGTCACGTTCGACCGCGACCTCTCGGCGCTCGCCGTCGCGCTGCCGGGCGGCGCGGCGGCGCGCTTTCACGCGGACACCCCGCGGCGCTGGAGCGGCGACGTGCCCATCGAGCGCGACGGCGAGTGGACGCTGGCCGCGCGCGCGGGCACCGGAGACGCCACGTTCCGCTACCGCGTCACGCCGCTGGCCGACGCGCCTCCCGTCATCGCCGTGCGCACGCCGGCGTCCGACGTGGATCTTCCGGCCGGCCAGCAGATCGCGCTCGACGTGCTCGGGCAGGACGACCTCGGACTGTCCCAACTCGAGCTGCAATACCACAAGGACGCGGCCGCGCCGTGGACGCGCGTCGGCCTCACGCGTTTCCCGGGCGAGCCACGCGAGGCCGGCGTCACGACGCGCTGGGACGCGTCGCCGCTCGGCCTGCTGCCGGGTCAGACGGCCACGTTCCGGCTCGCGCTCTACGACAACAACGCGTCCGGCCGCGGCGTGTCGCTGAGCCCCACGTTCGAGCTGCGCTTCCCGTCGCTGTCCGATCTCTACGACCAGGTCGACCAGCAGCAGGCGCGCACCGAGAACGGGCTGCAGAAGGCCGCGGAGGCGACGCGCGAGCTGCAGAAGCAGCTCGACCGGCTCGCGCGGCAGAGCCCGGCGCCGTCGCCGCAGGGCGCGCAGAGCTTCGAGCGCCAGGAGGAGATGAAGCGCGCGCTCGACAACCAGCAGGAAATCTCGAAGAAGATCGACGACGCCGCCCAGCAGTTGCACGAGACGCTGCAGCACGCCGAGGAGCGACAGGCGTTCAGCGACGAGCTGTCGCGCAAGCTGCGCGAGCTGAACCAGCTCATGAACCAGGTGCAGTCGCCCGAGTTCCGCCAGGCCCTCGAGCGCATGAAGCAGGCCCTCGAGCAGATGGATCGCCAGACGCTGGAGCAGTCGCTCCCCGACTGGCGGCAGCACAATCAGGAGACGCTGCAGAACCTGGAGCGTTCGATCGACCTGATGAAGCGCCTGCGCGAGGAAGAGAAGCTGGATTCGTTCGCGCGTCGCGCGGACGAGCTCGAGCGCGCGCAGCAGGCGCTCAACCAGCAGCACGAGGCCGAGACGCACGCCGCGCCGACCCCGAAGACCGAAAGCGACGCGCACGCGCTCGCCGAACAGCAGCGCCGCGCCGCCGAGAACACGCAGAAACTCGCGCAAGACGTGCACGAGATGGGACAGCAGTCCGACGAGAGCGCGGCGCAGGACTCGCTGAACGCGGCCGCGCAGCAACTGCAGGACGAAGCCGCGGACCCGCAGAAGAGCGCCGCGCAGTCGAGCGAGCGCCAGCAGCCGCAGCAGGCGCTGGAACAGGGACGGCGCGCCAGCCAGGGCCTGCAGCGCGCTTCGCAGGGCTTCCAGCAGATGGCGCGCAACATGCGCCAGGAACGCGAGGGCGCCGACGTCGCGGCCGTGCGCCGCGCGGCGCAGGACCTGGTGTCGCTGCAGCGCGAGAGCGAACAGAATCTCGATTCCAAGGCGCCGCTGCCCGAGCGCTCCGATCGCCAGACCGATCTCTCGGAAGGCGTGTCGCGCGTCGCCGATTCGCTGAGCACGCTGGCCGCGCACTCGCCGTTCCTCTCGCCCAAGCTGAGCGGCGCGCTCGGTCGGGCCATGCAGGAGCTGTCGAACTCCGGGAAGCAGATGGGACAGGGCGACGGCCAGCAGGGCGAGCAATCGGGGCGCACCGCGAGCCAGGCGCTGAACGAGGCGGTGCTGTCGCTGCGCGAGACCGAGAGCTCGATGTGCCAGAAACCGGGAAGCCAGCCGGGCGGCCAGAACCACTCGGAGCGCATGGGGCAGCTCGGCCAGCAGCAGAGTCAGCTCAACGAGGAGAGCCGCTCGATCGCCCAGCGCCTCACCGACCAGATGCGCCTGTCGGCGGGCGACCGCCGCGAAATGCAGCGGATGGCCGACGAGCAGCGGCGCATCCGCGAGCAGCTCGAACAGATGCA
Source organism: Saccharimonadaceae bacterium (SeqCode) (assembly GCA_035494735.1). Classification (GTDB taxonomy): domain Bacteria; phylum Eisenbacteria; class RBG-16-71-46; order RBG-16-71-46; family RBG-16-71-46; genus DATJGS01. The sequence goes on from DATJGS010000041.1 coordinate 144,692, forward strand.
GCGCGACGAAGCCGAGAAGAAGGAACTGCTCGGGCGCCTGGACGCCGCGCACAAGGACATGCAGGACGTCGAGCAGTCGCTGCGCGACGGCGCGACCGGCGACGACCTGGAGCAGAAGCAGCAGCGCATCCTGTCGCGCCTGCTCGACGCGCAGCGCTCGCTGAACCGCCAGGATTTCGAGCCCGAACGCGAGTCGCGCACCGGCGTCGACGTGTCCCGCCCGTCGCCCGCCGATCTGCCGCGCGATCTGCTGCGCGAGAATGACCGGCTGCGCGTGGACCTGCTCAAGGCCGAGGCCGACCGCTACCCGTCGCAGTATCGGGCGTTCATCGAGGCGTACCTGCGCTCGTTGAACCGCGCGCGTCGATGACGGCCCGGCGCGCCGCACGCGGCGCCGCGGCAACGTGGGCCGGCGCGTGCCTCGGCGTCGCGCTGCTCGTCGCCGCCCCGATCGCGAGCGCGCAAGTCCGCGCCACGGATCCGCCGGGCGGTGCGCTCCTGCCCGAGAGCGTGGCGCCGCACCCGACGCGGGCCGTCGCGCTCGACCCCGCGCACGCGGCGCGGCTGGCCGCGGCGCTTCGGCAGCGCGATCAGGGACTGCTCGCGGCGGCGCGCGACACGATCCAGAAGCTGCTCGGCGAGGTGCCGCATCATCCGCTGCTGCTCACCGAGCTGGCGCGGACGGCGCTCGCCCAGTCCGACTGGGCGGCGGTGCGGCGACTGGCGACGACGGAGCGCGCCGCGCAGCACGACTCGCTGCTCCTCGGCCACGAGCTGACCGAGGCGCTCGAACGCACGGGCCAGGGCGGCGACGCGCTGCGCGTCGTCGTCGAGACGTGGGCGGCCTCGCCGCTCGAGGCGTCGTGGGGACTGCAGAGCCTGCTGCGCCTCGCGCCCACCGATCCGCGCGCCGCGCGCGAGGCGTTGCGCCGCGCCGTCGCCGCGCGCAGCCGCCCGGACCTGGCGCGCGGTCTGGCGCTGCTCGAGTGGCGCTCGGGCGACACGTCCGCGATGGTGCGCGCGCTGCACGGCGCGGACCACATCGGCACGCGGCAGATGCAGCGCTGGATGTTCGCCGATGAACTGACGCGCAGCGGCGTCACGCGCGACACGACGGGCGCCATCGAGGCGCTGCTCGACCTGGCCGGCGACGCGGACGTCAACGCCGGCGTCCGCGCTTCCGCCGCGGAGCGCGCGTGGCTGCTGGCCACGGCGTCGACCGCGCCGAAGGATCTGGCGGCGCGCCTGGGCGCGGCCCTTCACGACCTGCCGGCCGACCAGTGGGATCCCACGCTGCGCCTCGCGCTGGCGCGGGCGCTGCGTGAAACCGGACACACGTCGGACGCTCGCGCCCTGCTCGCCGGCCCGGACGGCGGCGCGGCCGATCCGAGCCTCGCGCTCGAGCGCGCGCTCGCCGATCTGCGCGACGGCCCGCCCGAACGCGCGCTGCCCGCCCTGGCGACGGCGGCCGGCGCGTCGGACGAAGGCGCGTTCCGCTACGCGGAGGCGCTGTTCTTCGCCGGGCAGGTGGATTCCGCCGCGGCGTGGTACCAGCGCGTCTCCGGTGACGCACGGGGCGAATTCACGGGCGCGGCGCTCGAGCGGCTCTACCTCATCGAGGACGCGGATCCGCGCAGCGCGGTCGCCGGGTTCGGCGCGGCGGCCTACGCCGCATGGCGCGGCGACGCGGCGCGCGCTTCGCGGCTCGCCGACTCGCTGGTCCGCGCGCTGCCGCACGGTGCGCTGTGGGCCCAGGCCGCGCTGCTCGTGAGCCGGCAGCGCGAGGCCGCGAACGACGCGCGGGGCGCGATCGCGCCTCTGCTCGCGATCGCGGACTCGCTGCCCGGCGATCGCCTCGCGCCGCTCGCGCGCCAGCGTGCCGGGGATCTGTACCTCGGACCGCTCAAGGACGACGCCCGGGCCATCGAACAGTATGAAGCGTGCCTCGAACGCTATCCGCGCGCGTGGAATGCCGCCGAAGTGCGGCGCAAGCTCGAGCAGCTGCGCCGCGAGCGCCGGCTCTAGGAGATCTCGATGCCCCGACTTCGCTCCGCCTCGCCGATGGGCCCGCGCCGCGGCGCCTCGCCGCTGCTCGTGCTCGCGCTGGCGCCGCTCGCGCTGGTGATGGCGCTGTTCGCGATCGTCGCGGTGGGCGTCGCGTTGCTGCTCGGCCGCGGGCGCGTGCGCGCGTTCGTGGCGCGCGGCCCGGCCGCGGGGGACGCCACTGCGCCGGACGCGGCGAACGTCAGGGACGACGCAACGTCACACGAGACGACGCCACGCGCGGCGCCGGCGCACGAGCGCTCGTACGCGGAAGTGGTGGAGGTCCTCCCGTGGTTCGTGGCCGGGGCGCTCGCGCTCTCCGCGCTGATCGCTCCGGGAAACGCGCATGCCAAGCTCCTCGTGCCGATGGACGCGAAGCAGACGGATCACTTGAAGGCCTACGGCCTGACGTTCTGGGTGTTGACCCACGGCGCGAAGGCCGAGTGGCTGCTGAACTATCGCGGCGGCTCGTTCCTTCTCCCCGACGGCGCCGAGGTCGAACGCGAGGCGAATCTGCGCGGCGTCGCGTTCGAGCCGGTGGGCGGGGCGGCCGAGGCGGCGATCCGCGCCGAGATCGCGGACAACAACATGGAGTCGATCGCGCTGGAGAAGGCGCCGCGCATCGCCGTCTACATCCCGCCGAACACGCCACCGTGGGACGACGCGGTCACGCTCGCGCTCCAGTACGCGGACATTCCGTACAAGACCGTGTGGGACGAGGAAGTGCTGAGCGGCGGCCTCGCGAACTTCGACTGGCTGCACCTGCACCACGAGGACTTCACCGGACAGCACGGCAAGTTCTACGGCCCGTACCACGCGTTCCCCTGGTACAAGGAAGAAGAGGACGTGCAGCGCGCCATGGCGACGAAGATGGGCTTCGCCAAGGTGTCGCAGTTGAAGGGCGCGGTGGCGCTCGCCATCAAGGAGTTCGTGGGCCGCGGCGGGTTCATGTTCGGCATGTGCTCGGCCACCGACACGTACGACATCGCGCTGGCCGCGGAGGGCGTGGATCTGTCGGACGTCGTGTACGACGGCGACCCGCCGGATCCCCAGGCGCAGAGCAAGCTCGACTACTCGCGCACGCTCGCGTTCAAGGATTTCCGCATCGAGACGAATCCGCTCATCTACCGGTTCTCCGACATCGACGTGACGCAGGAGGCGTCCCTGCGCGGGCCCGCCTCGGTGTTCACGCTGTTCGACTTCTCGGCCAAGAACGATCCGGTGCCGAGCATGCTGGTCCAGGACCACGTCGGCGCCGTCCCCGAATTCCTGGGCCAGAGCACGGGATTTCGCCGCGAACGCATCCGCAGCGGCGTCCTCGCGCTGGCCGAGGTCGAGGGCACGGACGAGGTCAAGTATCTGCACGGCCAGTTCGGGCGCGGCACGTTCACGTTCCTCGGCGGCCACGATCCCGAGGACTACCAGCACATGGTCGGGGATCCACCGACCGATCTCTCCAAGTACCGGCACTCGCCCGGCTACCGACTCATCCTCAACAACGTCCTGTTCCCGGCCGCCGAAAAGAAGAAACAGCGTACGTAACCGCGGCCGTTCGCGCCTTGCACGGCCCGCGTCGCGCCTTGCGTCGCGCATTTAGCGCATGGTCCGTCGCACGAGTTGAATCATTGCGCGGCGCACGCGAGACGCCCATTCCCTGCGCGATCCCACCCTGCGCGAAATGACGCCCGACTGGGGCGCAATGGCTTAGCGCTTCGCGCGCCCATTCCCTCCGCCGGCGGCGCGCGGCTTGCTCGATGAACTCTTTGCTCGGGTTCCAAACGAGGGGGGAACGCCATGCACGCAACGCATCGTTGGCTATGGATGTCGGTGCTCGCGCTCGCCGCTTCGGCGGCGACGGCCGAGGCCGCGAACTGGGTCGCGCTGCCGTCGCTCCCGGTCGCGGTCAACGGGCCCGCGGGCGCCATCGTCGATGGGCAGCTCCGCCTCGCGGGCGGCGCGTCCACGCAGAGCCTCACGGTCACGCAGCGCTGGGATTCCGCCGGCGGCAACTGGGCGACGGACGCTCCGTTGAGCGCTCCGCGCGCGTTCGCGGGCGCCGCCGACTTCGGCGGCTCGCTCCTCGCGATCGGCGGACTCGATGACGTTGGCGAGGGCGTTTCCAGCGTCGAGCGTTTCGACGCGACGAGTGGAACGTGGGCCGCCGCACCGGCATTGCCGGTCTCGACGGCGTTGATGGCCGCGGGTTCGATTGGCGGCGTGGCGTTCGCGGTCGGTGGCGAGGACTTCATGGGCCAGCCCATGGCCCAGGGCTTCTTCCTCGACCCCAACGTGGGCGCGTGGAGTTCGCTGCCCGACATGCCGACCGCGCGCATGGCGTGCGCCGGCGCGACTCTGAACGGACAGCTGTGGGTCATCGGCGGCATGGCGGGTGCCGGACCGCTCGCCACCGTCGAGCGCTTTGACCCGGTCGCGGGCTCGTGGAGCTCGGCGCCGAACCTGCCGGAGCCCCTGTGGGGCGCGGCGGCCAGCGCGTTCGACGGCCGGGTGTGGGTGATCGGTGGCGTGGACGCCGCCAGCCAGGCGAGCCCGCGCGCGTACAGCGCGGGTGACGATGGCGTGTGGCGTTCGGAAACTCCGTTGCCCGAGGCGCTGTCGGGTTCGATGGCGGCCGCGTTCGCGATGCGGCTGGTCGTGGCCGGTGGCGTGAACGCTTCGGGTTCGGCGTCGGGCTCGGCCTACGCGATGGATGCGACGCCTCCGCCGCCGCCGCCTCCGCCACCGCCTCCTCCGCCGCCGCCTCCGCCGCCGCCGGCTGAGACGCTGTACGTGGCCGTGGATCTCGATCCGTCGACGCTGAACGCGTCGAGCAACGGCAATTGGATCAAGGCGACCGTCGATTCACACGAGTGGGATCTGACCCGGCTGGACGCGACGACCGTGCAGCTGAACGGTGTGAGCGTCGATCTGTCGCACGCCGTGCCGACCGACAACCCGCTACCCGGGCTGATCGAGAGCTCCGACGTCGTGACGCCGGATGTCGACCCGGCGCACGAGCGTACGTTCCGTTTCGCACGCTCTTCCTACACGAGCCTGGGCGCAGGTCCGCACGACCTCGCGTTCACCGGGCATACCTTCGACGGCGTGCTCGTCGTGGGTTGGGCGACGCTCAACGTCACGGGCGGCGACGTCGCGAAGCACGCGACGCGCAAATTGCCGGTCCGCCACGTGGGCGGAGTCTTCGGCGACCAGCAGGTGGCGTTCACGCTCGACCAGACGACGGCCGTCAGCGTCGACGTGGTCGACCTCCAGGGTCGTGTCGTGGACCACGTGATGCAGAGCACGCTCGACGCGGGTGCGCACCAGGTGGGCTGGAGCGGCGCGAGCCACGCGCCTTCGGGTGTGTACTTCGTGCGCGTGCGCACGGCGAACGCGCAGGGCATGACGCGAATTCTCGTGGCGCGCTGAGACGCGCCACGACCCGAGAAGCACCGGGTGTCGACGTCCGATGGGACGGCCCACCCACGATGCACGGGTGTCGACGTCCGACCGGGACGGCCCACCCACGAAACGATGGGCGACCGTGTCCGACCGGGACGCGCCGCCCAGCACGCAGCGGGTTCCGGGGCGCCGGTGAGCGCCCCGACCCAACCACCATGCAACCGGGTGTCGGCGGCCGATGGGACGCCCCACCTAAGAGACGGGGCGCCTCGTGCGCCCCGTTCTCATTTCCCGGGGCGAGGGTCCGCCGGCGCGCGGTACACGTCGGGCGCCCAGCGCTCCATCCAGCGGTCCGGGCGGTCCAGCGGCGTGAAGCCCAGCCGCGCGTACAGTCCATGCGCGTCGCGCGTCAGGAGCGCCCAGCGCCGGAAGCCCTGCAGCTCGGGGTGCGCCACCATGCACTCCATCATCCAGCGCGACAGTCCGCGGCCGCGCCAGGGCTCCAGCACGAACACGTCACCGACGTAGGCGAACGTCGCGTAGTCCGTGACCACGCGCGCGAATCCGACTTGAGCGGAGGCCGCGTCCGCGTCGGCGTCGCGCCACACGCTGAAGTTCAGCGAGTGCTCGATCGAGCGGCGCACGACCTCGAGCGGGACGCCCACGGCCCAGTACGAGCGCGTGAGGAACGCGTGCACCACCGCCACGTCGACACGATCCCGGTCGGTGGTCAGCGTGAAGCCGGGCCGCCGCCACTCCAACGCGCACCTCCCTGTGGAGGCCCCGCCCCTAGTGCTTCGTCGTGTCCGGCGCCGCCGGAGCCGGACTCGGCGCGGGCGCGGGCGCCGGCGTCGGCAGGCCCTCGTCGCGCTTGAGGAAGCGCCGGCGCTCGCGTTCGATGCGCAGCGCGTCGGTGTTCAGAACGCGGAACTCGACGCGCCGGTTCTTGGCCCGTCCCAGCTCCGTCGTGTTCGGCGCGATCGGACGGGTCAACCCGTAGCCCTTCGCGCTGAACTGATCCGCGTTCAGCGTCGGGAACTTCCCGCGCAGGTAACCGAGCACGGAATCGGCGCGCGCCTCGGACAGCTTCTGGTTCTTGTCGGCCGTGCCGCGGTTGTCAGTGTGGCCGCCGATCTCGATGCGCAGCGTCGGGTACTGCTGCAGGATCATGCCGATCGTGTCGAGCACCGTGAACGCCTCGGGACGCAGCGTGGCCTTGCCCGTGTCGAACAGCACGTTGCCGAGCCGGATCGTGCCGGTGTCGAGCAACTGCGTCTCCTTCTCGTTCACCTCGATCGGGCAGCCGTGCGCGTCGACGCGCAGCCCCGCCGGCGTGTTCGGGCAGACGTCGAGACCGTCGCACACGCCGTCGCCGTCCGAGTCCTTCGGGCATCCGGTCGCGTCGACCGTGCAGCCCTTCGGCGTGCCCGGGCACTTGTCGATGCCGTCCATCACGCCGTCGCTGTCGGGATCGGCCGGACAACCGTGAGCGTCCACGGTCGCGCCCTTCGGCGTGTCGGGGCACGTGTCGAGTCCGTCGCACACGCCGTCGCCGTCGGCGTCCGAGGGACAGCCCTTCTTGTCGATGGTGCAGCCCTTCGGGGTGCCCGGGCACTGGTCGAGACCGTCGAGCACGCCGTCGCCGTCCGAGTCCTTCGGGCAGCCCTTCGCGTCCACCGTGGCGCCGATCGGCGTCGCGGGGCACTGATCCAGCCAGTCGCGCACGCCGTCCAGGTCCGCGTCGTGCGCCTTGCCGCCGAAGATCACCTGCAGCCCGGCCGTCGCGTACCAGTGGTTGCTGAACGTCAGCGCTTCGCGCTCGCGGAAGAATTCGTCGCGCACCTGCAGCCTCAGATAGTGGCGCTGGCCGCCGACCGCCTGCAGCAGTCCGAGGCCGACGCTGCCCGCGCCGCGCTCGAGGCTTTCAGGCGCGTGTCCTCCGGTGTGGCTGATCCCGTAACCCAGGCCGACGAGCACGAACGGCACGGTGCGCGACTCCGCGGGGCGCAGGTTCCAGCGCGCGTCGAGTCCGGCGTAGGTGAGGTTGTGCTTCTGGTTCGGCAGCGTGTCCGCGTGCGAGGGGCCGAACGTGGCCTGGGCTTCGAGCGAGATCCCGGGGAGCCAGCGCCAGCCGAGCGCCGCCGTGCTCGCGAATCCCGACTGGATGCGCGCCCGGGCGTCGGGGCTCACCCCGCCCGCGCCGCCCGACAGCTCGAGCGGATGTCCCGTGATCTGCGCGTGAGCGGGCGCGGCGAGCAGCAGGGCAACGGCCAGAGCGAACGGCGCACGCGGGAGCCGGGACATGCGAGTGCGACCTCCAGGATTCTCTAAGGATCACGTGCTGGGTTCGAGCGGGGCTGGGGTGTGGACCCGCGCGGCGGCCGGGTAAGGGCCGCATACCATCGGGAATAAGAGCGCTAAGTGCTACCATCCGACGCTCATCCGGTCAACGGAAACGGCGCCCTTTGGGGCCGCGGTCGGGACACGCACAGACTTTGAGGAGACAACGATGACGGAGGAAGAGCGCCGCCGGCTCATCGCCCAGTACGCGGCCGGCGTGGACGAGGTGCTGGACGCCCTGAAGGGCTTTCCCGAGGACAAACTGGTGGCGCACCCCTTCCCCGGCAAGTGGAGCGCGCGGGAGATCGTGCACCACCTGGCGGACAGCGAGACGGTCTCCGCCCAGCGTCTGCGCAAGCTGCTGGCCGAGGAGTTTCCGGTGCTCCAGGGCTACGACCAGGACAGCTACGCCATCCTGCTGCGCTACAACCTGCGCGAGATGCAGCCCGCCCTCGACGCGTTCCGCGCGGCGCGGACGGGGACGCTGCAGCTGCTCCAGACGATGACCGACGACGACTGGAAGAGCGCGGGCTGGCACACGGAGGCCGGCCTGTACACGGCGACGCGCTGGCTCGAGATCTACGCGGTGCACGCCCACAACCACGCCGGGCAGATTCGCCGACTGCGCGACGCGCTCGACTAGCGCCCGCGCGAGCCTCTGAGGACCGGCGTGCGCTGGACCTGCCGCGATCGCGCGTTCGAGCTGGGCGGGCGCGCCCTGGTCATGGGCGTCGTCAACGTCACGCCGGACTCGTTCTCGGACGGCGGGCGCCATCTCGATCCGGTCGCCGCGCTGGCCCACGCTCGCGCGCAGCTCGCCGCCGGCGCGGATCTCGTCGACTTGGGCGCGGAGAGCACGCGGCCCGGCGCGGCGCCCGTCGCGCCCGAAGAGCAGTGGCGCCGCCTCGAACCGGTGATCGTGCCGCTCGCGGCCGAGGGCGCGGCCTGCCTGTCCGTCGACACCTCGAGCGCGTGGGTGGCAGAACGGGCGCTGGACGCCGGAGCCCGCGTCGTGAACGACGTCACCGCGCTCGGCGATCCGCGGATGGGCGGCGTGGTCGCGGCGCGTGGCGCCGGGCTCGTGCTCATGCACATGCAGGGCACGCCGGCCACGATGCAGCAGGCGCCGCACTACGACGACGTGGTCGGCGAGGTGGCGGCGATGCTCGGCGAGCGGCTGGCGCGCGCGCGCGCCGCCGGCGTGGCGGACGCGTGCCTCGCGATCGATCCCGGCATCGGGTTCGGCAAGACGCTCGAGCACAACCTGGCGCTGCTGGCGCGGCTCGACGCGCTCGCCGTGCACGGCCGGCCCATCGTGGTCGGCGCCTCGCGCAAGGGCTTCCTCGGCGCGCTCACCGGGCGACCCGTGGACGACCGGCTCGAGGCCGGTCTCGCCGCGCACGCGATCGCCGTGTTCCAGGGCGCCCACGTCGTGCGCACGCACGACGTCGCGGCCACGGTGAGCGCGCTGCGCGTGGCCGAAGCGCTGGCCGCTGCGCGCGCGATTCCGGCGCGCGGCCCGAAGGAATCCGCCGATCGAGCGTAGGCGAAGCGCCGACGCTCTGTTAGGATTTCTGTCGAGCGCTCGAGCGAGCGCCACCACCCCTACCGCCCATGACGCCCGTCCATCCTCTCTGGGTCCTCGACCTCCTCGACATCTTCCTGGTCGCGGTGTTGTTCTACCGCCTGCTCATCCTCGTCAAGGGGACGCGCTCGGCCCAGATGTACGTGGGCCTGATGGTCATCGTCGCGGTCGGATTCCTGGCCCGCCAGCTCGACCTGATCGCCGTCAAGTGGATCGTCGAGAGCCTGAAGACGGTGTGGCTGATCGCGTTCGTGATCCTGTTCCAGCCCGAGTTGCGCCACGCGCTGGCCCAGTTCGGGCGCACGCGCTACTTCCGTTCGTTCCTGCGCAGCGATCACTTCGGCGTGCTCGGCGAACTCGTGCGCGGCGTCGAGACGCTGGCCGAGCGCCGCCACGGCGCGCTCATCGTGATCGAACGCAATGTGGGCCTGCGCAACTTCATCGAGACCGGCACGCGCATCGACGCGAAGGTCTCAGCGGAGCTGCTCGTCACGCTGTTCAGCCCGGGCTCGCCGCTGCACGACGGCGCCGTGTTCGTGCGCGAGGACACGCTGGTGGCGGCCGCGTGCATTCTGCCGCTGTCCGGGAACCCACGCCTCTCGGCCACGCTCGGCACGCGGCATCGCGCCGCGCTCGGGCTGTCCGAGGAGAGCGACGCCGCGATCATCGTGGTCAGCGAACAGAGCGGCGCGATCTCGGTCGCGTACCGCGGTTCCATGAAGCAGCGCCTCGACGAGGGTGCGCTGCGCTCCGAATTGTCGCGCATCTTCCGCATCCACTCGGAAGACGAACCCGAGAGCCCCGCGCCGGCCGAGCCGATGAACGGCGGCGAGAGCGCGGAGAAGGCCGCGGGATAGACGCAGCGCCTGACCGGATCGAAGCACCACCCCCCTTTTAGAAAGAGACGGTTCACCATGCAGGCAAGAGCGACGTGGGCGATCGGCGCGCTGTGCGCGGCGTTCGCCGTGGCATCGCTGGCGGAAGCCAAGGGTCCGGCCCCGGCGGCCCCGGCGGCCGAGAAGGCGCGGGTGCGCGCGGCCATCGAGGTGAACAACACGAAGTGGGCCGACGCGCAGGTCAAGGGCGACGCCCAGGGCATCGTCGATCTGTTCGCGGACGGCGGCATGGAGCTGTTCGGCCGCGTCGGCCGCGTGCTCAAAGGCCGCGATTCGCTGATGGTGTTCTGGACCGCCGCCATGAAAGAAGGGCATCCGAGCGCGGCCAAGGTCCGCACGGTCGACGTCGCGCTGAACGGCGACTACGCGACCGAGGTCGGGACTTACGCGTACACGTATCCGCCCGATTCGGTCGGCGGCGCTCCGCAGAAGCAGGCCGGGCGCTACGCCGTGATCTGGCGCCGCCAGGCCGACGGCGGCTGGAAGATCTGGATGGACACCGGGGTTCCGAACCCGCAGTAGGCGGCGCGCACCGGCCCCCCGCGCGCTTGACACCCGCGCGGGCCATCTTTAACGTTTCGCGCCCGCCTTCGCAGCGCGAGGGCCTTCGCTTCAGGCGGCGTAGCTCAGCTGGTAGAGCAGGAGAATCATAATCTCTGTGTCCGGGGTTCGAGTCCCTGCGCCGCCACCATTTGCACCCACTCTCCCTATGCGCCTTCGCCGCATCGAGCCCATCGTCCGCCGGGCGCTCGTCGCGCGCCGCGCCGCGCTGTCCGGCTCGCGGTTGCTGGTGGCGGTGAGCGGCGGCGCGGACTCCACCGCGCTTCTCGTCGCGCTCCATCGCCTGGCTCCCGAGTTCGGCTTCGATCTCCACGCGGCGCACCTCGACCACGGCCTGCGCGGAGCCGAAGCCCGCGCCGATCGTGCGTCGGTCGAAGCGCTGTGCCGGGCGCGCGGCGTCCCGCTCCATGCCGCGGCCTGGAACACGCGGTTGCGCATGAAGCGCCGCGGCCTTTCCGGCCACGCCGGGTTGCGCACGCTGCGCCGCGAGTTCCTGCTCGCGGCCGCGCGCCGCGCGGGCGCGGTCGCGATCGCCACGGCGCACACCGCGGACGACCAGCTGGAGACGTTGCTCATGCGCCTCGCGCGCGGCGCCGGGCTGCGCGGGCTGGGCGCGATGCGCGCGCGCCAGGGGCGATGGCTGAAGCCCCTGCTCGGCGCGACGCGCGCCGACATCGAACGCGACCTGACGCGCGCCGGGCTCGCGTGGCGCGAGGACCGCTCGAACCACGACTCGCACTACCTGAGGACGCGCGTGCGCGACGACGTCGTGCCGGCGCTGGCCGCGGCCGCACGGGTGCCGCGCGCGGTGCTGGCCGCGCACGCGGCGCGCGCGGCGCGCGAGATCGACGCGGCGCGCGAGGCGCTGGAGCGTTCGGCGCGCGCTCTGCTGAAGGGCGCGTTGGCGGAGGCCGCGCGCCGCGCGGACGGCGCGCTCGCGCTCGACGCGGCGCGGCTGGCCGCGGCGCCGGCGGCCGTGCGCCGGCTCGCGCTCCGAGCCGCGTGGGCGGCGTTCGCGCCCGGTGCGCCGGGGCTCACGCATCATCATGTCGGCGCGCTCGAGCGCGCCGTCCGCTCGAGCAAAACCGGCGCTCACGTGCTGCTGCCCGGGCGGGCGACCGCCGGGCGTGTGTCGGGCGTGCTGCGCTTCCGCGCGGCGCCCGCGCCGAACCCGCGCGGATCGCGGCCCGGCGCGTCGCGGGCGGAGGGCCCGCGAAGGTGGTAGTCTCGCCGTGCGTCGCCACATCAGAGGTCGTGCAGTCCCGTTCCATCGTCCCGATCGGCGCCGACGGCGCCCGGACCCTCGGGGTCGTCGCGCGTCTCCGGCGGCGATCGCGTCTGGCTCCGGTGCGTGTCCGGCGGCTCGCCCATGGAGCGCCATGACCGAGCTTCCCGAAGCCGTGCAGACCGATCCCGCGATTCGCGTGATGTTCTCGCCCGAGCGCATCGCCGCCCGCGTTCGCGAGATGGGCCTGGAAGTGGCGCGTGACTACGCGGGCAGGAAGCCCCTGTTCGTGGGCGTGCTGAAGGGCGCGTGCATGTTCCAGTGCGATCTGGCGCGCGCGACACCGCTCGATCTCGAGATGGATTTCCTGGCCGTGGCCTCGTACGGGCACGGCACGGTTTCGAGCGGCAACGTGAAACTGATCATGGATCTCCGGTCGGATGTGACCGGACGTGACATTCTCTTGTGCGAAGGCGTGGTGGATTCGGGACTGAGCGTCTCGTTCATCCTGAATCTCCTGCAATCCCGGGGTCCGGCCAGCATCAAAGTGGCGACGTTGCTGGACAAGGTCCCCTGCCGCCGGATTCCAGTCCCCGTGGACTACGCCGGTTGGAAGATCGGCTCGGAATTCGTGATCGGCTACGGCATGGACGCCGATGAACGCTATCGCAATCTGCCCTACGTGGGCGTCGTCGAGGAGGCGTGATTCGTGAACAATCTGCGACGTGACTCGGGTTCGGGATCGGACGACGGCCGCGATCGTGACGGCCGGCGGGGATCCTCGCGTGGCGGCGGTTCGCGCCGCCCGCCGACCCCGGCTCCCCCTGGCCGGCCCTTCCGCACGCTCGCGTTCTGGGCGTTCGTGGTGCTGCTCGCCGTCATCACGGTGCGCATCTACCAGGGCAATTTCATGGCGCCGCAGCGCGTCGAGATCTCGTACACACGCTTCATCCAGGAAGTCGACCGCGGCAATCTCGCGAACCTGCAGATCATCGAGCGCTCGGTCACCGGCGATCTGAAGGCCGAGTCGTCGCTGCGCGTCAACAATCACGACATCCCATTCAAGTCGTTCCGCGCGAACATCGTGGGCGACGGCGCCGATCTGCCGGACCGGGTGTGGAAGACGAACCCGGGCATCGAGGTCGAAGTGCGCAACGCCGGCCTCAACTGGATCTCCGTGCTGCTCGGCTGGGGTCCGCTCGTGCTCCTGTTCGCGGCGTCGATGTTCCTGATGCGCCAGATGCAGGCCAGCGGCAGCGCCGCGCTCAAGTTCGGCAAGACGAAGGCCAAGGTGCTGCTCGAGACGTCGCCTAAGGTCACGTTCAAGGACGTGGCCGGCTGCGACGAGGCCAAGCAGGAACTGCAGGAGATCATCGAGTTCCTGAAGGAGCCGCAGAAGTTCCAGCGCCTGGGCGGCAGGATCCCGAAGGGCGCGCTGCTGCTCGGGCCCCCGGGCTCGGGCAAGACGCTGCTCGCGAAGGCGGTGGCCGGCGAGGCCGGCGTGCCGTTCTTCTCGATGAGCGGCAGCGATTTCGTGGAGATGTTCGTCGGCGTCGGCGCGTCGCGCGTGCGCGACCTGTTCGAGCAGGGCAAGCGCAACGCGCCGTGCATCCTGTTCATCGACGAGATCGACGCCGTCGGCCGCCACCGCGGCGCCGGCCTGGGCGGCGGCCACGACGAGCGCGAACAGACGCTGAACCAGCTGCTCGTCGAGATGGACGGCTTCGATTCCAACGAGGGCGTCATCATGATCGCGGCCACGAACCGGCCCGACGTGCTCGACCCCGCGCTCACGCGTCCCGGCCGCTTCGACCGCCAGATCGTCGTCGACTGGCCGGACGTGCGCGGTCGCGAGGGCATCCTCAAGGTGCACAGCCGGCGCATTCCGCTGGCCGACGACGTCGACCTGCAACAGATCGCCAAGTCGACGCCGGGCATGGCGGGCGCCGACCTGGCGAACCTGGTGAACGAGGCGGCGCTGCTGGCCGCGCGACGCAATCACAAGAAGGTTTCGCTGCGCGATTTCGAGGACGCGAAGGACAAGGTGCAGCTCGGCATGGAGCGCAAGAGCCTGGTCATGACCGAGGAGGAACGGCGCAGCACGGCGTTCCACGAAGCCGGTCACGCGCTGATCGCGGCGCTGCTGCCCGGGTCCGATCCGGTCGACAAGATCACGATCATCCCGCGCGGTCGCGCGCTCGGCATCACGTCGTACTTCCCGGCCGAGGAACGCTACTCGCGCTCCAAGGACGATCTGCTGCTGCGCCTGGCCGCGATGATGGGCGGGCGCGCCGCGGAGTTCCTGGTGTTCAAGCACCTGACGACCGGCGCGGCGAACGACATCGAGAAGGCGACCGGCCTCGCGCGGCGCATGGTGTGCGAGCTCGGCATGAGCGACCGGCTGGGGCCGCTCACGTTCGGCAAGAAGGAAGAGATGGTCTTCCTCGGCAAGGAGATCTCGAGCCAGAAGGACTACAGCGAGCAGACCGCGGTCACGATCGACGAGGAAGTGCGCGCGCTCGTCGAGGGCGCGTACAACCACGCCGTCGAACTGCTGCGCGACAATCTCGACAAGCTGAACCTGATCGCGAACGCGCTGCTCGAGCGCGAGGTGCTGGACGGCGACGAGATGCATCGCCTGCTGAGGGGCGAGACGCTGCCGCCGCTGCTCCCCGCCGAGGGCGAAGCGACGGAAGCCGCGCGCGTCGCCGAGACGCCGAGCGAGCGCGAGGAAACGGCCGCGCCGCTGGAATCGTTCCCCGCGCCGCGGCCGGCGGGCGCGTAGCGACGGCCTCCCAAGTTCCAGAAGTTCCCGATTCGGGCGCCGTCGCCACACCGGACGGCGCCCGAATTTCTTGTCGTCGCGCGCCCGGCGCTGACGACTGCGTGACAGGGACGCCGCGGCCGCACCCGTTTTTCGCCGCGCTCGGCGCTGTCCGCCACCGCGCTTCGACTCTTGACCGCGGCCTTGCAACTTTTGGGGGCCTGGCGGCGTCTATATACGCGTCACGTAACTGCGAACGCGTGACGTGCGACCAACCAACCAGTCGCAAGTCTTCCAAGACAGGGGGGACCCGGAGAGGGCAAGCTCCGGGGCCACAAGATGCGCCCGGCTCCCCGCCGGGCGCTCTTGCTTGTGGGCGGAACGCGCTCCGCGTTACGAGCGGCTGAACGAAGCGAAGCGAGCGCGACGCGACGGGCGCGCGTCAGCGCCCGGGGCCGGTGAACGCGCCGCCTTCGGCCGCGAGCTTCACGAGCCGCTTCGCGGGCGAGAAGCGTTCGCCCTTCTCCGCGCGCAGCGCGTTCAGACGCGCTTCGATCTTCGAAAGTCCGAGCGCGTCCGCATGGCGCATGAGCCCGCCGCGGAACGGCGGGAAGCCGGCGCCGAAGATCATCGCCACGTCGAGCATGCCAGCGTCCGGGACGACCGACTCCTCGAGACAGCGCGCGCCCTCGTTGATCATGGCCAGCACCATGCGCTCGCTCAGCAGTTCGGGGCTCTGCGCGCGACGCACGCGCGTGCGCCCGAGCAGCGCGCGCAGCGCGGGGTCCGCGGTGCGCTGGCGCCCGCGATGGCGATAGAAGCCGAGCCCGCTCTTCCTGCCGAGGCGTCCGGCGGCGAGCAGCTTCTCGATGGCCGGCGCCGCCGACATGCGATCGGGAAACGCGCGCGTCAGCACGGCGGCCACTTTCGCGGCCACGTCGAGCCCGACTTCGTCCAGCACCTCGAACGGCCCCATCGGCATGCCGAACGCCTTCATCGACGCGTCGATCTCGACGAGCGGATAACCGTCCTCGAGCAGGTGCATGGCCTCGCGGAGGTACGGCATCAGGATGCGATTCACGACGAAGCCCGGCGAGTCGGCGACGACGACCGGCGTCTTGCCCAGGCGCCGCGCCAGCGCGACCGCGGTGAGCACGGTGCCGGGGGACGTCTGCCGGCCGCGCACGATCTCGACGAGCGGCATGCGATGCACCGGATTGAAGAAGTGGAATCCGCAGAAGCGCTCCGGGTGCTCGAGCCCCTCGGCCAGCGCGCTCACCGACAGCGACGACGTGTTCGTGGCCAGCACCGCCCCGGCGCCGATGCGCACTTCCAGCTCGGCGAGGACGCGGCGCTTGATGTCGAGGTCCTCGACGACCGCTTCGATCGCGAAGTCGACGCGCTTGAAGCCGCTGAGGTCCAGCGTCGGCAGGATGCGCGCGAGCTGCGCGTCGCGCTCGGCGCGGGGCACGCGGCGCTTGCGCGAGCGTTCGGCCACGCGCTCGTGCACCGTCTGCATCGCGCGCGTCAGCGACGCCGGTTGCACGTCGCGCAGCCGCACCTGAATCCCGTTGCGGCTGGCCAGCTCGGCGATGCCGCCGCCCATGACGCCGGCGCCGACCACGGCCAGGCGCTCGACGGCCGCCGGCTTGAGCGCGGCGTCGATGCCCGGCGGATCCTTCTTCGCGCGCTCCTGCGACTGGAAGATGCGCACCAGGTTCTTGCACACCGGCGACACGACGAGGTCGCTGGCCCAGCGCGCCTCGAGCTCGAGCGCTTCGGGGAGCGGCTTGCCTTGCACCAGCTGCATGACGCGGATCGCCGCGGGCGGCGCCGGGTAGTGTCCCTGCGTGCGTGCCTTCGTCATGGCCTGGGCGCGCTGGAACACGAGCGAGCGGCCCAGCGAGTTGCCCTCCAGCGCCCACGCCATGAAGCCGCGCGGCCGGTACGCGTCGCGGCGCCGCGCGGGCGGGCGCTTCGCGATCTCGGCGAGGTGCGCCTCGGCGCGCTCGATCAGCCAGGCCTGCGGCACCGAGCGCGCGACCAGCCCCATCTTCTCGGCGCGGCGCGCGTCCACGTTGCGGGCGGTCAGGATGAGATCGAGCGCGGTCGGGATGCCGACGAGGCGGGGCAGGCGCGTGGTGCCGCCGAAACCCGGGAAGATGCCGAGCAGCGTCTCGGGCAGGCCGATCTGCGCCGTCTCCTCGGCGGCGACGCGCGAGTCGCAGGCCAGCGCCAGCTCCGTGCCTCCCCCTAGGCACACGCCGTCGATGGCGGCGACGCTCGGCGCCTGGAGCGCGCCCAGGCGCAGGAACGTGACGTGCGCGCGGCGGATCAGGCGCAGCACGGCCTCGCGATCGGTGAGCGCGCCGATCGCGTCGATGTCGGCGCCGGCGATGAAGCCCGACCGCTTGCCGCTGCGCAGCACGACGCCCGAAAGCGCGGGCTCGGCCTCCAGGACGGCGAGCGCGATCTCGAGGTCGGCCAGCGCGCGCTCGTCGAGCACGTTCACCTTGCGCGCCGGGTCGTCCATCACCAGGTGCGCGAGGCCGGGCTTCGGCCACTCGACGCGGAACGCGCCGCTCATCGTTCCACCACGAACGCCGCGCCCTGCCCGCCGCCCACGCACAGGCTGGCGATGCCGCGCTTGAGCCCCCGCCGGCGCAGTTCGAGCAGCAGCGTGAGCAGCAGTCGCGCGCCGCTCGCCCCGACGGGATGGCCGAGCGCGATGGCGCCGCCGTTCACGTTCAGCTTCTCGAGCGGGATCTCGCCGAGCGCGTGCTCGCGGTGCAGCGAGTCGCGCGCGAAGTCCGCGCTCTGCGACGCCGCGAGGCAGGCCAGCACCTGCGCGGCGAACGCTTCGTTGATCTCGATCAGCTCCATGTCGTCGAGCGTCAGCGCCGCCTCCCCGAGCGCGCGCGCCATGGCGTACACCGGTCCCAGCCCCATGCGCTTCGGCGACAGTCCGGCGAACGCGAACGACACGATGCGCCCGAGCGGCGGCGTGGGCCACGCCGCGGCCGTCGCGTCGTCGCCGACGAGCAGCGCGACGGCGCCGTCCGTCACCGGGCAGCTGTTGCCCACGGTCACCGTGCCGTTCTTGCGATCGAAGAACGGCTTGAGCTTGGCCAGGGCTTCCAGCGTCTGCCCCTCGCGCGGGCCGACGTCGTCAGCCACCATCGCGGACGCGGGCGCGGGGAACACCGGCACGATCTCCTCGCGCAGCCGGTCGCGCGCCGCGACGGTCTTCTGATGGCTGGTCAGGGCGAACGCGTCCTGGGCTTCGCGCGTCAGGCGCCAGTCGCGGGCCAGGACTTCCGCGGTCTGCCCCATGTTCAGCCCGCACACCGGATCGGTGAGCCCTTCCATCAGCGAGATGCGCGGGCGCAGGAGCGCCGGCTTGAAGCGCGCGAACGCCGCGAGCTTGGCGAGCGGCGTCTTCGCGCGCATCAGGCCCTCGAGCCACACGCCGTACTCGACCGGGTACTGGAGCGGGATCATGCTCATCGATTCCATGCCGCCGGCCAGAACGAGACGCGCGGCGCCGGCGCGCACGCGCAGCGCGGCGTCGGCCACGGATTCCATGCCGGACGCGCAGTTGCGGTGCACGGTGAAGCCGGGCACGGACTCGGGCACGCCGGCGCGCAGCGCGGCGACGCGCGCCACGTTCGCGGCTTCGGCGGGTTGCGCGCAGTTGCCGAGGATCACTTCGTCGAGACGCGCGGGATCCAGCTCCTGGCGGGCCAGCAGCTCGCCGACCGCGATGCGCCCCAGCTCGTAGACCGGCGTGCGCGCGAACGCGGTGCCGGCCTTCGCGAACGGCGTGCGCACGCCGGCCAGGATCCACGCCGCGTTCGAGGTGGCCACGCTCAACTCTTCGGCAGGCGCGCGAGCAGCTGGCGTGCCTCCGCCTGGTACAGGGCATCGCGCGGGTTGCTCGTCGGCGCGAGGGTGACGGCCTTTTCCAGTTCGCGCCGCGCGTCCGCCCAGCGCTTGAGCATGCGATACGTCCGGCCCAGTTCCAGGCGATGGTTCACGTAGTCGGGCTCGAGCTGGACCGCGCGCTCGAGCTCGCGCACCGCGTTGTCCATCGACGCGCCCTCGGGCACGCCGCCGAGGACGGTGTTCGCGGCCGCGCGCTCCATGAAATTGAGGCTCGCCACCTCGCGGTTCCACACCGCCAGCACGTGATGCGCGCGCCCGATGTTCGGGTCGATGGCCAGGCCGCGATCGGCCTCGGACTTGATCTCGCGGGCCAGCGCCAGCTTCCCGCGCGGGCCCTCCTTCAGCGCCTGGCGGCCGAGCGCGACGGCCAGCCACACGTGGCCCTGGGCGCTGTCGGGCGCGATCTTGACGGCGGCGCGCGCGTGCTCGACGGCCGAGGCCACGACGCTGCGCCGCTCCTCGCCCTTCAAGTCCTCGCCCATCTCGGACTCGACGCGCGCCAGCCGGCACAGCGTCGTGAAGTCGGCGGCCGTGCCGGCCAGCGCGGCCTGGTAACGGGCGCGGGCGTCGGCGAAGCGTCCGTGCGCGTACAGCGCGTCGCCCTCGGCGCGCGCGTCCGCGGATTCGCCGCGCGCGGGACCCGAAACGAATGCCAGCGCCGCCAGCGCCGCGGGCGCGGCCAGACGCCACGCACGACGGGCCAGGCTCGGTCGATCCATCGATCCGCCTCCTTACAGGGTCGGCGGTCGTCACCG
The DNA here is from genome assembly GCA_035494735.1 of Saccharimonadaceae bacterium (SeqCode). Lineage (GTDB taxonomy): Bacteria > Eisenbacteria > RBG-16-71-46 > RBG-16-71-46 > RBG-16-71-46 > DATJGS01. The sequence continues at coordinate 164,205 of DATJGS010000041.1, forward strand.
GCACGCCGCCTGAGGCGCGCGAATCTCCACCAGCGCGCTCCGGCTTGTCAACGCACTCGCCGCGCGCGGTCGCGCGACGGACGCGGCACACCGTGCCGGATTTTCGCTTGTGAGACGCGGCGAGCGGGTGCTATCCCTTGCCGCGCTTGCCCCCACCGCCATAACGGCCCGACGGCCGGAGGTCGGATGACGCAGACGCTGATCGGGATCTTCCTCGAAACGGTGCAGCGCCATCGCAAACCCGCTCAGTTCATGCGCAAGGCGGCCGGACGCTGGGAGTCCATCTCGGCGGAGCGCGCCCTGGCCGACGTCGAGCGCCTCGCGCTCGGGCTGCGCGACCTCGGCGTCCGGCGCGGCGACCACGTCGCCATCCTCAGCGAGAACCGCTACGAGTGGCCGGTGTGCGATCTGGCCATCCTCGGTCTGGGCGCGGTCTCGGTGCCGATCTATCCGACGCTCACCGCGGCCCAGTGCCGCTTCATCCTGTCCGACGCCGGCATCAAGGTCGCGATCGTGTCCAGCCCGGCGCAGCTCGCGAAGCTGCACGCCGCGCTCGAGTCGCTGCCCGCGCTCGAGACCGTGATCCACATGGACCCGGTCGCGGAGAAGGGCCCGAAGGACCGCGGCTTCGACCAGGTGTCGCGGCGCGGCGCCGAGCTGCTGGCGCGCGACCCGCAGGCGTTCCGCGTGTCGGCCGGCCAGGTCAAGCCCAGCGACCTGGCCACCATCATCTACACCTCGGGCACGACCGGCGAGCCGAAGGGCGCGATGCTCACGCACTCGAACATCGCCTCGAACGTGGTCGCCGGCCTCTCGGTCATGGACCTGGGGCCCGCGGACACGTCGCTGTCGTTCCTGCCGCTGTGCCACGTGTTCGAACGCATGGCCGGGCTGTACGCCATGCTCGGGGCCGGCGTGACGATCGCGTACGCCGAGAGCCTCGACACCGTGGCCGCGAACGCGGTCGAGGTGCGGCCCACGATCCTGATGGGCGTGCCGCGCTTCTACGAAAAGGTGTACGCGCGCGTGATGGAGAACGCGCTGGCCCAGCCGCCGCTCCGGCGCGGGATCTTCGGCTGGGGGCTGCATGCCGGGCAGAAGGCCGCCCGCGCGCGTTTCGCGCGGAAGAAGCTGTCGCCGCTCGACGCGTTCCAGGCGCGGATCGCCGACCGGCTCGTCGGCGCGAAGATCCGCGAGCGCGTCGGCGGCCGCCTGCGCTACTGCATCTCGGGCGGCGCGCCGCTGTCGCCCAAGCTGCTCGAGTTCTTCTTCGCCGTGGGCATCCCGATCATCGAGGGCTACGGCCTGACCGAGACGTCGCCGGTCATCTGCCTCAACCGCCGCGGCCAGGAGAAACCGGGCTCGGTGGGCCCGCCGCTGCCCGGTGTCGAGCTCGAGATCGGCGACGAGGGGGAGATCCTGACGCGCGGGCCGCACGTGATGATGGGCTACTACAAGAACGAATCGGCGACGCGCCTGGCGCTGCGCGACGGCTGGTTCCACACGGGCGACGTCGGCCACCTCGATCCCGAGGGCGCGCTGTTCATCACGGACCGCATCAAGGACCTGCTCGTCACCGCCGGCGGCAAGAAGGTCGCGCCGCAGCCGCTCGAGGCGCAGCTCAAGTCCAGCAAGTTCGTGAGCGAAGCGGTGCTGATCGGCGACCAGCGGCCGTACGTCGTGTGCCTCATCGTGCCGAACTTCGCGACGCTCGACGCCCAGGGGCGGGGCGAGGGCTGGTCGTTCACCACTCCGCAGCAGCTGATCGCGTGCCGCGAGGCCCACGTCCTGTATCAGGGGCTCGTCGACAAGCTGAATCGCGACCTGGCGCCGTTCGAACAGATCAAGTACTTCGCGCTCCTCGACCGCGAACTGAGCGCGGAAGCCGGCGAGATGACCCCGACGTTCAAGGTGCGCCGGCGCATCGTTTCCGAACACTTCGCGGACCTCATCGCTTCGCTCTACGCACACCACGCTCCGCCGGAAGCGACGGCCGCCAGCGCCTGACCGAGCCGTTCCACCCAGGAGATCCGCCATGAAGTCCTCCCAGTCGCGTTGGGGCGCGGCGTTCGCGCTCGCGCTCGGCGTCGTCGCGTTCGCGCACGAGGCGCGGGCCGCGGGCTACGCGCTGTACGAACAGGGCGCCGCCGCGCTCGGCATGGCCGGCGCCGCCACCGCCTCGGTGAACGACGCCTCGGCGATGTTCTTCAACCCGGCCGCGCTCACGCGGCTCGACGGCACGCGCGTCTACGTGGGCGGCAGCCTGCTCACGCCGTCCGTGAGCTTCGCGGGCACTCCCGGCGATCGCCAGGACGGCACCCAGTCGTATCCCGGCGGCGGCGTGACCGAGGAGATGAAGCGCCAGTGGTTCGGGCTGCCGACGGTGTACGTGACGCATCGCTATCCGACGCGCTGGGCGGTGGGCGTCGGGATCAACGCGCCGTTCGGGCTCGGCGTCGACTGGAAGAATCCCGACCAGTTCACCGGGCGCTACGTGGTCACGAAGGCGCGGTTGAGCGCGGTCAACACGAACCTCACCGCGGCGTACCAGATCAACTCGCAGTGGAGCGTGGCGGCCGGCGGCGACCTCCTGTTCTCGAGCGTCGAGCTGCACAACCGGCTCCAGGCGCCGCCTCCGGGCGGCGGCGGCGCGCTGATCGACGTCGCGAAGGCCGACCTGAAGGGCGACCGTTCGAGCGGCTACGGATGGAACGCGGCCGTGTCGTTCGTGCCCGCGCCGCGCTGGAAGTTCGGCGCCGGCTATCACAGCAAGATCGTGGTCGACGAGGACGGCAAGGCCGACTTCACGCAGATCCCGACCGGCAACGTGCCGTTCGACAACGCCGTGGCCGCGAGCCTGCCGCCCGACCAGGACTTGAGCACCGTGCTGCGCTTCCCGGCCACATGGACCGGCGGCATCGCGTTCCTGCCCACGCCGGCGTGGACGCTCGAAGCCGACGCCTACTACGTCGAGTGGAAGGTGTTCACCGACCTGCCGCTCGACTTCAAGACCACGCCGTCCGCCAGCCGGGCGATCGTCGAGAACTACGACAACACGTTCCAGGTGCGGGTCGGCGCCGAGCACCGGCTGCCGTCGTTCACGTACCGCTTCGGCTACTACTTCGATCAGGCCGCGGCCCCCACGGAATCCGTGTCGCCGATCCTGCCCGACTCCGACCGCCACGGCGCGACGTTGGGCGTCGGCTTCAACATCGGCCAGACGCATCCGGTGCACGTCGACGTGTACGACCTCGCGCTGTTCGTGAAGCGGCGCGGCACGGACGGCATCAACCGCGATTTCTACGACGGCGAGTACAAGACGTTCATTCAGTCGGCGGGACTCACCGCCGAGTGGCGCTTCTAGCGCCGGGAGATCGCACGCCATGAACGCCACGCTCAAACGAATCTTCGCGGCCGCCTGCGCGACGCTCGCGCTGGCCGCCTGCAGCAAGATCCAGCCCATCGTCGCGCCCGCCGGCTCGAGCGGCAGCGCGAACTTCTCGACGTATGTCGCGCTCGGCACCAGCATCACGGCCGGCGTCCAGTCGGGCGGCCTCGTCGTCACCCACCAGCAGAAGTCGTTCGCGTACCAGTTCGCGCAGCAGGTCGGCACGACGTTCACGATCCCGAGCGTCAGCCCCGACGGCCTGCCGCCACTGCTCGAGCTGCAGTCGATCACGCCCTTGATCATCAGCAATGTCGGGCGCGTGGCGGGCGCGCCCACGAACTTCGCCCAGCCGACGCCGTACAACAACATGGGAGTGCCGGGGGCCCTGCTCCACGACGCGCTGTCGACGGACGACTACACGCTGCCCGAGCGCGCCGGAGCGTTTGGTCTCGTCGCACGCGGGATGGGGCCTGTCGCGGACCAGGCGCTCTCCCTCGCGCCAACGTTCGTGTCGATCGAGTACGGCGCGAACGAGGTTCTGGGGCCGGCGACAAACGGATCGGGAACGGCGACCACCCCGACCAACAACTTCGCGGACTCGCTGAGCCTGCTCGTCGGCAAGATCGGAACCGTCGCGCCGAACGCCAAGGTCGCGATCGTGAACGTGCCGAACGTCGCGAGCGTTCCGTACGTCACGACGTTCCCGGCCGTCGTGCTGCAGGCCGACGGCACACCGGTGCTGCCGCTGATCCCGCTGATCGGCAGCGAGAGTGGATCGCCAGCGCCGCTGTCGCCGTTCGATCACGTGCTGCTCGGCGCCGCGGACTCGCTGGCCGTCGGCTGCGGATTCCCGCTCGGCACGTTCTCGTACCTGACGGGCGCGCCCGGCAACGGCCGGCCGTTGCTGAACTCGCAGGTGCTGTCGACGACCGAGGCCGCGTCGATCCAGGCCACCGTCGACGCCTACAACGCGATCATCGACACGGTCGCGACGAACCACGGCGCCGCGGTCGTGGACTTCAACGCGGTGCTCGTCCAGGCCTCGACGACCGGCATTTCGTATCGAGGCACGACGTACACGAATGCGTTCATCACGGGCGGCCTGTTCAGTCTCGACGGCGTGCACCCGACGGATCTCGCGGGCGGCATCATCTGCAACGCGATGATCGACGCGGTCAACGCGAAGTTCGGGGCCAGCATCGGGCACGTGAACCTGAGCGCCGCCGCTTCCGGCAGTTCGTCCGCGATGCGCCCGTGGACCGGCGACCGCCGCGTGCTGCCGTGGATCCAGGGGCTCGGCGGGAGCCCGGGCATGGGCCTGCTGCCGTGGCGGAGGGCCCCCGCGTTCTAGCGCCGGAGCACACCCTGAAACGATGCGGCGCCGGGTCCCGGGAATGGACTCGGCGCCGCGTGCTTCGGGCCGCGCCGCCGGCTCAGTGCCGCGGCGTCCGCGCGGCCGGGGCGTTCACGAACTGGCCCATGTTCTTCATCCACCCGCACACCCGGTCGAAATACCCGGGCGCGGCGCTGACGTGGTCGTGGCCGACACCGGGGAACGTGACGCGATCGAGGCGCGCCCGGCGGCGCGACAGCAGGCGCGCGGTCTCGGCCACGGGCAGCAGCGTGTCGCGCTCGCCGCCCACCAGCAGCACCGGCGCGCGCGCGATGACGGCCGCGGCGTACGGCTCGTCGCGCTGGTCCATGAGCGCGCCCTGCTGCTGCACGGCTTCGGGGATCACCCACGTGCCGTTCGCGCGCATCTCCATCTCGGCGTCGGGGTACACGCCTTCCATCACCACGCCCTCGCAATGCGTGCGCATGCGCGCGGCCACCGCCAGCGCGTTGACGCTCGACAACCCGGTCTGGCCCCAGGCGAACAGCGGCGCCGTACTGTCGATCTTGCTGCGCGCGAACTCCATCGCCGCCACCATGTCGGTGACCCAGCGCGACGCGCGGACCACGTAATGCAGGCTGTCCTGCGGTCCTGCGCCGTTCGGGCCGAAGTCACGGTAGTCGAACGTCATCACCGCGAAGCCCCGCTCGTGGAACTCGCCGACGACGGGCAGCAGGTCGGCCATGGTCCCGGTCGCGTTCGGCGCGAGCACGACGGCGCCGGCGTGGTCGCCGGCCGGGAACCACCAGCCGAGGACCGTCGCCTGATCCGACGTCGTGAGTTCGACCTTCTGGTACTGGAGTCCATAGCGCTCGGGCATCTCGGCGTGACGCACGCCGGGCACCGCGGCCCACGCCGCCCCGACCGTCAGCGCCAGCACCCCCAGGAACAGCACGGCGATCGCGCGTCTCATCGTGTGGTGAGCCTCCCTCCCAGCTCTTCGCGAATCAGGAAGGGCGGCAACGTCCCGATCCTCAACAGCTCGGCGTGAAAGTCGTACAGGTCGAAGTCCGCGCCCAGTCGCGTGCGCGCCTCGTCGCGGATGGACTCGATGAGTTGCAGCCCCACCAGGTACCCGAGCGGTTGCCCGGGGTGCAGGGCGTAACGCTTCACCTCGGCCGTCGCGCTGATCGGGTCCAGACCCGCTTCACTCACCAGATACGCCTCGGCCTGGTCGACGCTCATGCGCCCCGAGTGCAGCCCGATGTCGACGACGACCCGGCACGCGCGCCACAGCACGTGCCACAGGTGCACGAGCCGCGACACCGGTTCGATGAAGAAGCCGTGGTCGTGCATCAGACGCTCGGCGTACAGGGCCCATCCGTCCGAAAAGAGATCGCTCGACGTCATGCGCCTGAGCCGCGAGCCGTGGAGCCGCGCTTGGCAGCGCTGCAGGTGGTGGCCGGGGAACGACTCGTGCGCCACGATCAACGGCAGCGCCGCGTAATGATGCGCCTCGAGCTGCAGCTGCTGCTCCTCGCGCGGCCGCCCCGGATCCGCGGGTGTCACGGTGAGCAGCCCCATCGGCTCCTCGTCGAACGCCGACGGCGCGCGGTACCAGGCGAGCGGCATCGTCACGCGATCGAACGGTGGCGTCTCGATCACGCGCAGCGCCCCCGGCGCGATCGGCGCCAGGTGGTGCTCCTCGACGAAGCGCCGCGCGCGTTCGACCTCGGCCTCGTACGCCTCGTTCAGGTGCAGCGGCTCGGGGTGGCGCTTTCCCGCGTCGGACAACTGCTCGCGCCAGCCGCGCGTCGCGTCGAGCCGCGCGGCCTGTTGTTCGAGGTGGGCGCGCCCGAGCGCCACGTGCTCGCGCCCGAACGCCTCGAGGTACGCGCAGTCCATGGACAGCAGGTGCTGGCGCTCGAGCCGGAAGTTCATCCAGCGTTCGCCGAGCGCGACCGACCCGGTGGCTTGCGGGCGCAGGTCGCGATCCATGAACTCCTGGTACTGGAGGAACCCGGATCGCGCGCGCTCGCCGGCGTGCTCGATGCGCTCGGCCTCCCCGGGGAAGTGGCGCAGCAGCATGCGCACGACCTCGTCCACGTACTGCGGCCCGCTCAGGTTCACTTCGCCGGCGATGCGCACGAACATCTCGGGCGGCTGGCGCAGGTTGAGCGCGGCGCGCTCGAGGTACTCGGGGATGTTCATCAGGCGCGCGAGGATCGCCTCCTTGCGCTCTTCCAGCGGCGCGAAGTCGCGGGCCACGAGCAGGAAGATGCCCTCCAGCGCGGTCTGCGGATACATCACCGGATTGCGGCTGTGGACCTTGATCTCCTCGAGGTCCGCGCGATCGGCGGCGATCAGCGAGCGCATCAGCGCGTAGTCGACGCGCGGCTCGATCGGCAGCTCCTCCCACGGCACGCTGGCCACCAGCCGCTGATCCAGGTCGCGCAGCCACGCGGCGCGGGCACGCAGCCCCTCCGGCGAGTCGTCCGGCAGCTGCTCGTCGTAGTCGTGCAAGCCCGCACGCGTCGCCGCGACCGGATCCTGGCGCAGCGTGACTTCGACGTACTCCTCGCTCAGCGCGGTGAGCGCGCGGACGGTTTCGAGCATGGTTCTCCGGGAAGGTCGAACGTGGGCGAGGCCTCCCCGCTGGATCGGGAAGGCCTCACCTCGAACACGAGATGCGTGCGGGCTCAGGAGAGGCGGGTGACGTTGGCCGCCTGCTTGCCCTTGGGGCCGGCCACCACATCGTACTCGACGCGGTCGCCTTCGTTGAGCGAGCGGAAGCCCTCGGACTGGATGGCGCTGAAGTGGATGAAGACGTCCTCGCCGCCGTCGTCCTGAATGAAGCCGAATCCCTTGGACTCGTTGAACCACTTGACGGCGCCCTGCGTGCGACCGCCGATGGCGACGGGCGACGCGGAACGAGGAGCGGAGGGACGGGGCCCGGGCGGTCGCGACGTGCGCGCGCCGCGCGGCGCGTCGGCGCGGTGGTTCTGGTAGCAGTTCCGGCAGTACACCGGCCGCGCTCCCGTGGGCATGAACGGCACCTGCGTCTCGGTTCCACAGTCCGAGCACACGGCCGTGAACAGCTCGCGCCCCCCGGTCGTGGTCCCGGCGCTCGGGCGTCCCGACGCGGAGGTCTTGCGATTCTCTCGACAGCGCTTGCAGCGGGTTGGCGCGTGGGTCAGTCCCTTTTCCCGGTAGAACGCCTGCTCTCCTGCGGTGAACAAGAATTCCTGACCGCAGTCCACACACGTGAGTTTCTGATCTTCACCGGTCACCATGATGCGCTACCGACCTCCCGGGGACTGTGACACGACGGGCGTGGGACCCAAATGGAAACGCCCCGGCAGGCCGCGGCTGCCAGGGCGACTCGGATGACCGACGGCGGCGCGATGAACGAAGCGGATACGCAAAGGAAGAACGAAGGCATTCACCGGTTCACCAGGCTCGGTCGGACGGACCCACACGGAACAACGCGGAAATCATGGCATCGGCCGGGGAGGGGTGTCAACGGCAGCCACCGCTGGCAGCGCGGGTGAAACCCGCGTTCGTCGCGGCGTTTCTCGAGGGCGTCCACGCCCGTTTCGGGGGCGTTCCCAGGCCCGGCGGGGCGCTGGGGCATCCGGCCCGCGCACGCGCGTGATTTTCCGGCGCTCGTCCCGGTCCGGGGGCCGGTTCACCCCCGTCCCGGAGGCCCGGGGTCGCCGACCGGGCCTGTTCGCTCAGTCGTCGAACGCGGTGCGCTGGTCCTCGTACGGGTCGCGAGGCGGCGTGCACAGCGCGCGCAGGATCTCGGCCATGGTGATCACGTCGAGCAGGTTGTGGTGGAACACCGGCACGAGGCGCCACGGGTCGCCGCTGCGCACGTAGTCGTGGTACAGCCCGGGCACTTCCTCGCCGGGCACGTCGCCCGAGCGGCGCCTCTGGCACACGTGGAACTCCAGCGTCTGCAGACGGCAGTCGCGCAGCACGCGCTTCCAGCGCCGGCGCGCGATGTGCAGCAGGTCCACGTGGCGCGGCGGCAGCGCGAGCGTCACGCCGTGCACGACGGCGCGGTTCGCGAGGAACGGCGCATCGTAGCTCTTGCCGTTGAACGTGATCAGGAACTCGAAGCCACGCGTCGCCTGGGCCAGCGCGCGGAGCAGCGCCGCCTCCTCGCCGTAGTGGCGTGCGAAGTACTGGCGGAGCACGAAATCCTCGCCGTTCCAGTGCATCGTGCCGGCCAGGAACACCGGGCTCGACGCCAGGCCGCCGGTCTCGAGATCGAGGAACAGCGCGCGCGCGAGCCCACCCCTGGCGAGCGCGATCAGGATGTCCTCGTTCGCGGGCGGCGTCTCGATCAGGCCCCAATGCACGCGCCGCGCCTCGACGTCGGAGCGCAGGCGCTCGTGCACGTAGACGGCGCCGCGCTCGTCGCGCCACTCGCCGCCAGGGAGGTACGCCTCGACGCCGACGGCGGGCGGCGCGAGCGGCGACAGCAGCGCGGCGCGGCGCGCGCGGCGGGCGCGCGACTGGACGGCCGGCGACGGATCGACGTCCGCGACCGTCGTGGCCCCGGCCAGCCTCGCGGCGCCGGAGGCCGCGGCGTCCACCGCCTCGCGCGAGCGCCTCTGCCGCGCCAGTTCGCCCAGCTTCTCGCGCAGCAGCGCCTGGTCGCTCATCGCATTTTCTCCGCGAGCAGCACGAGTCGCCGGCTTTCGGTCGAGTACGGCGAGCGGTCCGCGCCGCCCCACACGTCGCGCACCTCGAGGCCGTGGCGCTCGAGCAGCGCGCTCAGTTCGGCCGCCGTGTACGCGCGCAGCTCGTACTCCTTCGTCACGCGCGCGCCGCCTTCCTGCGCGATCAGGATCTGGCGCGCGATGACGCGCGAGCGCACGAGGTCGAGGTCGGTCTCCTCCATCAGGAGCGCGCCGTCGTCGCGCTGCGTCCACGTGCGCTGGTGCGGATGGGTCAGCAGCCAGTCGCGGTTCACCATGTCGAGCACGAAACGCCCGCCCCGCTTCAGGGCGCGCCCCACGCGCTCGATCACGCGTTCGTTCTCGACGTCCGAGAAATAGCCGAACGACGTGAAGAACGAGTACGCGCCCGCGAACTCGGCGTCCGCGTCGATCGCGCGCATGTCGGCGTGCGTCCACGTGACGGCGAGGCCGCGGGCTTTCGCCTCCTCGGCGGCGCGCTCGAGATAGCGCGCGTTGAAGTCGACGCCGGTCACGCGGTAGCCGCGCCGCGCCATGTCCAGGGCGTGCCGGCCCACGCCGCACGCCAGATCGAGCACGGCCGCGCCGGCTTCCAGCGCGAGCGCGGACTCGAGGAAGTCGGTCTCGAGGCGCGTCCGCTCCTCGGTGAGCGTCGGCAGGTAGATCTTGAGGTAGTCGTCGTCGAAGAACGCGACCGGCCACTCGGGGCGCGAACTCACGCGGCCCCCCACGTGCGCCAGTGCTCGAGCAGCGCGCGCGCCGACTCCTTGGCCGGGATGCGGCCGGCCCGCCCCAGGTCGGGATCCTGCTGCTGCGCGACGTGCAGCGTGGCGATGCCGACGCACGCCGGGCAGCCGTCCTTGCAGTCGCAGCCCTCGAGGTGCGCGCGCGCCGCCTCGGCCAGCTCGTCGAGGCGCGCGAAGCCCTGCTCGCAGAAGCCCAGGCCCCCGGGATAGCGGTCGAACAGGAACAGCGTCGGCCGGCCCAGGTTCGACGAGTCGATCTTGCCGCCGACGTCGAACGGATCACACATGGTGAGCATGGCGAGCAGCGTGACGAACAAGTTGCGCACGCCCATCAGGCCCTCGATCGGATGCAGCCCGCGGCGCGCCAGGGCCTGCCACGCGTCCTCGCCGGGCGCGAGCCAGAAGCCCGTCGTCTCGAGGTTCAGGCGCGGCAGCTGGAGCGGGTGATAGCCGATCGCGTCCAGCGAATGGAACTTCACCTTCTTCATGGCCAGCGTCTGCCACGAGTATGTCAGTTCGCCGAGCCGCACCGACTCGCCGCGCCACTCACGACGCCACGCTTCGCCGCGCACCTGGATGCGCGTGTCCAGCACCGGCTGGGTGTAGTAGTCGACGTCGCGCGGCTCGACGTACGCGATCTTCTGTTCGAGGTCCAGCTCGCGCACGAAGCACGTCTGCCCTTCGTGCAGGTAGATGGCTTCCGGATACAGCAGCTCGAGCGCGCTGATGCCGTCGACCGTGCCCACCATCGCGTTGTCGCGCGTCACGTCGAGGATCGTGTACGTGTCGTCCGAGATCGTGCGCAGGCTGACCTTGGCCGCCGGGAACTCGGCGCTCGCCCAGTACGCGCGGCCGTCGATGGTGCGCGTCTCCCCCGCCTCCTCGAGCGCCGCCAGGATGGCCTCGGACTGCGGACCGAACGTGTCGCGGTCGTGCGCGTCGAGCGGCAGCTCGTGGGCGGCGCACGCGAGCTGCGCGGCCAGGATGTACGGATTGTGCGGATCCACGATCGCGGCCTCCGGCGACCGTCCGAAGAAATAGTCGGGGTGGCGCATCAGGTACTGGTCCACGGTCTCGTTGTAGGCGACGAGCACGGCGAGCGACGGCTTGCCGCTGCGCCCGGCGCGGCCCGACTGCTGCCACATGCTGGCGAGCGTCGGCGCGGCGCCGATCATCACGACCGCGTCGAGACCGCCGATGTCGACGCCGAGTTCCAGCGCGTTCGTGCTGACCACGCCGCGCAGCTCGCCCGAGAACAGCGCCTGCTCGATGCGCCGCCGCTCCTCCGGCAGATAGCCGCCGCGATACGGGCGGATGCGCTCGGCGAGATCGTCGCCGCGCCGCGCCAGCTGCTCGCGCGCGTAGCGATACACCAGCTCCGCGGCGACGCGCGACTTCGTGAACGCGAGCGCCTGCGCGCCACCCTCGAGCAGCGCGGTGAACAGCGCCCCGCCCTCGACGTTCGACGAGCGGCGCTCGACGCGCGTGTCGTCGACGAACGGCGGATTCCAGAACACGAAGTGGCGCTCCCCGCGCGGCGCGCCGTCGTCGTCCACGACCGCGACGTCGCGCGCCAGCAGCGCGCCCGCCAGCTCGCCCGGATTGCGGATGGTGGCGCTGCACGCGACGTAGCGGTAGTCGCCGCCGACGTGGCGCACGACGCGCTCGAGGCGGCGCAGTACGTTCGCGACGTGCGATCCGAAAATGCCGCGGTACGAGTGCATCTCGTCGACGACGACGAGTTTGAGGTTGCGGAAGAACCGCCCCCAGCGCGGGTGCGAAGGCAGGACGCCCTGATGGAGCATATCGGGGTTCGACAGGATCAGGTTCGCGCTCTCGCGCAGCTTGCGCCGCGTGGCCGGCTGCGTGTCGCCGTCGTACACGCCGGGGCGCAGCGCCTTCAACAGGTCCGGGTGCCCGGCCGCAAGGCGGGTCAGGCTCTTCAACTGATCCTGGGCCAGCGCCTTCGTCGGGAACAGGTACAGCGCGGTCGCGTCCGGGTCGGCGAGCAGGCGCTCGAGCACGGGCAGGTGGTAGCACAGGCTCTTGCCGCTCGCCGTGCCCGTCACCACCACGACGTCGCGCCCGTTGCGCAGCGCGCGGATGGCCTCGACCTGGTGCGTGTACAGCCGCGCGATGCCGCGATGCGCGAGCGCGTCGGCAAGCGGCTCGGGCAGCGGCGGGTCGAGCGTGGCGTAGCGCGCTTCGCGCGCGGGCAGCGTGCGCCAGTGCGCGAGCGCACCGCGTGACTCGGGCGCGCCGAGCGCGCCGTCGAGCCAGCGCGCGATCGCCGTCTCCTCGCCGGCCGCGGGCGGCCAGTCGAGAAACCGGGCGGTAGGTGCTTGCATGGAACGAATCCTCGCGGCGCGTGCGCAAGACGGACCGCTCGGGGTGAAGCATTCGGGCGCTCGGGTGCCCGTTGGGAAGGCGCGGAGTATAGCGTTCAGGGACGCGCGCGACCAGCGCCTTGCGGCGCCGGCGGCGTCACTCGACGCTGCGCGTCGTGACGTCGAAGTTCTGGATCAGCCACTCGGTGCCGCGCAGCGTGAATTGCACTCGATACGCCTCTTCCTTGCCGCGGAAGTACACCATCTCCGTCGCGTTCTCGTCGGTGTCGGGCGCGAGCCGCCACGAGCCGCGTGTCCCGCTGCCCCACTCGAGGCGCCGTGCGCGGTCGACGAGCGAAGGATCGACGGCCCAGCGCGCGGCCAGCGAATAGTCGCCGAGGCTGAGTGCCTGCGTGAAGTGCACGAACGACACGTACGGCGACGGCACTTCGGCCTCGGCAGTCTCCGCGAACCCGTTCGGCCCCCACGCGAAGTGCCGATTGCGATACACGTGCGGACAGCTCGCGCACTCCTCGTAGCCGCGCGTCCCCTGGTACGTGTGCGTGACCAGCTCGACGGACGTGTCGCGCACGACGAAGTCGCCGCTGCCCATCGCGCCCAGCGAATCCGCGCCGAGCGTCTGCGCGAGCGTCCATGCGCCGTCCCCGGGCGGCCGCGTCCAGATCATGAGCAACGGCTGCTGGCCGCCGGCCGCGCGCTTGCCGAACAGCGCGGCGATCGCGCTGGGCCGCGGATCGCCGGCCGCCATGCCGCGCGACACGACGGCGTCGAGGTGCAGCCCGCGCCCGTCCAGGGCCTGCTGGCGCAGCTTCCGGTCGACCTGCCAGAACAGATACGGCCACGCGCCCTGGTCGGGGTCCGCGCGATTGAAGAAGTTGACGAGCAGCACGCCCGGCGCGTCTCCGATGTCGGCGCCGAACGCCAGCGAGTCGAGCACGAAGCGCGCGCGCGCCGCCCAGTGGTCCGCGTCGTGGGACGCGAGGTCGTGGGCCAGCAGCCGCGCGTTCAGCTGCGCCGCGTCGTCGCCCGCGCCGGCGTCCCAGCGCGCCTGGGTGTCGCGGGCCAGGGCCAGCGTCGTGTCGTCGACCGCCTCGGTGTCCGGATGCTGGCCGCGCAGCGCGCTGAAGTCGACCCTGCGCGAACAGCCGGCGAGGACGCCGCACGCGAGCATCAGGACGACGGCGGCACTCGCGCGACGCGCTCGACTCATGGCTTCGTCTCCGCCGGTTTGGGACGCGCGTTCTTTTCCAGGACCCAGTCGGCGATCACCCAGCGACCTTCGCGTTGCGTGAAGTGCACGACGTACTCGGTCTTCTCGGGCGCCGCGAGGTAGCGGAACACGATCCAGCGCGGCCACGTCTCGCCGCTCTCGCCGTACTCGAAGCGCCAGGCCTTGCCTTTCCTGCGCACGCCCCACCCGAGGGCGAGCGCCTCGGTGGCCTTCGCCGGATCGGCCAGCAGGCGCGCCGCCGCGCTGCGGTTGCCCTCGACGAGCAGGCGCACGAACAGCTGGAACGTCGCGTACGGCGACGCCACGAGCTTGCCGTCCTCCAGCTCGAAGCCGCGCGCGCGTTCCACGAACAGGCGCTGGCTCATGAGCGGCGGACACGCGGAACACTCCTCGAACAGCGTGTCCGAGGGCGACGGCGACCAGGCCACGATCTCCGGCCGGTCGTCACCGTCGGCGTCGACCCAGTCCACGTTGCTGCGCGCGCCGAAGTCCGGGCCGTTCCCCGGATACTGGCTCACGTTCCAGAACATGCCGTTCTCCGCGAGGCGGAGCAGCAGGAAGTTCGGTGCGCGATCGCCGGCCAGGTCCTTGTGCAGGATCCCGCACTCGTACGGGTAGTCGTTGTGTCCGCTGCGCCACACGCGCAGCTTGGGATGCCAGCCGCCGTCGAGGTACGTCCCCTGATAGTGCAGATCGTCGCCGTGGTACCAGTACAGGAATCCGACCGTGCCCGTGCCGCGGCGGATGGGATTGTGCACCACGACGAGCACGAACTGGCGCAGCGTCGGATCGACCGCGACCTCGGTCGACAGTCCGAGCGAGTCCATCACCGGCACGATGGCGTAGGCCTGCAGGAAGTGGTCGGGGCCCAGCGAGCGGAGCAGGCGCCGCGTGATCTGGCCGACGCGCTGGTACGCGAGGAAGTTCGCGCCGCCCACGCTGTCGCCGGTGTTCGTCGCGAAGCGCGCGCGCGCCTCGGCCGACCACGCGAAGATCGAATCGGCCATCGGCGGCGTCCACGGCCGCAGCACGTCCGCGGCGCGCGCCGGGCGCGCCACGAACAGACACAGAACCGCATACACGTACGGCAGCCCCGCCCGGATGCGGGCGAGGCTGCCGGTCCGCCGAAGAAGCCGCATGACGCGAATTGAGCGGTGGAGCGCGTTTGAAGTCAAGACGGAAATGCCGCGCTCAGCGCGCCGCCGCCGGCGCGGACGTCCGGTAGTAGTAAACCGTCATGCTCGGCGGCGGCGACGAGGGGAAGAACGTGATGAGCGGCGACGTGAACGCCATGCGCAGGTTCGACGCGATCATGAACCCGTCGGGCCCGTTCGCGCGCACCGCGCGCTCGAACATCGCGGCGAACGCGTCGGAGGAGAAGCGCATGCGCCCGCCGGGCAGCAGCTCGAACAGCGCGAGCGCGCCTCCGGGAGTGGGCTTCACGAACGGACCCGTGTTCGTCGTACACACGTTGCCGAACGAGCCGAGGGCGCTGAGCGCCATGAACGACGGGACGCGATTCGCGTAGCCCGGGTACGGGGAGAACTCCGCCGAGGCGCCGGCCAGCTTGAGCCCGGGGCTCAGGCCCGCGAGATTCCAGCGCAGGTAGTTCTGATCGATCGCCGGCCCGGCCACGATGCTGTCGGTCGAGCAGCGCCGGTTGTAGGTGTTGTTGAATCCGCTCGTCGTGAAGCCGAAGAACCATTCGCGCAGCGGCACGCGCACGCTGTCGATGGGCGTCGCGGCCGCGAGCACGTCGAAGCGCCACACCGGTCCGTCCAGCGACTCGCCGGTCGTGAAGTTGTAGACGCGCACCGCCCAGAACAGCGGCGCGCCGAACGGCCAGCGGGCCGGGGGCAGGACGCTCGTGCCCGCGATGAAATGCTGGGCCGGCGCCGTGCGTGCCGCGACGACGGACGAGTCGGGGCCCAGGAACACGTCGTACGCGATGGCGCCGGCGCTCGGTTCCGTGCCGGCCCACTGCAGCGAGGCGAGCGGCGATTCGTCGAGCGCGCGGTCCGCCGGGAACGGGGCGCGCGGCGGGCGCACGCTGATCGTGCGGAACTGCCAGAAGTACTCGGCGCCGAGCGGCGTCCCGTCCGCGGCGGCGAGCCCCGGCTCCAGGTCCACCGTGTGCGTGCGGAACAGGGCGAGCGGCACGAGCGGGGTGATGCGCACGCGCCGCGTCGCGGCGTCCCAGGCGACCGCGATGGGCAGCCGGCGCGTGTCGATCTTGAGGAACACGTTCTGCGGCGTCACGGTCGTGGGGTCGAGATCGCGATCGAACTGCGCCCAGATCTCCGTGTTCTCGGGGACGGACGTGCTGCGCGCGGCGGGCGCCGTCGCGACGACGTCGGGCGGCAGCGCGGCGATGGGCGGCGGCGCGTTCACCTTCTTCGCGCACGCCGCGGCGAGCAGCAGCGCGAGCGCCGCGACCACGCGCGAGGCGCGCGCCGCGACGCGGGCGGCGGCGCAGGGCCTCGCGAACCCCCGCGTCCGCGGCGCGTCGGCCGGAGTCGGGCGCCCGCTCATCGGATCACCACGAAGCGGCCGGTCTGATGCCCGAGCGCGGAATCGACGGTGAACAGGTAGATGCCCGAGGCGACGTCCTGCCCGTTACGCGAGATCAGGTCCCACGGCGCCTCGCCGTCGCCGCCGCGGCCGTCGTGGCGGATCTCCGACACGAAGTCGCCGGCCACGGTGTAGATGCGGATCGTGCACAGCGCGCGCGGCAGGCCCATGAAGTCGAGATGGCGGGTGAGCGCGTCGCCCGAGACCGGAGGCCGATCCCAGGACGCGCTTCCGCGGAACGGGTTCGGCACGACCCACGCCGCGCCGGCGCGGCTCGCCGCGGCGCGATGCGGCGTCACGCGGTCGTCGAACCGCGCCACGAGCGGGCTCTCGAGAAAGCGCTCGCCGAGGCTGCCGCCGACGCGCGTGAACGGCACGCGATAGCGCGACGTCACGACGTACGCGTAGTCGAAGCCGTCGAGCACGGTCGAGTCGACGACGGCGTAGCGCCCGATCGGGTACAGACGCTGCTCGTACAGGACGCGCTCGTAGTCGATCGTCGTGTCGGTGACGGAGGCCAGACGCACCTGGCTGTCGAGCGTGTCGTTCGCGTACGCGCCGAGCAGCGCCCAGTGGTCGATGGGCGGCAGCAACGACTGGCGGTGGTCCCAGTTCGCGAGCCGGTACACGCGGTAGCCGGCGAACGAGCCGCCGCTCACGCCCGACACGCCGCCGTGGATCAGCACCTCGGGCAGATTGTTCCACTCGATCCGGACGCGGCGGTCGCCGGGGACGACGCGAATGTCGGGCGCCGCCGGCACCTCGCCCGGATCGTTCCAGCGGACGGGGGTCTCCTTGCCCGCGAGTCCCGTGCACGGGTCGCAGTCGGCATTCGTCCAGATGCAGTGGTCCGGCGTATACAGCTCGGGCGGCGGCGGCTCGTTGCCAAGGTCGCCGAGCGACGCCGTGCAGTGCGGGTCGAACAGGAACGTGGTGCCGGGCGGCGCGGCGACGCACGCTTCGTGGCCGGTCAGGCCGGACTCGCCGACGTCGAACTCGGTGTTGCCGGGGCCGCCGACGTCGGGCAGCAGGTCGACCATCACCCCGCGCTGCAGCCCGAGCGTGTTCTCGACCGCCACCTTCAGGCTGTCGAGGTTCTCCCCCGCCACGAGCGCCGCGTCGAACTGGATGCTCTGCCCGGGCGCGAGCGTCGCGAACGGCCCGCACGACACGAGCACCTGGTAGTCGTCCGGCCGATCGGGTTCGGCGACGTCGCCGCGGCCGGCCAGCGCTTCGTAACGATCCGCGTCGACGACCGGCGTGCCGCCCTGTCCGGGCGCGCGCGTGTTCGAGAAGACCGAGTAGCGGAACGACACGCGGCCCGGGGCGCGCGCGAAGCTCTTGACCGGGTCGATGAACGCGAGCGGGTCGGTCGTGTGCTCGAGCCCGAGCACGGCCACGCACGGCAGGCCTTCGCGCCCGCCGTCCACGAGCACGGGCACGGCCTGCCCGACCTGCTTGATGCAGATCACCGGCGGACACGCCTTCGTCGCGCAGATCGGCGCGCCGTCCTTCGTGAGCACGCTCACGCCGTCGTTGAACGTGCGCACGTAGTCGTGCGTCTCGATGCGATCGTCGAGCTGCCCGGTCACGTCGGCCAGGCGGCGCGAGTCGAGATCGGCCATCACCCCGACGTACAGGCCGTGCAGCACCTCGGTGCCGTGATTGACGATGGTGAAGCGGAATCCGGCGATGGAGCGGAATCCGGGAACGGCCCAGGCCATCGCCTCCTGGTGCACGGACAGTCCGAGCGGCACGTGCGACTCGCCGTTCGCTTCGAGGAAGTTGATGGCCTCGGGGCGGTCGTCGACGTAGTCCGCGGCGGCGAGCTGATACGACGACAGCCCCAGGTCCTCGTCGATCTCGCCGTCGCCGTCGTCGTCGATGCCGTTCAGCGTCTCTTCGTCGATGCGTCCGTCGCCGTCGTCGTCGACGCCGCGCTGCGTGCCGAGACGGTCGCGCGAGATCAGGCGCACGTGGTCCTCGGGGGCCGGAGTGGGCCGCCACTCGAGCGTGGGCCCGCCCGAGACGCGGCGCACGCCGTTCGCGTCGAGTCCGCCGACCCACAACTCGGCATGGTTCAGGCACTCGATGCCGGAATACGCCGGGAACTCGAACGACGGATCGTTCGAGATGCCGCGGTCGTAGAACGCGTTGCCGAGAATGCCGGCGTTCGTGACGCGCATGCGGAAGCCGCCGGCGTTCAGCACGGGGCCCCGGTCGTTGATGTCGAGCACGGCGTGCGCCGGGCTCGACAACGCGACGGCCAGCCCGAGGACGAGCGCGAGCGTGGCCAGCCGGCGGCGGAGATGGAGGTGGGGAGCGGCTGGGCGGATGTGGGTCTCCGTCGACGGATGGGGAGAGTGGAGCCTGATTGTACGGTTCGGACGGCGTGGGGTGCCACATCTTGGCGCCGAACGCGGCGGCGCCATTCATGGCCGCGTCCGCCCGTGTTTGCCGGGCCGCGCGGCCCCGGCCTAGAGTCGGCTCATGTGCACGCTGATCCTGGGTCGCGACGTGCCGGGCCGGCGGCGCGTGGTGCTCGCGGCCAATCGCGACGAGAATCCGGCACGGCCCAGCGACCCGCCGGGCCCGCTCCGGGACGCGCCGCCGCTGGCCGGCGGGCGCGACCGCCTGAGCGGCGGCACGTGGCTCGCGGTGCGCGAGCGGCGCGCGGTCGTGGCCATGCTCAATCGACGGCCGGCGGCGACCGAGTCGGGGCCGTGGCGTTCGCGCGGCCTGCTCGCGCTCGACGTCGCCGCCCTCGACGAGCCCGACCGCGACGCCGCGCTCGCGCTCGCGCGCCGGCACGCGTACGCACCGTTCTCGCTGGTCTTCGCGTCGCCCGACGCGTGCTGGCTCGTGGCCCGCGACGCGGGCGGCGAGCCGTTCGCGCGCGACATCGGGCCCGGCTGGCACGTGCTCACGCACACGGATCTCGACGACGCGCGCGAGCCGCGGGCGGCATGGCTCCTCGCGGCGCTCGCCGCGCATCCGCCGGGGACCGCGGACGACGCCGAGCGCGCGCTCCGCAGCCGGCTCGCGGAGCACGGCGCTCCGGGGAAGAGTCCCGCCGTCTGCCTGCACGAGGGGCGCATGGTGACCGTGTCGTCCTCGCTCGTGTGGCTCGGCCCCGGCGAGGCGCGCTACCTTCACGCGGACGGGCGGCCGTGCACGACGCCGTTCGTCGATCAGACCTCGCTGCTCCGCGGCGAGGCGCAACCCTAGAGGAGGCCGGCGGTGAAACTCGCGCAGCAGGTCGCACTCATCACCGGCGCCAGCCGCGGCCTCGGACTTTCCATCGCCAAGGCGCTCGGCGCCGAAGGCGCCGCGATCGGCTGCGTGGCGCGCGCCGGCGCGGAACTCGACGGCGCGGTGGCCACGCTCCGCGCGGCGGGCATCGACGCGTTCGCCGCGGCCGCCGACGTGACGTCGGAGGCGGCCGTCGCCGCCGCGACGCGGGCCGTGATCGATCGCGGGAAGCGGCTCGACATCGTCGTGCTGAACGCCGGCGCGTGGCAGGGCGCACCCCTTCACGAGACGAGCGAGGCGATGTGGGACCTGCTGATCGACCTGAACCTGAAGGGCGCGTTCCTCACGCTCAAGCACACCCTGCCGACGCTGCGCGCCCAGCGCCGCGGCACCGTGATCGGCATCGGTTCGATCGGCGGGCTCGTCGGCATGAGCGGCTCGGCCGCGTACGCGGCCAGCAAATGGGGGCTGCACGGATTGCTGGAGTCGGCGGCGCTCGAAGCGAAGGCCGATCGCGTGCGCGTCAGCCACGTCGCGCCGCACAACATGAATTCGGCCGGCCGCGCGATCGAGCCCGGCACGCCGGAACGCGATCGCCACCTCGAGACGTCCGAGGTCGCGTCGCTCGTGGCGTGGATCTGCAGCGCGCCGGATCACGTCGCCGTCGGCACGGCCACGATCTGGCCGCTGGCCGCCGGCATCGCCATGAAGTGAGCGGGCCGTTTCGATTGGCGCGCGGCCGGCCCTCGCCTAAGATGCCGGGCGACGATCGCCCGCGTGTCACGGGCGAGGGGGCCGGGGCTTTGGCGAAGGGAGGGGTGCGGGATGGACGTGCAGTTCCCCGAGTGCCGCAAGTGCGAAGACGGCGTATTGCTCCCGCTCAGCGACTACGGCCGCGACGGCGCGCCGATTACCTACAAGGCGTGGGTGTGCAGCAACCCGGCGTGCGGGTTCAACGTGCGCATCGACAACGGCGAGATCAGCCTGGGCCGCGCGATCGGCCTGTCCTCCAAGTGACGCCTCCGATCCATCCGTGATTCGCGCCATCGTCTTCGATCTCGACAACACGCTGCTCGATTTCATGCGCATGAAAGGCGACGCGGTCGACGCTGCGATCCTCGGCATGGTCGACGCCGGGCTCGACCTGCCGCGCGAGGAGATCCGCGCGCGCATCGACGCCATCTACCAGGAGCGCGGCCTCGAGTTCCAGCAGGTGTTCGACGTGCTGCTCGAGCGGGAATTCGGGCGCATCGACCCGCGCATCCTCGCGTCGGGCATCGTCGCCTACCGACGCGCCCGCGCGTCCGCGCTGTCGCTGTACCCGCACACCCAGATGGCCATCCTCGAGCTGGTGCGCCGCGGCATCCGCTTGGGCGTGGTCTCGGACGCGCCGCGCATGCAGGTGTGGCTCCGGCTGTGCGAGGTCCAGCTCCAGCACGACTTCGACGCCGTCGTGACGTTCGACGACACCGGCGAGCGCAAGCCGGGCGCCGCGCCGTTCCGGGAAGTGCTGCGCCGCCTCGACGTCCCGCCGGCCGAGGCGCTGATGGTCGGCGACTGGGCGGAGCGCGACGTGGTGGGCGGCAAGGGTCTCGGCATGCTCACCGTGTTCGCGCGCTACGGCGACACGTTCGACACCAAGGAGTCGGGCGCCGACTTCGACATCGACGACATCATCGAGCTGGTGCGCATCGTCGACCGGCTCAACGGCCGCATCGGAGCGCCGGAGCGCGGGCGCCAGGCGGCCGATCCCCCGACCACGCTCGATTCCGGGCGCGGCGGCCACTGAAGGAGGACGCATGTCCGAAGGCAAGGTGAAGGCAGCGAAGGTCAAGATCTACCCGCCCCCGCCCGGCGTCGCCCCCGATACGCACGTGCACGTCTACGTGTTCGACGCATTCCACAAGACGTTCCTCGCAGGCCGCAGCTTCGACACGCCGGAAAAGGCCGTGTCGTTCCAGCGCCACGAGCAGGAACGCATCTACGCCGAGCAGGAGGCCGACCCCGAATGGTTCGACCTGCCGTTCCTCTCCGCCGACCCCGACCTCCTCAAGCGCGTCGAGAGCGACGAGGCGTACAAGACCCAGTTGCTGCGCGACCTCGGCTCCGAGGCCCGGGCGCGGGCGCGCAAGCGCTGAGCGGAGGAAGAGCGTGCGGGGGTTCGAGGTGCTCGTCGTGCTGGCGGCCGCGGCGCCGCTCGGCGCACGCGTTCCCGGCACGTCGCTGCGCATGGGCGCGACGCTGGACCAGCTCGACTCCGCGCTCGGCGCGCGCGGCGCCGACGCGGACGCCCAGGGCCGGGCGTCGCGTAAGACGACCGTGCGGTTCTTCGGCATGACGGGGAACGCGACGCTGACCACCGCGGGGGGCGGCCTCGACTTCGTGCACGTCGAACTGCCGCCGCTGTCGGAGCACACGCTCGACTACATCGGCGACCAGATGCGGCGCCTCGGCTATCACGGGACGTGCCCGCGCGGCGAGCAGCGCTCGTGCGACTGGTCCGGCGACGTGGCGATGCACCTGGAGACCGCGCGCGACCGCGTCGTGGTCGACGTGCACCGCAGCGCTTCCGACCCGACCTCGCCCGTCGCGCGCGACACCGGGCCGCGCGGCGAGACGAAGTCCGATGTGGCGCCGGACTTCGCCCCGTTGGCCGCCGACTCGATCCGCGCGGGATCGGGTGCGGCGGCGAGCGCGGCCCCGCTCGCGCCGCCCACTGCCGCCGCCGACGACACGCTGCTCGCGTTGCTTCCGGGCGAAGCGGCGCCGCCCGGGGCCCGCGTGGCGCACGTGCTGCGTCTGCCCGTCCCGCCCGCTTATCCCGACGCCGCGCGCCGCGCCGGCGTGCAGGGTGTGGTGCGGCTCGTCGTCGACGTGGACGAGACCGGCATGGTGACCGCGGCGCACGTCGTCAAGAGCATCCGCGAGCTGGATCCCTCGGCGCTGGCCGCGGCGCGCACGGCGCACTTCGAGGTCGTGACCCGCGGCGGACGACCGGCGCCGTATCGCGCGCGACTGTCGTTCCGGTTCACCGTCCCGTGAGCATGCGCCTCGTCACCGCGGAGGCCATGCGCAAGCTCGATCGCGCGACGATCGAGTCGCATGCCGCCAGCGGCGCGGCTCTGATGGAGCGCGCCGGCCAGGGCGTGGTGCGCGCCATGGAACGCCGCTACGGGCCCTTGCTCGCGCTCCGCGTCCTCGTGCTGTGCGGGGGCGGCCACAACGGCGGCGACGGTCTCGTGGCGGCGCGGCACCTGCAGTCGCGCGGCGCGGTGCCGCGCGTCGCCCTGCTCGCGCCGCGCGACAGGCTCGGGCCCGATCCGCGCGCGCAGCTGGAGGCCCTCGAGGCCGCCGGGGTGCGGGTCGCGGACGTCGCGTCGGACGACGCGCTGGCCGCGCGGGTGGCCGAGTTCCCGGCGTGGGACTTCGCGCTCGACGCGCTGCTCGGCACCGGCGCCCACGGCGCACCCGAAGGGCTGATGCTGTCCGGCGCACGCGCGCTGCTCGCGCTCGCGAACGCCGGAACGCGCGTCGTCGCGGTCGATCTGCCGACCGGCGCCGACGCGGACACCGGCGCCGTGGCGCCGGTCACGGTGCGCGCGGATCTCACCGTCACGTTCGGCGCCCCCAAGCGCGCGCACCTGCTGTATCCGGCGCGCGGGCTGACCGGCGCGCTCGAAACCGTGGACATCGGCCTCGTGGCGCCGCCCGCCGGCGATCCCGACTTCGCCGTCGAGCTGGCGGGCTCCACCGCGATGCACGCGCTGCTGCCGGTGCGCGATCCGCGCGCGCACAAGGGCCGCACCGGACACGTGCTCGTGATCGGCGGCTCGGCCGGGCTGACCGGCGCGGTGACGCTGGCCGCGCGCGGCGCGAGTCGCGCGGGCGCCGGCTACGTGCAGGTGCTCGTTCCGGCCGGCCTGCAGAGCGTGCTGGCCACGCAGCTCGTCGAGCAGATGGCGCTCGGCGCCCCCGAGACCGCGAATGGCGCGCTGTCGCGCCTCGCGCTGCCCGTCGCGCTGGAGCGCGCGCGCGCCGCCGATGTCGTCGTGCTCGGCTCCGGCCTGTCGCGCGAACGCGAGGCGCTCGAGATGGCGCGCGCGCTGGCGTTCGAGCTGCCGCGCCCGATCGTGCTCGACGCCGACGCGCTGAACGCGTTCGAAGGCACGGCCGGCCAGCTGCGCCAGGCCGAGGGCCCGCGCGTGCTCACGCCGCACCTGGGCGAGATGGCGCGCCTGACCGGACTGACCGTGGACGCGCTGGAGGCCGGACGCATCGACCACGCGCGGACGTTCGCGGCGCGCTGGAACGCGGTCGTCGTGCTGAAGGGCGCGCCGACCGTCACCGCGGCGCCCGACGGCGCGACGACGGTGAACCCGACCGGCAACGCCGGCATGGCCACGGCCGGCGCCGGCGACGTGCTGTCCGGCGTCATCGCCGCGCTCATCGGCCAGGGCCTCACGCCCTACGACGCGGCGCGCCTGGGCGCCTACGTGCACGGACTGGCCGGCGACCTGCGCGCGGCCGCCCACGGCATGCTCGGCATGGTGGCCGGCGATCTCGCCGAGGCGCTGCCGCTCGCGCTCCAGGACCTGGCGCGACGCGGCCCGCGCCGGCCCGGCCCGCACGGCGCCGAGCGCCGCCGCCTGCCGCGCTGAACGGTATCGCGAGCGCCCGCGCCTGACGCGCCGGGCGCCCTCGAGAGACGCCGAAGGGGCGCCACCCTGGAACCGGGTGGCGCCCCTCTTCGTTTCCTTCGCTCGCGCTACAGGTGCGGCGTGATCTTCGCGAGCAGCGACGGCTTCGGCACCGCGCCGACGATGCGCTCGACGAGCTGTCCGCCCTTGAACACCATCAGCGTCGGAATGCTCATCACCTGATACTGAATGGCGATGGCGTCGTTCTCGTCCGTATTGACCTTCACGACCTTGAGCCTGCCCGAATACTCCATCGCGAGCTGCTCGACGACCGGCGCGATTGCCCGACACGGACCGCACCACGGCGCCCAGAAATCCACCAGCACCGCGGTGCCCGCCTTGAGCACCTCGTCCTCGAACGTCTCGCTGCTGACCGCGACTGCGTTTCCCATGGTGACACTCCCTCGAGGCTTCCTAGTATGATCGCAAACCGCTCTTCCGATGACCTGAGGGGCTCGATCGATGCGTCCAGCCGTGGGCTCGAAGATAGGAGCGCGTCCAGAACGCGTCAAGGACCGCGCGCGCTAGCGTAGGGCGCGAAACGACCCAAGGAGAGCGCCACCTTCGATGTTCCCCCTGCGCGACGAGAATCCCTCCGCCACGCTGCCCTGGATCACCCGCTCGCTGATCGTCATCAATGTGGCGGTGTTCCTGTACGAGCTGGCGCTCGGGCGTGCGCTCGGCACCTGGATGGCGACGTACGCGCTGATCCCGCTCAGGGTCACGCTCGCGCTCCAGGGCAACGAGCCGTTCCTCGCGCCCGGGCTCACGTTCATCACGTCCATGTTCCTGCACGGCGGCTGGCTCCATCTGATCGGGAACATGTGGTACCTGTGGATCTTCGGCGACAACGTCGAGGATCGCCTCGGCCACGTCCGCTATCTCCTGTTCTACCTGGCCGCGGGCCTGGCCGCGGGTGCGCTGCACTCGCTGGTCTCGTACGAATCGCGCGTGCCGACCGTGGGCGCGAGCGGGGCCATCGCCGGCGTGCTCGGCGCGTACGCGGCCGCCTATCCGCGCGCCCGCGTCGTCACGCTGATTCCGCTGTTCCCGTTCTTCCAGGTCGTCGCCCTCCCCGCGCTGCTCGTGCTCGGGCTGTGGTTCGGCTTCCAGTTCCTGAGCGGCGCGCTGTCGCTGGCCGGCGCCGGCGGCGGCGTAGCGTGGTGGGCGCACATCGGCGGCTTCCTGTTCGGCTTTGGCGTGATGCGCGCGGCCATCCGCGTGCAGCGGCCGCGCGGCTGGGTCTAGAGGCGCGGGCGACTTCGCCCGCGCGCCCGTGCCGGCTCGCGCGTGCGGCCCGGTCTCCCAGGATCGCCGTTTCCGCCGGCTTTTCACGCTTCGGCCGATGGTCTAGCATTCTCGCCCCACTCCCGCTCCGGCCGGGGAACGGCCTTTCTCCCAAGGAGGACGACGTGCGCAGCGATCTCGACCGTCTGATGCGTGAACGCGGTCTGGCCGGCCTCGTGGTGCTGGCCCACGACCGCTACAGCCCGGCCATGCATTACGTGATCGGGCAGCGCCTGCACCACGGCGTGTACTTCCGCGGCGCCGATGGACGCGCGCACCTGATCCACGATCCCATGGAGCGTGACCAGGCCGCGCTCGCCGGGTGCGAGCACTCCGCGTTCTCGCAGCACGGCTTCAACCGTCTCGTCTCCGAGGAGGGCGCCGCGCCGCGCGCGCTCGGCCGGCTCATCGGCCAGACCTGCGCGACGCTGGGCATCAGCGGCCCGATCGCACTGTACGGCGACACGTCGCTGGGCGCCGGCTACCAGATCGTCGAGCGCGCGCTGCAGATCCACAACGCGCTGAGCGTGGATCGCACGATGCCCGACCTGCTGGCCGAGGCGCGCACCACGAAGGACGCGGACGAGATCGCGGCCATCCGCAACGCGGCGCGCGGCACCGTGGCCGCGATCGAGCGCGTGCGCGAGTACCTCTCGCGGTTGAAGAAGAAGGGCGACACGTTCGTGAACGGCGGCTCGGGTCCGGCCACGCTCGGCGACGTGCGGCGCCTGATCCAGGCGGTGTTCCTCGAGCACGGCCTCGGCGAGGACGGCGAGAGCATCGTGTCGCAGGGCCGCGACGCGGGCGTCCCGCACAATCGCGGCAACGATCGCGAGCCGCTGCGCGCCGGCGCGCCGCTCCTGATCGACATCTTCCCGGGCGAGGCGGGCGGCGGCTACCACAGCGACCTGACGCGCACGTTCTGCCTCGGCGCGCCGCCCCAGCCGCTCGCCAAGCTGTACGACGACGTGAACGACGCGTTCCGCCTGGCGATGGGCAAGCTCCAGGTCGGCGGCCTGTGCCGCAGTTATCAGGAGGACGTGTGCACGTTGTTCGAGCAGCGCGGCCACGCCACGCTGCGCACGAACGAAGGCGCCGAAGAAGGCTACGTGCACGGGCTCGGCCACGGCGTCGGGCTGGCGGTGCACGAGGCGCCGCGCCTGGGCGGACCGCCCAGCAACACGCAGACGCTGACTCCGGGCATGGTGATCACGGTCGAGCCCGGGCTCTACTACCCGTCGCGCGGGCTCGGCGTGCGCATCGAGGATCTCGTGCTCGTGCGCGAGGACGGCTCGTTCGAGAACCTGACGCCCGCGCCGTACGACCTCGTGATCGAGCCTCGCGGTTGAAGACGCGCATCCACGACATCGTGCCCCCGCCGCGCCGCGAGCGCGCCGTGCTCGTGGGCCATGTCGGTCGCGACGGGCGCGACTTCGACCGCTCGATGGAGGAGCTGGCGCGCCTCGCCGACACCGCGGGTGCGAGGTCGCAGGCCACGCTCGTCCAGAGGCGCGGCACGATCCATCCGGCGACCTTCATCGGCAAGGGCAAGCTCGAGGAGCTGCGCGTGCTCGTGCAGGACCTGAAGGCCCAGCTCGCCATCTTCAACGACGACCTCTCGCCTCCCCAGGTGCGCAATCTCGAGAAGGCGCTCGACGTGCGCGTGATCGATCGCTCCGAGCTGATCCTCGACATCTTCGCGAGCCGCGCGCGCACGCGCGAGTCGCGGCTGCAGGTCGAGCTGGCGCAGCTCGAATACACGCTGCCGCGCCTGACCGGCATGTGGACGCACCTCGAGCGTCAGGCCGGCGGCATCGGCACGCGCGGCCCCGGCGAAACGCAGCTTGAGGTCGACCGCCGCCGCGTGCGCGAGAAGATCGCGCGCCTGAAGCGCGACCTGGAAGGCGTGTCGCGCGAGCGCGAGACGCAGCGCGACCGCCGGCGCCGCGAGTTCCGCGTGGCGCTCGTCGGCTACACGAACGCGGGAAAGAGCACGCTGTTCAACGCGCTCACGCGCTCCAAGGTGTTCGTCGAGGACCGCCTGTTCGCGACGCTGGACGCGACGACGCGGCAGATGGTGAGCCCGGAGCGCCGCGTCGCGCTGCTGACCGACACCGTCGGCTTCATCCGCAAGCTGCCGCATCATCTCGTCGCCTCGTTCCGCAGCACGCTCACCGAGGTCGTCGAAGCCGACCTGCTGCTGCACGTCGTCGACGGCGCGGATCCCGACCATCGCCGGCAGATGATCGCCGTCGACGGCGTGCTCGAAGAACTGCTGACGACGGCGCGGCCGACGCTCGTGGTGTACAACAAGTGCGACCAGCTCGTGGACCCGCTGACCGCGGACGGCCTGCGCCTCGAGTCGGCGGGGAGCCGCGTGATCTCGGCGCGCACCGGCGAAGGGCTGCCCGAGTTGCGCGCGGAGCTGTGGCGCCTGGCCGCCGAGCACGTCGAACGGCGCGCGTCGTGAGCGCGGCGTCCGTGAGCGAGCGGCGCGGCGCCGCGCGTGGCACACGCGCTCCGATCGAGGCGGGCGTGCGCGTGGCCGCCGCCCCCGCGGACGTCTTCGCCGCGCTCACCGAGGCGCGCGGCCTCGAGCGCTGGTTCTGCGCGCGCGCCGCGAGCGACGCGCGCGCGGGCGGCGCGCTGAGCCTCGAGTGGCGCGGGCCGGACGCGAGCCGCGAAGTCTACGCCGGCGTCTGGACCGAGTTCCGCCCGGCGCTGGCCTGCGCGTACCGCGGCGGGCACGCCGGCTATCCGGGGGGCGAGGCCGGCGACGTCCGCCTGACGCTGGAACCGGTCGCCGGCGGCACGCGCGTCGCCATGCGCCACACGCTGCCGGACGGCGCGGCCTACGACGCGCTGGCCGAGCGCTACGCCGCGGCCTGGCCGCGCGCGCTCGCGCGGCTCGCCGCCCTGTGGCCCGCACGCCAAGAGGAGGAAGCGCCATGAACGAGACCGCGACCGCCCGGCGCACGCTGCGCTTCGGCCACAGCCCGGACGCCGACGACGCGTACATGTTCTACGGCTTCCACACCGGCCATGCGGCCATCGAAGGCTGCCGCGTCGAGCACGTGCTCGAGGACATCCAGTCGCTGAACGTGCGCGCGATCGAACGCGCCGACCTCGAGATCACCGCGGTCTCGGCGCACGCGTACGCGCACCTGATCGACCGCTACGCGGTGCTGGCGTGCGGCGCGTCGATGGGCTTCGGCTACGGACCCGTGCTGGTGTCGCGCGGCGCGCGCACGCTGGACTCGCTGCGCGGCCGGCGCGTGGCCACGCCGGGACGCCTGACGACGGCCGCGCTGCTGCTGCGGCTCGAATGTCCGGAGTGCGAGCCCGTCGAGGTGCGCTTCGATCGCATCCCCGAGGCCGTGCTGGCCGGCGAGGTCGAAGCCGGCGTCATCATCCACGAGAGCCAGCTGACGTACGTCGACGAGGGCCTGACGAAGGTCCTGGATTTCGGCGAGCTGTGGAAGGAGCGCGACCATCTGCCCGTTCCGCTCGGGCTCGACGTGGTGCGCCGCGACCTGGGGCCCGCGCTGATGAGCGCGGTGAGCCGGGGCTTTCGCGCCAGCATCGAGTCGGCCCACGCGCACGAGGACGAGGCGCTGGCGTACGCGCTCCAGTTCGGGCGCGGCCTCGACACCGGCAAGGGCCGGCGCTTCGTGCGCATGTACGTGAACGAACTCACGCTCGACATGGGCGCGCTCGGCCGGCAGGCGCTGGAGCGGCTGTACGCGCGCGCGGTCGAGGTCGGCGTCATCGCCGCCGCGCCCCCGCTCGAGATCGTCTAGTCCACCGGCTGGACGCCGCGCCGCTTCGCGCCGCGCGGCGGGAACGCGAAGAACAGCGCGAGCCCCAGATCCAGCGCGACGCCGGCCATCGGGCTTCCCAGTCCGAGCAGGAACGCCGCCAGGTAGATCAGCGGCCCGAACGCGTACTGCCGGTGCACGGCGCGCACTTCGGGCGCGTCGTGCGGCGGGCCGAGGAGCGACGGCCGGCGGCGCGGCGACGACGCGTAGCGCCACAGCGCGTTGAACGCGATCGCCACGAACACGAACGTCCCCGAATAGACCGCCGCGGCCACGCGCCCGCCCGGATGCCCGAGGTGCGCGGCGATGAGCGCGGTCGGGAACGGCACCACCGTGACGCCGAGCAGCAGCAGCCCGTTCAGCATCAGCAGCGAGTGGTCGACGCGGCGGATGAGCCGGAACAGGCGGTGGTGGTTGAGCCACATGATGCCGATGGTGGCGAAGCTGGTGAGCAGCGCGACGTAGTGCGGCCACTGCTCCATCAACTGCGCCCCGAGCGCGGCGCCGGCCTCGGGCCCCGGCACCTTGAGTTCGAGCACGAGCAGCGTGATGGCGATGGCGAACACGCCGTCGCTGAACGCCTCGATGCGCGCGGTCTCGGCGAGATCGGCTTGTGCGGTCGTCTGGGACATGGAGATCGCTCCGGTCGGGTCGCGTGGGTCGGCGGAGTGGACCACGGAGGGGCCGCCCGCGGCAATCTCGCCGGCGCGCGAGCCGGAGCACGTCAGCGCGTGGCGAGCCAGCGGCGCGCGGCGTCGAGTCCTTCGCGGGCGATGCCGTGCCCGCCCGGCTGCGCAACGAACGTGACGTCGGCGCGCGCGGCGCCGAGCAGCGCCGCCAGGCGTTCAGCGCCGGCCAGGGGCGCGATCGGATCGGACGTCCCGGCCACGATCAGCACGCGCGTGCCGGCGAGATCGAGTCCGGCGTCGGGCTCGAACGGGACCATCGGGCTGAACAGCGCGGCGCCGGCGAGCAGCCCGGGCTCGCGGAACAGCAGGCTCGCCGCGATGTTCGCGCCATTCGAGAAGCCGACCGCCACGATTCCCGAGGCGTCGAGCGCGTACGTCGCGACCGCGGCCCTCACGAACGCCGCCAGGTCGCGCGTGCGCCGCGTCAGGTCCTCCTGGTCGAACACGCCTTCGGCGAGCCGCCTGAAGAACCGCGGCATGCCGTGCTCGAGCACCGCGCCGCGCGGCGCGAGCTGCGCGGCCTGCGCATCGAGCGCGTCGCCGAGCGGCGCGAGGTCGTGCTCGTCGCCGCCCGTGCCGTGCAGCAGCAGCAGCGTTCTGCGTGACGCGCCGCGCGCGGGCGCGAAGCGATGGACGAACCCGGCGATCGTCTGCGAATCGCTCATGTGCGCGAGACTACCAGCAGCGGCGCGGGGGTTGTGAGGCCGGGGAGCAACCGATAGTGTGCCGCCGTGCACCGCCTGCCGCGTCTCCTCTCCCACGTCGCGATGTTCCTGGTACTGGCCGCGGCCGGCGCCGAGTTCTGGATGCTGCACGCGAACGCCTGGGGCCTCGGCTCGCGCTCGCCGGTGCTCGGCTACGACGCGGCCGAGTACGCCGTCGCGGCCCGCGAGCTGGCGCGGCACGGGCAGTGGGTCACGACGTACGCGCTGCCCGTCGAGCTGGCGCGCCACGCCACGCCGCCGTGGCCGCTCGCGCTCGTGCAGCCGGGCATGGTCGTGACCGAGGCGGCGCTGTTCCAGCTCGCGCCTCCCGACATGCGCCGCGGCCACGACTCGATGATGACCGACGCGCGGCGCCCCGATCAGATGGAGTGGCTCGTCCTCGTCCTGCCGTTCGTGAGTTTCAT
This sequence comes from Saccharimonadaceae bacterium (SeqCode), assembly GCA_035494735.1. Lineage (GTDB taxonomy): Bacteria > Eisenbacteria > RBG-16-71-46 > RBG-16-71-46 > RBG-16-71-46 > DATJGS01. The sequence continues at coordinate 195,403 of DATJGS010000041.1, forward strand.
CGTGATCGCGGTCGGCCTCGGGCTCGCGGTGTCGCACGTGCTGAGGCGTTTCGCGCCGAACGTCTCGATCGTGAGCCGCGTCGCGGCGGGAACGGTCATCGGCCTCGCGTTCCTGGCGGATCCGGAGGCGCAGCACTTCGCGATCGGCGGGTTCACGGAGCTGCCGTTCACGCTCGGCCTCGTCGGCGCACTCGCCGCCCTCGCGCTCGGCATCGCGCCGCGACTGCCGTTCGCGCTCGGGCTGCTGCTCGGCGTCACCGGCACGTTCCGCGGCGCGATGCTGTGGCTGGCCCCGATCTTCGCGCTGGGCGCGGCCGCGGCGGCGCCCGCCGGCCGGCGCGGGCGGACGCTGCTGCTCGTGCTCGCCGGCTACGCGATCCCGCTCGCGCCGTGGTGGATCTACAAGTGGCGGAACTTCGGCACGCCGGCGTGGGACCTGTCCGCGCGCTCGGTGTGGGACGGCGTGCAGGGCCGGACCTGGTTCTCGTTGTTCAACGATCCGGATCCCGGCGGCCTGCCGCACGGTCTCGCGGGCGCGCGCCTGCTCGCGGCGAAGGTCGCGCGCAATCTACCGTCGCTCGCGCTCGACATGCTGAATGGCCCGCGCGCGCTGTTCGTGGGCGCGCTCGCGCTGTGGGCCTGGGTGACGCGTGAGCCGCGCGGCCTGCGCGCGGCGGCCTGGACCGCGCTGGCGTTGGCCGCGGCGTCCGTGTTCACGGCCGCGCTCAGCGTGCCGCAGCTCCGCTACCTGTTCCCGACGCGCGTCCTGGTCGAGGCCGCCGGGCTGCTCGCCGTGTGGGGCCTGATCGCGCGCGCCGACACGCTGGCCCCCCGCGTCCGCGCCGTGCTCGCCGTCGGCATCGCGCTGCTCACGCTCGGCTGGGGCGCCCGGCAGTGCGCGCTCGGGCTCGACGAGGCACGGCGCACGTCCGAGGTGCGCGGCGTGCCCACGACGCTGACGCTGCTGCAGATCTCGCGCCTCGTCAGTCTCGGCGTGCCCGCCGGGGAGCCCGTGATGTCGAACCTGGGGCCGATCCTGGCCTGGGAATCACGCCGCGCCGTGATCCATCTCGCCGAGTCTCCGGATCTCGTGGCGGCGTGCCGGCGCCGCGTGGACTTCAGCAACGTGATCCTGGCGTTCCGCGACGCGCGCGCCGCGTGGCCCGAATGGCGGGAGCTGATCGAGCACCCGAACGACGCGATGCATCACCCCGGATGGAACATCCGCCAGCTGCGCGTGTTCCAGAGCGCGGACGGTTTCCAGGTGGTGTGGCTGGAACTCAAGCCGCTCGAGCCGTCCGAAGCCGCGCTCGTGCCGGCGAGCGCGCCCTAACGCAGGAGCATCGGCCTCAGGGGACGACTCAGCGCAGCATGGCGACGCGTCGCACGTAGCTGCGTCCGTTCACCTGGATGCGCGCGAGGTACACGCCGGCGTGGACCGGCACACCGCCCGAGTCGCGCCCGTTCCACTTGAGCGTCCACTGTCCGGGTCCGAGCCGCCCGGGCACGTCGCTCCACACGCGGCGCCCCGTGATGTCGAGGACGTCGAGCGACACGCCCGACTCGGCGGGCAGCTGCAGCGCGAACGTGACGCTGCCGGGCGCCGGATTCGGCGTGGCGCCGGACAGCGCGAACACGAGCGGCGGCGGCGTAACGCCGAGCGTGCCGTCGCCGTTCACCACGGTGATCGTGCGCGCGACGCCGTTGTTCGTCTCGTTCGTCTCGACCACGGTCTTCAGCGTGTCCGCGGCCACGCGCAGCACGTGGTTTCCGGCGGCGAGCACCGGCGGCAGCACGACCGTCACCTGCACGCTGTCGAGCCCGGCCACGATGGTGTCGCCCTCGGCCAGCGTCGTGTTGTCCGCGATCAGGCGCCAATGCGAGATGTGCGCCGGCATCGGGCCGTTGTTGCGCAGCCAGAACTGATAGCCGGTCGGATTCGCGGTGCCCGGGTTGCCCGGGTTCGTGAGCAGCCCGAACGGTTGCAGGTCCGCGCTCGGGAAGATGTTCACCGTCGCCGTATCCTTCAAGCTGCCCGTGTCGGTGACGATGAAACGGAGGAGGAAGTACACGCCGGTGCCGTCGTCGTGGTTGAAGCCGAGGAACGACAGATAGCTGCTGTCGGCTTGCTCGCTGATCGGATGGACGTGCGTGTTGTGGTGGAGATCCATCTCCCAGCGGTACGTCAGGGCGCTGGAAGGATCCTGGGCGTCCGTGCCGGTGCCCAGGCACTTGATGGTGTCGCCCGTCGCGTAGAACGTGCTGTCGCCCGGCATCTGGATGATCGCGTGCGGCTTCGTGTTCGTGACGAGCACCGCGTTGCCGCCGCCGAAGTCGTCGAGCAGCGACGACGTGGCGCCGTACAGCGTGAGCCCGACGCGCCCGCCGCCGTTCGCGAACTGCCAGCCGGCCACCGACGTGATGCCGAACGACTGGCCGTTCTTGTAGACCTGCACCGTGCCGTCCGCGTACGCGCGCGCGCCGAACGTATCGCCGTCGTTGAACTGGACCGGCGAGAACGTCGCCCAGTTCACCCACGTCGTCGTCGGGTCGTAGGTGTCGATCGTCACCAGGTTGTCCACGCCGTCCCAGCGGCACTCGATGTGCCCGGCGTCCGTGCTCGTGCCCTGGATCTTCAGCAGCACGTCGTGCTCGAACGCGCCCTGCGTGGCCTGATTGAAGTGGATGTACGCCTCCTGGTCCGGGCCGAAGATCGCGCCGTTCCAGGCCGTGGTCGCGTAACAGCACGTCTGCGTGAGCTGGTTGTTCGAGATGTTGAGCCCGGACGTCGAGCCGGTCCACTGCCCGCCGATCGCGCCGTTCGCGCGATTGAAGTTGTCGAGGATGCCGGTCGTCGGGAACGCGCCTGAATTCGCGACCACGACGGTCACCGTGTCACGCCCGATCTGGCCGAGCGTGTCCGTCACGGTGAGCACGGCCTTGTACGTGGCCGGGTTCGTGTACGTGTGGCTCGGGTTCGGCAGGCTCGAGCCCGAGGCGTCGCCGAAGTTCCAGCTGAACGTCATCGGGTCGTTGTCGGGATCGTTCGAACCGTTGCTCGAGAAGTTCACGTTGACGGGCGCCGTGCCGACCGTGGGCACGCCGTTCGCGATGGCCTGCGGCGGCGAATTGCCCGGCACCGAGTTCGTGTAGCGGATGCGGAACACCTGGCTGCTGATGATCGAGATGTAGATCAGATTGCCGCTGACCGGCTCCAGCTCGAGATCGACCGGCCCGTTCATGTCGTCGCAGAACGGCTGGATCTCGACGAGATTGTCGAGCGAGTCGATGACCGCGACCTTCATCCAGTTCTGCCCGTAGTCCATGAAGAAGTACTTGTTGCGATACGTGCCCGGATACAGCTTGGCCTGGTAGAACTGGCCGCCGAGCGATGTATTGCCGATGAACCCGGGCGGCACGCTGAGGTTGGGATCCGTGTGATTCCACGTCGCGGCCGGCGAGCTGACGGGCGACGGATCGTCGGCGGTGCCGATCGAGCCGCAGTCGTCGTGCGGCGGCGTCGCCAGCTGGTACGGCTGACACGCTCCGATGCCTTCGTAGCACGGCCAGCCGAAGTTCTTGCCGCCGACCTTCGCGATGTTCATCTCCTCCCACGTCACCCAGCCCACGTCGCCGATGAACAGCGTGCCGGGCTTGGCCTGCGACGTGTCCGTGCTGCCCGTGCCCGGCCGAATCGCGAAGCGGAAGGGATTGCGCAGGCCGTACTCGAAGATCTTCGAGCGCTTGTCCGCGAGGTTGCCGTCGGCGAACGGATTGCTGGCGTAGCCGTGGCCGTTCGCGGGATTGAGCCTCAGGATCTTGCCGTCGATCGAGCTCAGGGATTGCGAGCGGAACGCGCCGATGTCCTCGTAGGGATCGACGCGTCCGGCCAGGAACATCTTCGGCGAGTTGCCGCCGGCGTCCATGTAGTCGAACTGCGCGCCGTCACCGGCCGACACCATGAGGCTGCCGTCACGCCCCCAGCGCAGGTTGCCGATCGTGTGCGACGGCGAGCCGATCCCGGGCGCGTTGTTCCAGGTCGTGCCCATCAGGATCGTGCGCGACGACGCCACGAGTGCGTTCGAGTCGCTGAAGCTCACCGTGTACCGCGTGAGCCGGCCGAAACCGGGATCGGACGTGTCGACGCCGTTCGAATCGGGGTCCACCGTGTACAGGAAGTACACGAAGTGATTCGTCACGTAGTTCGGGTCGACGGCGATGCTCAGCAGACCGCGATCGCTCTCGTCGAGGACTTCGTTGTCGGCCTGCCACAGCGGCGTCGCGTTCTTCACGCCGTTGTTCACGATCCACACCCGGCCACGCTTCTCGGCGACGAGCATGCGCCCGCCGGGCAGGAACGCGACCTGCGTGGGATTGACGAAGGCTGCGCCGGGCGCGACGTCCTCGGCGACGAACCCGCTCGGCAGGTTGATGGCGCGCGACTCCGGCGCTCGAGCGACGAGGAACAGCAGGGCAAGCGGAAGCGCGAGCTTCAGGCGATTCAAGTAGGGCCTCGAGTCGAATGCGTGGTGAACGTGCGGCGATGGACGCGGCCAGGCAAAGGGGTCGCCGATCCTATCGGCGTCCCTGGGACAAGCAATGAAAAATCAGACATGCGGCCGTCGTTCTCGCTCCCGGTCGCCGCCCGTCGGGCGCGACCGCCAGGCTCCGTCCGCGATGCGCCCGGCGAGTCGCCGACCTCTCGCGGAAGGTCACGGCGGATCGACGCGCGGGTTCGCGTTTCGTCCCGGGCGAGGAGAGCGCCCGGACGATGCGGACGAGGCCCGCTCGCCGGAGAGCGTGGGGGCGAAGGCGCGAGGTGACGACCTCCGCGCCCGGTGCCGCTCCCGCAGCCGAACAGGGCCTCGTCCGCTATGCAGGATGTGCAATCGCCGCGCCCGCACAGCGAACGATCAACAATCGCTTGGCGCGCGCGGGATTGAGGCGATTGGACGGACTCGCGTCGTGAGGCGAAATGGGGCAGCGCCCCCAAAACTGTCGCCCCGACTGACACCGGATGCGCCCGCTCGCCCACATTCGGCGAGGCGTGAGTTCAGCGCGGCAGGACGAGCGGGCCGCTCGCCGGCTCTTCACCCTCGAGCACGCTCGGGTACTCGGCGGGTCGCTCGCGCAGGCTCTCGACGAACAGCGGCACGTCGTCGCTCAGGGTGCCGAGGGTCTCGGGCGGCTCGCCGACGCGGAGGATCTCGTACAGCGTGCTGCGCTGGGCCGGCGTGTAGCCCGACTCGCGGATCAGCGTCTCGATCTCGGCGATCGTGGTCTTGTTGAGGTGGCCGGTCGCCAGGTGCACGTTCTCCTCGAACAACGTGCCGCCGAAGTCGTCGGCGCCGAAGTGCAGCGCGATCTGCCCGGTCTTCTTGCCCTCGCTGAACCACGTCGCCTGGATGTGGTCGAAGTTGTCGAGGTAGACGCGCGCCGCGGCCAGCACGCGCAGGTATTCGGAGGCCCCCGCGACGTGCGGCACCTTGGATTCCATGGGCGTGTTGCCGCGCTTGTACGACCACGGCACGAACGCCGTGAACCCGTGCGTGTCGTCCTGCAGCGCGCGCACGTACGTCAGGTGCTCGACGACCTCGGCCGGCGTCTCGACGTGGCCGTACATCATGGTGGCCGTCGAGCGCATGCCGATCTGGTGCGCGGTGCGATGCACGTCGAGCCAGGCCTCGGGCCCGCCCTTCTTGACCGACACCCGGCGCCGGACACGCGTCGCCAGGATCTCGGCGCCGCCGCCCGGCAGGGTGCGCTGGCCGGCCTCGAACAGCGCCTCGAGCACGCCGCGCATCGGGAGACCCGAGACCTCCATCATCTGGTGGATCTCGGGCGCCGAGAAGAAGTGCGGCGTGATGTGCGGGTACAGCCGCCGCGCCTCGCGCACGATCGTCGGGTAGAACTCCCAGGGGATCGCCGGATTGAGGCCGCCCTGCAGGAGCACGGTCGTGGCGCCCAGACGATCGGCGTCGGCCATCATCTTCATGACGCCGGCCACGTCGTGCGTGTAGGCGTCCTTGGCGTTCGCCTGGGGCTTCCGATAGAACGCGCAGAAGTGGCAGTCCACCGTGCACACGTTCGTGTAGTTGGGATTCGTGTCGATCACGTACGTGACGAGTTTGGGATCGGTCTTCCGCGACCGGATCTCGTCGGCGAGCGAGCCCAACTCGAGCAACGGTGCGTCGGTGAGGAGGCTGACGCCTTCTTCCGGGCTCAGACGCCGGCCGTCACGGACCTTGGATTCGATGTCACGCCACACGTGAGGCTGCCTTTCGCGTCGTCCGTCCCGCCGTCGCCGCGCGCGCGAGTCGCGCGCTGGGCGGCGAGAATACATCGAGCCCGCGGGAGGCGTCGAGCCGGGGGGCCGTTCGCGTATGATGGGCGCCGCGCCGGACTCGGCGCACGTCGGAACCGAGAGGGAGCCCGCCAGGATGGCCGCATCCCCGCCACAGACACTCGCGCCGAGCCCACGCTGGACGCGCCTCGACTGGGCGGCGCTCGCGCTGCTCGCCCTCCTGGGCGCGCTCAACCTGGCGCAGCCGCTGGCCTGGGATCAGACGATGTTCGCGCTCGGCGCGCGGCGCATGCACGCGGGCGGTGTGCTGTACCGCGACTACTGGGATCCCAAGCAGCCCGGGCTGTTCTTCTTCTACGAACTGGCCGGCGTGCTGTTCGGCTGGGGCGCGGGCGGCGTCCATCTCCTCGAACTGATCGCGCTCGTCGGCTTCGGCGCGCTGCTGGTCTTTTCCTTGCGCACGCGCTTCACCCACCGCGCGCTCGCGAGCTGGGCGCCGCTGCTCGCGATCGGCTGGTTCTACGCCGTGACCACGGACTGGCATCTCACGCAGATCGAGGCGCTGGTCGCGCTGCCGCTTTACGTGTCGGCCTGGTCCGCGGCGCGGGCCGCGGAGACGCGGGCGCGCCGCACGGCGCGGCTCGTGCTGGCGGGCGTTGCGGGTGGCGCCGCGCTCGCGCTCAAGGTGCTGTTCGCGCCGATCGTGCTCGCGATGTGGATCGTGCCGCTCGCGCGCATCGTGGCGGAACCGGGCGCCACGCGCGGGCGGGGCGTCGCCGCGGCGGCGCGCGCGGCGCTCGCGCTCGCGGCCGGAGTGGCGCTCGCGGTCGCCCCGCTTGCGCTGTACTTTGCCGCGCATCACGCCACGCGGCACTTGCTCTGGACGACGTTCGTCTACCCGGGCCAGGCGCTGTCGCAGCTCCGCTCGTTGCGCATCCACTATCTGCTGGCCGGCCTCGGGTGGTTCGCCGTGACGTGGGCGCCGCTCCTCGCGCTGCTGCCGTTCGCGCTGCGCGACGCCGCACCGTCCGGGCCCGCGGCCGCGCGCGCCGCGGGCGGCCGGTCCGACGCGCTCACGCTGGCGCTCGCGCTGTGGGTCGGCGTCGGCTTCTTCACGCTCATGGTCCAGAGCCTCTCCTACTGGGAGTACCAGTTCGTGCTGCTCGCCGCGCCGCTGGGGCTGCTCGCGGCGCGTGCCGTCGACACGCTGTGGCCGAAGCTCGGAAGGCCGGCGCGGACCGCGCTCGTGCTGGCGCTCGTCGCCATCCCGGCGGTTCACGTCGCGCAGAAGACCGCGACGCTCGCCGCGCACGGCTTCGCGCTCGACGCCGCGTCGCGCGACTCCTACCAGGTCGCGGTCAGTCACGACCGCGCGCTGCCGCTCATTCGCGCCGACGTCGCGTGGCTCGCGGGAAGCGACGCGCGGCCGGGGCCGATCTGGGTGATGGGCAACCCCATGATCTACGCGGAGAGCGGCCGCGCGCAGGCCATCCCGCGCAACGGCGCGAGCTTCATCGAATACGCGACGCCCGAGGAGTGGGCGCGGATCACGGCCGACCTCGAGCGCGCGCGGCCGACATACGTCTTCGTGTGGAGCGCGTACCTGCCGATGCTGTCCGCGTCGACCGACAAGTGCGCGGGCTTCCTGAACTGGCTGGGCACGGACTACCGCGCGGTGCGGCGCACGCGCGAAGGCTTCTGGTTCGAGCGTCGCGAGGTCCCGGCCGCGCGCTGAGCCGGCCCGGCCGGCGGCGCCGCGCGCACGCGCTGCCGCCGGCCTCGCGTCGCCTCGTTGCGCCGCGCCGGGCGCGGCCCCTACCATCGCGACCTCCATGGATCCGCCGCCGGCGAAGAGCGCCGAGGAATTCCTCACCGAGTACGATCTCTACCTGCTGCGCGAGGGCACGCACCTCAGCGCGTGGGAGAAGCTCGGCGCGCATCCGATCACGCAGGACGGCGTCGCCGGCACGCACTTCGCGGTGTGGGCGCCGGACGCGGACCAGGCCTCGGTCATCGGCGACTTCAACGGCTGGCGACACGGCGCGAACCCGCTCGTCCCGGCCGGCGACTCCGGGATCTGGCGCGGTTTCGTCGCCGGCGTGGCGGCGGGCGCTCTCTACAAGTACGCGCTGCGCGCACGCGCCGGGGGGACACGCCTCGAGAAGGCCGACCCGTACGCGTTCTCCGCCGAGTTCCGGCCGCGCACCGCGTCGCGCGTGTGCGCGCTCGACGGCTACCCGTGGGGCGACGCGGCGTGGCTGGAACGGCGCCGCGCCGCGCAGGCGCTGGACGCGCCGATCAGCGTCTACGAAGTGCACCTCGGCTCGTGGCGGCGCGTGCCCGAGGACCACGACCGCTGGCTCTCGTATCGCGAGATCGCCGGGCCGCTGGCCGAGTACGCGAGCGCGCTCGGCTTCACGCACGTCGAGCTGATGCCGATCACCGAGCACCCGTTCGACGGTTCGTGGGGCTACCAGACGACCGGCTACTTCGCGGCGACGAGCCGCTTCGGCTCGCCGCACGATCTGATGTTCCTGATCGACACGCTGCACCAGCACGGGCTCGGCGTGATCCTCGACTGGGTGCCCGCCCACTTTCCCGACGACGAGCACGGGCTCGCGCGTTTCGACGGCAGTCACCTCTACGAACACGCCGACCCACGTCTCGGGCGCCACCCGGACTGGGGCACGCTGATCTTCAACTACGGGCGCATCGAGGTCGCGAACTTCCTGATCAACAGCGCGCTGTTCTGGATCGAGCGCTATCACGTCGACGGCCTGCGCGTCGACGCCGTCGCTTCGATGCTGTACCTCGACTACTCGCGCCGGCACGGCGAGTGGCTGCCGAATCCGTTCGGCGGCCGGGAGAACCTCGAGGCGGTCGCGTTCCTGAAGCACCTGAACGAGCGCGTCTACGGCCAGCACCCGGACGTGATCACCATCGCGGAGGAGAGCACCGCGTGGCCGGGCGTGTCGCGGCCGACGTACGAAGGCGGGCTCGGCTTCGGGCTCAAGTGGGACATGGGCTGGATGCACGATCGGCTCGAGTACTTCGCGCGCGATCCGGTGCATCGCCGCTGGCACCAGGACCGGCTCACGTTCCGCGGGCTGTACGCGAACAGCGAGCACTTCGCGCTGCCGCTGTCGCACGACGAAGTCGTGCACGGCAAGGGCTCGCTGCTGTCGAAGATGCCGGGCGATGCGTGGCAGCAGTTCGCGAACCTGCGGTTGCTCCTGGGCGATCAGTTCGCGCAGCCCGGCAAGAAGCTGTTGTTCATGGGCGGCGAGTTCGCGCAGGGGCGCGAGTGGAGCCACGAGCGCAGCCTCGACTGGCACCTGCTCGCGGACGCGCGCCACCGCGGCGTGCAGCGCTGGGTGCGCGATCTGAACACGCTGTATCGCGGCGAGCCCGCGCTGCACGAGCGCGACGCCGATCCCGCCGGCTTCGAGTGGGTCGACTGCAGCGACGCGTCGCAGAGCGTGGTCAGCCTGCTGCGCCGGGGGTCCGACCCGAACCGCGCCGTGCTGTTCGTGTTCAACTACACGCCGGTGCCGCGCGCCGACTACCGGATCGGCGTACCGTGGGGCGGGCGCTGGAGCGAAGTGCTGAACAGCGACGCGTCACTGTATGGCGGCAGCGGCCAGGGCAATCTCGGCGGCGCCGACGCCGCGCCCACGCCGACGCACGGGCGCTCGCACTCGATCACGATCGGGCTGCCGCCGCTCGGCGTCGTCGCGTTCCGCGGCGTGCGCTAGGAGCGCCGCGCCGCCGCGCGGCGCGCGAAGGCTAGCGCAGCCGCACCAGCCGCTCGCTGAGTCGTTCGCTTCCGGCGCGCACGCTGAGGAAGTACAACCCGCCCGCGGCTTCCGCGCCCGCTTCGTCACGGCCGTCCCAGTAAAGCGCCACGCGCCCGCTGCGCGGACCCGAGTCGAGGCGCCGTACGAGGCGGCCGCGCACGTCGACGATCGACGCTTCGATGTTCGCGGGCGCGGGCAGCGTGAGCCACGCGCTCGCGCTGCCGCGCGTCGGATTCGGCGAAGGCGCCGACAGCGTGAGCCGCGAACGCGTGGGCGCGGGAACGCTCAGCACCGAGTCGCCGAGCCAGATGTCGCGCAGCGACGTCTCGGCCGCGGCCGCCGCGAACGGCGTGACTCCGAGCGCCTCGCAGATCGTGCGCAGCACCGTGTAGTGCGTGATGTGCGTGCTCGAGACCACACCGGGCGCGACTTGCGTGCCGCGAAACGCCGTCAGGATGTTGTTGTTGGACGAATGATCGTCCTCGTCGTACGTCACGATCATCATCCACGGCGTGCCGGCGATCGCGTCGAGTATGGGCGGCATCTGGTTCGACAGCCACGTGTCCGCGGTGGCCGGATCGGTGTCGTGCCCGTCGTCGTCGTTGTTCGGGATGATGAAGCTGAGCCGCGGCAGCGTGCGGTTCGTGATGTCGACCGCGAGGTCGGCGTACGGGCGCTCGTTCAGGTGATTCGAGTTGTTGAAGTTCGTCCATGGGTTGTGGCGCCGCACGTACAACGCCGCGTCCCATGTGCACACCAGCGCGCCCGCGTTCGGCAGGTTCTCCGAGTACGCGCGCCACGTGACGCCGGCCGCCTCGCACGCGTGCCCGAGATTCTCGGTCGAGAAGAACGTCCCGGTCGCCAGGCAGTTGTCGTTCGTGATGCCCTGCGTCGAGCCCGACCACAGCGCGAGGTAGTTGGGCTGCGACGGATGGCCGATCGCGTACGACTGGGAGAACGACGTGCCCTGCGCCTGGAAGCTGGACTGCCACGGCTGGACGCGTGCCACGTCGTACGCGGTGTTCTCGAGCACGACCACGACCACGTGATCGCACGGCGGTGCGCCGTCGAGTGTCGCGCGAACGCGCGTCGATGCGGCGGGCGCGCCCGCCGCGGAAGCAGCCGCGTGGGGCGCGGCGAGCGCCGCGAGCGCGGCGCATCCCATCACGAGCAGGCAGGAGCGAGGAGTCATGAGCGGCAACTGTACCATTCGGGCGCGTCCCGAGTCTCCGGAACGCGCCCGATCGAAGCGGCGCCGTGGTGACGCGCGCCCGCGCCGGTTCAGCGCCCGTCGCCGTCGAGCAGGTTGCCGAGCGTGCCGAGGATCGAGCCTTCCTCGCGGCGGCGGCCGCCGGTCTGCGGCGCGGCGGCGTAGATGCGGCTCGCCAGACGCGAGAACGGCAGCGACTGCAGCCACACCTTGCCGGGCCCGCGCAGCGTGGCGAAGAACAGGCCCTCGCCGCCGAACAGCGCGCTCTTGATGCCGCCCACCATCTGGATGTCGTAGTCGACGCTCGGCTGCAGCGCCACGATGCAGCCGGTGTCGACGCGCAGCGTCTCGCCGGCGGCCAGGGTCCGCTCTTCGTGCGCGCCGCCGGCGTTCACGAACAGCCAGCCGTCGCCGGTCAGGCGCTCCATGATGAAGCCCTCGCCGCCGAACAGGCCGACGCCGAAGCGCTTCTGGAACGCGATGCCGATGCTCACGCCCTTGGCCGCGCACAGGAACGAGTCCTTCTGCGCGAGCACTTCGCCGCCGAGCGCGCCCAGGTTCAGCGCTTCGATCTTGCCGGGATACGGCGCGGCGAACGCGGCTTTGCGCTTCTGCTGCGACTGATTCTGGAACACCGTCATGAACAGCGACTCGCCGGTGAGCAGGCGCTTTCCCGCGCCCATCAGCGCGCCCATGATCCCACCCTGCTGCTGCGCCGAGCCGTCGCCGAAGATCGTCTCCATCGCGATGCCGTCTTCGATGTACATCATCGATCCGGCCTCGGCGACCACGGCCTCGCCGGGATCCAGCTCGATCTTCACGAACTGCATGTCGTCGCCGACGATCTCGTAATCCACTTCGTGCATGGTGCTCATCCAGGGGGTCTCCTTGGGGCCGGGCGCGAGGGCTCTGGGTTCACGCCGATCCTACGTTGCATGGCGTCGGGGGGTTGCGTCGCGCCCCGGCGCCTTCGATTTCAATCGAGTTGCAGCAGCCCATGCTGGTGGAGCAGCTGATCGAAGCGCTCCATCCCGGCCAGGTCGTCGGGGCCGAGGCGGTAGTGGAAGCGCCGGAGATACGCCTCGGTCTCGCCCGCGCTCCAGCCCGGCTCGGTCTGCTGCTTCGCCACGTCGGACAGCGACGTCAGCCCGGCCGCCAGCGAGCCGTCGAGGAACTGCGCCAGCTCGTGCTTCACGTCCGCCGGTAGCTCGGCGCGCACCGCCCACACCGCGTACACGAACGCGAGTCCGGTCCACTCCATCCAGTCCGCGCCCAGATCCAGCGTGTGCGTGAAGCCGGGCGGGCGACGGTCGCGCATGCGCATGGCGCTGTCGCCGATCATGAGCAGCGCGTCGGCCTGCGCAGGCTCGAGGCCGCGCACGTAGCGCACACCGGTGAGCCCGCGGCGCACGTCGAGCAGCAGGTGCAGCAGGCGGATCGACGTCGAGGTCTCGGGCGTCACCGAGATGCGCGCGTCGCCGAGCGCCGCGGCCGGCCGGCGCGAGAACAGCAGCACCGAGTGGACGGGCCCGCGCGCGGCCACGCCCATCGGCCCGAGCAGCTCGAAGCGCGGCTTGAGGCGCAGGTAGTCGCCCGCCGCCATGAGCCCGAGATCCACGTTGCCGGCCTCGGCCTCGCGGCCCAGTTCGCGCGGCACCAGGTTGCGCACGGCGAACGGCGCGTCGTGCCACAGCGCGTAGAACGGCGCGGCGTTGGCGTACGGAATGCGGGCGGCGACGGTGGTGGCGAGACGCGGCGGGGAACTCATCGGAGGCCAGAATCTACACGGCGTGCGGCGGGGCGTCGAGCGGGCGGCGCGCCTGCGCGGGAGCGGGCGCAGCGCCGGGGCCCGAGCCAGTAGCGCGCACGCCGGAGCGGGCGCACCCGACGGCGCCCGAGCCTCCGGCACGAAGTCCGGGGCGGGCCTCGGGGGCGGCGCCGCACGCCGGATCCGGGGCGCTCGAACGGCTGGAGTCCGGGCGGGCACGGGTCGATAACGAAACTATGTTTTACGCCCTCTCGCACGCCCGGCCGTTCCTGCCCGCGCCCGTCACCGTCGCCGGCCTCGCGCTGGCGCTGCTCGTTCCGCTCGCGCTCATCCTGTGGTTCCGCGCCCGCGCGTACCGGGCCGGTTCGGACGTCGCGGCCGGCGCGGCGTTCGCGTTCGCGCGCCGCGTGCAATGGACGGTCACCGGCGGCTGGCTGGCCAGGCTGGCGTTCGTGACGGGCGGCGCCGCCACGCGCGTCGCCGACCTGCTCCCGTTCGGAAACGAGTGGCGCGCCGTCGCCGTGATGGCGATCGCGCTCGTGCCGCCCGCCTCGGTCGCGGTCGCGGCGGCGGTGTTCGCGCACCCGGTGTGGCGGCGCCTGCGCGGCGCCGAGTTCACGCTCGGCGAAACCGTGGTGCAGACCGCGCTGCAGGTCGGCGCGTCGCTCGGGCTCCTCGGCGGTCTCGGCGTCGCGCTCGTCATGTTCCTGACCGGGCATGCGCGCTTCGGCATCGGCGCGGCGGTCGCGGCGCTCGCGCTTCTCGCCGGTCTGACCCAGGCGCGCATCGCGCTGGCCCGCGAGAATGCCGAGGCGCTGACCTCGGGCGAGCTGCGCGACCGGCTCTTTGCGCTGGCCGCGGAGGCGAAGGTCAAGCTGCGCCAGTTCTACGTCGTGCCGATGCGCCGCGCGCGCATCGCGAACGCGTTCGCGGTGCGCAACAACGTCGTCATGGTCACCGATCATCTGCTCGAGCACCTGAGCTGCCGCGAAGTCGACGCGGTGCTGGCCCACGAGATCACCCATCTGCAGCACGGCCACCCGAAGAAGCTCGCGCTGGCGCTCGGCGCCGGAGTGGCGCTCTCCGTCGTCACGCCGCTGCCGCTCCCCGGCCTCGTCGCGGTGCCGATGTCGATCCTGGCGGCGATCGTGTTCGTCTACTTCATGTCGCGGCGTTTCGAGTGGACGGCGGACGCGGGCGCGGTGCGGCTGACCGGCGATCCCGAAGCCATGATCTCGGCGCTGGCGCGCCTCAATCATCTGAACCACGTGCCGCTCGAGTGGGGCTCGTGGAGCGAACGCTGGCTCACGCATCCTTCGACGCGGCGCCGCGCCGAAGCCATCGCCCGGATCGGCGGCATCGCGCCCGAGCGCGTCGCCGAGCTGCTGCGCGGCGAGCCGTCCGACGATCCGCATTACGAGGTCGCAGCCGAGAACGCGGCGCCGCCGGTCTTCTCGACCGCATTCAAGGCGCGCACCATGGCGTCCGTCGGCTGGACGATGCTTTCGCTCTACGGGCTCGCCGCCGCCGGCACGGTGGCGGTCGCCACGCGCGCCGGAGTGCCGCGCGGCGGCCTGTTCGCGCTCGTCGCGTTCGCCGTCATCGCGGTCACGCTGCTCGCCACGAACCTGCTCTCGACCCGGCCGTATCGCCGTCTGTGTCGCGAGCTGCCGGCTCGGCTCGCGGACGAGGGCTTCCGTCTCGACGACGCCCACGCCCAGTTCGTCGGCCTCGCGCCGGACGCCGAGCCCAGGCTGTACGAGCACTTCTCGGACTGGGACGTCGGCATGCTCGTCCTCACGCGCCAGCACCTGAGCTACGTCGGCGAACGCACTCGCTTCACGCTGCTGCGCGCGCACGTGCGCCAGGTGCGGCTGGTGGGCGGTCTCCCCGGCTGGCTCCCCGTGCGCCGCGTGCTCGTGACCTGGCGCGACGACGGCCGCGGGCTCGAGGGCACGCTGAATCTGCGGGACGCCGCGTCGCGCACGCTGCTCGCGGTGACGCCGGACGCGCGGCGCCTGCTCGCGCGCATCGAGGCCTGGCGCGACGCGGCCGACCCGGACGCGCCGGCGCTGCCGCCGATCGTCGCCGGACCGCCGCGCTTCGGCGAGGTGACGAGCGTCTCGCCGCGCTCGCTGGCGACGGCACGCACGCTGCCCGCGAACGTGCTGCTGGTGACGCTGCTGGTGGCCGGCGCCTCGGCGCTGTTCGGGCTGCCACTCGCGCCGTGGCGCCCCGGATTCGCGGACGCCCTCGCCGGCGCGCTGATCGCGCTGATGTTCCAGCGCTGGCCGCTGTGGCGGTATCGCGATCGCGAGATGCCGCAGGGCACCGAGCTGCGCCGCGCCGCCTGAGCGCTCGGCGCGACGACCGCACCACTCGCCGCGACGCGAGGCACCGCCGGAAGCTTCGCCCACTCTGCTAGTGTCCCGTGAGCGGCTGCGTGGCCGCTCCTCATGACCTCGACCACGACTCCCTCAGACGATCGTGCGCCCGGCCGCACGCGCATGCTGGTGCTGCTCGCCGCGGCCGAGCTGCTCGGCATGTCGGTGTGGTTCTCGGCCAACGCGGTCGCGCCGCAGCTCGCCGCGCGCTGGCACCTGAGCGCCGGACAAGCGGGCGCGCTGACCACCGCCGTGCAGCTCGGCTTCGTCGCCGGCACCGCGCTCGCCGCGCTGTTCAACCTGGCCGACCTCGTGCCGATGCGCGCCTACTTCGCGCTCGCCGCGCTGTTCGCCGCGCTCGCGAACGCCGCGCTCGTCGTGGCCCCGGGCTACGGCGTGGCGCTGGCGACGCGCTTCGCGACCGGCTGCGCGCTGGCCGGCGTCTACCCGCCGGGCATGAAGATGATCTCGACCTGGTACCGGAGATCGCGCGGGCTGGCCATCGGCACGGTGGTCGGCGCGCTCGCCGCCGGCAAGGGCCTGCCCTATCTGCTGCACGCGATCGGCGGCGCGCCGCTGGCGACCGTCGTGCTCGGCGCGTCGGCGGCCGCCGCGCTGGCCGCGGTCCTCGTCGGCGCGCTCTACCACGACGGGCCGTTCCCGTTCCCGCGCCGCGCGTTCACGTGGCGCCTCGTGGCCACGGTCGTGCATCACCGCGCGACGCGCCTCGCCATCGCCGGCTATCTCGGCCACATGTGGGAGCTGTACGCGATGTGGACGTGGGTGCCGGCGTTCCTCGCGGCCAGCGTCGCGTTGTCCGGCGGCGCGGCGGCGGCGCACGCGTCGAGCGTGCCGCTGATGTCGTTCGGTGTGCTGGCCGCGGGCGGCGCGGGCTGCGTGTGGGGCGGCTGGTGGGCGCGCCGCGTCGGCTACGCGCGCGTCGTCACGGTGTCGATGGCGGTGAGCGCGGTGTGCGCGATCGTGATCGGCCTCACGTTCGGCGCGTCACCGTGGCTGGTCGCGACGGCCGTGTGGGTGTGGGGCTTCTTCGTGGTCTCGGACTCGGCGCAGTTCAGCGCCATGGTCACCGAGTCCGCGCCGCCGCACGCGGTCGGGACCGCGCTCACGCTCCAGACGTCGCTCGGCTTCCTGCTGACCATGGTCACGATCCAGGGCGTGCCGCCGATCGTGGACGCGGTCGGCTGGCGCGGCGCGTTCCCCGTGCTGGCGCTCGGGCCCGTGGCCGGGATCCTGGCGATCGCGCGGCTCGGGGCGGGCGGCGACGCTCAGCCCTCGCGCAGCGTCTCGAGGAACGCGTCGCCGTAGCGTTCGAGCTTGGTCGGCCCCACGCCCGAAACGCCGAGCATCTCGGCTCGCGTCGTGGGACAGGCGTCGGCCATCTGCCGCAGCGTCGCGTCGCTGAACACGATGTACGGCGGCACGCCCTCGGCGTCGGCCAGCCGCTTGCGCAGCGCGCGCAGGCGCTCGAAACGTTCGGGGTGCTCCGAGATCGCGGCCGCAACGCGACCGGTGACCGCGCGCCGCGTGCCGGCGACCAGCGCTTCCAGCCCCGAGCCGCGGCACGTGTCGCACGAGCTGCCGCACGGCTCGATGGTCTCGTCGAAGTGGCGCACCAGCGCCTGGTGCCGGCAGCCGCCGCGCTCGACCAGGCGGAACATCTCGACGGTCTTCTTGCGCGTCTCCTCGCGCACGGACGGATCGTCGATGCCGTCCAGGAACACGTCGTAGCCCATGACATCGGCCCACGAGTAGAACAGCACGCAATCGCTCGGCAGGCCGTCGCGTCCGGCGCGGCCGATTTCCTGGTACCAGGCCTCGACGCTCTTCGGCATGTCGCGGTGCACGACGTAGCGCACGTTGCTCTTGTCGATGCCCATGCCGAACGCGACCGTGGCCACGATCACGTCGATCTCGTCGCGCGCGAACGCGTCCTGGTTGCGCGCGCGCACGTCGTCGCCGAGTCCGGCGTGGTACGCGGCCGCGCGCACGCCCTGGGCGCGCAGCCACTCGCACGTCGAGTCCACGCTGCGCCGGCTCAGGCAGTACACGATGCCGCTCTCGCCCTTGTGCCGCTCGATCAGGCCGAGCACGTCGCGGCGCACGTTGCGGCCGGCGCCGCCGCCCGGGGCCGCGCCCTTCTTCTGCGCGGTCACGATCAGGTTCGGCCGGAAGAACGAGCCCTTGAAGCCGTCGGGCTTCCGCATGCCCAGCTCGCGGATGATGTCGCCGGCCACGCGCCGCGTCGCGGTCGCGGTCAGCGCCAGCACCGGGATGTCGCCGAGCTCCGACTTGAGGCCGGCGAGCTTGCGGTAGGCGGGGCGAAAATCATGGCCCCAGTGGCTGATGCAATGCGCTTCGTCGACCACGACGAGGCTCACCGAGCAGTCCGCGATCAGCGAGCGTAGCGAGCCTTCGAGGCCCTCGGGCGCGACGTACAACAGTTCCAGTTCGCCGCGGCGCAGTTCGCCGAGGCGCGCGCGCCGCTCGTCGAACGACAGCGTCGAGTTCAGCACCGCGGCCCGGAAGCCGAGCCGCTTCAGCGCGTCGACCTGATCCTTCATCAGTGAGATGAGCGGCGAGATCACGAGCACCGGGCCGGGCAGCAGCTTGGCCGGCAGCTGGAACGTGAGCGACTTGCCGGCCCCGGTCGGCATCACCGCGATGCAGTCGCGCCCGGCGAGCACGGAGTCGATGACCTTGCGCTGTCCGGGGCGGAACTCGCGGTAGCCGAAGATGGTCTCGAGCACGTGCTGCGGATCCGTGAACGGGACCGAATGGAACAGCGGGGCGCCGATGTCGGACAAGAGTCCCTCCCTGGGACCAGGGGCGGTGGGCGGTAGCGCGGAGGCGGACGCGCCGACTCTACGCGAGTCCGGACCGCACAGAAAGAGCGCCGCGCGAGGGGCTTGCCCCGCGCGGCGCTCTTGTCGCCTCACCGCCGCCGGCGCCCCGCGTCCGGCGCGGCCGTGCGGCGGCTCGTCCGCTCGTCTTACTGCGCAGAACTCTTCGAGCGCCCGGCGAGGATCTTCTCGATCATCGGCAGCGCGCGATCCGGATCGCGCCGCGCCATGGCTTCGACCGCCTCACGGCGCACGTCGCTCGCCGGATGCGTGCGCGCCAGCGTTTCCAACTGCGGCATGGTGTCGGCGTCGAGCCGGCCGAGGCTCTCGACCGCCTGGCGCTGGACGTCGAGCGCCGGATGGTGGAGCGCGATGTCGAGCAGCATGCCTGGCACCTCCGGTTCGTCGAGCCGACCCAGGCTCTCGACGGCCTGGCGCTGCAGATCGATCGGCAGGTCGGACTTCGCCAGGTCGTGCATCTGAGCGGCGTGCGTGCCGTCGACCCGGCCCAGACTCTCGATCGCCTGCCGGCGCACGTCCATCGCCGCATGCGTGCGCGCGATGCGCATCAGGCGCTCGCTCGTTCCGGAATCGTCGCGGCGCCCGAGGCTCTCGACGGCCTGGCGCTGGGCGTCGGCGTCGCGGCTGCTCTGCACGACGCGTTCGAGCAGTTCGAGCGCGCGCGGCGAGTCCACGCGGCCGATGGCCTCGACCGCCATGCGCCGCTCGTCGCTCCCCGGGTGCCGATTGGCGATGGCCTCGAGCTTCTCGAGCGCCTGATCCGAATGGGCCGTGCGCCCGAGGCTCTCCACGGCGCGCGTGCGCACGCTCTTCTGCCGGCCGTGCCAGGCCAGCCGATCGAGCGCATCGACCACGCGCGGATCGTCGAGACGCGCGAGGCACTCCACCGCATGGCAGCGCACTTCCTCGTTGCGATGCGTCTCGGCCAGATTCTCGAGGCGCGGCAGACTCTGCGCGGCGGGATAGCGCGAGAGCGCCTCGACCGCCTGCAGCTGCACGGCCAGATCGTTCTCGGCCAGCGGCTCGGACGGATCCTCGGGCAACGCGTCGCTCTCGACGATGCGCGCCTCGGGCGCGCGCGGCGCGGAAGCCGGCGACGCGGGAACGGGCGGCACGCTCGTGCTGGGCGCGGGCGCCATCGGCGCCATCGCGCTCGGGGGCCACGCGGGCGTCGCCAGCGTCGCAGGGGCCGGCGTGGTCGGAGGCTCGGGCGCGGTGCGCGCGACCTCGCCGCCCAGCACGTCGAACGCCTTCCATCTCGTGGCTTCGTCACGGCCGGCACGCGCCAGGTCGAGCAGTTGGTCCAGCGCCTCCGGCGTGCCGAAGCGGCCCATCGCATCGACCGCGCTGCGCCGCACCGCGGTCGTGCGATCCGTGCGCGCCAGACGCCCGAGCATCTCGAGCGTCTTCGGAGAGCGGTGCCAGGCCAGCGCCTCGGCGGCGCTGGAGCGCACCGCGTCGGCCTCCGATCCGCTCAGTTGCGCACTCAGGTAGGGAACGACGAGATCGGACGAGCGGTGCACGCCGATCGCCTTCACGAACTCGGCGCGCAGGTCCGCGTCCTCCTGGTGGCTCGCGACGACGCGCAACCAGGCGACGCTCTGCTCGTCGGCCGCGGGGCCGAGCCAGAAGATCGGATCGCCCTCGAGCTGACAGGGCAGGCCCATGCTCTGGATGCGAATGCGCGTCGGCGATTCGTCGCCGCCCGAATCGAAGTGAACGAGCACGGCGACGGGACCGATGCGACTTTCCTCGCTCTGATGCCACGTGCCGCGCGGCGCGCCCTTCAGCACGTCGTCGAGCGTGAGCAGGCCGTCGCGGTCGAAGATGCCGACGTCGAGGCCGTCCGAGTCGCTGAGCATGCCGGCCTTGAGCTCGGGATGGCCTTCGATCTGCCAGCCCACCCACCAGCCGCTGTCGCTTTCGTGCGCGGCGTCGCGCGCCCAGCGAATGCGCTCGGCGAGCGGACGATCCGGATCGGGCGCGCGCTGGACGCGCGAGGGCGATTCGGTCTCTGCGGACTTCTCGTCTTTCTCGGCCTTCTCGGCCTTCTCGGCGCGTTCCGCCGCGGTTCCCCGACCCTTGTCGTTGCCGTGGGCTGCGACGGCGGTCGGCTGGAGCGCGGCCAACGGCAGCACCGCGGCGAGCGCGAGCGCAGCGGCCGGCAGCGCGAGGCGCACGCCGACGCGGCGGCGATCGCGGCGCGGATCGAGCACCGCGACCAGGCGGCCCTCGAAGCTGGACGGGCGCGCGAACGCCACCGCGCCGAGTCCGGCGAGCCGCGAGGCCCCGAGCGAACGCACGATCTCGAGCAGATGGTGCGCGTAGTCGCTGGCCGACGTCGCGGAGGCCAGCACGCGATCGTCGCACGCCTGCTCGCGCTCGACCCGCATGCGCGAGGCGGCCCACCACACGCCCGGATGGAACCACAGCGCCGCGCACGCCAGCTGCGCGAGCGCGTGCGTGAGGCAATCGTGGCGCTCGATGTGCGCCAGCTCGTGCAGCAGCACGGCGCGCTTGCGATCGTCCGACCAGCTTTCGGCGGACGCAGGCAGCAGCACCCGCGGGCGCAGCGTGCCGCACGCCATCGGCACGCGCACCGCGTCGCTCTCGAGCAGGGCGAACGGCAGGCTCAGGCGCAGCCGATCGGCTGCGTCGAGGGCGAGATCGCGCCACGGTCCGCCGCGCACCGTGTGCGCCGCGCGCAGCGTGAGGCGGAGCAGCACGTGCCCGGCCACGAACGTGGCCAGGACCAGCAGGGCGCCCGCCAGCCACACGACGAGCAGCAGCCGCGCCCACGGGAGCGGCGCGCGCGCGGCGCGCGAGCCCGAGGCGAGCGCGCCGGCCGCGCCGGCGTTCGAGGCGCGGGTCGTGCCTTCGCCCGCACGGGTCGCGCGCCCGTCCGTGGCGCCGGTGCCCGACGCGAGGTCCGCGCCGGCGGCCGGCGTCGGCGCCGCGCCCGCCGCGGAGCCGACTCTCGCGGACGTTTCGCGTTCCGTGCCGGCCGCCGGTGCGGGCTCGCTCGAGCGCACGTCGCGAGCGCCACCGACCGGCGTGGCGGACTCGGGCGTGTCGGTCGCCTCGCCAATGCGCGCCGACTTCGGGTGCGCGAACAGCGCGCGCGGCGCGAGCCACGCCAGTCGCGGCGCTTCGATCCGCCACGCCGGCAGCGCCACGAGCAGCGCGGGCAGCGCCAGCGTGGCGAGCAGCGCGGACGTCCATACCAGGTGCCGCCGCGCGGCCGACGCGCGGCGCAGCACGAGCGACAGCAGGCCGGCCGCGGCCAGCACGGCCGTGGACTTCACGGTCCATTCGACGAGCATCGCGAAAGCGCCGGCCGAGGAGGCCGCGCCGGCACTGGTTTCCAGAGCGAACATGGCGATCATCTCCCCTGGCGGCGCGCCTGTTCGATCAGGCGCTCGAGCTTCTGAATGTCGTCGCGGGTCAGCTGCGTGTCGGAGGATTCGAGCAGCGCGGCCGCGGCCTGGCCCGCCGATCCGTCGAACATGCGCTTGACCACGTCGCGCAGCGCCGAGCGGCGCGCCCGGTCGGGCGTCACGGTCGGCAGGTACACGAAGCGCGGTCCGTCGACCTCGTGCTTCAAGTGTCCCTTGCTCTCGAGGATGCGCAGCATCGCGCGCACCGCGGAGTAGCTGGGTGCGTCTTCAAGCGACTCGAGGACGTCGGCGACGGTGGCGCGTCCCATCCGGTAGACGGCCTCCATGATCTGGCGCTCGCGGCGCCCGAGCTGCGCGTGTCGCGTTGCGGGCATCGGGTCCTCCTGGCACGAGGGGCGGCTTCTGCTAGCCGCTTAGCATGCTGCTAATTTATTAGCAGACTCGCCGACGGTCAAGGGCCATTCGGGTGCGAAATCACGAACGCGCGCGATCGGAGGGATGAACGCGGGGGGCGGCGACGCGGCCGCGGGCGGCGGGCGGCGGGCGGCGGGACAGCGGCCGCGGGCGGCGGGATGGCGGGCGCCGGCGGCGGGACGGCGGGGAGTGCGGTCTCTAGTCCCGCACGACCGGCAATCCGCGCTCGACCCAGCCGCGAAAGCCGCCAGCCAGGGACAGCACGTTCGTGTAGCCCATCTTCTGCAGGTTCTCGGCGACGAGCGCGCTGCGAAAGCCGCCGCCGCAGTAGCACACGAGCGGCGTGGCCTTGTCCGGGTAGCGCGCCTCGACGTCGCGTTCGATTACGCCCTTGCCCATGTGCGTGGCGCCCGGCAGGTGGCCCTCGTTCCACTCGCGATCTTCGCGCACGTCGACGAGCACGAGGGCTTCGCCGGCGGCGACGCGGGCCCGATACGTGGGGATGTCGCATTCGCGCACGCGGCGCTTGGCGTCGGCGACGAGCGCGAGGAACCCCGGACTGTGCGCGTGAGCCATCGGAATCAGGCGACGCCGGCCGCGACCGACTCGTCCTCGCGTCCGTACTCGCGGATGACGCGATACAACGCGTCGCGCTGGACCGGCAACTTCCGCGCTTCGCGGATCGTGTGGACCATCGCCTCCTCGGCCATCCCGACCGGACTGCGCGCCAGGGCGGCGTGCGCGATCTTCTCCTGGCCGATCGTGCCGTCCAGATCGCTGGCGCCGAAGTTCAGCGCGATGCCCGCCGTGTCCTGGCCGAGCATGATCCAGTAGCTCTTCACGTGCGGCACGTTGTCGAACACGAGGCGCGAGATGGCGATCGTCTTCAGGTCCTCGATCGCCGAAGCCTGCCGGCGCACGAGCCCGGTCGTACCCGGCTGGAACGCGAGCGGAATGAACGCGAAGAACCCGGGCGCGCGCTGCTCCAGCTCGCGCAGCAGCACCATGTGCTGCACGCGCTCGGCGCGCGTCTCGATGTGCCCGTAGAGCAGCGTGGCGTTGGACGGGATGCCGAGCGAGTGCGCGACTTCGTGGATCTCGATCCAGCGCTGGGCGCCGATCTTCTGGTGGAAGATCTCGCGCCGCACGCGCTCGCTGAAGACTTCGGCGCCGCCGCCCGGCAGCGCGTCGAGGCCGGCGGCACGCAGCTCGCTCAGCACCCACGCCGCGTCCTTGCGCGTCAGCCGGCAGAAGAAGTCGATCTCGACCGCGGTGTAGGCCTTCACGCTGAGGTCGGGCTTCGCTTCCTTCACCCAGCGGATCACGTTCAGGTAGTCGTCGAAGCGCCACTTGTTGTGCAGCCCGCCGACGATGTGGATCTCGCTGATCTCGGGGTGCACGTGGGCCACGATCTGCTCGCGCGTCATGGTGTACGCGTCGGGCGCGCCCGGCTTCTTGGCGTAGTCGCAGAACTTGCACGCCAGCACGCACACGTTCGTGGGATTGAGCTGGCGATTGATCGTGAAGTACACGCGGTCGCCGTGACGGTCGCGCGCCATCGCGTTGGCCAGGCGTCCGAGTTCGACGACCGGGGCGTCGTAGAGGGAGAGCCCGTCCTCGGCCGAGAGATGGCCGCCGTCCAGCAGGGTGCGGCGGGCCGACTCGACGGCGGGGTGGCGAAGCCGAAGGTCGGCGGTAAAGCCCGAAGCCGGCACGGGAGCGGGTTCCATGGGGGCGGCAGTATAGCGAGGCCGAGGCGTCGACGCGAAGCGGGGTCGCGCGAAACGTCTTGAGCGCGAACAAGCTCGCCGCGAGATCGGACTCCGGGCCAGGTTGGCCCGAGGGCTGACACAATCGCGACAGACTTGCCCAATTTGGGTCAAGTGCGGTTGTGCTAAACTTGCCGCCGCCTGACTTGCGGAACGACCCCCTTCACCCCCCGTGGAGAGGCAGCACCATGCGCCATCACATCATTCGGGCCACGGCCGTCGCCGTGCTCCTTGGCGGAGCGGCGCTCGCGCGCGCGTATTCGTTCGGGCCGCTCGTGAGCCTCACGGGTGCGTTCCCCGTTGCGGGCAAGCCGGCGGAACCCAACTGCACGTCGTGTCACTTCCCGACTGGGAGCCAGAACACCGACCCGAATGGCACGCTGCACATCGGCGGCATTCCTACCAATTACGTCGCAGGCGCTTCGTATCCACTGACAATCGAGCT
Source organism: Saccharimonadaceae bacterium (SeqCode) (assembly GCA_035494735.1). Classification (GTDB taxonomy): domain Bacteria; phylum Eisenbacteria; class RBG-16-71-46; order RBG-16-71-46; family RBG-16-71-46; genus DATJGS01. The sequence goes on from DATJGS010000041.1 coordinate 219,774, forward strand.
CAACTACAACTGGAGCCAGGCACCATCGCCGTACCTGGTTAAGTGGGGCTTCCAGATCCAAGCCGTGAATTCAACGACCGGTGACAGCGCCGGTGTCTGGCTCACTCCTGGCGTGCCGCCGGATTCCTTGCAGTGGAGGCGCTACTCGCCCGCGTCCTCCAATACGTACAAACGCCGTGTCTACCTCGAGCACACCGAATCGGACGTGCACAAGGGCCAGAACGAAGATGGGCAGAGCGGTCCGATCGTCTGGCACGTGACATGGGTCGCGCCCAACGACAGCGTGAAGGTCTACTTCTTCCTCGCCGGTAACTGCGGCAATGGCGATAGCCTGCATGTGATCGGCGACCATATTTACACCTATGCCGATAGCACCCTCGGTACGTTCTACAACGTCTCCGTGCCACTACCGCACCTAGAGAAGCTCGTCACGAGCCTCGATGAGATGTATCCGAACCCGTTCGATCAGTGTCTGGGCATGCTGTTCACGCTCGGTCGACCCGGGCTGGCGGACCTCTCGATTTACGACGTGCAGGGCCGGCACGTGCGGACTCTCGTGCATGAGTGGCGCGAAGCTGGCGTCTACGCAGATTCCTGGGATGGCCGCACGGGCGACGGCACACAACTAAAGAACGGGATCTACTTCGTGCGCCTCACCGCACCCGGGCTGTCGCGCCCCGTGGTGCGCAAGGCGATCTTCTCGCACTGAAGTCCATCGCTTCGCGCGCCGCAACTCGACCGCCTCACACGAAAGCCCGACGCCTCTCGGCGCCGGGCTTCTGTGTTTGGAGCGGGGGACCTGCCTGACTCGTCCGTCTACAGGTTGAAGTAGTACGACGCCTTCACCAGGAAGATGTTGTTGGCCTTCGCGGTGACCAGTTGGTGGAACGAGTGGTTGAACTCGAACTGGCCGATGTCCTCCGAGTCCGTGCGGTCCTGCGTCCACACCAGGAACAGCGCCGAGCCCGGCATGTACTCCCAGCGCAGCACCGCGTTGCCACGCAGCTCGCGGAAGTTGAAGTCCTGGTTCCCGATGTTGATCGGAGCCGCCGGGCCGGCGCCGTCGGGATCCGCGACCACGCCGTTCGGGTCGAACGTCGAGCCGTTGCGTCCGTAGACGAGGAAGTCGTACGTGCCCGGCTCGGTCAGCTCCTTGTAGTTGTGGTACGCGCCCGACGCGACGAGCGGCTGCACGAACATCTGCAGGCACAGCTTCGGGGTGAACGACCAGTTCAGCGTGATGTTCGTCGAGAGCGTCGTCTCGTCGAGTGTGGCCATCACGTAGCGCTTGCCATACGTGCTCGTGGCCAGCGGATCGTCGTACACGCCGATGTAGTGCGCATCCTCGCGATTCTTCGAGAAACCCGGGCTGACCTTGAACACGATGTTCGACACCGGCTTGAACTCCACCGCCGGGTTGAACCACCAGCCGATCGCGTTCGTCTCGTCGTTGTTGAATCCAGTCGTGAGCGAGTAGTAGCGGGAGCGCTTGGGGTCGCTCTCGACGTACTCGTCGATTTCCCACACGGTCGGCATCTTCAGGAGCGGACCGCCGCGCGTGAGCCGGTCGTTGTAGCGCCGCGGATTGATGCTCGCCGTGTTCTCCCAGTAGATGTTGCCGCGGAACTGCGTCCACTGGTCCGTCCACGCGCCGAGGTTCGTGAGCTTGTGATCGAAGTTCATGTTGCCGAACAGCGCGCCGATCCACGACGACGACCGCTTGTAGCGGCCGACGTCGTTCCACTTGTATCCGCCGCCGACGTGCGCGTTGTACACGCCCGACTGGGTCTGGAAGCCGAGATCGTTCACGTCGAAGTTCGGGCTCTGGAATCCGGCGGCGGAGTTGAAGATCACACGCCCGTTCTGCTTGTTCAGCCACAGCCGCGTGCCCATGCCGTTGAGCGACGTGGCCGTGCTGTCGACCTCGAGGTACTTGGAATCGGGCCGCTGGAAGTAATGGATCGAGTTCTGCTGCAGCGCCGTCATCCGCGCCTGCGTGCCGCGCACCTGCGAGACGACGGACCAGCCCGAGACGACCCACGTCTTGCTCTTGTCGAGGAACGTCCAGCCGTCGACGCCGCCCATGAACGACTCGCGATTCAGCTGGTCGGCCATGCCCTTTGAATCGAACTGCCGCGCGACGTACGTCGTCATGAGCCCGAGGCCCTGGCGACCGTGGTTGAAGTCGCGCAGGCCCCGCTCCACGCCGTAGTACGTGAGCGGCTCGATCTCGGCTTTCGTCCGCGGGCCGTTGCCGGCGAGTTCCGCGTCGGTGCGCTCGGTGACGGCGTGCAGCGTGCCGATGTTCCAGCCGTCGAGCACCTTCCCCGTGAGCTTCGCGGCGCCCAGGATACGCGTGCCGGTCGGCGCGTCGACGTACGGCGAGTCGGGCGGCGCGCCCTCCGGGCTGCGGCCGATGCGCCGCGTGTAGAAGAACTTCGGCTCGGGCCAGTTGAAGCCCCAGTAGTTGTTCGCGCCCTGGTTGCCAAAGTTGTAGATGGTCGAGCCCTCGACGAAGAACGGGCGCTTCTCGCTGAAGAACGTCTCGACGTCGCTCAGGTTCACGACGGCCGGGTCGACCTCGACCTGGCCGAAGTCGGGATTCACCGTCGCGTTCAACGTGAGGTTGCTGCCGAGACCGGCGCGCAGGTCGCCGCCCATCTCACCCTTGTAGCGCGAGCCATCGTTGAACGGATCGTTGTGGTCGTGCACCAGGTACTCGCCGCGCGACGTCACGTACGGCAGGATTTCGACGAAGCGCCCTGGGGCGACCTTCTCGATGCCGAGCAGCGTCGGGAAGCGCGACACGAAGCCGCTCGAGTTCTTGGGCACGAACACCACCCAGTCGCGCTCGTTCGTGCGCTGGATGTCGCGTCTCAGGTTGATGCCCCACACGTACTGGTCGCGCTTCTGGAAGCGCAGCTGCGAGAACGGAATTCGCATCTCGCACGTCCAGCCCTGCGCGTCGACGTGCGCCGCGCCTTCCCAGACGCCGTCCCACGAGCTCTCGTCCCAGTCGGTGTTGTACAGCGTGCCGTCGAGCTGCGTGCCGGCGGCGGTGACCTGAAAGTAGTAGCCGCTGCGCTTGTCGTGGAACGGATCGACGAACACCGAGAACTTGTCGGTCGGCACGCTCACGTCGCGGCGACTGAGGCGCGCGATGATGGAATCGGGATGCGCGTCGTACATGCGCGCCCCCACGTACAGCGCCACGTCGTCGTAGGCGATGCGCACTTCGGTCTTCTGCGTCGGGGCGGCGGCCTCGTTGGGCTCTCCCTGGATGAACCGCGTGATCGGTTCGCCGGTTTGCCACTCCGGCTCGTTCAACAGACCGTCCACGGTGATCGCGCCCGCGAGCCGCCGGGCGTGCAGCTCCGGCAGCTGGGCGAACATGCTGTCGCACCGCGCCACTTGCGGCGTCGTGGCGAGCAGCGTGACCGAGAGGAGAGAAGCGGCAAACATGGAGAGCTCCAGGGTCAGGGGTGACGTCGGCTCACGCGCCCTAGGACCAGCCCGATCACGGGAAGGTTGACGGCGCCGGCGACACCACACACCACCGCGGCAGAAACTCCGACCGGCGCGGGGCCCGGGTGGGGACACCCCGCGTTCGCTGCGTTCACTCGATGAATGTGGGCCTCCTGGACGACGCGGCGGAGCGGGAACTCCGCGCGGAGAGAGTGTCGACCATCGTCGCGACCAGCCGCAGCATGCGTGCGCGCGAGGCACGCGAGCAACGAACGCGCGACCAGCGTGGGCGGCCAACGGACCAGCGGATGGGAGTTGAATCCGCAGGGACGAGCCGCGACGTGCGTGACGATTCCTTGGCGTGCGTGGCGGCCGCGGTGAGACGGTTGCCGCTAGATCGAACGCGCGCGCGCGCCGCCCGCACGGCGGGACGACGCGAGAGCCACGGCCAGTTCGCCGGCAACGCGCGCGTTGTCGAGCAGCAGCGCGCGATTCACTTCGACGCTCGCGCCGAGCGTCAGCTGGCGCATGCGCTCGAGCAGGAACGGCGTGACGGCGCGGCCCTTCAGGCCGCGCGCCTCGGCGTCGGCGAGCGCGCGTTCGAGGGCCGGCGCGTACACGTCGGCCGGCATTTCGCTGGCGATCGGTATCGGATTCGCGACCACCACGCCGCCGCCCAACTCGAGTTCGAAGTGCAGGCGCACCGCCCGGGCCAGCGCGTCGACCGCATCGAAGCGCGCGTCCACGCCGTGGCCGCTGTCGCGGCGATAGAACGCCGGGAAGCGATCGGTGCCGAAGCCGTACACCGGCACGCCGAGCGTTTCGAGCATCTCGACCGTGCGCGCCAGATCGAGCACCGCCTTGGCGCCCGCGCACACGACGGCGACCGGATAGCGCGCGAGCGCGGTCAGGTCGGCGCTCACGTCGCCCGAGTGCTCGACGTCGCGGTGCACGCCGCCGATGCCGCCGGTCGCGAACACGCCGATGCCGGCGCGCGCGGCGACGAACACGGTCGCGGCGACCGTCGTCGATCCGGGCGTCCCCGCGGCGAGGACCGCCGCGAAGTTGCTGAGGTTGAGCTTCGCGACGTCGCGCGCGCCGGCCAACGCCTCGAGATCCGCGCGCGCCAGCCCCACGCGCACCGCGCCCTCCAGCACGCCGATCGTGGCCGGCGTCGCGCCTGCGCGGCGCACCGCGTCCTCCATCTCGAGCGCGACCGCGACGCCGTCGGGATGCGGCAGGCCGTGCGTCACGACGGTGGTCTCGAGCGCCACGACCGGGCGACCCGCGGCCAGCGCCTCCGCGACTTCGGGAGCGATGCGCAGGGTCGGACTCACGCGCGCGCCCGCGAAGCCGCCCACTCGCGGCGCCGCACCTCGGCCATCTCGGGCGTCACGCCCATGAACCCCTGCGCGCCCCAGTTCTCGAGCGCGAGCCCGGCCGACACCCAGCCGCGTTCGAGCGCGGCCTCGACGTTCGACGTCGCGAGCCAGCCGGACACGAAGCCGCCTCCGAACGCGTCCCCCGCGCCCGTCGGGTCGAGCACCGTCACCGGGCAGCGCGGCCATTCGATCACGCGGCGCTCCGCCAGGTCGCACAACACGCCGCCGTTCGCCCCGCGCTTGAGGGCGACGAAGCGCAGCCGCCCGCCCGCGAGCGGCGCCAGCGTCGCCAGCGGATCGGCGTCGAGCCCGGCGAGCCGCACTTCCTGTTCGCTCGCGAGGAACGCGTCGACTCGTCCGAGCACGCGCTTCCACTGGGGCAGCGATTCCGCCGTCAGCGGCTCGTGCGGGTCGACCGACACGAACGCGGTGCCCATGCGGGCCAGCCCCTCGGCCAGCGCCTCCTGCGACGCGAGCGGCATGGGCGAGAGATGGAACGCGCGCGCGCGCGCGTAGTCGGGCGGAAGATCGGCGAGCGTCGGCGAGAACACGGCGTGTGGCGGCGCGTCGAGGCGGTGGACGAGTTGCCGACCGCCCGGCTCGTACAGCAGCCACGCGCGCAGGCCCGGCCGCGGCTCGTGGCGAATGCCGGCGACGCCGACGCCGCGGCGCGCGAGACCCTCCAGCATCTGATACGAGTAGTCCGAGCCGGCGACGCCGACAACACCGACCTGCGGGCCCCACAGTCGCGCGCCGAGCGCGGCGTAGACCACGGCGCCGCCGGCGACGCCCATCTGCACGCGGCCATCCGCGAACACGATGTCGTCCGTGATGAGATTGCCGAGGCACACGAGGTCGGGCGTCACCGCTTCTCCAGCACGTGGAACGCGCGGGCCATCGCGGCCGCGTGCTCGCGGTCGAGCGGGTTCGACCACACGCCGCCCTGCTTCACGGACGAGCCGACGATGAATCCCTCGGCCGCGGCGTAGCGCGCGAGGTTGTCGGCGGTGAGCCCCGAGCCGACGAGCGTCGGCAGGCTCGTGGCCGCGGCGACGGCCGCCACGTCCTCGCTCGCGGCTTCGCGTCCGGTCGCGACGCCGGTCACGATCACGCCGTCGGCGAGCGCGAACTCGGCGGCGCGCGCGGTCTCGGCCAGGTCCACGTCGGCGGTGAGCGCGTGCGCGGCATGCTTCTTCTTGACGTCGGCGAACACCGCGACGTGCTCGGCGCCGATCGCGCGCCGGTAGCGGAGCAGCGGGCCGGCGTCGGACTCGATGAGCCCTTCGTCGGCGACGTGCGCGAACACGAAGCCCTCGACGCGCACGAACGCCGCGCCCACGGCGAGCGCGACGGCCAGCGCCTCGCGATTCGCTCCAGCCAGGATCTGCAGCCCGAGCGGCAGCGCGACTTCGTGGCGCACGGCGCGACCGATCGCCGTCATCGCGGCCACGATCTCGGGGCCGACGCCGCCTTTGAGGTAAGGGCGGTCGTGCATGTTCTCGAGCAGCAGCGCGGTGAAGCCGGCTTCGCGGTACGCGCGTGCCTCGTCCACCGCGAACTCGGCGATGGCGTCGAGCGACTGCTCCGCGCGCGGCGTGCCCGGCAGGGCGCCGACGTGGATCATGCCGATGAGCGCGCGGGGGCGCCCGAACCACTCGGTGAAGCGCGACCTGGAATCCATGACCCCTGAAACTAGCCGTCGCGAGGCGCGGCTGACAACTTGGGCGTGCCGATTGGAAAGCCGGGCCGCCAGACCCTACGCTACGCGCCCGAACCAAGGAGGAAGCACCCATGAGCGGTCGTATTGAAATCGGTGAGCAGCTCGCGCACTACCTGGATCACGACATGACGCGCGACACGGCGATCGAGCAGCGCCTGCGCGCGGAGACGGCCGCGCTGCCCGACGCCGTCATGCAGATCGGGTCCGACGAAGGCGCGTTCCTGGCGCTGCTGGTGCGCCTGCTCGGCGCCCGGCGCGTGCTCGAAGTCGGCGCGTTCACGGGCTACAGCGCGCTCAAGATGGCGGCGGCGCTGCCCCAGGGCGGCCGCCTGGTGACGTGCGACATCAGCGAGCCATGGACGGCGATCGGCAAGCGCTACTGGTCCGAAGCCCGGCTCTCCGATCGCATCGAGCTGCGCCTGGGACCGGCGCTCGACACGCTCGGCGCGTTGTCGCGCGATCCCGGCCTCGGCTCGTTCGACCTCGCGTTCATCGACGCCGACAAGGGGAACGTGAACGCGTACTACGAGGCGTGTCTCGGCCTCGTGCGCTCGGGCGGACTCATCGCGATCGACAACGTGATGTGGAGCGGCCGCGTCGCCGATCCCACGAACCATGAGCCGGACACCGAGGCGCTGCGCGCGATCAATCTGAAGGTGCGCGACGACGCGCGCGTCGACGCGTGCCTGCTGGCGATCTGCGACGGGGTGATGCTGGCGCGGAAGAAGTAACGCGTCACCCGCGCCGCCACCAGCCGTCGACCTTGGCCACGACCTCGGGCAGGTTTGCGACCGGCTCGGGGTAGCCGGCCTTCCACGTCGCGTCGATGCCGAGCGGGCCCCGGCATTCGAGCCACGCGCCGCGCGTGCGCGTCGCGGCCGGCACGATGTCGCGCGCGCAGTCGAAGCGCGTGAAGATGCCCCAGAGCAGCAGCTCGTCGTCCTCGAGCGGCACGTCCGGGCTGACCGCGACCACGAGGCGCACGTTCGCGAACTCCTCGCGCTGGACGAGGCGCTCGATCACGGCGCGCCCGTCGGACTCCACCTGCACCACGAGCATGCCGCCCCACGCGAGGCGCGTCGCGCGGATCGAGGGCTCGAGCGCGCGCGCGTCGGGCACTTGCCCGAGCGGCGGCACGGGCGCTCGATCCTTCTTGCTCTGCGCGTCGAGGATCATCTTGCTGCCCAGGTTCATCGTGTAGCTCGTGAAGTCGAGCGTGTCGAGCGGCACGGCGGGCAGCAGCAGGAAATCCTCGGCCGGATCGAAGTTGCGGGCGAGCGCTTCGAACACGGCGCGGCGATCACGCGGGTTCACGTCGGGGTCGACGAGCACGATGGCCTTGGTCAGCGACAGCTGCCCGGTGCCCATCAGGCCGAGCGCGGTCTTCTTCGCTTCGCGGCCGAAGCGGTTCTCGACCGCGACGACGAGCAGGTTGTGGAAGCCGGCCTCGAAGTACGCCCACAGGTCGCGGATCTCGGGATGGATCACCTTCAGCACTCCGGTGAAGATCTCCTGCACCGCCTCGCCCATGAACTTGTCCTCCTGCGGCGGCTTGCCGACGACGCTGGCCTGGAAGATCGGGCGCCGGCGGTGCGTCACGGTCTTGATGTGGAACACCGGGAACGGCGCGGCGTGCGAGTAGTGCCCGAAGTGATCGCCGAAAGGCCCTTCCATGCGCCGCTCGCCGGCCGGCACGACGCCCTCGATCACGAACTCGGCGTCGGCGGGCACCATGAGCGAGAGGCTGCGCGAACGCGAGAGCCGCGTCGGCGCGCCGCGCAGGAAGCCGGCGAACGCCAGCTCGTCGATGCCCTCGGGCAGCGGCGCGACCGCGGACAGCAGCGTCGCGGGATCGGCGCCGACCGCGACCGCGACCTCGAGCGCCTGTCCGCGCTTCTCCGCTTCGTGGAAATGGAAGCCGCCGCCCTTGCCGATCTGCCAGTGCATGCCGGTGGTCGCGCCGTCGTAGACGTGCATGCGGTAGATGCCGAGGTTGCGCTTCTTCGTCGCCGGGTCTTCGGTGAAGACGAGCGGGAACGTGACGAAGCGTCCGCCGTCCTTCGGCCACAGCTGCAAGATGGGCAGCGCGGCGAGCTGGTCCTTCAGCACGTGACGCTGCGCCGGACCGACCGCGACGTGGCGCGGCCGGCTCGCGAGCACACGCCGCGCGCTGCCGCGCAGGGCCCAGAGATCGGCGAGACGTTTGGGCGGCAGCGCGTGGACGATGGACTCGATCTCGGCGCCGACCGCGGCCGGCGTCCGGCCGAGCGCCCACTCGATGCGCCGCCGCGCGGCGAGCACGTTGACCGCGAGCGGGAAGCGCGCGCCGCGCACGTTCTCGAACAGCAGCGCCGGGCCTTCGAGGCGCGCCTCGCGGCACGCGATCTCGGTGACCTCGTAGGCCCAGTCGACCTCGCGCGTCACCCGCTTGAGATCGCCGCGGCGTTCGAGATCGGACAGGAACTCGGAGAGGGAGCGAAAGCTCACTCCAGTTCCTCGTCGCGCCAGCCGGCGCCCGAGGGCTCGCCGAGGACGCCCAAGACCTTGTCGGTGAAGCCGCGCACCGCGTCGTCGAGGCTCTGAGGCTTGCGGTACCACGGCGGCGACACCGGCATGACCACGACGCCTTCGCGCGACAGCTTGAGCGCGTTCTCGAGCGCGATCGAGCTGAGCGGGGTCTCGCGCACGCACACGACGAGGCGCATGCGCTCCTTGAGCGCGACCGACGCGGCGCGCGTGATCAGGGTGTCGGCGATGCCGACCGCGATCTTGGCCAGCGTGCTCACGCTGCACGGCACGATGACGAACGCGTCAACGCGGTTGCTGCCCGAGGCGAACGGCGCGGCGAGATCGGTGTCGGCGTAGAGCTTCTTCACGTGAGGCTCGAGGTCGGAGGGCTTGAGCCCCGTCTCCGAGTGCAGCACCTGCCGCGCCCAGTCGCTCATCACCAGGTACTTGTCGCCCGGGCAGCGCTTCACGAAGTCCACGCCGAACGCGCTGCCCGAGGCGCCGGTCATGCCGATCAGATAGCGCGCCACGTCAGAAGCCCTGCACCGCGCGGCCGGCCAGCACGATCGCCAGGACGACGAAGCCCACCCAGACGTTGACCTTGAAGAACGCCAGGTTCACGTCCTCGGCCCAGCGCTGTTCGAGCTTGAGCAGCGCGTACGCCACGACGCACAGCGCGAACGGCGGGGCCACGCGCCACAACGGGCGGCCCTCGAGCGGGCCGACGATCAGCACCGCGACCGGGATCAGCAGATAGCCGGCGATGCTGTGGAGCAGCCCCGACACGCGCAGCGCGCGCGTGCGTCCGAGCCAGGCGACCAGCGAGTGCACGCCGTTCGCGCGATCGAACTCCTCATCGAGCGTCGCGTAGATGACGTCGAACCCGGCCACCCACACGAACGCGAACGCGGCCAGCCACAACGCCGGCCCGGGCGACTCGAGCGCGGGGTGGGCGGCGGCGAAGCCCGCGAGCGGCGCGAGCGCGAGCGCGAGGCCGACGCCGAAGTGGCAGAACGGGGTGAAGCGCTTGAGGTACGGGTACGTCGCGAACACCGCAAGCGGGACCGGCGCGACGAGCAGGTACCAGCGCCCGAGCGCGGCGCATGCCGCGAGATACGCCGCGGCGCTCACCAGCAGCAGCACCCACGCTTCGCGCGGCGACATACGGCCGCTCGGCAGTTCGCGGACCGCGGTGCGCGGGTTGAGCGCGTCGAGCCGGCGATCGACGATGCGATTGAGCGCCATGGCCGACGTCCGCGCGCCGACGGCGGCGATCGCGATCAGGCCCCAGCGCGCGAGAGCCAGCGCCGGCCCGCGGGCGCTGAACACGCCGGCCAGGAGCAGCGGGAGCGAGAAAAGCGTGTGTTCGAGCCGCACGAACGACGCGTAGGTGCGGGCCCGGGAGACGGACGCTTGCGGCGTTGGAACGGTGGCCATGAGTCTCGAGGGAGTCGCCGGCCGGGTGCATCCCGGCGGCGCGAACCGGTGAGACTAGGCGGCGTGTCGCTCGGCGTCGAGGGGATTCGCGCCCGCGCCGGGCGCGGCCGACGGCGTGGCCGGCGCGGCCGGCGTTTCGTGCGCGGGCAACGCGAGATCGAGTCCCATGCACAGCGCCGGAGTCTCGGGTTCGACGTGCAGCGTCATCGGCCCCGGGCCGCCGTCATCGAGCGTGGCGCCCGCAAGCGCCACCGTCGGGCGCCCGGACGACGGCACGAGCACGCGACCGAACACCACGACCCAGCGCTCGCCGAACGCCGCGGTCAGGTCCATGGGCGCGGGGTCCAGCAGGCGCAGCTTCGCGCCCTCGGCGACGCGCGAGAACACGGCTGGCTCCATGTCGAAGAACATGCCGGGCGCGAGGCCCAAGTCCGAGTCGGCGCGCATCTCGCCGCGCGCGGCCAGCGAGCGGAACCACTGCTGCATGGCCGCGTAGCGCTGCGTGTGCTGGCGGCTTGTGGGATGGACCTCGTCGAGTCGGCGCTGGGCGGCGAGCGCCGCGTAGAAATCGCCGCGCCCGATCGCGAGCGGCAGCAGGCGCTCGTACTGGAGCAGCGCCAGCCCGCGGTTCTCGAGCCGCGTGTACAGCTCGGCGAGGAGGAAGCGGGCGCCCAGGTCGTGCGGCTCCTCTTCGACCACGGGGCGAATCGTGCGCACGCACTCGTACCAGTTCGCGTCGCGGTACGCCTCGACGATCTGGGTCCAGATTTCGGCGCTCGGACTCATCCAGGCACTCCCAGCCGTCTCGGTCGACCACGAGAGGATCTCGCGGAGTCTCAAGGGGATGATCGGCCGGTCGGGCGCGGGTCTGAAGCCCCACGTCGCCCGCCCCAGGCGACGCGGCCCTGGGCCAGCCAGACCCCGCCCAGGACGAGCGCCGTCGAGAGCGCGAAGCCGGCCGGCAGCCGCTCGTGGAGGATCAGCCAGGCCATCGCCGCCGTGACCAGCGGCTGCAGGTTCGTGAGCAGGGCGACGCTGCTCGACTTGAGGTGGGCCAGGCCCCAGTACCAGATGACGTAGGACAGAGCCGACGTGAGCACGGCCATGTAGGCCAGCCCGGCCCAGCCTCCGAGGCTGACGGCCGATGGATGGAAGCCCCGCAGCGAGAGGAGTCCGATGGGCAGGAACAGCAGCCAGCCCGCGAGCATCGTCTGGCCGGTCAGCGCGAGCGCGCCGTAGCGCAGCGTGTACTTGCGGCCCAGCGCCGTGTACAACGCCCACGAGACGACCGCGCCAAGCACGATGAGATCGCCGAGCAGCGAATGTCGATCGAAGTGGAGCCCGCGCATCAGCAGGAGCGTGAGCACGCCGGCGAACGCCAGCCCGACGCCGATGATCTGCAGCAGCGTCGGGCGCTCGCCCCGCACGACCCCGATCAGCACCACGAAGGCCGGCGTCAGCGCGTAGAGGAGCGCGCCGTGGGACGCGCTCGCCCACTGCATGCCGAACAGAAAAAGTCCCTGGTTGAGCGGCACCGAGAGCGCACCGAGCAACACGACCCACGGCCGATCCCCGGGCGCGATGCGCACCCGCCCGCCCGCAACCCTCGCGATCGGCCACAGGATGGCGGCGGCCAGCGTGAAACGCAGCAGGCACAGAACGAGCGGCGGAAATTCGCGGAGTGTCGCCTTGGCGACGAGGAACGTGCCGCTGGCGATGAGCAGGTAAAGGGCGAGCGCGGGGAAGAGCAGCGGAGGCCGGCGGCTGGGCATCGGCGCACGCTAGGGGATGCGCGACTCGGGCGTCCAGGCGGACGCGGGCGCAGGATTCCAGGCGCGGCGTCGCGCCGTACGGACGCCGCGGCCCAAGACCGGCCTTTTGTTATACTCCCCGCCCTTCGCGCCGTCGGGCTTCGCGTCCGAGCGCGGCCCCCGAGATTTCAAACGGGATGCGATCCATGCGCGCCTTGCCCTCGCTCGTGATGCTTTCGGTGCTCGCGGTCGCGCTGTCGGCGGCGACGGAGGCCGGCGCGCGCGTCGACGCCGCGCGGACGCCGCTCGCCATCGACACGCCGGGCACCGTCCACGCCGGCGACACGATCACGCTCACCTGGCGCGGCTCGGCCGGATCGGCCGACGAGATGGAACTGCTGCTGTCGCTCGACGGCGGCCGTCACTTCGACGTCCGCGTCTCGCCCGAATGCGACCCGCGCCGCGGCCGGTGGCGCTGGCGCGTGCCGAATCTGCCGTCCGCCGACGCGCGACTGGCGATTCGCATCGGGGACGAGCGCGGGGAGCGGTTGGCGAGCGTGTCGGCGCGCTTCGCGATCGTCGGCGCCGAGGGCGCGCCGATCGAGCGCCGCCAGGTGCACGAGGGTTCGTGGTGGTCCGGCCTCGACGCTGCGGACGGCGCGCTGCCCGCCTCGACGATCGACTCCGGTTCGAGTTTGCGCCGGCTCGCGAGCGGCCATGCGATCGCGCTCCCCGCGTCCGCGCCCCAGATCGGCGCCGCGACGACGAGCGTCGTGCTCGAGACGCGCCCCGCGTCACGCCCGGATCCGGCTCCGTCGGCCACGACGGGCCTCGCCCGGAGGTTCCGCCCGTTACGGAACTGAAGCCCTTCGACGAAGCGCGTTCGACTTTTCATCCGTCGATCCACCTTCTCGAGAGGACTTCTCGTCATGCACGCGCAACTCCGGGCCGCCACGCGACGGGCCCATCATTGGAAACGGTCTTCGGCCTGTGCGGCCGCGCTGGCGCTCGTCTGCCTGGCGCCCGGCCGCGCTCGCGCCGAGGACGATGCACCGGTCGTGATGCCTCACGACTCGACCAGGTACCAGATCCTGGTCTCGGCCACGCGCCGCCCGGCGGATCCGCTCAACGTTCCGAACGCGGCCTCGGTGATCTCGGGCCGCGACCTGCGCCGGCGCGGCGCCACCACGCTGGCCGACGCCATTCAGGACGTGGTCGGGCTCGACGCCGGCGACGGCTCGGACAACGGGATGCGACTGCCCAATATCGGCATGTGGGGGCTGAAGGAGTTCGACGCCCTGCTCGTCACCGTCGATGGGATCCCGATCGGCGGGCCGTTCAATCCGTCGCTTTCGCAGATACCGATCGACGACATCGAGCGGATCGAGGTGGTGAAGGGACCACAGGGCACGATGTACGGCGTCTCCGCGTTCGCCGGCATGGTCCAGGTGTTCACGAACTCGAGCGAAGACGGGCGCGGCCACGTGATGCTGGGCGGTGGCTCGTTCTCGAACGTCCACGGCAACGCCGGCGTCGGGCGCACGTTCGCGAACGGCCTCTCGGCCCGCGGCAACGCCAGCGCTCTCCACTCCGACGGCTGGCAGGACCGCACCGGCAGCGAACTGGAGCGGGGCAGCGTGCAGCTGGCCCGCAATTTCGGAAAGTCCAACCACAGCCTCAGCCTGATCGGCTTCAACGACGATCAGAAGTGGGGGACGGCGCTGCCCTACGATCCGCAGGCGGGCACGATCGAGCCCGGCTTCCGGGTCGACGAGAATTACGCGGTGCGGGGCGCACACCTTCAACACCGGGTGCTGGGCGCCGCGCTGCACTCGACGTTTCCGATCGAGTCGCGGCATCGCGTCGAGAACACGCTCAGCTTCACGCACGACGAGCAGACCTCGCTGCGCAGCTTCCCCGGCGAGGTCTCGGGGGACACGGTGGCGTCGGAAGGCGTGAAGCTCGATCCGACCGAGGCGAGCTTCTTCGACGACCTGCGCCTGCTGTCACGCTTCAAGGCCGGTGGCGATCACTCGCTCGTCGTGGGCACGGCCCTGACCTACGGCAGGACGACGGCGTCGGGGATCGGCTTCGATTTCGACCAGCTGCTCTCGGATCGCTCCAGCATTCCCAACCTCTCGACGATCCCGGTCGGCGACCATCGCTCGTTCGAGGACCGGCGCACGTTCTTCGGCGCCTACGCCCATGACGAGTGGACGCCGGTCGCGCGCTTCACGCTGTCGGGCGGCGGGCGCGTCGACAACACCTCCGAGAAGCTTCACGCCGTCGGCCAGGAAGTCGGGGATCCGAACGCCGCGATCTCCGACGATTCGAAGTCCACGGGCGCGTGGTCGGGGGACGTCGCCACGATGTTCCGTCTGGCGCCTGAAGGCGCTTCCGCGCTCGAGGCGTTCAACGTGTATGTGAACTACAAGAGTTCGTTCAAGCCGGCCGCCCCCAATCTCACCGAGGCCGAGGACGCCAGGATCCTGGAGCCGGAGCGCACGCATTCGGTCGAGGGCGGCTTCAAGATGCGGGCGTTCGACCGTCAGCTCGGACTCGACTTCTCGTGGTTCCAGATGGACTTCGAGAATCTCGTCGTCGGCAACCTCGACACGCTCGGCCAGCCGCAATTGCTGAACGCGGGACGCGAGCGCTTCAAGGGGCAGGAAGTCTCCGTGACGCTGGCGCCGGTCGTGCTGCCTGGATTCTCCGTTTCCGCCGGCTACGCGCACCACGACGCGCGCTTCGTTCGGTTCACGTTCGTGGATCCCGACGGGATCTTCCTCGACGTGAGCGGCAACCGCCTCGAGCTGACGCCGCAGGATTTGTTCAACGTCCGCGCCAGCTACCACGCGCCGGCCGGCATCGGCGGTTGGGTGGCGTCGCGAACGCAGGGCAAACGAGCGCTCGACCGGGACAACGTTGCCTTCATCGATTCGTTCTCCGAAGTGGACGCCGGTGTCGAATATGAGATGGGCCGCGCGACACTCACGGTCGTCTGCCGCAATCTCGGCGACCATCGCGAGATCGTCGGGGAGAGCGAGATCGGCGACGCCCAGTTCTACATCGCGGCGCCGCGCCGGGTGAACGCGGAACTCACGATTCGCCTCTAGCTCCTCGCGGCGCCTTCGCGCCGCGCCCGGCTGCGCATCGGCCCGACCCGCACGTCCCTGGGGTCGGGCCGCATCGCTTCGCTTGGAGGCTGTTCGCTCCCCGACCGACAAGGCAGCGGAGGTGGGCTCACTTCGGTCAACCGGCCCCCGATTACGATCAACCTCGGCGAGACCCGTCCACCGCCCCTTGCCTGTCGTGGTCGAGATCTTTCGACCTCGGTCTCGCCTCATCGCAATCCGCGGACCAGTTTCGCGACCGCCCGACGGACTCGCGGAACTCGTTGTCGCTGCACGCTCGCGTCGCGTGACTCGCGCCGTCAGTCGACCACGACCCTTGCCAGGCTCGTCCACCGCGTGGACGCCGGTGTCGCCGGTCGGACATGCGGCCGGCGCGATCGAGAGGTCGCGACGGTGGGGCGTCTGGAGATTGCCCCTTGACGGCTGCACGGGCGTGCACCATATTGCTTCACGTGCCGGGTCCGTGGTTCGGACCTTTGTCCTTTGAGGAGGCAGTCCATGTTGAACGACCGCGCGCGTGAAATCCTGCGATTCATCCAGCGATCCACGCGTGACAAGGGATACCCGCCGACGATTCGCGAGATCGGCACGGCCTTCAAGATCTCGTCGACGAACGGAGTCCGCTATTACCTCAATCTGCTCGAGAAGTCCGGTCACCTCAGGCGCGTCGACAAGATTTCACGCGGGTTGATGCCGGTTGGCATCCAGGAGGCGCCTCGTACCACCTCTCGGGGGATCCCGGTGCTGGGCCGCGTCGCCGCCGGTCAGCCGATTCTCGCCGAGGAGTCCTTCGACGAGACGCTCCAGCCCAACGACATGTTCGGCGACCTGGACGGTGTGTTCGCGTTGAAGGTGCGCGGCGACAGCATGATCGACGCGGGCATCCTCGAGGGCGATCACGTGATCGTCCGCCAGCAGCCGCGCGCGAATGCGGGCGAGATCGTGGTGGCGCTGCTCGGGGACGAGGCGACCGTCAAGTACTACCAGCCGCGCCGCGGTACCGTGGAGTTGGTGGCCGCGAACATTCGCTATCAGCCCATCGTCGTCGGACCCGAGACCGAGTTTCGCATCCTCGGCGTGGTGAAGGGAGTCATCCGAACCGTCGGCCGCTAGTTCGACATCTGAAGGCGTGTCGTGCCGGGAGCGTTGCTCCCGTTTTTCAGGTCCCAGGGTTGCACATACGTTCAATTACTCCCCGCAGGAGGTTGGACCGTGGAACGCAAGCTGACTCCCGAAGTGAAGCAGGCCCTGCTCACGAGCTGGGAGCCGTTGTATCGCAGTCGCCTCAACTATCTCGTCACGTGGAGCACGCGGGGACGCCGCCCGGTGCTTCGCGAGCGGCACATCGCCGCGCTCGAAGAGATGGTGCGTCAGGCCTGCGAAGAGCGGGGATTCGCGTTGGCGGAGGTGGCAGCGGGCCCGGACCACGTTCACGTGCTGGTCGGGTTGCGACCTTCGCACAGCATCTCGAGCGTGGTTCGCGAACTGAAGGGGCGCGCCGGCGTGGCTCTGCTGCAGCGTTTCCCGGAGCTTCGCGTGTGGCTGCGCGGCAATCTGGTTTGGGACGAACGCTACGCCGTCGAAACCGTGAGCTCGATGCGAATCGAACGGATCCAGGAGAGGCTGCGCAATCTCCACGGTCCGTCGGATGATTTCGCGCGCGCAAGCTAGCGGCCGCGGCGACACGACCTCACGCGAGCCGAAGATTGCGCGCGTGACAGGCGTTTGCACCCGATGATCGACGTACACGCCATATGCGCCCCGCGGTGACCGGCGACTTCACACATCCCGAGGTGGAAGCGTTGCCGCGGGGCCTCCGGTCTACGAGCCGGGCGGCCCCACCGGAGCCGGGCTCGCGGGGATTCGCGGGTCGATCGAGGCCAGGATCGCCGCGGCGAGTACGCAGAGGGCCCCCAGCCACTGAAGTGGGCTGAGCCCTTCGTGCAGGAAGACGGCCGCGGCAACGACGGCGACGACCGGTTCGAGCGTCGCGAAGATTCCCGCCTCGGCCGCGGGCAGATGGCGAAGCCCCGAGTAGAAGAGCGTGAACGGGACGAGCGTCGAGAACACCCCGAGCGCGAGGAACATGCCCCAGGTCGCCGCGTCGTAGTGGGCGGCCAGGATTCGCCAGGGGGGCGTGACCACGGCCCAGAACACCCCCGCCACGAAGAACGAATAGAGCAGCACGGTCTCGGGCGCGTATCGCTCGAGCCCGCGCTTCGAGAACACCACGTAGAACGCGAACGCGACCGATGTCGAGAATCCGATGGCCCATTGCCACGGCGTCGCGTGAATCCGCGAGAGGTCGATATTGCCGACGAGCAGCGCCGTGCCGCCAACCGCGCAGACCACGGCCAGCAGCATGCGCCACGTCACCGGCCGGCCACGAATCATGTCGTAGAGCACGATCAACGTCGGCGCCAGATACTGAAGCAGGATCGCGAGGCCGACGCCGAAGACGGAGATCGAGTAGTAGTAACCGCCCTGGACGGTGGCCACGCCGAACAGCCCGAGGGCCACGAGGTAGAGAACGTCGCCTCGTTGCACGACGAGGGCACGAGGCCGTCGCGCGGCAAGCCACGCGACCAGCAGCACGACTGCGATCGTCAGCCGCAGCTCGACGACGGTGAGCGCCGGCACGTGCCGATCGCGAAATACGAATCGCGCGAGCGTCGCCGTCGTGCCCCACAGCGTGGCCGCGCACAGGACGAGCAGGCGCCCGCGAAGTCGGTGACGCGGCGTCACGAGGTTCACGCTCAGAGCAGCCGGCGCCGCACGAGGTGGTAGGTGCGGACTCGGTCCCCATGTCGCACGGAGAGCGTCACGCGCGTTCCCGGCGGGCCCTCCAGCATGCGCGTGGCGCGCACCACGCCGAGCTCGGTGTTCGCGAACTCGGAATGGGCGGGGATGCCGTTCACGTCCGTGATCTCGTCGCCGGCGATGATGCCGGCGTTCGCCGCCGGCGAGCCTTCGGCCACGGCGACGATCTTGAGCGCGCCATCACGCCGCTCGATCTGCACGCCAACGTGGCTGTACTCGTACGGGCGTCCGACGACGCGCACGTGCCGCGGCGCCAGCCACAACACCTGGTGCGGGTAGTCGATGATGACGCGGTAGTGCTGCAGGAAGCCGCTCCCGAGAAGCCCGTCGATGGAGAGGCCGGTCACCGCGCTCAACGAAGTGGACAGCTCGCTGCGCAGCACCGCGACGTCGGTGTCGATCTGCCGTACGGGATCGCCGCTCGTTCCAATGGTGAGCATGGGGACCATCGCGACCGCGGCGCTCGAATTTCCGACGAGCGTCGGAACACTCAGGCCACGCAGCCAGTGCCAGCGACCCGATCCCGGGACGCGGCGTGCGAGCGAGTCCTCGAAGAACACGCTCTTGGTCGCGCCGGTGTCCACGATGAGCCGGAGCGGTCCCGCCGTGGCCGGCGGAGTTGGGTTGGACACCATGGCGTCGACGACGATCTTGCCGTCGCCGACGAGCCGAAACGGAACCGCGTGGTCACCGTCCACGAGGACCGTGCTCAGATCGTGGCGCGAGGCGGTGATGCGCACGGCCGCGTCTCCCCCCGCCATCGCGTGGCCGCCCTCGTCGCGGGCGACTTCGTTGTCGATGGGAATGAGCGCGACCCGACTCGAATCGAAGTCGATCCACACCGCGCGATCACTGAGCGGACGCTGACCAAGCAACCCGAGCACGGGTCGGTCGGTCACGCGGCGTATGACCTCGCCTTCGATCACGAGCACGGGCGACACCTGATCGACCTCGAGTCCGCCGATCGCCAGACGCGTCAGAGGTCGCTCGGCGACATCCACGCGCCCAGGGGGTCCCACGCTGTCGCTGACGCCGAGATGGACCGCGAGTTCGCGATCGAGCGCGAGATACCCGGCGCCGGTGTCGAGGGCCAGCGTCCCCGCGGTATCCACGCCATCCGATGAACGAAGGCTAGCGACAATCAGCAGAATGCCTTCGACGTTTTCGAAGCGAACGACCTCGGTGCCCTCGGGCCAGCGAATGGCCCGCGCTTCGACACTCCCGTGCGGCACCGTTGCGCTGCCTACTGACCCGTCGGAGCGATGGCCTCGCGTCGCGGTGGAATCGTGGGCGACGAACTTGCTCGCGCGGATGGGCTGGGGATGCGTCGTCGACTCGATCGTCGAATGCTCGGCTGCGTGAGCGGGTCGAAGCGCGGCCCACGACAACGTCAGTATCAGGGCGGCCGTCAACACTCGGGGCTCACGACTGCGGTTCAAGCGCGCACCGTCGGAGCATCGGGCATATGTCGGCTCGATCGACTCGGTCTTCAGGTTCACCCAGCGGCCCATCGCGTGCCACCTGCGCCACCCGCCGCGCCCATGTCCAGCTTCTCGCTCAGCTGCGGACGGTCTCACGCATGCGCGAGGCCTCGGTCGTCAGCTCCACGCCATCGCTTCCCGACTCGAGCATGGTGCATCGCCCGGTGAAGAACACCCCGGGCTCCATCACCACACTCGTCGCCGCGACGTCGCCTTCGACGTGCGCGCCAGCCTTCATCTCGATGACGCCAAGAGCCCGCATGTTCCCGACGACCCGCCCGAGCACGAGCGCGTCCCGGACCTCGACATCGGCGCGCATGATGCCGTGCTCGCCGATCTCCAGGCGCTCGCAATTCAGGATGTCGCCTTCGAACTCTCCGTCGATACGCAGCGTTCCGGTGGCCATCAGCGTGCCACGAAACGTCGTGCCGACGCCGATCACCGTGCCCTGGATCAATTCGTCCGCAGGCGCGGCGCTTCGATTTCTGAATTTCATCATGGTGGCAGCCCTCGTTCGGTAACCGGCGGAAGCCCGAGCGCGAGTGGCGCGGGCACGTCAACGGAAGCTAGAGAACACCCCAAGCCTCGAGGAGGCGCTCCAAGTCCTCCTGCCCGTAGTACTCGAACTCGATCTTGCCGCCCTTGCGACCAGGTTGAATGGCGACGTGGGTGCCGAACCGCTGCTGCAGGCGCGTCTCCCACTCTCCCAGGCCATTCGCCTTGACCGCCTTTGGCCGCGTGTGCTGGCGCCGCAGCTTACGCCGAACGAACGCTTCCGTCCGCCGCACCGAGAAGCCCTTGATCTGAACGTAGCGGGCCGCGGCGAGCTGGTCGCCACCAGCCTCGAGGCCCAGGAGGGCCCGGGCGTGCCCAGCCGTCAATGTTTCACGTGAAACCATGTCCTGCACTTCCGCCGGAAGCCCAAGAAGCCGCAGGGCGTTGGTGATCGAGCTGCGCTGCTTGCCCACGCGGTCCGAAAGCTCGTCATGGGTCAGGCCCACCCGCTCGATCAGCGCGTGATACGCCTTGGCCTCTTCGATCGGATTGAGGTCCTCCCGCTGGATGTTCTCGATCAGCGCCAGCTCCATCATCTCGCGATCCGTAACCTCGCGAACGACGGCCGGAATCCGCACCAGGCCGGCGACGCTCGCGGCGCGTAGTCGCCGTTCGCCAGCGACCAGCTGGAAACCACCGGTCGGATCGCTCCGCACCAGCACGGGCTGCAGTACGCCTGTCGACTTGATGGACGCCGCGAGCTCCTGGATCGCCTGGTCGTCGAAACGCTGACGAGGCTGGAACGGATTCGCGCCGATGTCGGCCACCGGGATCTCACGCAAGCCCGACTCGGGCCTGTTCTCCAGCGTCGCGGTCGCGCTCCCGCCCGGAATCAGGGCCTCGAGCCCCCTTCCTAGGGCCTTCCTATGCATGGTTGAGAACCTCCGTTGCCAGATCGCGATAGCTGTCCGCGCCTGAGCTGTGTGGGTCATAGAGCACGATGGGCTTGCCGAACGAGGGAGCCTCGCTGAGCCGTACATTTCTTGGAATCATCGTCTTGTACACCCTGTCCGCGAAGAACTTGCGCGCTTCGGCCACGACCTGCTGAGAGAGATTGAGCCGGGCATCGTACATGGTGAGCAACACGCCTTCAATTCGCAGCCCAGGGTTGAGGTGATCCTGTACCAGCCGGATCGCCGAGATGAGCTGAGTGAGCCCCTCGAGCGCGAGGTACTCGCACTGGAGCGGGATGAGCACGGAGTCGGAAGCCGTCAGTGCGTTGACCGTCAGGAGCCCGAGCGACGGCGGGCTGTCGATGAGAACGTACTCGTACTCGTCACGCACCTTCGTCAGGCATGAGCGCAGGCGTGTTTCGCGCGCCATCATGCCGACGAGCTCGACTTCCGCGCCGGACAGGCGCTGACCGGTCGGAACGATGTCCAGATTGGCGAGCGCCGTGGGCTGGATGGCGTCGGCAATCTCGGCCTGACCGATGAGCACCTCGTACGTCGTGGCTCTCTGGTCGTTGCCATTGACACCGAGCCCGCTCGAGCAGTTGCCCTGCGGGTCGATGTCGATCAGGAGCACGCGCTTGCTCTCTTGAGCGAGGCACGCACCCAGATTGATCGCCGTCGTGGTCTTGCCTACGCCGCCCTTTTGGCTGGCGACTGCGATGACTCGTCCCATTCCCTTGAGATTGGGGGCGGACGTCCTTGCCCACCTGAGGAGGTGATCTGCGGAGTGCGGAACTGCGGCCTCAAACTATCAACCGGGTCGCGAATCGACAAGCGGATAGTTCCACGTGGAACCATCTGGAGTCGGAATCAGGTAACTAGATGCTGATTCTCTTGAATCGCGCGACGACGGTGGGGCTGCCCGAGAGTCCGAGCAGACCGTCGAGATCCCAGAACGCCTTCCACCTGGGATCCGCGGCCATTTCCTCTTCGCGCCGACTTCCCTTCCACAGGAAAGCGGCGCCGCCGGGCTGCACGAAGCGTTCGGCGAGTACCAGCGTCGGTCCGAGCACGAGCGTCGCGCGCGAGGTGAAACCCTCGACGCTCCCCGCGAGGCCGTCATCGCCCGCCAGATTCTCGAGGCGATCGCACACGACGGTCGTGTTGGTGAGACCGAGCTCCTGAACCACGCGCCTGAGGAACAGCGTCTTGTTCCGGCGCGACTCGACGAGCGTCCACTTCTCTCCGATCCCGACGATGATTAGTGGCAGTGCCGGCAGTCCACCACCCGACCCAAAATCGAGCCAGTGCCTAGCGCCGCTGCTCGCGAGCCAATGCGCCGGCTCGATCGACTCGAGGATGTGGTGCTCGACGAGCCGTGGCATATCGGCGCGCGAGATCAAATTCGAGGACGATCGATTCCATTCGGACAGCAGCTGTGCATAATGCTGTAATCGTTTGATGTGTATCGCACTGTCACCGTCAATCTTGAGCAGATGCGGTAGCAGGGCATCCCACTTCTGGCGCATGGGATCGTCCGAGCCGGAGCGACGGACGGGCTGTTGCTCCCAGTCGTCGCGACCGCTCGACGGCCTGCGCTGCGACGAACCCCGCGGCGGCCTGCGCTGCGACGAGCCGCGCGAGCGATCGAGGCGATTCAACACGTCACCCCGCTGCCGCGAAAGCGCGGCGGGCGGTCGCTCAGAAGACCGGCCACCGGCGAACGCACTCGTGCCGCGACGGCGACCGCCCGACTGAGTCGCGCCGCGGCGGCCCGGGTCGGGCCTACCCGCGCCAGATCGAGCCGCACCGGGCCTACTCGCGCCGGGTCGAGCCGCGCCGCGTCCAGCCGCGCTGGATCTTCCGCGGGTGAACCGGTTCGCGCCCGGCCCGCGTGCGTTTGGCGTGCCCGCGCGCGGTCCCCTCGCATCTGCCCGTGCCGCGCTCGGTCTGCCTGAGCCGACCCGACCCGCACCGGCCCGGCTCGCACCCGACCGCGCGACCCCGACTCGCCCGGCGCCCGGCCTGCCTGCGCCTGCGCTCGGCCCGCTCGCGCCGGTTCTTCGTGCGCTGGGACGCTGTTTCGACGAACTCGTGCGAGACGAGCGAACGGCTCGAGCCCCGGTGCGATCCGGGCGGGCGGCATCGCGGGACGATCGACCGGGAGGGCGTTTGGCGCGCATGGGCGCGCACTCTATCACGTCGTCGCGCCGGCAAGCCCCGCGTGACGCTTCGCGTGAACGAGCAGCACGGTCACATCCGACGGCGAGACTCCGGCGATCCGGCTGGCCTGGCCGACGGTCGTCGGGCGCCAGCGCCTCAGCTTCTCGAGCGCCTCGTGCGACATGCCGCCGAGCTCGCCGCTCCACAACGCGTCGGGCAGCACGACGTCCTCGAGCGATCGCGCGCGCTCGGCCATGCGGCGCTGGCGCTCGATGTAGCCGCGATAGCGCGCGCGCACCTCGAAGCTCTCGCGCCATTCCGCGGACCACGTCGCGACGCCACTCGTACCGCCGCGCTCTTCGCGCTCGATCGACTCGTACTTCGCGCGCACGCGCTCGGCCTGCGCCGCATTGAGGAGTCCGAGGTCGGCGCCGATCGCGGCCAGCCGTTCGTCGGCGTTGTCCGCGCGCAGGAGCAGTCGATGTTCCGCCGCCGAGGTGAACATGCGATACGGCTCGCGGTGCTCGCGCGTCACCAGATCGTCGATCAGCACGCCGATGTAGGCCTGGTCGCGCCCGAGCACGAGCGGCGGCCGCCCCTTGAGACCGAGCGCCGCGTTGACGCCGGCCATGAAACCCTGCACCGCCGCCTCCTCGTAGCCCGACGTGCCGCAGATCTGCCCGGCCAGATACAGCCCGCGCGCGCCCTTGACCTCGAGCGCGTGCGTCAGCTGATGCGGCAACACGAAATCGTACTCGACGGCGTAGCCGGGCCGGATCATCTCGGCGCGCTCGAGCCCCTGCATGGTTCGGATGAACTCGAGCTGAACCTCGGCCGGCATGCTCGTCGACACGCCGTTCACGTAGATCTCGGGCGCGTCGCGCCCCTCGGGCTCGATGAAGACGCGATGCGACTCGCGCTCGGGGAACTTCACGACCTTGTCCTCGAGCGACGGGCAGTAGCGCGGGCCGGTGCCGCGAATCTGCCCGGAGTAAAGCGGCGAGCGCGCGAGGTTGTCGCGGATCACGGCGTGGGTGCGCGCGTTCGTCGCGGTCAGCCAGCACAGCACCTGATCGACCTCGAGCCGCTCGGTCCAGTGCGAGAGCGGCTGGGGCGGGTCGTCGCCGGGCTGCGGCTGCATGGCGTCCCAGTCGATGGTGTCGCGGTGGAGCCGCGGCGGCGTGCCGGTCTTGAGGCGGCCGCGCTCGAGGCCGAGCTCCGCGAGGCATTCGCTGAGCGCGCGCGCGGCGTGCTCGCCGATGCGGCCACCGGGAACCTGCGTGTCGCCGATGTGGATGAGACCGTTGAGGAACGTGCCCGGCGTGATGACGCACGCGCGGCACGCGAGCCGCCGCCCATCGGCGAGCTCCAGCGCCGCGACCCGGCCGCGCTCCAGGCACACGTGATTCGCGACACCGGAAACGCGCGTCAGGTTCGGGACGGACTCGAGCAGTGTCGCCATCTCGACCGAATAGCGCGCCTTGTCGCACTGGGCGCGCGGCGACCACACGGCCGGGCCGCGCCCGCGGTTCAGCGTCTTGAACTGGATGCCGGCGCGGTCGGTGACGCGGGCCATCACGCCGCCGAGCGCGTCGAGTTCGCGCACCATGTGCCCCTTGGCGATGCCGCCGATCGCCGGGTTGCACGACATCTTCGCGGTGTCGTCGAGCTTCACGGTGAGCAGCGCCGTGGACAGGCCCATGCGCGCCGCGGCCGCGGCCGCTTCGCAGCCCGCGTGCCCCGCGCCCACGACGACGATGTCGAACGTCAGGTCCGCGCTCGACTCCGAACCGGGGCCGTCGTGCGACGAGGGCTCGCGCATCACTTGCCGACGCAGAAGCGGCCGAAGATGCGGTCCAGCACGTCCTCGGCGACGGCGCGCCCGGTGACCGCGCCGAGCGCGTGCAGCGCCTCGCGCAGCTCCAGCGCCACGATCTCGCCCGGCGCGAGCTCACGTGCCGCTTGCGTCGCGCGATCGAGCGCGCGACGCGCCTCGCTCAGCGCCTCCGCGTGGCGCGCGTTGCCGACGGCCAGCGCCGCGCCTTCGGCGCCTCCGGCGCCGAGCGCCTCGCCGAGCGCGCGGCGCAGATCGTCGATGCCGGTGCCGGCGGTGGCCGAGACCGGGACGACGCGCGGCGCGTGTCCGTTCGCCGCCGCGCGCAGGCGCTCGACGTCGGCCGCCCGTGGCAGATCCGACTTGTTGAGCGCGAGCGTCACCGCGGCGCCGGCGAATTCCCCGGCCAGCGCGAAGTCCGCGGCGCCGAGCGGGCGCGATCCATCGACGACCCACACGATCGCCTGCGCGCCGCGCAGCGCTTCACGTGCGCGCGCCACGCCTTCGGCTTCGATCGCGTCGCCGGGATCGCGCAGCCCCGCGGTGTCGGACAGCGTCACGCGCACGCCGGCGATCTCGACGGCTTCGCTGACCCGGTCGCGCGTCGTGCCGGGCTCGGACGCGACGATGGCGCGCGCTTCACCGACGAGCGCGTTGAACAGCGACGACTTTCCGGCGTTGGGCCGGCCGACGAGCGGCACGCGCACGCCCTCGCGCACGGCCCGCCCGTACGCCGCGCCCGCGAGCATGTCGCTCAACTCGTCGGCCACCGCCGACAATCCCCGGACCACGTGCTCGGGAACTTCGATGCCGCCCACGTCCTCCGCGAAATCGACGCGCGCTTCGATCTCGGCCAGCGCGTCGGTCACGCGCTCCTCGATCGCGGCGATCCTTCGCGACAGCGCGCCCGAGAGCTGGGCGAGCGCCAGCGATCGCGCGCGATCGGTCTCGGCGTGGATGAGGTCGGCCACGGCCTCGGCCTGCGCGAGGTCGAGGCGCCCGTTGAGGAATGCGCGCAACGTGAACTCGCCGGGCCCGGCGAGACGCGCGCCGGCCGCGAGCAACGCGTCGAGCACGCGCCGCGCCGGAAGCGCGCCGCCGTGGCACGAGATCTCGACGACGTCTTCGCGCGTGTAGGAGCGCGGCGCGCGGAACAGCGCGACCACGACCTCGTCGAGCGTCTCGTCCTCACACGCGTCGCTCGCGCGCGCCTCGTTCTCGCGCGCGTGGCCGGTCGCGCCGGACGCGTCCCCGCGCGACCCGCCTGCGCGAGCCGTCGAGTCCGCGATCGCCCACGCGTGATGCAGGGTATGGCTCGGCGCGGCGGCGAGCGCGGCCCTCGGCACGACCCGCTCGGCGATCGCCACCGCGTCGCGACCGCTCACGCGCACCACGGCCAGGCCGGCCGCGCCGGGCGCGGTGGCGATGGCGGCAATCGTGTCGTCGAGGGTCATGAGGGCTCGTCCAGAACGTGGCGTGACGGGAAAAGCGAACGG
Source organism: Saccharimonadaceae bacterium (SeqCode) (assembly GCA_035494735.1). Taxonomy (GTDB): domain Bacteria; phylum Eisenbacteria; class RBG-16-71-46; order RBG-16-71-46; family RBG-16-71-46; genus DATJGS01. Next base: position 246,413 of record DATJGS010000041.1, read on the forward strand.
CGCCGGGCGGGATGCGCCCGGCGCCGCGCGGACTGCAGCCGGGCTACTGGCCTTCTCTCGATTCGACGCCGACTTCGGCCGGCGCCACCGCGAGACGTTTGATCATGCCGTCGCCGAGCGCGTACGTGCGCACGCGATTGTCCTCGCGCAGCGTCACGTGAATGATGCGCCGCTCCTGCGCGTTCAGGTATTCGGTCACGACTTCGCCGCCGGTCTTGACCGCTTCGTCGGCCAGCTGCCTGGCGATCTCGCGCAGCTCGTCCTCGCGCCGCTTCCAGAACTCGTTGATCTCGAGCTGGAGGTGGTAGCGCGAGCCCTCACCGCGATTGATCATGCGATTGAGCAGGTGCTGGAGCGCCTGCCGCACCTCACCCTTGGGGCCGGTCAGCAGGTCGTCGTCGGCCGCGACTTCGGCGACGACGTCCACGCGATCCTGCTCGGCCGTCGCTTCGACCTTGGCCTCGAAACCCATGGCCTTCAGCAGTTCCTCGGTCCAGCGCTTGCCTTCCGCGGCGAGCGCCGCGCCGTC
>DATJGS010000042.1:0-112425 GCA_035494735.1 Saccharimonadaceae bacterium (SeqCode)
CGCCGTCGCGCGCTGGCGGCGCGCCGGAGAGCGCGTCGCGTTCGTGCCGACCATGGGCGCGCTGCACGCCGGGCACCTGTCGCTGATCGCGCGGGCCCGCGCCTCGGCGTCGCGCGTCGTGGCGAGCGTGTTCGTGAATCCGCTGCAGTTCGGCCCGCGCGAGGACTTCCGACGCTACCCGCGCCCGCGCGGCCGTGACCGCGCGCTGCTCGCGGCGGCCGGCGTCGATCTCACATGGGAGCCGGACGCGCGCGAACTGTATCCGCCGGACGAGCGCACGCGCGTGCGCGTCGAAGGCCTGGACGCGGTGCTCGAGGGCGCGTCGCGGCCCGGACACTTCACGGGCGTCACCACCGTCGTGCTCAAACTGCTGAACGCGGTCATGCCCGACGAGCTGTGGCTGGGGCAGAAGGACGCTCAGCAGGCGCGGCTGATCGAGCAGATGGTGCGCGATCTGCTGCTGCCGGTGCGCGTGCGCCGCGTCGCGACGGTGCGCGACGCGGACGGGCTCGCCCTGTCGTCGCGCAACCGTTACCTGTCGCCGCGCCAACGCGCTCGCGCCCGAACGTTGTCGCTCGGCCTGGCCGCCGCGCGCCGCGCGCTGGACGCGGGCGAACGCTCGCCCGCGCGGCTGCGGCTCCTGGTGCGGCGCGCGTGGCGCGGCGGAACGGGGGTTCGCGAGGACTACGTCGCCGTCGTGGACGCCGAGACGCTGCAGCCCGTACGCCGTGTGGCGCGCCGCGTCCTCGTGGCGGTCGCGGCGCGCGTCGGACCGGCGCGACTGATCGACAACTTCGAGTGGGAGCCTCGATGACCGCCTATTCGCACCCCGGCGTCGCCGCGCTCGTGCTGGCCGCGGGGCAGGGCACGCGCATGAAGAGCGATCTGGCGAAAGTGCTGCACCCGATGGCCGGGCAGCCACTGCTCGGCCACGTGCTCGCCACGCTCGGACGGCTGCACGTCGGGCGCACGCTCGTGGTCATCGGACACCAGCGCGACAAGGTGCGCGCCGCGTTCCCGGACGAAGATCTCGAATGGGTCGTGCAGGCCGAGCAGCGCGGCACCGGCCACGCGGTGCTCATGGCCGGACCGGCGCTCGAGGACTTCGCGGGCACGCTGCTCGTCGTGTGCGGCGACACGCCGCTGCTGCGTGCCGCCACGTTGCACGAACTCCTCGTCGGCCATGCTGCGGGGCGTGCCGCGGTCACCGTGCTATCGATGCGTCTGCCGGACCCGCGCGGCTACGGGCGCGTCGTGCGCGAAGGGCCGCTCGTGCCCGGCGTCCCCGCGCCGATCCAGTCCATCGTCGAGGATCGCGACGCGACGCCAGCGCAGAAGGCCATCGACGAGGTGAACTCCGGGATCTACGCGTTCGACTACACGGCGCTCGTCACGGTGCTGTCGGGTCTGGGCGCGCACAACGCGCAGGGCGAATACTACCTGACGGACGTCGTCGGGTTGTTGCGCCGCGCCGGGCGCGCCACCGCCGTCGTGTGCGCCGCCGAGTACCGCGAACTCCTCGGCATCAATACGCCGGAGCAACTCGCCGACGCGGAGCGCATCTATCGCGAGCTCGAAAGCTCCGGACAGGCGCGCTGATGACCGCCCCCCGACTGTGGGCGCCGTGGCGCATGACGTACATCCGGTCGGGCGCACGCCCGTCCGGTTGCCTGTTCTGCCGCGTGCGCCGCGAGCGCCGCGACCGCGCGAACCTGGTGCTGGCGCGCACGCCGCACGGGCTGCTCATGCTGAACCGCTACCCGTACAATCCGGGGCACCTGATGGTCGCCGCCGGGCGCCACGTCGCGCGCTTCGCGGATCTGTCGGCCGAGGAACGCGACGCGATGTGGTCGCTGACCGCCCTTGCGGAGCGGGCGCTCGAGGCGGAGTATCGCCCGCACGGCGTGAACTACGGGGCCAACGTGGGCGAGGTGGCCGGCGCCGGCGTCCCGGGGCACCTGCACGTGCACGTCGTGCCGCGCTGGTCCGGCGACACGAATTTCATGCCGGCGATCGCCGAGACCAAAGTGCTGCCCGAGTCGCTCGGTCAGACCTGGACGCGGCTGCATCGCGCGATCCGCGCGCTGGACGCGGGCGGTTCGCGGAGGGCGCGTGGCCGCCGCGCGTAAGGGTGGAGCGTCACGGATCGGGATCGGCCTGCTGGCCGGCGTGGTCGCGGCGCTCGTGCTGTCGGTCGTGTGGACGTACGTCGTGCCGCATCATGCGGTGAACGAGTCGGGCCCGGCGCATCGCGTGATCCGCGTGCAGGTGCTGAACGGCTCGGGCGAAGGGGGCGTGGCCTCCAAGGTCGCGTCGTTCCTGCGCGAGGGGGGCTTCCAGGTGGTCGAGGTCAGGAACGCCGACCGCTCCGACTACTTCGCGACACTGGTGGTCGCGCGACGCGCGGACCTGGCGGCGGCGCGCGCGGTGTCGCGTTACCTGGGAGGGCCGCCCGTCATCAGACAGGCGTGGAATTTGGATCTGGCGGATGTCACGGTGGTGCTCGGCAGCGATCGCAGCCGGGTGCGCCTGAACTAGTCACAGGCAGAGGAGGACGACGTGTTTGGTCTTGGCGGCGCGGAAATGGGCGTTCTGTTCCTGATCATCCTGCTGGTGTTTGGGCCCAGTCAGATTCCCAAGATGGCGCGCGGGCTCGGCCAGGCGCTGCGCGAGTTCCGCAAGGCGCAGCGCGAGATCACGGACGAGATCCAGCGCGACGAGCCGGCCGCGAAGCCGCCCGAGAACAAGCCGCTCAGCTGAAGCGAAACGCGGCGTGGGGTGCCCTCCACGCCGCGTTCGATTTTCGCCGCCACTCGGGTCGCCGCGCGCGGCGGCCCGCTCAGTTGCTGCCGGGATCCGACGAGCGCAGGTCTTCGACCTTCGCCTTGCTGCGCAGGCTCGACAGGTAGCCGCTGAAGAAGCCGTTCTGGCGGCGCGACAGGATGTCCGTCGTCAGGTTGCCCTTCAGGCTGTCGTACTGGGCCGCGTTCGGTTCGACGCGCGAGCCGATGCGCACGAAGTACCACGCGTTCACCCCGCGCACCGGACCCAGCAGCTTGCCGCTCGGCGCCGCGAACATCGTGCCCACCAGCTCGGGCACGCCGAACAGGCGCGGATCGGGATTCGCGCGCGTCATGCCCTTGACGTCGAACGTCGACAGACCCTGGGCCTTGGCCGCCTGCTCCAGTGTCTGGCCCTTGCCGATCGCCGCGGCGATCGTCTCGGCGCGCGTCTTGTCGGCGGCGATGCGCGCGTCCATTTCGGCCAGGTCGCGAAGGCGATCGCCGATTTCCTCGCGCGACGGCGCTCCGGCGTCGTGCTTCTCGGCGACCTGCACGACGACGAATTCGTCGACGCCGTCGAACACCGGGCTGATCTGACCCTTCTTGGCCGCCAGGCCCCAGTCGCCCGCCTCCGGCACCGTGAACAACTGCTGCGGGAGATTGTTCGCGTCGTAGAAGTTCGTCTTCTGGGTCGCGAGACCGGCCTCGGCCGCGGCCTTGCCGAGCCCCATCGACGAGGCTTTGCCGCGCAACTTCACGAGCGCGTCGTACTGGCCCTTGAGCGACACGTCGTTGGGCCGGACCTTCACCACGATCTGCGCGACGTGCATGCCGGCCACCCCGTTGTTCGCGGCGGGCGGGACGTGGTCCAGCACCTTGATGACGACGAAGCGCCCGTTGTCCTGGAACGGGTCCGCGATCTCGCCGGGCGCGAGCGCCGCGATCTTCGGCCCCATGGCGCCGAAGTCGTCGCCGGTGAGCACGCGCTGGACGGCACCGCCCTTGTCGGCGCCCGGGCCTTCGGAATAGTCGCGCGCCAGTGCCGCGAAGTCCTCGCCGGCGCGAGCGCGGCGCACGAGGCCGAGCGCTGTCTCGCGCGCCGCGCGAATCTCCTCGTCCCCATACTTCTTGGGCTGAATCAGCACTTCGAGCTGGGTGCGGGCCCCGGCGCTGAAGCGGCCCTTGTACTGCACGTACAGGCGCTGCAGGTCGGCCTCGGACGGCGGCGGGACCTTGCGCGTGGGATCGGGAGCGATCTGCAGCACGGTCGCGTCGAGCTTCTCGAAGCGGTCGCGATAGGCCTGCCTCAGCTCCGGTTCGGTCAGCTTGATCGAAGCGAGCAGGCGCTCCTGGAGCTTCCGCACCGGCAGCTGGTCGCGAACCATGTCCTCGACCGGCGACCAATTCTGGTTCGGATCGCCGAGCGCCTGGCGGTACTTCTGCGGGTCGAACTTGCCGTCGGTCTGGAACGCCGCCATGGTCACGATACTCTGCGGCGGTGACGTCTCGAGCGCGATCACGACCTCGTGGTCGTGGGCGGCGAGACCGGCGGCCCGCGCCTGCTGCCCGAGCAACCGCTGCGTCACGAGCGTGCGCCAGGTCTGGACTTCCACCATCTTGAGGTCGCGGTCGGCCGGCTCGATGCCGTAGTTGCGCTGGAACAGCGTGCGCTGGTCAGTCAACGCGTTCGCCCACTCGGTGCGCGTGATGGGCTGGCCGTTCACGGTGCCGATCGCGCCGGTCGTGCGGGCGCGCTGCGTCGGATTCAGTCCGGCGCCGAACAGGAAGATGAAGCCGCCGATGAACGTGGCCACCGTGACGACGGCGATCGCCCACCAGAGAAGCTTGATGCGCTTGTTGCCGCTGCGCAGAACTCGAAGCATGCGGGACTCCCAGACGCGGACGGGAAGGCGGTCGAGTGAAATCGGACCGGCCAGTCTAGCAGCGGCCCTCGCGGCAGACAACTCGAACGCGCGGCGCGAGGACGCGCGCCCCGGACGGCACGTTGCGTGGGCGCCTGCCGCCCGCGCGCGATCCGCGATGTGAATCCTGTGGCGCGGGTGATGCGCGTCATTGCGGTGCCGGCGAACGCCGTGCTATCTCTCCATCCGGGTTCCGTTGGCTCACGAGACGAACCCGCACATCGAGAGAGGCGCATGCGCAGCGAAACCGTCAGCCGCCACAGCGAGGTCGAGCCTCCCGAGCGCCCGGCGGTGGCTCCCGAGCAGGTGCTGGACGCGCTCGAACAGGGCGTCGTCGCCCTCGATCGCGAGCGTCGCGTCGTGTACACGAACCGGCGCATCGAGGAACTGCTCGGAGTGGAGAGCGGCGCCCTGCTCGGTCTGCCCGGCTCGCGGGTGTTCCCCGGCGCCGAAGCCCGCTGGCTGAAGGGCTCTTCGCGCGAGCCGCGCGACTTCCGGCTCGAGGCCGAAGGGCGACAGCTGACGCTCAAGGCCGAGTCCCTGCCGCTGCGCGACGAGAACGGCGACATCGTGGGCTCGGTCGTGCTCGGCGAGGCCATCTCCGAGACCGAGGACGGCGAATTCCAGAAGAAGATCGACCGGCTCGTGTCGCTCGGCGAGCTGTCGGCGTACGTCGCGCACGAGATTCGCAACCCGCTGACCGGCATCCGCACGACGGTGCAGTTCGTCGGATCCAAGCTCAAGCCGAACGACTCGCGGCGCGAAGACCTCGAGGACGTGATCAAGGAGCTGGACCGCATCGAGCAGATCATCACCGGCCTGCTCATGTTCGCGCGTCCGCCGGCCGCCAAGCCCCAGTCCTCGGAGCTGCACGCCATCCTCGACAAGACGCTCGACCTGCTCGAGCTGCAGCTGGGCGACGCGCAGGTCCAACTCATCCGCGAATACGGCGAAGACGTGCCCCAGGTCGTCGTCGACCCCGACCTCACGCAGCAGGTGTTCCTGAACCTGTGCTTGAACGCGGTGCAGGCCATGCCCGAGGGCGGCGAGCTGCACGTCACCACGGGCGTGCGCCGCTATCGCACGCGCCGCTCGATGATCGACGTGTCGTTCCGCGACACGGGCGTGGGCATTCCGCGCGAACTGATGGAGAAGATCTTCGACCCGTTCTTCACGACGCGCTCCATGGGCACCGGCCTCGGACTGCCGATCTCCGTGCAGATCGTGCGCGACGTGGGCGGCGTGATCACGGCCAAGAACAACCCGAGCGGCGGCGCGACCCTGCGGGTTTCGTTCCCCGTTCCGACCGAACCGGCCGGCAAGACCGAGGAGTGAGCCGCCCGTGCGCCTGAACGTTCTGGTCGTCGACGACGAACTCCTGATCCGCAAGTCGCTGTCCAAGGTGCTGCGCTCGCGCGGCTACCAGGTCGAAACGGCGAGCAGCGGCGCGGAGGGTCTCGAGAAGGCCGGCGAGCTGCACCCGCAGGTCATGATCCTGGACATGCGCCTGCCCGACGCGGACGGACTGTCCGTGTTGCGCAAGGTGCGCCAGATCGACCCCCTGTTGCAGGTCATCATGATCACGGCTTACGGCGACGTGCCCGTGGCGTTCGAGGCCGCGAAGCTGGGGGCCGTCAACTTCCTGCGCAAGCCGTACGAGATGGAGGACATCGAGCTGGCCGTCGAGGCGGCGGCCATGGGCTACCGCCAGGCCAACGAGCTCGACCTGTACCGGCGCCAGGCGTGGCAGGACTACTCGGGCGAGGAGATCATCGGCTGCTCGGATCCGATCGAGCAGGTGCGCGACGTCATCGAGAAGGTGGTGCGCAGCAAGGCCACGTCGGTGCTGATCTCGGGCGAGAGCGGCACCGGCAAAGAACTCGTGGCGCGGGCCATTCACTACCGCAGCGATCGCGCGCACGCGCCGCTCATGGAGGTGAACTGCTCGTCGTTCCAGGAGACGCTGCTCGAGAACGAACTGTTCGGCCACGAGAAGGGCGCGTTCACGGACGCGTCCGACATGAAGAAGGGCCTCGTCGAGTTGTGCGACGGCGGCACGCTGTTCCTCGACGAAGTCGCGGACATGTCGATGCCCACGCAGGCCAAGCTGCTGCGCTTCATCGATTATCGGAGCTTCAAGCGCGTCGGCGGCTCTCAGGACGTGTCGGTGGACATCCGCATCGTGGCGGCCACGAACAAGGATCTCGACGCCGAGGTGCGCAGCGGCCGCTTCCGCAGCGATCTGTACTTCCGGCTCAAGGTCGTCAGCATCCACCTGCCGCCGCTGCGCGACCGCGGCGACGACATCCTGCTGCTCGCGAGACACTTCCTGCTGGAGTTCGCGCGCAAGTTCCAGAAGAGCTTCCACGACGTCACGCCCGAGGCGGCGCGCGTGCTCGCCACGTATCGCTGGCCGGGCAACGTGCGCGAACTGCGCAACCTGATCGAGCGCGTCGCGCTGCTCGAAGACGGCGACCTGCTCGAGCACGAGCATCTGCCTCACGAGTTCACCGGTCGGCGCGTCGCGCCCGATCCGACGATCGCCTCTCCGACGCTCGCGCAGATCGAGGCGGATCACATCACCGAAGTGCTGCGACTCACGTCGGGCAACAAGAGTCGCGCGGCGCGCATCCTCGGCATCTCGCGCCAGGGTCTCATCGAGAAGCTGCGTCGTCTTCGCCTCGAAGAGACGGTCGGTCGTCCAGTCTCTTGACACCCCCAAGAAACTGGACGCTTCTCGCTATCCTCAATGCCGATAGCGAGTTGAATTTGTCGAGCGAAGTAAACTTCCACAAAATTGACGGTTACGGCGATTCTCCACCGGCTTTTCCACGCACCGTCCACGAGCGTCTCGCTCCACTGAAAATATCTATCGGGCAATTCGACATCGAGTTATGAGCGTGTGCCGACGCGCTCGGCACGTCGTGGCATGGCGGCTGCTTAGTACATTGCGAGGCCACGCGAAGCACTCGGGAGCTTCGTGTATCGGCCGCCAGGCCGCAGAACAGGCGGCTACCGACTTCGACTGATGGGAGCGATCCCGTCGCATCGACATCAAGCCGAGGAGGTGATTCGGAATGGCTGCCAAGAAGAAGGCTGCGAAGAAGAAGGCCACGAAGAAGAAGGCTGCGAAGAAGAAGAAGTAAGCGTCTGGACCTGGCACGTCCTCAGGGGGTTGGTCGGCTCCTGCCGACCAATCCCCGACTGCTAGGTGGCGGCGCACGACTCGCGCCGATCGTTCGAGCGGGCCCCAACGCGCGGGCCGACTCGAACGGGTGAACGAGGGCTGGGGGCTTCGCGCTAGGGCTGGCCGTCTTCCTCCAGTTCGCTGCGACCGGCTCGCTCATGGATGAGCGAGCCGTTCGCGTTTCACCGGCCGCGCTTCCGGCCGATGCTATGATCCGGCCGCGAATTCCCTGCCGGTAAGAAACGCTCCCGAGGCCTTCCGTTGCGCGCGCTCGATCCCGCCGCGGCTGCCGCCATCCGCATCCGCGGCGCCCGCCAGCACAACCTCAAGAACATCGATCTCGACCTGCCCCGCGGCGGCCTCACCGTCGTCACCGGCGTTTCGGGCTCGGGCAAGTCGTCGCTCGCGTTCGACACCCTGTACGCCGAAGGGCAGCGCCGGTACGTCGAGTCCGTGTCGACGTACGCGAAGCAGTTCCTGGACCGGCTGCCCCGCCCGGACGTCGACGCGCTCCACGGTTTGACTCCGGCCGTCGCCATCCAGCAGTTGGCGCCCGCCAAGAGCGCGCGCTCCACGGTCGCCACGGCCACCGAGATCCACGACTACCTGCGCCTGCTGTTCGCGCGCGCCGGCGCCGTCCACTGCGGCCAGTGCGGGCGTCCGGTGTCCCCCGACCGACCCGAGCGGATCGTGACGGAGGCCGCCGCCTGGCCAGAGGGCGACGCGCTGTACGTCACCGCGGAGGTCGAAGTGCGGAGTGCGGCCGGCTGGCCCGACCAGGCCGCCGACCTGCTGCGCTCGGGCTTCACGCGGATTCGCCGAGCCGGTGAACTGGTTCCGCTCGACCCGCTGCCGGCCCTCCCGAAGCGCGCGCGCCACGTGGACGTGGTCGTCGACCGCTTCACGTGGCGGCGCGGCGAGGAAACGCGCCTGGCCGAGGCTTGCGAGCAGGCGTTCCGCCGCGGTGCCGGAGTGCTCGGCCTGGTCCGTGGCGACGGCAACGTCGAGCGGCGCAGCGAGCGCTGGGAGTGCGGTTCGTGCGGCACGCCCGCGCTGCGCCCGGAGCCCGCGCTGTTCTCGTTCAACAGCGCGCTCGGCAGCTGTCCCGATTGCCGCGGCTTCGGCAACGTGCTGGTGTTCGCCGAGGAGCGCATCGTGCCCGATACCGCGCGGACCCTGCGCCAGGACGCGATCCGGCCGTGGGCGGGGTCGTGGCGGCGCATCGCGTGGCCGCGGCTCGAGGCGTTCGCGAAGAAGGCCGGCATCGCGCTCGACGTGCCGTGGCGACGCCTGCCGGCGGCGCAGCGCCGCGTTCTGATGGAAGGGGGCGAGGGCTTCCGCGGCGTCCTTCCGTTTCTCGAACGCCTCCAGGCCAAGTCGTACAAGATCGGCAACCGCTTTCTCGTGAAGTCCTATCAGACGGCGCGCGTGTGCCCGGCGTGCCAGGGGGCGCGGCTGCGCAAGGAGGCGCTGCTCGTGCGGCTCGGCGCGCGCAACATCGCCGAGCTGTGCGCGCTCACCGTCGACGACGCGCTCGAGGCGCTCGGCGCGCTGGAGCTCGGCGAGATGGAGCGCGTCATCGCCGCCTCGGCGCTCGCCGAGGTGCAGGCGCGCCTCGCGTTCCTGACGCGCGTCGACCTCGGGTACCTCACGCTGGACCGCCTGACGCGGACGCTGTCCGGCGGCGAGGCGCAGCGCATCGAGCTGGCGCACGCCCTGGGCGCGCACCTCGCGGACACGCTGTACGTGCTCGACGAGCCGACCGTCGGGTTGCACCCGCGCGACACCGAACGTCTGCTCGGCATCCTCGACGAGCTGGCGGCGCGCGGCAACACGCTCGTGGTGGTCGAGCACGAGCCCATGGTCATGCGCGCCGCCGACTACGTCGTCGACCTCGGGCCGGGCGCGGGCCGTGAGGGTGGGCACGTGCTGTTCGCCGGCCGCGGGGCCGACGTGCTGACCGCGGACACCGAGACCGGACGCTACCTGCGCGGCGAGACGCGCGTGCATCGCGCGCGGCACGCCGGGACGCCGGCGAAGTTCCTGGTGGTCGAGGGCGCGGCCCAGCACAACCTGAAGGACGTGACGGCGCGTTTCCCGGTGGGACGCCTCAGCGTGGTCAGCGGCGTCTCGGGATCGGGCAAGAGCAGTCTCGTCGAGGACGTGTTGTACCGCGCGGCGTTGCGCGCGCTGGAGGGCAAGGAGGACGAACCGGTCGGCGCGCATCGCGGCCTGAGCGGACTCGATTACGTGCGACGCGTCGTGTTCGTCGATCAGTCGCCGATCGGCCGCACGCCGCGTTCGTGCCCGGTGACGTACCTGGGCGCGTTCGCCCCGCTGCGCGAGATCTACGCGCGCCAGCCGGCCGCGCTGGCCCGCGGGCTCAAGGACGGCGCGTTCTCGTTCAACACCGCGGGCGGGCGCTGCGAGCGCTGCGAGGGCGCGGGCTGGGTGACGGTCGAGATGTACTTTCTCGCCGACCTGCTGGTGCCGTGCGAGACGTGCGGCGGCGCGCGCTTCCGCCGCGACGTGTTGGAGGTCCGCTACCACGGCGCGAGCGTCCGCGACGCCCTGGAGATGACCGTCGATCAGGCGTTCGAGCACTTCGCGCGCGAGCCGCGCTTCACGCGCGCGCTGCACCTGCTGCGCCGCGTCGGGCTCGGCTACCTGCAGCTCGGCCAGCCGGCCACGCAACTCTCGGGCGGCGAAGCGCAGCGCCTCAAAATCGCGCGCGAGCTGTCGGCGCGCGGGGCGGGTGCGGCGCTCGTCGTGCTCGACGAGCCGACGGTGGGGCTGCACTTCCGCGACGTCCAGGGACTGCTCGACGTGCTCGACGAACTGACCCAGCGCGGCGACACGGTCGTGCTCGTCGAGCACAACCTCGACGTGATCGCGAACGCCGACTGGGTCGTCGACCTGGGACCCGACGGCGGCGCGGCGGGCGGGCGGCTGCTCGTCGAGGGTCCGCCCGAAGCGCTGCTCGGTTGCGCCGAATCGGCGACGGGCGCGTACCTGGCCCGGCACCTGGCGACGAGCCCGGAGCGGACGGCGGCGCCCGCGCCGTCCCGCTAGGAACGGAGCGCGGCGGCCTTCACCGCTTCGCGGGAGGGCGCCTCATGGCGCGGTGGCCAGGGCGTCAGGGAGCGCGCGTTCGCGCGCCGTCGTCGCGGCCTCGCTCGCGCCCAGCGCCCCGTCTTCGACGACGATGCCGCGCAGCAGGGCCATCGGCACCAGCTCGAAGTAGATGTTGCGCGGGCTCACGCCCTCGACCGGCGCGTCCCACACCTCGTCCGGCGGACGCTCGACGATGCGCAGCGCGGCGGTCGTGGCCGGCAGGAACTTGCGGCGCTCGGCGAGCGCGTACACCGGCACGGAGTGCTCGCGTGCTGCGAGCGCCACGGCGAACGAACCGATCTTGTTGAGCACGCCCTGATCCGTCACCGCGTCGGCGCCGAGCCACACCATGCGCGCGTGCGCGAGCAGGAGCGGCAGCGCCGCGTCGACCACGAGCCAGACCGGGATGCCGGCGGCGGCGAGCGCCGCGGCCAGCACGCGGCCCTCGCAGCGCGGCCGGCCTTCGCCGATGAGCACGCGCGGCGCGCGGCCGGCGCGGTGCGCCGCGAGCAGCGCCTCGCGCACCGCGCCGCTGCTCGACAGCGTGGCGATCCACGATTCGCTCTCGGTGACGAGCGAGGCCGCCTGCCGCGCCACGGCGGCGCGCGCCGCCACCAGGTCCGTCCGCTCGACGGCGCACGACGCCACGAGCGCCGCGCGCAGCTCGCGCGGCGTCTCGCCGCGCCCCACGCCCGACTCGGCCACGTCCAGCGCGCGCGCCGCGAGCTGATGGACGAGCGCGAGGGAGGGCTGCAACGTCTGCGCCTGGCGCAGCCACGCGAACAGCGCGTCGCGCCACGCGGCCGGCGTGGTCGACGTGTCGACCTCGGTCCAGCGTTCGAGAGCGTCGAGGAACGCGAGCGCGACGTCGCTCGAGCCCGAGGCGTGGTCGGCGGCGAAGTCGAGCATCAGCGCCCGAACAGGCGCTGCAGCCACAACACCGTCGTCTGCCGGCCCAGTTCGCCGAACGCCTCGGTGAGCGGGATGTCCTTGGGACAGACGCGCACGCAGTTCTGGGCGTTGCCGCACTCCGCGAGGCCGCCGCGACCCATGATCGCGTCCAGGCGTTCGCGCGCGTTCATGCGACCCGTCGGATGCGCGTTGAACAGCCGGACCTGCGCGATGGGCGCCGGGCCGATGAAGTCCGAGTGGTCGTGGTACTGGGGACAAGCCTCCATGCAGCAGCCGCACGTCATGCAGCGCGAGAACGCGTAGTTGATCTCCTGCTCGGCCGCCGACAGGCGCGGTCCCGCGCCCAGGTCGTACGTGCCGTCGATCGGGATCCAGGCCTTGACCTGCTTCAGCGCGTCGAACATCGGATGCCGGTCCACGACCAGGTCGCGCACGACCGGGAACTTGCTGAGCGGCTCGAGCGTGATCGGCTTCTCGAGCGCGTCGACGAGCGCGGTGCACGACTGCCGCGGCCGGCCGTTCACGCGCATCGTGCACGAGCCGCACACCTCCTCGAGGCACGACGCCTCCCAGTGGACCGGCGTGGTCGCGACACCTTCCCGGGTCACCGGATTCTTGCGGATCTCCATGAGGCAGGAGATGACGTTCAGGTTCGCCTGCCACGGCACGGAGAACTCCTCCCAGCGTGGCGGCGCGCTCGGCGTGTCCTGGCGGCGGATGCGGAGTTCGATCGCGGAAGGGTTCATGGGCTCCTAGTCGTAGTGGCGCGCCACCGGCGCGCACAGCGAGACGTCGACCGGCACGTAGGAGAGGCGCGGGCCGTCGGCGCCGGCCTCGGCGAGCGTTGTCTTCATCCAGTTCGCGTCGTCGCGCTTGGGGAATGCCGGTTTGAAATGCGCGCCGCGACTCTCGTCACGGGCCAGTGCCCCGAGCGTGACCACGCGCGCCAGCTGCAGCATGTTCCACAACTGGTTCAGGAACGTGAGCGGCGTGTTCGCCCACGCGCCGTGATCGAGCACGGATGCGCGCGGCCAGCGCTCCATCAGTTCGAGCAGCTTCGCGTCGGTGCGCCGCAGGCGGTCGTTGTCGCGCACGATGGTCACGTTCTCGAGCATGCACTGCCCGAGTTCGTCCCACAGCTTGTAGGGATTCTCGTCGCCGTCCCGCGCGCCGAGCGTTTCGAAGCGCCGGCGCCAGCGCCCTTCGGCGGCCTCGTACAGGGACGACGGCAGGTCGGCGGCGCGCCCGCGAGCCTGATCCGAAGCCCATCGTCCGGCCGCCGGTCCGCCGATCTGGCCGGCGTAGACGCACGACAGGAGCGAGTTCGCGCCCAGGCGATTCGCGCCATGGTACTGGTACTCGCACTCGCCGACGGCGAACAGCCCGGGCACGTTCGTCTGCTGGTTGCGCGTCGACGACAGGTCGACGAAGCCGTCCGCGGTACGCTCGTAATCCACCCAGAGGCCGCCCATCGAGTAGTGCACGGCGGGGAAGATCTTCATCGGCGTGTCGCGCGGATCGTCGCCGGTGAACTTCTGGTAGATCTCGAGGATGCCGCCGAGTTTCACGTCCAGCATCTCGCGCGGCAGGTGCGTCAGGTCGAGGTACACGCACATCTTGCCGTCCACGCCCAGCCCCTGGTCCACGCACACGTGATGGATCTCGCGGCTCGCGACGTCACGCGGCACCAGGTTGCGGTACTTGGGGTACTTCTCCTCGAGGAAGTACCAGCGTTCCGCTTCCGGGATGGAACGCGGCGCGCGCGTGTCGCCGACGCGCCGCGGCACCCACACCCGGCCGCCTTCGCCGCGCGCCGATTCGCTCATGAGCCGCAGCTTGTCCTGGCCGGGGATGGCGGTGGGGTGGATCTGGATGAATTCGCCGTTCGCGTACTGGGCGCCCTCGAGGTACGCGGCCGCCGCCGCCGAGCCCGAGTTGATGATCGAGTTCGTCGAACGCCCGAACATGAGCCCCGGGCCGCCCGTCGCCAGCATCACGGCGTCGGCGCGGAACGCGCGCGGCTGCATGCCGCGCAGATCCAGCGCGACGAGGCCGACGCAGCGGCCGCCGTCCTCGCGCACGAGGCCCACGAACTCCCAGCCCTCGTACTTGGTGACCAGGCCGTCGGCCTCGTGGCGCCGCACCTGCTCGTCGAGCGCGTACAGCATCTGCTGCCCGGTCGTGGCGCCGGCGAACGCCGTGCGATGGTGCAGCGTGCCGCCGAAGCGACGGAAGTCGAGGAAGCCCTCGGGCGTGCGGTTGAACGTGACGCCCATGCGATCGAGGAGGTAGATGATGCCGGGCGCGGCGTAGCACATGCCCTTGACCGGCGGCTGGTTCGCGAGGAAGTCGCCGCCGCGGCACGTGTCGACGAAGTGGATCTCCGGCGAATCGTTCTCGCCCTTCACGTTCACCGCGCCGTTGATGCCGCCCTGTGCGCACACCGAGTGCGAGCGCTTCACGGGCACGATCGAGAACAGGTCGACCGGGATGCCGGCCTCGGCGAGCTTGATGGTCGACATCAGCCCGGCGAGCCCCCCGCCGACGACGGCGACGCGCGGAGCGCCCATCAGCGTCCGGGTCCGGCGACGAGCGTCGTGGTGGGCGCCGGGGCGCGCTCGAACAGCCGCACCGGGTGCTGCACGAACGCGAGCAGCGCGTTCAGTCCCACGAGCGAGAGCGCGAGGAACACCGCGAAGCCGACGCGCGCCGCGGCGCGTTGCGCGCGCGCGCCCGTGACGAGTCCCCAGTGGATCGCGAAGCCGAACAGGCCGTTGCCGAAGTGAAACGACGCGGCGAGCACGCCGAGCGCGTAGAACGCGAACACCAGCGGGCTCTGCAGCTGGTGGTTCATCATCGCGAACTGGTCCGCGTTCCCGGCGATCACCGCGGGGGACAGCCGCGTGCTCCACACGTGGAAGACGATGTAGAACGCCAGGAACACGCCGCTCACCCGCTGCAGCAGGTACATCCAGTTGCGGCTCGTGGGGAGGCGCGTGACGTTGGCCTGCGCGGTCGTCGCGATGAGGATGCCGAGGATCATGTGAAAGAGCAGCGGCAGCGCGATGCCGAAGATCTCGAGCAGCAGGACGTAGGGGATGCGCGCCAAGTCATCGGCGGCGTGGTTGAAGGCGGCCGCGCCGTGCGTCGCGACGGAATTCGTGTAGAAGTGCTCGAGCAGGAACAGCCCGAGCGGCACCACGCCGGAAAGCGAGTGCAGGCGTCGCAGCGCGTGATACGTGGAGTCGGAAATCTTCAATGGGGAGCTCCGAACCGTCGGACACCGAGTCGATCAGGCACTATATCCGACGGAAGCACGAGCGTCGACGTGGCGGGCCGCGCCGTCCGGCCAGAGCGGGCGAGGGGCCGCGCGACGGCCAAACGTGCGGCCGCGCCGCACGTTGGCAGCCGGGGAGGCGTGTGCTATTTTTCCCGGCGATCCCATCCTGCGACTGCGCGCCTGGCGCGCGAGCCCTCGCCCGACCGATTCGAAGGTCACGCCGCCACGCGACGGCTTTGATTCACCCACTCGGAGTACCTCGATGACTTCGGCAGTCTCGGAGCGCATCCAGCACCAGTTGCTGCCGCGCGTGTCCAAGCCGAACCGCTACTTGGGCAACGCGCTTCACGTGCCGCGCAAGCCTCTCGACCAGGCCGCGGTGCGGGTGCTGCTCGCGTTCCCCGACGCGTACGAGATCGGGCTGTCGAACATCGGCATCCGCATCATCCATCACATCCTGAACGCGCGCCCCGACGCGGCGGCGGAGCTGACGTTCACGCCCTGGCCGGACGCCGAGGCGGAGATGCGCCGGCTCGGCATTCCGTTGTTCTCGCTCGACAGCCACGCGCCGGCGAGCGCATTCGACATCATCGGCTTCTCGCTCCAGTACGAGCTGCAGTACACGAACGTGCTGAACATGCTGGACCTGGCCGGCCTGCCGCTGCGCACCGCGGAGCGCGACGAGCGCCATCCGCTGATCCTGGCCGGAGGCGCGCAGGCGTTCAGCCCGGAGCCGATGGCCGAGTTCATCGACGCGTTCGTGGTCGGCGACGGCGAGGAAGCCATCCACGACGTCGTCGACCGCGTGATGCGCGCGCGCCAGAGCGGCATGCCGCGCGCGCGCCTGCTGCGCGAACTGGCGCACGTGCCCGGCGTGTACGTGCCGTCCGGCTACGCGACGCGCGCCACGGCGGAGGGCTGGCTCGTGCCCGAACCGCTGCCCGGCTACCCGGCGCGCGTGTCGTCGGTGTGGGTGAAGGAATTGAAGAGCACGTACTATCCGGCCGCGCCCATGCTGCCCGTCGGCGAGATCACCCACGACCGGCTGTCCGTCGAGATCATGCGCGGCTGCACGCGCGGCTGCCGGTTCTGCCAGGCCGGAATGATCAACCGTCCGGTGCGCGAGAAGCCGGCGCAGCAGGTGGTCGAGGAGGTCCTGCGTGGCCTCCAGGCCACGGGGCTCGAGGAGGTCTCGCTCATCTCGCTGTCGTCGACCGATCACACGCAGATCGTCGACCAGGTGAACGCGCTGGCCGACGAACTGTGCCCGACCCGCGTCCAGATCTCGCTGCCCTCGACACGGCCCGACAATGTGCCGGTCGACGTGGCGCGGCGCATGGCCGCGCAGAAGAAGGGCTCGATCACGCTCGCGCCCGAAGCCGGCAGCCAGCGCATGCGCGACGTGATCAACAAGAACCACACGGAGGAGGAACTCCTCCAGTCCGTCGGCACGGCGGCGCGTGAGGGCTACACCGGCGCGAAGCTGTACTTCATGTGCGGCCTGCCCGGCGAGAACGACGACGACCTGCGCGCCATCCTCGACCTGGCGACGAAGGCGTGGGAACGGGCCCGGGCCGAGGGCAACAAGGGTTTCCGCGTCACCGCCAGCGTCTCGCCGCACGTGCCCAAGCCGCACACGCCGTTCGCGTGGGCGGAGCAGGTCAACACCGCCGAGTTGAACCGGCGCCTGGGCGTGCTGCGCGACGCGGCGCGCGGCAAGCCGGTGACGCTCAAGTACCGCGACGCCGAGACGTCGCTGCTCGAGGGCGTGTTCACGCGCGGCGACCGGCGCCTCGGGCGCGTCGTCGAGGAGGCGTGGCGGCGCGGCTGCCGCTTCGATGCGTGGACGGAGCACCTGCGCTTCACGACCTGGCTCGACGTGTTCCGCGATCTCGGCATGGATCCCGAAGTTCAGCTCATCGAGCGCTCGACCGACCTGGATCAGCCGTGGGACGTGATCCAGTCGCCGGTCACGCGCAAGTTCCTGGTGCGCGAAAAACTGCGCGCCGACCAGGCCGGCATCACGGACGACTGCCGGCTCGAGGACAAGTGTTTCTCGTGCGGCGTGGCGGAATGCCCGCAGCGGCCGTGGGTCAAGCAGCCTCATGTCACGCTCGACCTCAAGCTCGCGCGCGCGTCCGTGCCCGCGTCGCCGTACGGGCGCCGTTCGCGCCGCGCCCCGAGCGCGCCGGGCGTCGCCACCAGCACGCGTTTTCGTGTCGTGTTCGAAAAGGGGATCGAGATGCGCTTCACGTCGCACCTCGACCTCATGCGGACCTGGGAGCGCGCGTTGCGTCGCTCTTCGCTTCCGTTGGGATTCACCCAGGGCCATCACCCGCATCTGAAGATGTCGTTCGGGCCCCCATTGTCCCTGGGCTACCGTTCACGGGCCGAGGCGTTCGATCTGGAACTCACGCGGCCGCCCGGTGTCGACCTCCAGGAGAGGCTCAACGCCGCGCTGCCGTCGGGACTCCGGGTGCTCGCTTACGCGCCCATTCTCTTCAAGACGCCTTCGCTCATGAGTCAGCTCGAGGGCGCCTCGTACCGCGTGCGGTTTCCCCGCACGTTCCTCGAACAGTCCGGCTTGTCGCCGGAACGCCTGTTCGCGGAGCTCGAGGCCCGTTCCCAAGAGCTGCTCGCACGCGCGCACGTACTCGTGCGCCGCAAGAGCGAAGCCCAGACCCGCGAATTCGACGCTCGTCCATCGATCGTCGCGCTCGAAATCCGCCACGAAGACGGGGCGCCGGTGCTGGACGTGCACGTGAAGTTCACGGTGCGCGCCCAGGTCCGCCCCGACGAAGTCGTGGCCTTGCTGCTTCCGGCCGAGGACGCCCGGACCGTCGACATCGAACGGACCGCGCTGTGGACCGAATCCGGGGGCGAGAGGCTCGACCCGCTGGCGCTCTTGAGCGCGCGACTCGGCTGACCCGTCACGCGGGGCGACAGGACGCCCTGGTGAAACAGAAAATCATCATCAACGCCGATTCGTACGAAACCCGCATCGCGATCCTCGAAGACGAAGAACTCGCCGAACTGTTCGTGGAGCGCGCCGAACAGCGGCGCCACGTCGGCGACGTGTACAAGGGCCGCGTCAACGCTGTGCTGCCCGGCATGCAGGCCGCGTTCGTGGACCTGGGGCTGCCCAAGACCGGGTTCCTGCACGCGTCCGACCTCGCGGAATCGCTGAGCGACCTCGAGGACATCTCCGACCTCGACGAGTCCGGGGACAAGGGCCGGCGCCGCCGCGCTCCGGTGCCGAAGATCGAGGACGTGCTGAAGAAGGGCCAGGAAGTCCTGGTCCAGATCACGAAGGAATCGATCGGCACGAAGGGCCCGCGTGTCACCGCCCAGGTCAGCCTGCCCGGCCGCTTCTGCGTGCTGATGCCCGGTGTCGACCACGTCGGCGTGTCGCGGCGCATCGAGGACCGCGCCGAGCGCCAGCGCATCAAGGCCATCATCTCCGACGGCAAGCCGAAGGGCGTCGGGCTGATCGCGCGCACGGCAGGCGAGGGCAAGGGCGACGTCGACTTCGCGGCCGACGTCAAGCACCTGCACAAGCTGTGGCAGAAGCTGGAACGCAAGGCCGAATCGGTGCGCGCTCCGGCGCTCGTGCACCGCGAGCTGGAGATGACCGCGAGCCTGATCCGCGACCTGTTCACGGACGACGTCGAAGAGGTGTTCATCGACGACAAGGACTCGTTCTCGGAGATCCAGGCCTACTTGAAGGCCGTTTCGCCGGAACTGCGCGATCGCGTGCTGCTGTACAAGGGGCGCGAGCCGATCTTCGACGCGTTCGCCATCGAGCCGCAGATCGAGAAGACGTTCGAGCGCAAGGTGTGGCTCAAGAAGGGCGGCTACATCTGCATCGACCACGCGGAGGCGCTGGTCGCGATCGACGTCAACACCGGGCGCTTCACCGGCAAGAAGAATCAGGAAGAGACCATCTTCCGCACGAACATGGAGGCCGCGAAGGAGGTGCCGCGGCAGCTCCGGCTGCGCGACATCGGCGGCATCATCGTCGTCGACTTCATCGACATGGAGATCGAGGCGAACAAGCGCTCCGTGCTCGAGGAGCTGCGCAAGGAACTGCGCAAGGATCGCGCGCGGACGAAGGCGTTCGCGGTCAGCGACCTCGGCCTCATCGAGATGACGCGCCAGCGCGAACGCTCGTCGCTGCTCCACTACTACACGGAGGACTGCCCGCACTGCGACGGCCTCGGCAAGGTGCCGAGCCCCGAGACGATGCTGGTCAAGCTCGAGCGCGCGATGCGCCGTGTCGCGGCCATGGGCAGCGAGAAGCGCATCACCGTGCGCGTCGCGCCGGAGATCGCGCTGTTCTTCGTCGAGCAGGAGGGACGTCGCTTCTCCGAGCTCGAGAAGCGCTTCCGGCTGCGCGTCGACCTGAAGGACGATCCGCAGCTCAAGCGCGGCCAGATGCGCGTCTTCACCGAGAAGAAGCACGAACTCACGAAGCAGGTCGTGGGGTCGGTTCCCGGCACGTGAGCGGGCCCTCGCCGCTGGCCGCGCCCGAGTCCGGAGCGCAATCGATCACCAGCGTCTCGGACACGGCGCTGTGGGTCGCGGTGTACCGGGCCATGGAGTCGGAGCGGCCCGACGCGCACTTCCACGACCCGTACGCGCGGCGGCTGGCCGGGGCGCGCGGCGAAGCCATCGTCCGCTCCCTGCCGCAGGGCCGCGCCATGTCGTGGCCGATGGTCGTGCGCACGTGCGTCCTGGACGAGATGATCGGGCGCGAAGTCGCGGACGGCGCGGACACGGTCATCAACCTGGCGGCCGGGCTCGACACGCGACCCTGGCGCATGGCGCTGCCCACCACGCTGCGCTGGTTCGACGTCGATCTGCCGGTGATCCTCGACTACAAGCGCGACATCCTGGCCGGCGAGGCGCCGAAGTGCCGTTACGAAGCGCGCGCC
The DNA here is from genome assembly GCA_035494735.1 of Saccharimonadaceae bacterium (SeqCode). Classification (GTDB taxonomy): domain Bacteria; phylum Eisenbacteria; class RBG-16-71-46; order RBG-16-71-46; family RBG-16-71-46; genus DATJGS01. Next base: position 20,133 of record DATJGS010000042.1, read on the forward strand.
GCGGACCTGCGTGACGGCCCCACGCGCCGCGCCCTGCTCGCGGAGCTCGGCGCCGGAGCGACGCGGGCACTCGTCGTCACCGAGGGACTGCTCATCTACCTCGAGGCGGAGCAGGTCGCGGAGCTGGGTCGCGATCTCGCGGCGACGCCGACCGTGAAGACCTGGCTGATCGATCTCGCGTCGCCGGCTCTGATGAAGATGATGGAGAAGCGCCATTGGGGCCCGCATCTGCGCGCCGGCAACGCGCCCTTCCGCTTCGCGCCGGAGGAGGGCACGGCGTTCTTCGAGCCGCTCGGCTGGCGCGAGGCCGAGTATCGCTCGATCTGGGAGGAAGCGGCGCGGCTCAAGCGCGAGATGTCGGGCGCGTGGCTGTGGCGCTTCCTCGGTCAGTTCGCGCCGGCCAGCCAGAAGGCCGCGTGGAAGCGCTTCTCGGGCGTCGTTCGACTCGCGCGGGCCTAGCCCGCGCTCGTCACGAAGCTCAGCGGGCGCTGCAGTCGCTCGAATCCGGCGCGCGACGGCTCGTCCATGCGCGCGACGACGCGCTCGAGGTAACGCATCCGGTTGAGGTCGTCGATCACGGCGTTGCTGTTCGGCGGCCCGAAGACGACGAGGACCATGCGAATCGGCCCGGTCGCGAAGTTCCACTGGTCGAGCGTGGCATGGTCCGGCGGATAGTCCGGGAGGATCACGATGGCGTCGCAGCCCTCGGGCAGCAGGCGAAACGCGGACAGGTCTGCGCCCGGCGCCGGCCACTCGGACAGCGTCACGAGCACATGCCGCGCGCCGAGCACGCGCTCGACGTCGTGCAGGTCGCCGAGCGTGGGCAGCCGGTGGAACTCGATTGTCGTGCCGAGCGAGATTTCGGACGGCTCGAGCACGAGCGGGGCCACGATGCGCGCGTGCGCCGGATCGGCGCCGAGCCCGCCCGACCCGCCGGCGCCCCGCGACTCGGGCGCCTCCGAACCGCCGAACGTGGCGCAGCCGGTGAGGGCCGCGGCCGCGAGGAAGATGGGAACGAGTCTCATGCGCTGAAGTCTCCTGGTCGGAACGAAGGGTGCGGGCCCTGGGCCCCAAGGCCTGGCGGCGGGTGCGCCGCCACCCGCCGCGAATTGACAGCGGCGCTCCCGGCGTGCTACAAACTTCCGCTCGCTCGGCAGCTTACGGCATGTCCGGCCCGCGGCGACAAGACCTCGCCACAAGCCATTCGACTCGATCGGAGAAGGCATCCCGATGTACGCGATCGTCAACATCAACGGCATCCAGACCAAGGTGACCCCGGACGAGGTGCTGAACGTCGCGCGCCTGACCGGAGAGCCCGGCGCGAAGCTCACGTTCGACAAGGTCCTGCTGGTCTCGACCGACGACAAGATCACCGTGGGCCAGCCGTATGTGAAAGGCGCGAGCCTGACCGCGGAAGTCGTGGATCACCACCGGGGGGACAAGCTTCGGATCTTCAAGTTCAAGCGCCGGCGCGAATATCGGCGCCGTCGCGGCTACCGCGACGAGCTCACGCGCATCCGCGTGACCGGCATCCAGGCTTAAGGAGCGCACGATGGCGCACAAGAAGGGCCAGTCTTCGTCCAAGAACAACCGCGAATCGAACGCGCAGCGCCTCGGCGTCAAGCGCTTCGGCGGACAGCACGTGCTGGCCGGCAACATCCTGGTGCGGCAGCGCGGCACGCGCTTCTTCCCCGGGCTGAACGTCGGGCTCGGCAAGGACGACACGCTGTTCGCGCTCGCCGACGGCGACGTGAAGTTCACGCGCTACCGCGGCACCCGCAAGAAGGTGCACGTGGTGCCCCCGGACGCCGCCGCGAAGTCCTGACCGCATCGACCTGTCCGCGCCGCGCTCTCGGGAACACGATCCCGTCGGCGCGGCGTTTCGTTTGAGCGTCACCCAAGACCCAAGGAGGGTTCCAGTGAAGAACCGGATCAGCGTGATCGGGGCGGGCAACGTGGGCGCGAGCGCGGCGCTCTATCTGGCCGAACGCGCGCTCGGCGACGTCGTGCTGATCGACCGCCCCGAGATGGAGGGCATGCCCCAGGGCAAGGCGCTCGACATGCTGCAGAGCGCGCCGCTGTGGGGGAAGGGCGGGCGCGTCGAGGGCGCCTCGGACCTCGCCGCCGTCCAGGGCAGCGACGTCGTGGTGATGACGGCCGGCTTCCCGCGGAAGCCCGGCATGTCGCGCTCCGATCTCCTGAAGGCGAACGCCGACATCATCCGCCCCGCCGCCGAGGCGGTGAAGCGGCACGCGCCGAACGCCTACGTCGTGGTGGTCACGAACCCGCTCGACATCATGGCCTGGCTGTTCTGGAAGACGACGGGCTTCCCCAAGAACCGCGTGATCGGCATGGCCGGCATCCTCGACTCCGCGCGCATGCGCGCGTTCATCGCCATGGAGCTCGGCGTGTCGGGCTCCGACGTCGACGCGATGGTGCTCGGCGGCCACGGCGACTCGATGGTCCCGCTGCCGCGCTTCACGACGGTCGGCGGCATCGGCATCACCGAGCTGCTGCCGGCCGACAAGATCGCCGCGATCGTGCAGCGCACGCGCGACGGCGGCGCCGAGATCGTGAAGCTGCTGAAGACCGGATCGGCGTATTACGCGCCGGCGATGAGCGCGGTCGAGATGGTCGAGGCGCTGCTGACGGATCAGAAGCGCGTCGTCCCGTGTTCCGTGCTGCTGGAAGGCGAGTACGGGCTGAAGAACCTGTTCATCGGCGCGCCGATCGTGCTCGGGGCCAAGGGTGTCGAGAAGATCCTCGAGCTCAAGCTGGCGCCGGAAGAACTCGCCGCGCTGCAGAAGAGCGGCAAGGACGTCGCCGACATGATCGCCGAGCTGTCCGCGTAGGCGCCGCTTGGGCGCGCCTTCGGTCCTCGCCGTCATCCCCGCGCGTTTCGCGGCCCAGCGCTTTCCCGGCAAGCCGCTCGCGATGCTGTGGGGCAAGCCTATGCTGCGCCACGTGTGGGAGCGGGCGCGCGCCGCGCGCGGGCTCGACGAGCTCGTGATCGCGACGGACGACGATCGCATCGCGGACGCCGCGTCGGGCTGGGGCGCGGCGGTCGAGCGCACGTCGGCGACGTGCGCGAGCGGCACGGACCGGGTGGCCGAGGTCGCGCGCGCGCGTCCCGAGGCGGCGATCGTACTGAACCTGCAGGGCGACGAGCCCGAGCTGGAGACGGACGCGGTGTCGCGCCTCGTCGAGGTCATGCGCTCCGATGCGGACATCCGAATGGGCACGATCGCGCACCACGCGCCGCATCCCGCCGATCTCGCGTCGGCCGACGTGGTGAAGGTCGTCGTCGACGCGGCAGGCGACGCGCTGTACTTCAGCCGCGCCGACATCGCCTCGGCCTCGAGCGGAGGTCCGGCGCTGCGTCACGCCGGCGTCTACGCGTTCCGGCGCGAGTTGCTGCTCGCGTTCGCCGAGTGGCCGCCGTCGGCGCTCGAGAAGGCCGAGCGCCTGGAGCAACTGCGCGCGGTCGAGCGCGGCGTGCGCATCCGCGTCGTGCTGGGCGCCCAGCCGTTCGCGGGCGTCGACACGCCGGAGCAACTGGCCGCGCTCGAGCGGCGCGGGCCGCGAGGCTAGCGGCCGGCGCTCAGCGTTTCGGCGGGAGCGCCGCCATGGGCCCCTCGGGCCGGGCCCACGCGTCGACGATCCAATACATCGACGGATCCTGCCAGACGTCGACCTCGATCGTGTCGCCGATGGCCGCGAGCGCTCGGCGCGCTTCCATCGGGTCACCGTGCTCCCAGGCCAGCAGCGCGAGCGCGCTGTTGGGCTGAACGGAAAGCGGACACTGTCGCGACCACACCGCGAGGCCGTTGCGAACCCGCGCCCATGACAGTTGCGGACTTGCTTTGAATACGTTGGCGACGACGTGGTCCTGATCCGCGACGATGCGCGCGTAGAACTCGTCGCGCAGGGAATCGGGGAGCGAACGCCCGCACGTATCCGCGAACGTCTCCCAGTCGCCGGGCTTGCCGTACGCGCGCGGCATGAGATGCGACGCCATGGACAGGTAGAGGAACAGCACTCGCGGGAAGCTGTCGAGCGCCGCGGCCGCCGTGGCCCGGTAGCGGGCGTCGTCGCCCATGCCGTTCAGGGCTTCGACCTCGGCCGCGAACCAGTCGGCCCGGGTCTTCGCTTCGTAGGGGCACTGCCCGAGGATGCGATCGGCCTCGCTCATGCCGCTCTCGAATGCGATCCGACGGGCGTCGCGCCCCATCGACGCGTCGCCGCAGGCTCGGGCACGGCCCATCAGACCGTGCGCCAGCGCGATGGCCGCCGTCGACGATTGCGGACGCGCGTCCAGCCACGCGCGCAGGCCGGACAGATGACTCGACCACTGCTCCGCATCGCCCTCGTCGTCCACCTCGGCGAAGCCGCGGCCGAAGAACGAGTCGATCACCGGCATGCCGCTCGGGAAGGTGGCGCCGGTCGAGCGCACGGAATCGGCGAGCGCCTCGAGGCGGTCGTACTGGGCCGCGGCCAGCATTCGCCGCACGCGTCCGCCGAACAGATGGCGATGCTTGAGCTCGCTGCTGTAGATCATTCGCGAGGCGCGCACGGAGGCCGGGTCCGGCGCGTGGGGGACGAGGCGGGGCACGACGATCGCGGCGAGCACCAGCAACAGGGCGGCCAGCACGATCACGCCCACGTTCACGCGTCTCGGCATGGGAAGCGTCCTCGGCGACAGAGAGCACGACGGTCCTCGCGGTTTTCGGCGTGCCGTGGCCCGAGCTTGAGCCGCGGCCGAACATCGTCCGCCTCCGGCGCGGGCCGTCGCGAAGCCCGGTTCGCCCTCGGTGCGGGCGGTGTGCTAGCCTGCGGTCCCGTGCTGAGCCGGCATGGGCTCGTCGCCGTCTTGGGCTTTCATGCCGCCCGGGGCGGCGCGTTCGTTTGGGCGCCCGACTCCACGATTCGAGCCGACGGGAAACGCCCGCGTGAGGCGCTCCCGGATTCGCGACCCTCATCAGGGGAAGGGAGTTCCCATGGCCAAGATCGTCGTCGTGACCGGCGGCGTCGTGTCGTCGCTGGGCAAGGGCATCGCCGCGGCCTCGCTCGGCCTGCTGCTCAAGGCGCGGGGCCTGCGCGTCACGCTGCAGAAGCTCGATCCCTACCTGAACATCGATCCGGGCACGATGTCGCCGTTCCAGCACGGCGAAGTGTTCGTGACCGACGACGGCGCCGAGACCGACTTGGACCTCGGGCACTACGAGCGCTTCACCGGCGTCGCGGTCACGCGCAGTCACAACGTGACGGCCGGACAGATCTACGACTCGATCCTGTCGAAGGAGCGCCGCGGCGATTACCTGGGCCGGACGGTGCAGGTCATTCCCCACGTCACGGACGAGATCAAGCGCCGCATCCTCGGGCTCGGCCTCGCGACGCAGGCCGACGTGCAGATCGTCGAGATCGGCGGCACCGTCGGCGACATCGAGTCGCTGCCGTTCCTCGAAGCCGTGCGCCAGCTGCGCCTCGAACACCGCCGCGACACGCTGTTCGTGCACGTGACGCTCGTGCCGTTCATCCGCGCGGCCGGTGAGATGAAGACGAAGCCGACGCAGCACTCGGTCAAGGAGCTGCGCGAGATCGGCATCCAGCCCGACATCCTGCTGTGCCGGAGCGAAGCCGAGCTGATGCCCGAGCTGCGCGAGAAGATCGCGTTGTTCTGCAACCTGCCGACCGAGGCGGTCATCGGCGCCACGGACGTGGGCTCGATCTACGAAGTGCCGCAGCGTTTCCACGAGGGCGGTCTCGACACGCTCGTCGTGCGCGAGCTGGGGCTGGAGGCCGGCGACTCGGACCTGAAGGCGTGGGACGACTTCGTGTCGCGCGTGCAACATCCGGAACACGGCTGCGTCGTCGCCGTGGTCGGCAAGTACACGCACGTGCGCGACGCGTACAAGAGCATCATCGAATCGTTCGTGCACGCCGGCGCCGCGAACCGCGCGCGCGTGCAATTGCGCTGGGTCGAAGGCGAGGACCTCGAGCAGAAGGATCCGGCGGCCGTGCTGGCCGACGTGGACGGCATCGTCGTGCCCGGCGGCTTCGGCGAGCGCGGCATCGAGGGCAAGATCCTGGCGGCGCGCTACGCGCGCGAGCGCAGCATTCCGTACCTCGGCCTGTGTCTCGGCATGCAGGTCGCGACCATCGAGTTCGCGCGTCACGTCGCGGGGCTCGAGGGCGCGAACTCCAGCGAGTTCGACCCGGGCGCGGCGCACAAGGTGATCGACCTGATGCCCGATCAGTCGGGCATCACGGAGAAGGGCGGCACCATGCGCCTGGGCGCGTACAAATGCACGCTGCGCCAGGGCAGCCTCGCGGCGCGCGCCTACGGCCGCACCGAGATCGAGGAGCGGCACCGCCACCGCTACGAGTTCAACAACCGCTACACGGCGCAGCTCCAGTCGCGCGGGCTCGTGCTGTCCGGCAAGTGCGTGGGCCGCGAGCTCGTCGAGATCATCGAGCTACCGGACCATCCGTGGTTCCTGGCCGTGCAATTCCATCCCGAGCTCAAATCGCGCCCGCACGAGCCGCATCCTCTGTTCCGGGACTTCGTGCGCGCCGCGCTCGAGCGGCGCCGCGCGCGCCTCGGCGACGATCGCTACGACCCGGCGTCCGAGATGGCCGAGCCGGCCGACGAGGCGGACGCCGAACCGTCGCGCGCGCCGCGCAACGCATGAACACGTTCTCGATCGGCGACGCCGAGATCGGCGGCCGGCGGCTGTTCGTGATCGCCGGGCCGTGCGTCGTGGAGAGCGCCGAGATGTGCGTGCAGGTCGCGGCGAAGATGCGCGAAGCCTGCGCGGCCCGCGGGCTGCCTTACGTGTTCAAGGCGTCGTATCGCAAGGCGAACCGCTCGAGCGGTCGTTCGTTCGCCGGTCTCTCGGGCGACGAGGGTCTCGCGGCGCTGGCCCGTGTCCGCCGCGACGTCGGCGTGCCCGTGATCACCGACGTGCACGAGTCGCACGAAACGCAAGCCGCGGCCGAGGTCGCGGACGCGCTGCAGATCCCCGCGTTCCTGTGCCGGCAGACCGCGCTGCTCGAAGCCGCGGCGCGCACCGGGCGCGCGGTCAACGTCAAGAAGGGGCAGTTCGTGGCCCCGGCCGACATGACGCAGGCCGTCGACAAGCTCGTCGCCGCCGGCGCGAACCGCATCCTCCTGACCGAGCGCGGCACGACGTTCGGCTACGGCGACCTGGTCGTCGACATGCGCGCGTTCTCGATCCTGCGCGAGACCGGATGGCCGACGGTGTACGACGCGACGCACAGCCTGCAGCGCCCGGGTGGCGCGGAGACCGGCGGCGATCGGCGCTTCGCGCTGCCGTTGATGCGCGCGGCGCTGGCCGCCGGCGCGGACGGGCTGTTCTTCGAGACGCATCCCGACCCGGCGCGCGCGAGGAGCGACGCGGCCACGCAGCTGCCGCTCGCCGAGGCGCCGCACTTCCTCGACGAGGCGCTGCGCATCCGCGACGCGCTGGGGGATCGGGCGCATGCCTGAGGCCGCGCCCGTCGCGCACCCGGTGCGCGTGCTGTTCCTGGACGTCGATGGCACGCTGACCGACGGCATCATCGGCTTCACCAAGGAGACCGACTTCCGCCACTTCTGGGTGCGCGACGGGATCGCGCTCGAGTGGGCGCGCGATCTCGGCGTGCTCCCGATCGTGATCTCGGGGCGCGACTCGAGCGCCGTCGCCGCGCGCATGGCGGATCTCGGACTCGAGCACTATCTGGGCGCGTCGGACAAGGTCGCGGTCGCCGAGCGCGTGCTCAAGCGAGTGGGCGCGCGCTGGGACGAGTGCGCGATGGTGGGCGACGACCTGCCCGACGCGCCGCTCATGAAGCGCGTGGGCTGGCCGATCGCCGTCGCCGGCGCGAGCGCGGAACTGCTGCCGCTGGCCCGCACGGTGACGACCGCGCGGCCCGGGTTCGGCGCGGTCCGCGAGGTCGTCGAACTGCTGCTGCGTCACAACGGCGTCTGGCCCCGCGTGCTGGAACGCTACGAGCTGGCATGAGCCGCGACCCGCTGGAGCTGGCGCGCGACGTCGTGCGCATCGAAGCCGCGGCGGTCGCCGCGCTGGAGGGCCGGATCGGGGCCTCGTTCGCGCGCGCCGTCGAGACGCTGGCCGCGTGCCGCGGCAAGGTGATCGTGTCGGGCGTGGGCAAGAGCGGCCTGCTCGCGCACAAACTCGCGGCCACGCTGACGAGCACCGGGACGCCCGCCGTGTTCCTGCACCCGGCCGACGCGCTGCACGGCGATGCCGGCCTGTTCGCGCCCGGGGACGTGGCGCTGTTCGTGTCGAAGAGCGGCGCGTCGGAGGAACTGGTCGCGCTGCTGCCGTACCTCGAGCGCCACGGCATCCCGCTCGTCAGCATCGTGTCCGCCGCGGACTCGCCGCTGGGGGCACGCAGCGACGCCGCGCTCGCGACCGGCCCCGTGCGCGAAGCGTGCCCGATGGATCTGACGCCGACGACGAGCATCACGCTGGCCCAGGTCGTCGGCGACTGCCTGGCCGTGGCGCTGCTCGACCGGCGCGGGTTCGCGGCGGAGGACTTCCGCTTCCTGCATCCGGGCGGCGTGCTGGGCCGCGCCGCGTCGCGCCGCGTCGGGGAGCTGATGCACGCCGGCGACGCGTTGCCGCGCGTCGCGCGCGACGCGCCGCTGCGCGACGTGATGCTCGAGATCATGAACAAGCGCTTGGGCGTGACCACCGTCGCGAACCCGGACGGCACGCTGGCCGGGGTGCTGTCGGACGGGGACTTCAAGCGCATCCTCGTGCGCCATCTCGATCCTTGGCCGCTCACCGCCGGCGAAGTGATGAACCAGGAGCCCACGGTCATCGGGCCCGACGCCCTGGTCGCCGCCGCGGTGCGCGCCATGGAGGAGCGGCCCGGCGGGCCGATCACGGCGCTGATCGTGGTCGACGAACGCCGCCACGCGCTCGGCGTGCTGCACCTGCACGACTGCCTGCGCGCCGGCTGACCGTTCGGCGCGTCCGGCTGAACTCGCCGGATCCCGCGCTCGTCGGCTGAAAAGGCGCGCACAGCCGTCCGTCGCGCGGGAGCGTCGCGGCGCCGCGCATAATGGCGGCGACCGGGCACCTTCCCCCAAGGAGGTTGCCCACATGACCGCCGCGCGACGACTTGCCCTCGTCAGTTTCCTGCTCGCGCTCGTCAGCCTGTTCCTCGCGCTGGCGACGCCCATTCCGCTCGGCGCCGCCCCGGCGCCCGCTCCGTGCAGCGCGCCCGAGTGCCACCAGTTCGACTTCTGGATCGGCCGCTGGGACGTGTTCGATCCGCTCGGTCACGTCGCCGGCACGAACGAGATCACGTCGATCCTCGGCGGCTGCGTGCTCCAGGAACATTGGAACGGCGCCAGGGGCGGGAGCGGACAGAGCTTCAACGTCTACGACGCGAGCCGCGGCCTGTGGCACCAGACGTGGGTCGACGCACAGGGCGGCCTGCTGGTGCTGGAGGGGGGGTGGCGCGACGGTCGCATGGTGCTGACCGGCGAGCGCGCGTCGCGCGCCGACCCGCACGTGCCGGTGCGCAACCGCATCACGTGGACGCCCCTGGCCCGCGACACGGTGCGGCAATACTGGGACGCCAGCAGCGACTCGGGCCGGACCTGGACGGTGCAGTTCGACGGGCGTTACGTGCGCCGCCCGTGACCGGGCCCCTCGTCTACACGATCGGCCACTCCACGCGCAGCACCCGCGAGTTCCTCGCGATCCTGCGCGCGCACCACGTCGAGCAGGTCGTCGACGTGAGGCGCTGGCCGCGTTCGCAGCGTCATCCGCACTTCTCGGCCGAAGCGCTTGCCGCGTCGCTGGCCGGTGCCGGAATCGCCTACGTGCATCGCGAGGGTCTGGGCGGCATGCGCCGGCCGCATTCCGACTCGCTGAACGCCGGCTGGCGCGAGGCCGCATTCCGCGGCTACGCCGACTACATGCAGAGTCCGGCGTTCGCGCGCGAACTCGAGGCCGTCACGCTGCTGGCGGCGCGCGCGCGCACGGCGCTGATGTGCGCCGAGGCCAGGCCGGAGAGCTGCCACCGCCAGCTCATCGCCGACGCGCTCATCGTGCGCGGCGTCGGCGTGGATCACCTGGAGGGCGTCGGCCCGCCGCGGCCTCACGTGCTCACGCGCTTCGCGCGCGTCGAGCGCGATCGCCTGATCTATCCTCCCGAGGCCCCGCTGATCCCCGGTCTGTAAACGACGGTCGGGCGCCGTCCACGGCCTGTCATGGGGCGTCACTCGCGCGTCAAGTTCTTGCCCCGAAAGCCCGATAACCCTCTCGTCGCATCGCGGCCGATCTCTGGCACAGGCCGTGCTTGCGGCCCTAGAGACCCTTTGCTAGCGTGGGTCTCGTGTCGCGTTCGTTCGACTCGTGCCGGGCTCCGAACCCTCGTATGCGCCTTCCCCTCGCTTTGCTGCGTCGTCTTCGCTGGCTCGCCGCCCCCATGGCGCTGGCCGTCGGGTTCGTTGGGTGTGGGCGGCAGCAGGCCATCCGCCCGACCGTGACCGGCGGCGAGGTCCCGGACCAGGAGGTGAGCGACTTCGTGCTCACCGAGACCGATCAGGGCCAGCCGCAGTGGACGCTGTACGCGCGCTACGCCGCGACGTTCAGCGCCCGCAACATCACGACGGCGCGCGGCGTGCGCGTCGACTTCTTCGACGGCCAGGGCAAGCAGACGTCGGAACTGACCGCCCGCGAGGGTGACCTCAACCAGCTCAGCCACGACATGACGGCGCGCGGCAACGTGGTGCTGCAGAGTACGGAGGGCACGCGCATGTCGACGCAGACGATGCGCTTCCGCAATCGCGAGCAGAAAATCGTCTCCGACGACTTCGTGCGTGTGGAGCGCGCGGGCGACGTGCTGACGGGCTACGGCTTCGAGAGCGATCCGGAACTGCACCACTTCGAATTCAAGCGCCAGGTCAACGCCACCGTGCGCACCCGCACGGGCGGCCTGGTCGGGACGGAAAGGCGCAAGTGAGCGCGACCGCTCCCGTGAACGGCCACGGCGACGGCCTCGTGGCCGACCACCTCGTGCGCTACTACGGCAAGTGGCGCGTCGTGAGCGACGTCACGATTCACGTGCGGCGCGGCGAGGTCGTCGGACTGTTGGGACCGAATGGCGCAGGAAAGACCACGTCCTTCTACATGATCGTGGGGCTGCTGCGGCCGGCGGAAGGTAAGATCCTGCTCGACGGCGTCGACATCACGCAGGAGCCGGTGTATCGCCGCGCGCGCATGGGGCTCGGCTACCTCGCGCAGGAGCCGAGCATCTTCCGGCGCCTGTCGGTTCGCGACAACGTGCTGGCCGTGCTCGAGACGATGTCGCTGAATCGAACCGAGCGGGAGGAGCGCCTGAAGCAATTGCTCGACGACCTCAACCTGACGCACCTGTCGGATCGTCAGGCCAGCAAGCTGTCGGGAGGCGAACGTCGCCGTGTCGAGATCACGCGCGCGCTGGCGCGACAGCCGCACTACATGCTGCTCGATGAGCCGTTCGTCGGCATCGATCCGATCGCCGTCTCCGAGATCCAGGACATCGTCGCCCGGCTGCGCGATCGCGGCCTCGGCGTGCTGATCACCGACCACAACGTCCGGGAAACACTGCGCATCACCGACCGGGCGTACATCATGTACGAGGGCCGTATCCTCCTGCAGGGGACTGCGGAGGAGTTGGCGAACGACGCCAGGGCCCGCGAGATCTACTTGGGCGAGCGGTTCAGCCTCTAAGGACGGGAACTCCATCATGGAAATGAAACCCTCCCTGAACCTGAGCATGCGCCCGGCGCTCATCATGACGCCGCGGCTTCAGCAGGCGCTCAAGCTGCTTCAGGTGCCGACGCTCGAGCTGCAGCAGATCCTGAAGCAGGAGATCATGCAGAACCCGCTGCTCGAGGAAGTCGACGAGGTCGCCGACAACGAGGATCTCGCGAAGGAAGACTCGCCGGAGGAGAAGGCGAACGAGGAAGCGGAGGATCCGGCCGAGGACGATCCGATCGACTGGAGCGAGTACCTGCAGGACGGCGCGCTGGATCGCACGTACGTGCCGGAGAGCGAGGCGGCCGCCGAGTTCCTCGAGAAGGTGCAGGTCACGCGCACGACGCTGGCCGAGTCGCTGCTCGAGCAGCTGCACTTCCTGAACCTGCCCGCCGAGACGATGATGCTGGCCGAGTACCTCGTCGGCTCGCTCGACGATCGTGGCTGGCTGGCGACGCCGCTCGATCAGGTGGTCGAGCACACGGGGCGCACGCTCGAAGAGTGCGAGCGCGTGCTGCGCGTGATCCAGGCGCTCGAACCCGTGGGCGTCGGCGCCCGCGACCTGCGCGAGTGCCTGCTCATCCAGCTCGAGGCCAAGAATCTCAAGGACTCGCTGCCCTGGCGTCTGATCCACGATCAGTTCGACAACCTCGTGAACCGGCGCTTTCCGGAAGTCGCGCGGCAGCTCAAGTGCACGGTCGAGGCCGTCCAGGAGGCCGCCGACGCCATCGCCACCCTGAATCCCAAGCCCGGGCTCCAGGTCTCGAGCGAGGACCCCAAGTACGTCGTGCCCGACCTGGTCGTCGAGCGCGTCAACGACGAGTACGTCGTGCTGCTGAACGACCGCCACCTGCCGCGGCTGCGCATCTCGTCGGCATACGAGGGCGTGCTGCGCGACAAGAAGAAGGCCGATTGCACGGACGGCGAGGCGAAGACGCGCGAGTACATCCAAGGCAAACTGAACTCGGCACGCTGGCTGATCCAGACCATCGAGCAGCGCCGCCGCACGATGATCAAGGTCATGAGCTGCATCATCCGCGAGCAGCGCGACTTCTTCGACAAGGGCATCGCGTTCCTCAGGCCGCTCACGCTGCAGCAGGTGGCGCGGCAGATCGACATGCACGAGTCGACGGTGAGCCGTGTGTGCAGCGGCAAGTACGTTCAGACTCCGCGCGGCGTGTTCGAGCTCAAGTTCTTCTTCTCGAGCGGGCTCGAAACCGAGGACGGCGAGGACGTCTCGGCGCGCACGGCGAAGGACATCATCCGGACCCTCATCGAGGAGGAGAACAAGAAGGACCCGCTGTCCGATCAGCACATCGCGGAGCGACTCCACGAGCGCGGGCTGCGTATCGCGCGGCGCACCGTGGCCAAGTACCGCGAACAACTGAGCATCCTGCCGGCGCGCTTCCGCCGCCGCGTCGCCTGATCGATCCGAGCGGCCACCCGCTCGCGCGACGCGCGAAGGACCGGGGGCCGGAGTCCTCCTCAACGGGGACCAAGGAGCGGCACATGCTGATCCACACGACCGCACGCCATTGCGAACTGGAGAACGAAGTGAAGCAGTTCGCGGAGCAGCGCATCACGCGTTTCGAGCGGTTCGCGCGCGACATTCGTGAGGCGCATCTCGTGGTGACCGCCGAGAAATACCGGCACACGGCCGAGATCACGCTCAAGTTGAACCATCACGACATGGTGAGTCGCGAGGAGGCCACGGACGCCCGTGGCGCAATCGATCGCGCCGCCGACCACCTCGACGAGCAACTGCGCCGCCTGAAGGAGCGCCGCATCGGGCGCAAGCGCGAGGGCCCGGGCGCCGAGACCGTGGCTGGGGAGCCGGGCGACGACGACGGGATGCAGGCCCCGTCCGACGGAATGCAGGACTGATCGCGTGCAGACCCTGAGCGCCGCGCGTCTGTTCGAGGACCAGCAGCAGGAACTGCAGCTCGAGACGATCGGCGAGTCGCTGGCCTCGTCGCGCGAGATCAGCGTGAGCGACATCCATCGGCCGGGCATGGCGCTGATGGGGTTCGTCGAGAACTTCCTGCCCGAGCGCATCCAGATCCTGGCCCAGACCGAACTCACGTACCTGGCGACGCTGTCGCCGGACGCCGTGCGCGAGGCCATCGACCGCCTGTTCCAGTTCTCGATGCCGCTGATCGTCGTGTGCAAAGGCCTCGAGGTACCGCCCTACCTCGTGCAGCGCGCGAATCAGTCGCAGGTGCCGGTCCTGCGCACGCCGCTCAGCACCACGCCGTTCATTCACTCGTTGACGTCGTACCTCGACCACATGTTCGCGCCGCAGCACACCGTGCACGGCTCGCTCGTCGACGTGTACGGCTGCGGGCTGCTGTTCACCGGGCGCAGCGCGATCGGCAAGTCGGAAACCGCCCTCGACCTGGTCGAACGCGGCCACCGGCTCGTGGCGGACGACGTCGTGACCATCACCCGGCGTCACGGCGACGTGCTCATCGGCTCGGGCAACCAGCTGTTGCGCCACCATATGGAGATCCGGGGCCTGGGGATCATCGACGTCCAGGCCATCTTCGGGATCCGCTCGATTCGCCTGCAGAAGCGCGTCGAGGTGGAGGTGAATCTAAGGGAGTGGTCGGCCGAGGAAGATTACGAACGGGTCGGCCTGGACGAGCGCAAGACCGCGGTCCTCGGGGTCGAGATCCCGCTCGTTCAAGTCCCCATCACGCCGGGAAAGAACATCACCGTGATCGCCGAAGTCATCGCGCTCAACTACCTGGTGAAGGTGACGGGCGGCTACTCGCCCGCCGAGCGTCTGAACCAGCATCTGATCGAGCTCATGAAGAGGAAGAGCGCGGCGCGCTCGTGGGTCCGGGAGGACACCGAATGACCGAGTCCCGCGTTCCCGCGCTGCTCGTCATGCACGCCGACCTGGCGTCGGCGTTGCTGCGCGCCGCCGAGAAGGTGTACGGGCCGATCGACGGCGTCGAGGTGCTGTCCAACGAAGGGCTGTCGCGCGACGCGCTGGAAGGCGCCATCGCCGACCGTGTGCGCGGCTGGAGCGCCGGCGGCCTCGTGCTCACCGATTTCTGGGGCGGCTCGTGCCACATCTGCGGCATGGCCGCGGCGCGTGGCCATGGCGAGCTCGTCATCGTCTCCGGGCTGAACCTGCCGACGCTGCTCGACTACCTGCACAATCGCGACCGCTACGGCGTCCAGGAACTCGCGGAGCGCCTGCAGAAGAAGGGTCAGGACAGCATCCGCCTGCAGCGCGGCCAGAGCGCATGAGCTGGGTCAACCACCGGATCGACGACCGGTTGATCCACGGCCAGGTGGTCATCGCCTGGGGCGAGCATCTGAGGCCGCGGCGGCTGTGGGTCGTCGACGACCGCTCGGCGGCGAACGCGTGGGAGCGCGACCTGCTGGCGAGCGCCGCTCCCGGCATCGACGTCCGCGTGCTCGGCGTGGCCGACGCCGCGGCCGGGTACGTCGCGCTCGGCGTCGAGGCCGCGCCGGCCATGCTGCTGGTGCGCGACCTCGCGACCGCGCTCGCGCTCGTCGAAGCCGGCGCGCCCGTGCCCGCGTTCACGGTGGGCGGGCTGCACTACGCGCCCGGCAAGGACAAGCTGAACGAGTACGTGTACCTGGACGCCGCGGATCGCGAGCGTGCTCGCGCGCTCCGCGCGCGCGGCGTGCGGCTCGACGTGCAGGACGTGCCGGCCAGCCGCCCGCAGCCGCTCGACGCGCTCGATCCCTCGCTGGCCTGACCGCGTGGCCGCCCGACCCGCGCCGCATCCCGTCACGCTCGTCCTCGTCGTCCACGATCACCAGCCCGTCGGGAACTTCGACGGCGTGATCGCGGAGGCCGTGGCCGACGCGTACGATCCGTTCCTCGACTTCCTCGAGCGCCGCCCGTCCGTGCGCCTCGCGCTGCACGTCAGCGGCCCGCTGCTCGAGTGGCTGGCCGCGCACCGCCCCGATCACATCGGGCGTTTGCGCGCGCGCGTCGCCGCGGGTCAGGTCGAGCCGTGGGGCGGCGGTTTCTACGAGCCGGTGCTGCCGGCGATCCCGGAGCACGACCGCCAGGGACAGATCCGCGCGCTCGCCGAGTGGATCGAGCGGCACCTCGGCCGGCGCCCGACCGGGCTGTGGCTCACCGAACGCGTGTGGGAGCCGGGCCTGGCCAGCACGCTGGCCGACGCCGGCGTCACGGTCACCGCCGTCGACGACGCGCATTTCGTGGCCGCCGGCTTCGCGCGCGACGCGCTGTGGGGTTCGTTCCTGACCGAGGACCAGGGCCGTGTCCTCCACGTGCTGCCCATCCACCGCGAGCTGCGGTACGCGATCCCGTTCGAAGCGCCGGAGGCGACGCGCGACGTTCTGCACCGTGTCGCGTCGGGCGGGCCGGGACGCATGGCGGTGCTCGGTGACGACGGCGAGAAGTTCGGCGTGTGGCCGGGGACGCGCCAGCGGGTGTGGACGGAGGGCTGGCTCGACCGCTTCGCGGACATGCTCGAGGCCGCCCCGTGGATCCGCATCCGCACGCCGTCCGAAGCGCTCGCCGAGCATCCGCCGCTCGGGCTCGCGTACTTGCCGTCGGCCGCGTACCACGAGATGCAGGAGTGGGCGCAACCCGTCGAGGCGCAGCGCCGGCACCACGAGTCGGTCGAGCTGCTGACCGCGCGCTTCGGCGAGGAAGCCGCCGATCTCGTGCGCGGCGGCCACTGGCGCAATTTCTTCACGCGCTACCCCGAGGCGAATCGCATGCACAAGCGCGTCGTGCGCGCGTCGCGGCGCCTCGAAGCGCTCGGGGAGCGCGGGGCGGCGTGGGAGGAGGCGCGGCGCCACGTCTGGCGCGCGGAGTGCAACTGCCCGTATTGGCACGGCGTGTTCGGCGGGCTGTATCTGCCGCACCTGCGCGAGGCCGTGTACGCGGAGCTGATCGCGGCCGAGCGCTTCCTGTGCGGCGAGGGCGCACGCAGCGAACGCGGCGACCTCGACCTCGACGGCGCCGACGACGTGCTGCTCGAAAACCACGCGTGGGCCGCATGGATCTCGACGCGCGGCGGCGCGCTGTGGGGCTTCGACGATCGCGAGTCGGGCTGCAACTATGCGGACACGCTGGCGCGCCGCGCCGAGGCGTATCACGCGGCGATCGCCGCCGCCGAAGTGGGAGGCGGCGAGGGGGCGACGATCCACGGCGCGGTGCGCGTGACCGAGCCCGGCCTGGCCGCGGACGCGGCACGCCGCGACCCGGGCACGCTCGACCTGTTCGTCGAACACTGGAACGAAGGAACGAGCGACGCGACCTGGCGCGAGCGGCGCTTCGACGTGCGCGAGTTGTCCGCGACGGGGGTCGTGCTCGAGGCGGGGGAGGACGGGCGCCCGATGCTGCGCAAGCGTTTCGCTCCGGCGCCGAACGGGCTCGCGGTCGAACTGACGCTGCGATCGGCGGCCGCCCGGCACGGGCGACTGGACGTGGACCTGGCGCTCGGGCTGCACGTCCCCGACGCGCCGGACCGCTGGGTCGAGGTGAACGGGGTGCGCGTCACTCCCGCCGCGTTCGCGGCGCACGCGACGCACGACGCGGTGCGCTCGGCCGCGTTCCGCGACGCGTGGGCCGGGCGCCGCCTCGGCGTGAGCGTGGATCGCGAGGCGCGCCTCACGCGCGCGCCGATCCACACCGTGTCGCTCTCGGAGCGCGGCGCCGAGCGCGTGTTCCAGGGCCTCGAGACGCGCTGGAGCTTCGACGTGGCGCTGTCCCCGGGTGTGGCGTGGGCGGTGCGCTTCCTTCTGGAGCCGGCGCGCGAGCGGGGCGCGGCGTGAACGCGGCGCTGGCCGGCACGCTGCTCCTCGGCGGCATCGCGGCGCTGGACGCGACGCCCGTCGCCCAGACGCTGCTGTCGCAGCCGCTTGTGACGGCCACGCTCCTCGGAGCGTTCTGGGGCGACTGGCGCGTGGCGCTCGAAGTCGGGGCCGTGCTCCAGCTGCTGGCCGCGAGCACGCTGCCGTTCGGCTCGCGGACACCGGAGGATTACGCGACCGGCGGCGTCGTCGGCGCCGGGCTCGCGCTGCTGCTGGCCGCACGTTTCCCGTTCGAGATGTATCGCGAGGCGTGCGCGCTGGTCGGCGTGCTGGCCGGCATGTTGTCCGCGACGGGCGGCGTCGCGCTGCTCAAGTGGCAGCGGCGGCGCAACGAGGGGCTCGCGCGCTGGTGCGAAGCGGAACTGCGCGCCGGGCGCGAATCCGCGCTCGGCCGGGCGCACCTCGCGGCGGTGTGGATGGCGTTCGCGGTCGGTGTCGGCGCGGTCGCGGTGGGCCTCGGCGCCGGCGTGGCGCTGGCCTCGGGCGTCGTCGAGCACGAGTCGATCCGCCTGGCCAAGGCGTGGGCCCTGGCGCAGCCGTTGTGGATCGGGCTCGGGCTCGCGCAGCTGCTGCACGCGTTCGTGCAGCGCCGGCTCACGCGGGCCGCGCTGTTCGGCATGGCGCTCATCGGCGGCTGGCTGGCGCTGATGGTGGGGAGGCCTTAGCATGGCGCGCCTCCGCTGGCGGGATCGCGTCCTCATGGCGCTGCGCGCCGAGCTTCTGCAGGCGACGTGGAACTACGAGCGCCAGCAGGGGCTGGGGTGGGCATGGAGCCTGGCGCCGGCGCTGCGCCGGCTGTTGCCCGATCGCGAAGCGCGCTGCGCGCGCCTCGTCGAGCACACCGCGTACTTCAACACGCAGCCGACGCTGGCATCGCTCGCGCTCGGGGCCGCGGCGCGTCTCGAAGAGGAGCGGGTCGCGGGCGGGGGTGCCGACGCGGAGAGCGTGCTGCGCGTCCGCAGCATGCTGGGCGCGTCGCTGGCCGCCCTCGGCGACCGGCTGTTCTGGCTGACGTTGCGCCCGTTCGCGGCCTGCCTGGGGGTTTGGGTCGCGCTGAACGGCGGGTGGCGGGGCGCGGTCGTGATGCTGCTGTGCTACAACGGGGTCCATCAGGTCATGCGCTTCTCGGGCATCGGGCTCGGGTATCGCCTGGGTCCCGCGGTGCTGGACGACGCCCTGCGCCGGCGACTGGATCGCCTGACGCGCGCCCTGTGCATGGGAGGCGCGATCATCGTCGGGGTGCTGGTGGCGGCGCTGCTGGTCCCGGGCGGCGAACCGCGGCCGCTGGTGTTCCAGGTGACGCTGACCGCCGGGCTCGGTCTGGGATTCGTCGCGGCGCAGCGACCGCGGCCGTCGCCGACGCAGTGGGCGCTGGGCGCCGGAGTGCTGTGTCTGGCCGCCACGTGGTGGCGGTGAGCGAGCCAGGGGAGGCAGGATTGAGCGAGGCCGTGCTGCTGATTCGCAACCAGCTCGGATTGCACGCGCGGGCCTGTGCGCTGTTCGTGAAGACGGCGGCGAAGTTCAAGGCCGAGGTGTACGTGTCGCGAGACGACCTCGAGGTGAACGGCAAGAGCATCATGGGGGTCATGATGCTGGCCGCCGAGGAAGGCAGCACCATCAAGGTGCGCGCCGAAGGCCCCGACGCCGACGCCGCGGTGGCCGCGCTCACGGAACTGGTCGAGGGCAAGTTCGGAGGCGAGCCGTGACGTTCGAAGGCATTGCCGCTTCGCCCGGCATCGGTGTCGGGCCCATCCTTCGCTACGTTCCCGAGAACCTGGCGGTGCGCGACGACGCGCTTCCGGACGACGCGGTCGCGGCCGAACTCGCGCGCTTCGAGTCCGCCGTCGAGGCCTCGCGCGCCGATCTCGTGAGCATCCGCAACCGCATCGCGCGCGAGCTCAGCGACGCCGAAGCAGCCATCTACGACGCCCACCTGATGATCCTCGACGACCCGGAACTGCAGAGCGCCGTCGAGCGCGGCATCCGTCACGGTCATCAGCACGCCGGCTTCGCGTTCCGCGGATACATGTCGCACGTCGCCGCGCACCTCGAGAAGATCGAAGACGAATACCTGCGCGAGAAGCGCGCCGACGTGCAGGACGTCGAGCGCCGCGTGCTGCGCCACCTGGTGGGCGGGGGACCGCGCACGCTCGATGCGATCGAACGTCCGTGCGTGATCGTGGCCCACGACCTGCCGCCCAGCGACGTCGCGTTGCTCGACCGCACGCGCGTGCTCGGCTTCGTGACCGAAGTGGGTTCGCGCACGTCGCATTGCGCCATCGTGGCGCGCGGGCGCGGCATCCCGGCGGTGGTCAGCGTGCGCGGCGTGCTCCAGCAGGTGAAGAGCGGAGAGCTGGGGGCGGTTGACGGCTTCCGCGGGCGCTTCGAGCTGAACCCGGGCGACGTGGAGCACGCGTACTACGTTGGGGAGCGCCAGCGCGTCGAGGACGAGAACGTGCGCCTGGCCGGCGTGCGCCACCTGCCGGCCACGACGCCGGACGGCCACACGATCGAACTCGGCGCGAACATCGAGCAGCCGGGCGAAACCGACGAAGTGCGCGCCATGGGCGCGGACGGCGTGGGATTGTTCCGCACGGAGTTCTTCTATCTGAACCGCCTCGAGCTGCCGAGCGAGGAGGAGCAATACCAGGCATACCGCCGCGTGACCGAGGAACTGGCGCCGCTGCCCGTGATCTTTCGCACCATGGACCTGGGCGGCGACAAGGTGGCGTCGTACCTGGGCATGACGCACGAGACGAATCCGTTCCTCGGCTGGCGCGGCATCCGCTTCGCGCTGCAGCACCCGGATGTGTTCCGCACCCAGCTGCGCGCGCTGTACCGGGCGAGCGCGCACGGCCGCATGCGCGTCATGTTCCCGATGATCTCGAACGAGGCCGAACTGCGGCGCGCCCGTGAACTGTGCGCCGCCGCCCGTGCCGAGCTGGACGCATCGGGCCAGGCGTACGACGCGCATCTCGAGCTCGGCATCATGATCGAGACGCCCAGCGCCGTGTGGATGGCCGACGCGCTGGCGCGCGAGGCGCAGTTCTTCTCGATCGGCACGAACGACCTGACGCAGTACACGCTGGCCATGGATCGTGACAATCCGCGGCTCGCGCACCTCTATGAGCCGCTGGAGCCGGCGGTCCTGCGCAGCATTGCGCACACCATCCGCGCCGCGCAGGCGGCGCGCCGCTGGGTGGGCGTGTGCGGCGAGATGGCCGGCGATCCGCGCACCGCGATCCTGCTCATGGGGCTCGGCGTCCAGGAGCTGAGCATGGCCACGTACGACCTGCCGCGGGTCAAGTTCGCGATCCGCACCGTGCCCATGTCCGAAGCGCGTGCCGTCGCCGAGGAGGCACTCGTCCAGTCCTCGGTGGACGCCGTCAAGCGGCTGCTCGCCGAGCGCATCGATCCGGCGATCGAGGCCGCCTATGCCGGCGCGCGGAGTCGTTCGTGAGCGCGCTCGACGTGGTCCGCGCGCGTCTCGACGGCGCCGGCATGCTGGCGCGCATCGCCGCCCAGGCCGACGACGTGGAGCGCGCACTCGAGCGGCTCGGCGCCGAACCGTGGCCGGCACTCGAAGCGCCGGACCTGATCGCGGTCGGAGCGCTCGGCGGCTCGGCGATCGGCGCGGATCTGACGGCCGGGCTGTATGCCGACCAGATGCCGCGCCCCCTGTTGACCGTCCGTGAGTACCACTGGCCGGCGTGCGTGCGCGGCCACGCGCTCGCCGTGCTCAGCTCGTACTCCGGCAACACCGAAGAGACGCTGGCCCTGTACCGGGAAGCCGGGACGCGCGGCGTGGATCGCGTCGCGCTCACGACCGGCGGCACGCTCGGCGCGTGGTGCGCGCGCGACCGCGTCCCGGTGGCGAAGCTGCCGGGTGGATCGCCGCCGCGCGCCGCGCTGTTCTCGTCGTGGGTGCCGCTGACCGGCCTGCTCGCGCGCCTCGGCTGGGTGCCCGATCCGACCGCGGACTGGCGCGAAGCGGCGGGCGTCCTGCGCCGGGGCGCGCGGCGATTCGGGCCGGACGCCGACGACGAAGCGAACGAGGCGCTGGCCCTGGCCCGGGCCGTGCAGGGGCGCATGGTGTTCCTGTACGCCGGTTCCGAGCGGCTGGGCGCCGTGGTGACGCGGGTGAGGAATCAGCTCAACGAAAATGCTAAGCTGCTCGGCCATTCGGCAGTGGTCCCCGAGCTCAACCACAACGAAATCGTGGGGTGGGAGCGCCCGGGGCCGGTCCATGGGGCGGCGTCGCTGATCGTGTTGCGCGATCGCGAGGACTCGCCCGAGGTCGCGAAACGCCTCACGCTCACCGCGGAGTACGCGGGCGAGCACGGCGCCGCGGTGCACGAATGGACGTCGCAGGGCACGAGCCGGCTGGCGCGGCTGGCGTCGCTCATCCAGTTCGGGGACTACCTGAGCTTCTGGCTGGCGATGCTGAACGGAGTGGACCCGACGCCGATCGCCAGCATCGACTCGTTCAAGCGGCGGTTGGCCACGCCGTAGCCTTTGCCGGATGTGGCAGCACCCCGCGTGCGGCTTGCGAGCCGGGCGCGGACGAGCGTTCGATCAGCGACGTGCGCTCGCGTTCATGTCGGAGTGGCCGATGCGACTGCCCGGTGGCGCGCATCGCCGAAACGAACCTCTCGAGACGTCGATCGAAAATCCATCGACAGGAGCCTGCATGTCATCCCGTCACCTGTTCACCTCGGAGTCCGTCACCGAAGGTCACCCCGACAAGATCGCCGACCAGATCTCGGACGCGGTGCTCGACGCCCTGATCGCGCAGGATCCGCAGAGCCGTGTGGCGTGCGAGACGCTCGTCACCACCGGCCTGGCCGTGGTCGCGGGCGAGATCTCGAGCCGGGCCTACGTCGAGATCCCGGAGCTCGTGCGCCGCGTGATCGGCGACATCGGCTACGACAGCGCGGAATACGGCTTCGACAGCCACACGTGCGCCGTGATGCTGACCATCGACAATCAGTCGCCCGACATCGCCATGGGCGTGGATCGCGGCGGCGCCGGCGACCAGGGGCTGATGTTCGGCTACGCGTGCCGCGAGACGCCGGAGCTGATGCCGCTGCCGATCATGCTCGCGCACCGCATCACGCGGAAACTCGCCCAGGTGCGGCGCAACGGCCGCGTGCCGTACCTGCGCCCCGACGGCAAGTCGCAGGTCACGATCGAGTACATGGACGGGCGACCGGTGCGCATCGACACCGTGGTCGTGTCCAGCCAGCACGCGGAAGGCGTGTCCCACGCGCGCATCGAGCGCGACATCATCCGCCACGTCGTGGGCCCGCTGCTGCCGAAGCGGCTCGTGAAGCGCGAGAAGCCGGTCAAGTATCACATCAATCCGACCGGCAGCTTCGTCAAGGGTGGCCCGATGGCCGACACCGGTCTCACCGGGCGCAAGATCATCGTCGACACCTACGGCGGCGTGGGCAGCCACGGCGGCGGCGCGCTGTCCGGCAAGGATCCCAGCAAGGTGGACCGCTCCGCGTGCTACGGCGCCCGTTACGTGGCCAAGAACCTGGTCGCATCGGGACTGTGCGACCGCTGCGAAGTGCAGATGGCGTACGCGATCGGCGTGCGCGAACCGGTCAGCATCATGGTGAACAGTGAGGGCACGGGGAAGATCAGCGACGAGCGCCTGACCGCGCTCGTGCGCAAGCACTTCGACCTCACGCCGCAGGGGCTCATCAAGCACCTGAAGCTGCGCCGGCCGATCTACCGCGCGACCGCGGCGTACGGGCACTTCGGGCGGACCGAGGCGTCGTTCACGTGGGAGCGCACCGACAAGGCGAGGCTGCTGGCGCGCAGCGTGTGACGCTCGCGTCGCGGCGTTGACTCGGCGGCCGGAGGTCCCCGCGACCCCGGCCGCCTCTTCTTGAGACGAAACGGAGGGGCGATGCGCATCCTCGTGCTGGGCGGCACGCGGTTCCTCGGGCGGGCCATCGTCGAGCGCGCGCTGGAACGCGGCGATCACGTCACGCTGTTCCATCGCGGCGCCGCGGGCGATCCGTTCCCCGAGGTCGACCACGTGTTCGGCGACCGCGCGCACGATCTCGATCGGCTCGGGGTCGCGACCTGGGACGCGGTGTTCGACACGTCCGGCTTCGTGCCGCGCATCGTCCGGCTCGCGGCCGGGCGACTGGCCGGGCGCACGGCGCACTATTCGTTCGCCTCGACCATCTCCGTGTACGCGGATCCCGTGGCGCGCGGCGCCGACGAGTCCGCGCCGCTCGCCACGCTCGCCGATCCGAACACGGAGGACGTGGCGAGCGCGTACGGCGCGCTCAAGGCGGCGTGCGAGCGCGAGGTGGACGCGATCTTCGGCGAGCGCGCTCTGAGCGCGCGACTCGGACTCTTGGTCGGGCCGTTCGACTACACGGACCGCTTTCCGTACTGGGTGCGGCGCCTGCCGCAAGGCGGCGACGTGCTGATTCCCGACGCGCCGCGCGACCCGCTGCAGTTCGTGGACGCGCGCGACGTCGCGGCGTTCCTGCTCGCGGCCGCCGAGGCCGGGCGCGGCGGCGCCTGCAACGTGACCGGCCCCGACACGCCGCTCGACTTCGGAACGTTCCTCGAGCGCTGTCGCGCGGCGCTCGGCGTGGACGTCGCGTGGGCGCCCGTCGACGTCGCGTTCCTCGTCGAACACGGCGTCTCGGGCTGGATGGACGTGCCGCTGTGGCTGCCCGAGCCGAGCGGCATCCTGGACGTCGACTGCGCGCGGGCCCGCGCGTTCGGACTCCGTTGCCGTCCGCTCGAGGACACCGTGCGCGATACGGCGCGCTGGCTGGCGTCGCGCGGCGCGGCGCCCGCGTCGCCGAGCCTCACGCCCGCGCGCGAGCGCGAACTCCTCGAGGCGTGGCGCGCGCGGGCCGGCGGTTCGCCGGGCGGCCCGGCGTCTCACAGCCCGTCGGCGGGGCTGTCCTCCAAGGTGTAGGCGCGCTCGACGCGCGCCACGCGCACCACGTAGTCCTCGTACCAGCGCGCGCGGCCGGTGCGTTGGGCATCGCGGTGACGGGCCACGCGCTTCCAGGCACGGATCGCGTCCTCGCTCGCCCAGTAGCTGATGGTGATGCCCACGCCCTCGGCGTCGCGCACGCTCTCGACGCCCAGGTACCCGGGCTGCGCGGCCGCGAGGTCGGCCATGACGCGCGCGGTCTCGGCGTAACCCTCGGGGTCGGTCACCGTGCGTCGCGACGTGAACATCACCGCCCAATAGGGCGGGGTGGGGGTGCGGGCGAGCGACTCGGGCGTCACGTTCGGCTCCTTTCACGGGACGAGGCGGGGGCGGAAGGCCGTCGCGGCTCGGCGGCAACGGCCAGCACACGATAACGGCGCGCCGGCGGCTCGGCCCAGGTCCACTCGGGGCCGCGCAGCGGGTCGCGGACTTCGAGAAACGTGAAGCGCCGCATTCCGGCGTCGGCCGACAGCAGTTCGCGCACGCCGTGCTCGCGCAGCAGCGCGGCGGTCTCGAAGCCGGGCGGCAGGCCGGGGGCCGGATCGGCGAACGCCAGCGCCTCGCGCAGGGCCGCCGCATATCCGGGGCCCGGCGCCAGCGCACGCGCCCCGGGCGTGGCCAGCAGCTCGTCCACGAAGCCCAGCGCGTCCGCGGGCTGCAGCGCGCGGGCCACGGCATGGGGATGCGTGACCAGCTCCAGGAATTCGCGCACCGCGCTCCACGGCAGGGCCCACGGCCGGTCGCTCTCGGCCAGGCGCTCCAGCACTCGGGCGCAGCGCGCGTGCTCGGGCGCGAAACGGTTGACGGCGAACGCCAGGACGCTGGTGTCGACCGCGATCACGCGTCCTCCGCCCCGGGGTCACGGCCCCGGGCGGCGCGCGGATCGACGAGGAACGGCCCCAGATCGTAGGAGGGCAGCGTGACTCGCGCGCGCCGCCCCGCGGTCGCGGCGAGCCCGAGGCGCAGCGTGCGCTCGACCACGGACGTCAGCGTGCGGCTTTCCGCCGCGGCGCGCCGGCGCAGCTCCGCGTGCAACGCGGCATCGAGGATCAGGGTCGTACGCTTCATATGCGAAAGCATAGCTTATGCGAGTTCAGAAAGTCGACGCCAGATTTTCGAGTTGAGCCGCGCGCGCCGCTCGGGCACAATCCTTCGCGCACCGAAACGACACAGGCTCCACCTCATCCCGTGAAGGAGATTCCATGGCGTCACCGAAGAAGAACGGCCGCGCGCAGGCGAACGGCCAGGCCGTCGCCGGCCACGTGAAGGACGAACGACTGGCCCGCGACGGCCGCATGCGCATCGAGTGGGCCGAGCGCAACATGCCGGTGCTGCGCGCGATCCGCGCGCGCTTCGCGAAGGAGCGGCCGCTGCGCGGCATGCGCATCGCGGCGTGCCTGCACGTGACCACCGAGACCGCGAACCTGGCGCGCACGCTGCAGGCGGGCGGCGCAGAAGTGTTCCTGTGCGGCTCGAATCCGCTCAGCACCCAGGACGACGTCGCGGCCGCCCTCGTCGCCCACTACGGCATCGCGACGTTCGCGATCAAGGGCGAGGACCACAAGACGTACTACTCGCACATCGTGTCGTGCATCGAGGCCCGCCCGCACCTGACGATGGACGACGGCTGCGACCTCGTGACGGTGCTGCACACGAAGAAGAAGGCGTACCTGCGCGACGTGTTCGCCGGCACCGAGGAGACGTCGACCGGTGTGACGCGCCTGCGTGCCATGGCCTCGAGCAAAGTGCTCAAGTACCCGGTGATCGCGATCAACGACGCGGACACCAAGCACCTGTTCGACAACCGCTACGGCACCGGCCAGAGCACGATGGACGGCGTGATCCGCGCGACGAACATGCTGGTCGCCGGCGCGACGGTCGTCATCGCCGGCTACGGCTGGTGCGGCCGCGGCCTGGCGGCGCGCGCGAAGGGCATGGGCGCCACGGTGCTGGTCACCGAGATCGATCCGGTGCGCGCGCTGGAGGCGCAGATGGACGGCTATCAGGTGATCTCGATGGCCGAGGCCGCGCCGCGCGGCGACCTGTTCATCACGGTCACCGGCAACAAGTCGGTCCTGCGCCGCGAGCACTTCGCGGCGATGAAGGACGGCGCGATCGTCGCGAACAGCGGCCACTTCAACGTCGAGATCGACATCCCGGCGCTGGAGCGGATGAGCAGCAGCCGGCGCGCGGTGCGCCCGTTCGTCGAGGAGTTCCGCGTGGGCGGCAAGCGCGTGAACCTGCTCGGCGAGGGCCGGCTCATCAATCTCGCGGCGGCCGAAGGGCACCCCGCCATGGTCATGGACATGTCGTTCGCGAACCAGGCGCTGAGCGTCGAGTACTTGAAGAAGAAGGCGCGCACCCTGAAGAAGAACGTCTACGTCGTGCCGAAGAACATCGATCAGGAGGTGGCGCGTCTCAAGCTGAAGAGCATGAACATCGCCATCGACACCCTGACGGCCGAGCAGGTGAAGTACCTGTCGACGTGGGCCGAGGGCACGTAGCCGAACACGAGCGTTCGCCAACGCGGCCCCTCGCGCCACGCGGCGCGGGGGGCCGTGCGCGTTCGCGGCCCCCAGTTGCGTGCGCGGCTCGCGCTCGCCTAGCGTGGCGCCATGCTCCTTCCTCGAGTTCCGGCCGACGACGCCCCGAATGCCTGGGGCGCCGAGCTCGAGCGGCGGCGCGCGCGAGGCGAGGCGCTGCTCGATCTCACCGAGGCCAACCCCACCCGAGTCGGGCTGTCGGCGCCGCCCCCCGACGCGCTCGCGGCGTGGGGTGCCGCGCCGTATGCGCCCGACGCGCGCGGCGTGCCGACGGCCCGCGAGGCCGTCGCCGCGTACTACGCCGCCCGCGGACGCGACGTGCACCCGGACGACGTCGTGCTGACGACCGGCACGAGCGAGTCCTACGCGCACCTGTTCCGGCTGCTCGTGAGTCCGGGCGGGTGCGTGCTGGCGCCCGCGCCGAGCTATCCGCTGTTCGAGCCCCTGGCGCGGCTCGAGGGCGTGGAGCTCGAGGCCTGGCGCCTGGCGTACGACGGTCGCTGGCACGCGGACCTGGATTCGATCGCGGACGGTTTCCGGCGCGGCGCGCGCGCCGCGATCCTGGTCGAGCCCAATCACCCGACGGGCACGGCGCTCGCGGCCGAGGAGTTCGCGGCGCTGGAGTCCTCGGCGCGCGCGCATGACGCCGCGCTGATCGTCGACGAAGTGTTCGGCGACTTTGCGTGGGAGCGAAGCGCGCCGTTCGCCAGTCGCGCCGGGGAGCGCGCGACCCCGACATTCGTCCTGAGCGGACTGTCCAAGGTCTGCGGCTGGCCGCAGCTCAAGCTCGGATGGATCGTGATCCAGGGACCCGACGTCGCGCGCCGCGAGGCGCGCCGCGGACTCGAGTGGATCGCGGATCTGTTCCTGTCCGTGGGCAGTGCCGTGCAGCGCGAGCTGCCCGTTCTGCTCGACGCCCGGCACGCGTTCCAGGACCGTGTCCGCGAGCGGCTCGACGCGAATCGCGACACGCTCGAGACGTGGCTGCGCGGTCATCCGGAAGTCGACGTCCTGCGGGCCGACGGCGGCTGGCACGTCGTGCTGCGCCTGCCGTCGCGCGCGAGCGGCGAAGCCTGGTCGCTCGCGCTGCTCGCGCGCGGCGTGATCGTGCACCCCGGCCACTTCTACGACATCGAGCGCGAGAGCTTCGTCGTGATGAGCCTGATCGCGCGTCCCGAAACCTGGGCACGCGGGCTCGAGGCGCTCGGCGCGGTGCTGGCCGCGCCGTGAACGTGCCGGCGCGCGCGCAGGGCGTCGCGCGGGGCGCCGGAAACTCGTTTGCGTCGTGCGGCACGAAGCCCAATCATGCCGCGTGCGCGACCGGGCAGGCGCTCGCGCCCGCGCCGGCAACGGGCGTGACGCACGGCCACCAACCGGCGTGCGTCGCGGCCATCGATCGACGGGAGGTGTGATGTGCGCATGAGGTTCGGACCGGTGGTCTGGGCGCTGGTCGCGACGACGGGCCTGGCCATCGCGGCGACGGCCGCGGGTCCGGGGGGCGGCGCCGACGCCGCACGCGTCGGCTACGAGTGGATGCGGCAGGTTGAATGGATCGACCGCGCTCCGCTCGGCGCCGATCAGGCGCGCGGTCGCGTTCTCGTCGTCGAGTTCTGGGCCGCAGAATGCATCAACTGCCGGCGCACGGCGCCCGCGATGCGCGCACTTGCCGAGCGCTACGCGCACGATCCACGCGTGCTCGTCATCGGCGTGCACTCGCCCGAGCTCGAGGTCGAGCGCCGTGTCGACACGGTGCGGCGCGCCATGGCCGAGCAGGGCGTCACGTTCCCGGTCGCGCAGGACGGCGCTGGCGCCGCCTGGAACGCGTTTCACAACCGCTACTGGCCGGCGCTCTACGTCGTGGACGGCGCGGGACGCGTGCGCGCCACGCATGTCGGCGAGCTGCACGTCGATTCGCCGGCGTGGGGTGCGTTCCTCCAGCGCATCGACGCCGTGCGCTCGGAACGCTCGTGAGCCCCATGCCCCCGGGCGGGCCGATCGAGCCCGAGCCGGGGGCGCCGGCGCCCGATCCCGGGGCGGCCGCCGACGCCGCAGGAGCGGGCGCGACGCCCGGAACGACGCCCGCTCCGAGCGCCGCGCCTGTCGCGCCCGCGCCCGCCAACGCTGCGCCGGCGCCGCCGACCATCCCCGGGCCGACGCTCGACGAACCGCTCGCCACTCCGGAAGCGCGCGTCCCGGTCGCCGGACCCGAAGTCGCGGAGGGGCACGGAACGCACTCCGCGAACTTCCGCTTCCCCGCGGGCTTCCTGTGGGGCGCGGCGACCAGTGCGCAGCAGGTCGAGGGCGGCATCACCGGCAACGACTGGGCGGACTGGGAGCGGAACGGTCACGTGCGCGAGGCGTCGGGTGCGGCCGCCGACCACTTCCATCGCTTTCGCGACGACTTCGATCTCGCGCGGCAGTTGGAGCACAACGCCCACCGCTTCTCCATCGAGTGGAGTCGCATCGAGCCCGAGGACGGCGTCTTCTCGGACGCCGGCATCGCGCACTACCGCGAGGTGCTGGAGGCGCTGCGCGCCCGCGGCATCGTGCCGGTCGTCACGCTGTTCCACTACACGATGCCGCGCTGGCTCGCGGCGATGGGCGGGTGGGAGTCGGACGCGATCGAGCAGCGCTTCACGCGTTACGTCGAGCGCGTGGTGACGGAGTACCGCGACCTCGCGCACTGGTGGATCACGCTGAACGAACCGGTCGTGCAGGCATTCAAGGGCTGGATGCTCGGCCAGTGGCCACCCGGAAAACAGAACGACGTGCCGGCCGCGTTTCGCGTGATCCGCCGCATGCTGAGAACGCACATTCGCGCGTACCACGCCATCCACGAGCTGCAGCCCGGCGCGATGGTGAGCGTCGCCAAGCACGTGCTCGCGTTCACGCCGTGCAATCCCGACCGCTTTCGCGACCGCCTGTCCGTGCGCGTGCGCGAGTACTTGTTCAACCAGTTGTTCATCGACGCGCTGCACAAGGGCGTCCTGCGCGTGCCCGGCGTGCTGTGGGAACGGCTCCCCGCCGGACGCACGCTCGACTTCATCGGGCTCAACTACTATACGCGCGATTTCGTCCACAACACCGGCATCGACGTGCCCGGCTGGCTCGGCGCGTCCTGCCCGCTCGACCACCATCAGCACGTCGGCAAACGCAATGCGCTCGGGTGGGAGGTCTATCCGGAAGGGCTCGCGCATTTCCTGCGACTGTTCCGGCGCTATCGCCTGCCCATCCTGATCACCGAGAACGGCGTTCCGGCGCGCGACGACAACGATCGGTGGACGTTCATCTACTTGCACCTGTGGCAGGTCGCGCGCGCCATCGACGACGGCGTGCCGGTCGTGGGCTATCTGTACTGGTCGCTGCTCGACAACTACGAGTGGGCCGACGGCTTTCAGCCGCGCTTCGGCCTCGTCGCCGTCGACTACCGCACGCAGAAGCGCACGATCCGCCCGAGCGCGCGACTGCTGGCCCGCATCATCCGCCGCAACGAGCTGTGAACGACGGCGGACGCGGCGCGGCGCGGCGGGCGCGGCGGGCACGGCGGGCGCACGCGGCGCGGCGCCCGCGACCCGAAAACGCACGGGCCCCCGTCCCGTGTGGGAAGGGGGCCCGCCTCTGCCGATCCGCGATCAGCGATTCGTCGAGATGCGCATGCTGTAGAACGAGCGGTACACGAACACCAGCGCGATCAGCATCAGCACGACGCCCAGCGGCCGCGCCACTGCCTGATTCGCGACGCCCATCTCCACCGCGAGCAGGCCGAACAGCGTCGTGAACTTGATGATCGGGTTGAGCGCGACCGACGACGTGTCCTTGTACGGATCGCCGACCGTGTCGCCCACCACCGTCGCGTCGTGCAGCGCGGTGCCCTTCTCGTGCAGCTCGACTTCGACGATCTTCTTGGCGTTGTCCCACGCGCCGCCGGCGTTCGCCATGTACACCGCCTGGAAGAGGCCGACGACGGCGATCGACACCAGGTACGCCACGAAGAAGATCGGATCGAAGAACGCGTACGCCAGCGTCAGGCAGAAGATGACGATGAAGATGTTGAACATGCCCTTCTGCGCGTACTGCGTGCAGATGCGCACGACTTCCTTCGAGTCCTTGATCGAGGCGCTGGCCGCCGAATCGAGCTTGATGTTCTTCTTGATGTACTCGACCGCGCGATACGCGCCGGTCGTGACGGCCTGCATCGAGGCGCCGGTGAACCAGTACACCGTGGCGCCGCCCATGATGAGCCCGAGCAGCACGCGCGGCTCGGTCAGCGTCAGGTCGAACGCGGCGCCCATCTGCTGCCGGAGCAGCACGATCAGCGAGAAGATCATCGTCGTCGCGCCGGCCACCGCCGTCGCGATCAGCACGGGCTTGGCGGTCGCCTTGAACGTGTTGCCGGCGCCGTCATTGTCCTCGAGGTAGTGCTTGCCCTTCGCGAAGTCGGGGCGGAAGCCGAACTGGCGCTCGACCTCGGCCGACGCGCCGGGCAGGGTCTCGATCTGCGACAGCTCGAAGATGCTCTGGGCGTTGTCCGTGACCGGGCCGTACGAGTCGACGGCGATCGTGACCGGTCCCATGCCGAGGAGTCCGAACGCCACGAGGCCGAACGCGAACACCGCCTCGTGCGACATGTACGCGGACAGGCCCTGCTTCGACAACAGGTACGCGATGAGCAGCAGCCCGGCGATGGTCAGGCCCTTCCAGAACACCGAGAAATTGCCGGCCACGAGGCCCGACAGGATGTTCAGCGACGGCCCGCCCTCGCGCGACGCGGCCACGATCTCGCGCGTGTGGCGCGAATTCGCGCTCGTGAAGACCTTCGTCAGCTCGGGGATGAGCGCGGCCGCCAGCGTGCCGCACGAGATGATGCTCGACAGCTTCCACCACAGCCCGCCGCCCAGGTCCGACAGCATCCACTTGGACACGACATACGTGACGGCGATCGACAGGATCGAGGTCAGCCACACGAGCGTCGTCAGCGGCGCCTCGAAGTCCATCTTGTCCTTGCCGGTGTGCTGCGAGCGCGCGAGCGACGCGTTCAGCGAGTACGACACGATCGACGTGACGATCATCAGGATGCGCATCACGAAGATCCACACCAGCAGCTGCGCCTTGTGCTCGGGCATCACCGCCAGCGCGATGAAGCTGATGAGCGCGACGCCGGTCACGCCGTACGTCTCGAAACCGTCGGCGGTCGGGCCGACCGAGTCGCCCGCGTTGTCGCCGGTGCAGTCCGCGATCACACCCGGGTTGCGCGGATCGTCCTCCTTGATCTTGAAGACGACCTTCATGAGATCGGAGCCGATGTCGGCGATCTTCGTGAAGATGCCGCCCGCGATGCGCAGCGCCGAGGCGCCCAGCGACTCGCCGATGGCGAAGCCGAGGAACGACGCGCCGGCCGCCTCCTTGGGCACGAACAGCAGGATGATGAGCATCATGATCAGCTCGACGCAGATCAGGAGCACGCCGATGCTCATGCCGGCCTGCAGCGGGATCTCGTACACCTGGAGCGGCTTGCCCTTGAGCGACGCGAACGCCGTGCGGCTGTTCGCGTACGTGTTCATGCGGATGCCGAACCACGCCACCGAGTACGAGCCGAGGATGCCCACGATCGACCACATGAGGATGAGCGCGACCTTGGCCACCGTCATGTGCTGGAGCACGCCGAAGTAGTAGACGATGCACGCTCCGATGAAGATCTCGAGCACCATCAGCAGACGGCCCTGCTGCAGCAAGTACGTCTTGCACGTCTCGTAGATGATGTTCGACACGTCGAGCATGCTCTTGTGCGCCGGCATGGCCTTGACCTGGTTGAACATCATCAGCCCGAACGCCATGCCGAGCGCGCACACGACGAGCCCGACGAGCAGCAGCGTGTGGCCGCTGACGCCCGCGCCGAACAGCTGGTAGGTGGTGTCGATCGCCGGGATCTGGAGATCCAGTTCGCTGGCGAACGCGCGCACGGGCAGCGCGCAGGCGGCCAGCGCCGCGACGCCGAGGCCCCATGCGGGGCGAGACAGACTCCGCAGGGAGAGTCCCGCGGTGCGCGACATCTTCATCGAAAGCTCCTTGATGGATGACGAGGCCCCGGCTTTTCGAGAGCCGGTGGAACCGCCCACGGGCGCAGAGGTGACGAGGGGTGTGCAGGCCCGGGGACGGGAGGGTGTTCCTCCATCCACGGCAGGGACCATGGACAAAGGACGCGGGAAGATACCCGAGCGGGGGAGCGGCCGGCAAGGGCGGAGGCGTTCCGGCCTGGCCGCCCGTGACTTCGTCAGCGCGCGCGAGCTACCGCGCGCTCGTCGTGACGTCAGCGCACGACCGCGACTCGCGCGCTGGCCGAGCGCGGGCCTTGCGTGGCGCGCACGAAATACACGCCAGGATCCAGAGGCGCGCGATCGCTGAGAGCGAAGCTCTGGGCGCCGGCCATGGGCGCCGTGATGGTGCGCTCCCGGACGCGACGCCCGGTGACGTCGAGCAACTCGAGCCGCACCGGATCGCCCGTCGGCAGCGTCATGCGGACGAACAGCGGGCCACGGGTCGGATTGGGTGACGCGCCCGAGATCGCGAACGCGACCGACCTCGGCACGTCGACCCAGGTTTCCGTCGTCGTCGACTGCGCGCTCGTCGCACCCTCGAGCGCGAGTCGGTATCCGTAACGGGCCCCGGCGTCGACCGCACGATCCTCGAAGCCAAGACGCCCCTGACCGTCGGGATGAAGCTGCTCGAGCGAGGCCCAATTCGTGGACGGCGTGCGGCGTTCGACGATCGCCGCGGTGGCTCGCGAGCCGCCCACGTTCCAGGTGAGCGATACGCGGTCGGGCTGTGCGTCCACGGAGACCAGCGCCGCGAGGACCGGCGTCGGGCCCAGCAGGGGTGTGACGTTGGGAACGACGATGACGGTCGAACCATCTCGGAACGTGGGGATGCCGCACCCGACCGCGACATCGGATCGTCCGTCCCCGTTGAAATCACCCGACGCAATCGAGAAGGCCCAGTGATGTACGGCGTACCCGCCGAGCCACGAGGGCCCTGGGATCTCCGTCAGTGAGCCGTCGTCCTGGCCCTGGAAGACGAGGAAGCGGCCCGTGAAATCCGTCATGACGTCGGCCAAGGCGAGATCGGCGCGGCCGTCGCCATCGAAGTCCGCGACCACGGCGGTCAGCGGATCCTCCGACGCGGCGAGAAGGGCTTGTGGGGGGCCCAACGCACGATGTCCGAGGTTGTGGATCGAGGTGAGGAAGCCATCGATCCCAGCCTCACCGTCCCCTTTGACCACCGCGAGATCGAGCAGCCCATCGCCGTCGAAGTCGCCGCAGGCCACGTCCATCGGGCGCGAGTAGTCGTCGATCCTCACCTTCGTGGGTCCGGCATCGAACATGACGGCATTCGCAAACGCGCCGCCTTCGTTCCAACTGACGCTCAGCGTGTCGTTCCCAGGGAATCCCGACCGGGCCGCCACGAGATCTGCCCGTCCGTCCCCGTCGAGGTCCACGGCTCGGTACGGCGTTTGAGGGTTGCCATCGAGCGGCGTCGGGCCCCAGTCGACCGGCGAAGCGAATCCACCGAGCCCGTCGCCGGCGAGTACGCCCGCGTGCCCATTGGGCAGGATCACGGAAAGGTCGGGCCGATGGTCGCCGGTGAAGTCGGCAACCGCGAGGAATGAGCCGATGAACTCGACCGTGGGTCCGGCGAACTGGCCCGCGCCATCGCCGAGACGCACCTCGACCGTGTCGGCGCGGCCGATTACCAGGTCGCTCCACCCGTCCGCGTTGAGATCCGCCACTTCGAGCAACGCGCCGCCGGCAATCGGCTCCTCAGGCGCAAACACTCCGGGCCCTTGGTTGCGCAACAGGTATACGGACACGAGATCCGAATAGACGAGATCGGGGACTCCCGCACGGAGATGGGCGGTCTTCAGGATCCACGGGGACTGACTGACGTCGCGGACCGACGGCGCCTCGAACGCGCGCGCGCCGGAGTTTCGGATCCACGAAGGCAGCGGAGCCGGGCCATATTCCGCATCGAACCCCACGACGAGATCCATCGCATGGTCGCCATCCAGGTCTCCCATGGTCACTGACTTCGCCATGAGCCGACCGCCCCCTTCGTACGCCTGGTACATGACGGGCTCGTCGAACGAACCGCCGGCTCGGCCGAAATAGAGGGAGAGCGTCTGGCAGCCGCTGTCATAGCAGTCCCCGTGGTCGTAGACGAGCGCCAGGTCGGTGAAGCCATCCCCATCGAGATCGCCCGCGCCGACCGCGCAACCGTTCACGTCATCGTCTGCCGCGATCGGCTTGAGGCTGCTCGCCGGCAGGAACGTTCCATCTCCAAGGCCCACGACCAGGTCGACACGCGCGAACCCGAGCATCGGAAAGACGAGATCCATCCGACCGTCGGGTCCGAGGTCCACGGCCACCGCGTCCGCCGGCACCTGCGAGAGATCCCCGTCGTGGCGCGATCCGAAAGTTCCGTCGCCCGCATTGAGCAGCACGCTGTACTGATGGGCCGGAGCGTTAGCAATGTTGACGACCACGACATCCGGGCGATGGTCGCCATTCAAGTCGGCGAGCGTCAGTCTCCAGGCGCCGGTCGCGAGGGCGTACGTGACGCGCGCCGCGTACGAACCTCCGCCCAGGTTGCGCCTCACGACCAACGCGCTGTCGTCGAGAGCAATGCCGACGACGTCGTCACGTCCATCACCGTCCAGGTCCCCGGCCGTGACGTAGCCCATGCCGGCGCGCAGCGAATCGGGAATCGGTGGCGTGTCAGGGGCGGTGGGGTCGGTGGTCGGCGGTGCGGCGAAGCGGATCGCGGGAGCCGTGGTCGTTGCCTGAGCGGCCACGCGTTCCACGATCTCGGCACGCAAACGCGCACGCCCCGCGGAGTCGAGGACCGAGACTCGCGGACGCCATGCGCGCGGGCTCACGCCGATCTCGGCTGGTCCCAACGCGCGGAGGACGGCCGCATAGGCCGGGTTGACGGCCGGCCGTGCGCTCGGGAATGCGTTGCCGACGCGGGCGCCGAAGGGCGCCGCGGCTAACGCGATCGAAAGAATGAAGAAGACCCGGCGCGCGGGCGCGGGCGCTGAAACGGAGGTCACGGGGGGCACTCCCTTGTCCTGGACGCTGAGGCGCACGTGACGTGCACGGCGGCGCTTCGATGCGCGGCATCCTGGAATCCGCAAGTCCCGGGCCGTCGCGGACAGCCGCCCTCCATTGGCGCGTGACCCGTGTCCGCCCATCGGCTTGCGAGAGACTGGCCCTTCCCGCCGCCGCGCCGCCGCCGCCGTCCGTTTGTAAGAACTGTCGTGGATTCCGACGCTCGCCCTGTACTTTTCGCTGGCGCGCGTGTGTGTCACTCTGCGACACATGCCGACTTCCGAGCATTGGCAGATCCCGCACGTCTGCGAGGTGCTCGCGCGCGAGAAGCCGACGAGCGTGCTCGACGTGGGCGCGGGCTACGGCAAGTACGGCGTGCTGGCACGGGAGTACTCGGCCGCGACGAGAGTCGACGCGGTCGACGCGGCCGCGCCGCGCTATCCGGTCTACGACCACGTTTACCTCGGCGACTTGAAGCAGCTGGCCACGCTGCTCCCCGCCGACGTGCCGATCTACGACCTCGCGCTGTTCATCGACGTCATCGAACACTTCGAGAAGCCCGAGGCCTACGCGGTCCTCGACGAACTGACGCGGCGCGCTCGCAAGGTGCTGGTCGCGACGCCGCTCGGCTTCCGCCGCCAGGAGATCCCGGGCATGCCCTACGAAACCCACCGCTCGGGCTGGTTTCCCTGGGACTTTGGATCGCGGGTTCTCGTCCACCGTTGGGAAATCTTCCCCGGCCACTACACCCGTCACCTGCGCCTGCCGAGGCTGTGGCAGCTGCTCGCGGTGGTTGGAAGACGCCCGTGACCGGCCGGACGGGCTCCGTGCGCTGCGAAACGCCCGCGAAGGCCGCCGTGGAGTGCCAATTGCCGGCTGGCGGAAGGAGGGGAGCGGCGCTAGGCTCGCGCCGTTTCCGGATTCCGCTTCTCGCACGCTCCTTGCGACGCTCTCTCTCATCGGAATGGATGCCATGAGCGAACCTTCGAAAGCCTCGTCTCACGTCAGCGAGCTGGAAGCCCGCGCGGTCGCGGAAGCCTCACGCGAGACCACGTGGGAGGCGCCGTCGTTCGTGCGCGAGTTGTTCCTCGGCCGGCTACAGCTCGATCTGATCCATCCGTATCCCGAGCCCGACCCCGAAGAGCAACGCCGCGCCGCGGACTTCGTGGCGCGCATCGAGCGCTTCGTCACGGACGAAGTGGACGCCGAGCGGATCGAGCGCGAGGCGCGCATTCCTCAGGAGACCATCCAGCGCCTGCGCGAGCTGGGCGCGTTCGGCATCAAGATCCCGCGCGAGTATGGCGGGCTGGGTTTCTCGCAGTACACGTACGGCCGGACCATGGCGCTGATGGGCACGAAGAGCGGAGCGCTCGTCGCGCTGCTCTCGGCGCATCAGAGCATCGGCGTGCCTCAGCCGCTCAAGCTGTTCGGGACAGAGGAGCAGAAGAAGAAGTACCTGCCGCGCCTCGCGAAGGGCGCGATTTCCGCGTTCGCGCTGACCGAGGTCGACGTCGGCTCCGATCCGGCCCGCATGGCGGTGACGGCGACGCCGACGGCCGACGGCCTCGGCTACGAACTCGACGGCGACAAGTTGTGGTGCACGAACGGCTCGATCGCCGAACTGCTCGTCGTCATGGCGCGCACGCCGGGCAAGGGCGGCAAGCCGGGTCCGATCAGCGCGTTCATCGTCGAGGCGTCGACGCCGGGCGTCGAGGTCGTGCACCGCTGCGAGTTCATGGGCATCCGCGGCATCGAGAACGCGCTGATGCGCTTCCATCGCGTGCGCGTGCCCAAGGAGAACCTGCTGTGGGGCGAGGGCAAGGGCCTGAAGCTCGCGCTCGTCACGCTGAACACGGGTCGTCTCACGCTGCCCGCGACGTGCGCGGCGTCGGGCAAGTGGTGCCTGCAGGTGGCGCGGCGCTTCGCGGCCGAGCGCGTGCAGTGGGGCCGACCGGTCGGCCAGCACGAAGCCGTGGCGCAGATGCTCACCGACATGGCCGCGCGCACGTACGCGATGGAGGCCGTCGCCGATCTGGGAGCGCTGCTCGGCGACCGGGGCAAGAGCGATATCCGCCTCGAGGCCGCGATCGCCAAGCTGTGGAACACGGACGTGGCGTGGGAGCTGTGCGACGAGGCGCTGCAGGTGCGCGGCGGCCGCGGCTACGAGACGGCGCGCTCGCTGGCCGCGCGCGGCGAGGCCGCGATTCCGCTCGAGCAGATGCTGCGCGACCTGCGCATCAATCGCATCTTCGAGGGCACGAACCAGGTCATGCGCCTGTTCATCGCCCGCGAAGCGCTGGACATGCACCTGAAGGCCGCCGGCGACGTCGTCATGCCGGGCGTTCCGATCGGGCGCCGGCTGTCGGGCCTCGTGCGCGCCGGGTTGTTCTACGCGGCCTGGTACCCGACGCGCTGGCTGGGCTGGGGGCGCTGGCCGCAGTACGCGGAGTTCGGCGTGCTCGCGGAGCACGTGCGCTACGTCGAACGTGCGTCGCGCCGTCTCGCGCGGCAGCAGTTCCATCTCATGGCGCTGCACGGTCCGGCGCTCGAGAAACGCCAGGCGTTGCTGTTCCGCTGCGTCGACGTGGGCGCCGAGTTGTTCGCGATGATCGCGACGTGCACGCGCGCGGTCCGCGACGCGCGCCAGGCGGGAGCGGACCGCACGCCGATCGAACTGGCCGACGTGTTCTGCCGTCTGTCGCGGCGCAAGATCGAGCGGCTGTTCGCCGAGATCCGCTCCAACGACGACACCGCGGTGTACGGCGTCGCGCGCGACATCCTCGAGCGGCGCTACGGCTGGCTCGAGAAGGGCATCGTGCCCGCCGAAGAGGCGCCGGCCAGCGCGCCGGCCCCACGCGAGCGCGAGGCGGCCGCGGGACTCTGAGATCGCCGGCGGCGGTGGACGACGGCCGCTCGAGGCATCGCGCCTCGGGCGGCCGTCCCGTTTTCGCGCGCGTCGCGGGCGCGAACGGGCGTGGGAGGGGCAAATTCCCCGGACGAACGGCCCTCCTTTATAGAGGCGCGGGCCCCCGCGCCGCGAGCCGCGGGGGCCGGCGACCCGCAAACGCCGCATTGCCCACCCGCGGCGGCTAAGGCAGAATGTCCCGCCAAAGCCCGCCAGGGAGGCGGGCGCTTCGCCTTCGCGCCACGGGCGCGACGCGAATCACGAGCCTGGGCACTTTCCCGCGTTCCCGGCGTCGTTCCACACCCCGCAAGGCAGCCCACCCACTCGCGTGGCCTCTTCCCTCTCCGAAAAGCGTCAGCGGCAGATCGTCGCGCTCCTGCTCGGGGCGTTCGCGGTACTGTCCCTCGCCAGTGTCGCCAGCTACCAGGCGCCGCTCCCGGGATTCGCGCCGTGGGCCTCGCCGAACGCGTGCGGCCCGGTCGGCGCGGCGCTCGCGTTCTCCGTGGTGTGGGGCGTGGGCCGGCTGGCTGCGTTCGGCGTTCCGTTGCTGGCCGGCGCGTGGAGTTGGAACCGATTCCGTGATCGGCCGATGGCGCCGATGGTCGTCAGTTCCGTGCTCGGCGTGCTCCTCGTGTTCGAGAGCTGCACGCTGCTCGGCTTGGGCGGCGCGGAACGCTGGGCGTGGGCCGGCGGGTGGGGCTTCGCCGCCTCGCTCGCGTTGCGCTCGGCGCTCGGCGGCGTCGGCTCGTGGATCGTGGCCGGCGCGCTGTTCGGCGTCACCGCGCTGGCCGCGAGCGAACTGGGCTTCCACTGGATCGGCAGGCTGGCGCACGGCACGCTCGTGCGCCCGGTCACGGGCTCGGCGGCATGGCTCGCGGCGTGGCGCGCGCGGCGCGCGGCTGAAGCGAAGAAGCCGCGCATCCAGCGGCCACGCACGGCGCGCGACGCGGCGCGCGCGCCGGCCAACGAGGCGCTCGCCCGCCCGCGCATGGCCGAGGCGCCGCGCATCGAGGTCGAGCCCGACGGCCAGACGCGGTTGCCCCTCACCGGGCTGCGCGAAACGAAGCCGAAGGCCAAGCCAAAGGCCGGGGCGAACGGTGCGGCCGTGCCGACCGAGGCGTTCCCGTCGCTGAGTCTGCTCGCCATGCCGACGCAACCCGAGGACCTGATCACGGCCGCGGATCTCACGGCCGAGGCGAACCTGCTCACCGCCAAGCTCGCCGACTTCGGCGTCGTGGGCCGCGTCACCGAGATCCATCCCGGCCCGGTCGTGACCACGTTCGAGTTCGAGCCGGCGGCCGGGGTCAAGGTCAACTCGATCGTGTCGCGCGAGGACGATCTGGCGCTCGCGCTGCGCGCGCAGCGCATCCGCATCCTGGCGCCGATCCCGGGCAAGGGCGCGGTCGGCGTCGAGATTCCGAACCGCCGGCGGCGCACGGTGTATCTCCGGGAAGTCCTCAGCGCGTCCGCCTACGAGACCAGCGACGCGGCGCTCAAGGTGCCGCTCGGGGTGGACGTGGTCGGCCAGCCGTTCGTGGCCGATCTCACGAAGATGCCGCACGTGCTCGTGGCCGGCGCGACCGGGTCCGGCAAGAGCGTCTGCCTGAACGCCATCATTACCGGTCTCCTGTTCCAGCACGGACCCGACACGCTGCGCATGGTGATGGTGGATCCCAAGATGCTCGAGCTGTCCGCGTACAACGGCATCCCGCATCTGGTCATGCCGGTCGTGACCGAGCCCAAGCGCGCGAGTCGCGCGCTGCGCTGGGCGGTCTCCGAAATGGAGAAGCGCTACAAGCTCATGGCGACGTGCGGGGCGAGGAACATCGCGGCCTACAACGACAAGGTCGCGGCCGGCCTGGTGCCGACGGCGCCGGGCGCGGGCGGAGCGGAGCCGGCGCCGCCCGAGCGCCTGTCGTACGTGGTCGTGGTCATCGACGAACTGGCCGACCTCATGCTGACCGCGCCCGCCGAAATCGAAGAGCCGATCGCGCGCCTCGCGCAGATGGCGCGCGCGGTCGGCATCCACCTGGTGCTCGCGACGCAGCGACCGTCCGTCGACGTCATCACCGGCGTGATCAAGGCGAATTTCCCGTCGCGCATCGCGTTCCAGGTCGCGAGCAAGACCGACTCGCGCACCGTGCTCGACATGAACGGCGCGGAGAATCTGCTGGGCCACGGCGACATGCTGTTCACGCCGGCCGGCAAGCCCGAGCCGTACCGCGTGCACGGCGCGTACGTCAGCGAAGAGGAGACGGCTCGCGTCGTCGAGTTCTGGCGCGCGAAGGCGAATCCGGCGGAGCCGGTGCCGCTGGCCACGGACGCGAGCATCGTGGATCGCGAAGAGGAACAGGAGGCCGCGCTCGGGGGCGAGGTGGACGACACCTTGATCGGCGAGGCGGCGCGCCTCGTCGTCAGCCATCAGCAGGGCTCGACGTCGCTGCTCCAGCGCCGGCTCAAGGTCGGCTACTCGCGCGCCGGACGGCTCATGGATCAGCTCGAGCAGCTCGGCGTCGTCGGCCCGTTCCAGGGCAGCAAGGCGCGCGACGTGCTGGTCGACGAGCGGTGGCTCTCGGATCGGGGATACGAGTGACGCGGTCCGCGGCTCCCACCTCGCGCCGCACGCCGCGCCCGTCGCGCGCCGCGCATGGCCGCGCGCGACCCGCTGAAGCGCCGGCCCTCGCTTTCGTGACGCTCGGCTGCCCGAAGAACACGGTCGACAGCGAGAACATGCTCGGGCTGCTCGTGCGCGACGGCTTCCGCACGGTCGGCGACGTGCGCGACGCGGACGTCGCGGTCATCAACACGTGCGCGTTCCTGCAGAGTGCGGCGCGCGAATCGCGCGACATGATCGCGCGCGTCGCGGCCTGCAAGAAGGACGGGCGTCTGCGCGGCCTGATCGTGACCGGCTGTCTGGCGCAGCGCGCCGGCGCGCAGCTGCTCCACGAGTTTCCCGAGGTGGACGCCGT
Organism: Saccharimonadaceae bacterium (SeqCode); assembly: GCA_035494735.1. Lineage (GTDB taxonomy): Bacteria > Eisenbacteria > RBG-16-71-46 > RBG-16-71-46 > RBG-16-71-46 > DATJGS01. The sequence continues at coordinate 62,245 of DATJGS010000042.1, forward strand.
GCTCGGCACCGGCCAGTGGCGCGAAGTCGTCGGCGCGGCGCGTCACGTACTGGACGGCGACGGCGAACGCATCGCGCGCACGGAGTTCCCGGGCGGCGCGCTCGACGCGCTCAGCCCGCGCGCGCTGTCGACGCCGCCGCATCTCGCGTACCTCAAGATCTCCGAGGGCTGCGACCATCGCTGCACGTTCTGCATCATCCCGCACCTGCGCGGCGATCAGAAGAGCCGCACGATCGAGGACCTCGTCGCGGAGGCCGCGCGACTGGCCGCGGGCGGCGTGCGCGAGCTGAACCTGATCGGCCAGGACACGACCGGCTACGGCACGGACCTGGCCGATCGCCCGACGCTCGCCGACTTGCTCGAGGCGCTGGATCGCGTCGAGGGCCTCGACTGGATCCGCGTGCAGTACACGTACCCGCGCCTGTGGAGCGATCGGCTGATCGAGACGTGGGCGCGCGCGCGCCGCGTCGTCCCGTACGTCGACATGCCGCTCCAGCACATCGCGCAGGACATGCTGCGCACGATGGCGCGGGCCATGACCGAGAAGGAGACGCGCGCGCTGGTCCGGCGCATCAAGGACGGCATCCCGGGCGTCGCGTTCCGCACGAACTTCATCGTCGGATTCCCCGGCGAGACCGACGCGCACTTCGAGACGCTGTGCCGCTACGTCGAGGAGGAGGGCTTCGACAACCTCGTGGTCTTCACGTACGAGCGGGAGCCCGAGACGCCGTCGTTCCACATGACGCCGCGCGTGCCGGTGGCGGTGCGCCGCCAGCGCCGCGCGCGGCTCCTCGCGCTGCAGCAGAGGCTGTCGCGCGAGCGTCTGGCGCGGCGGATCGGTGAGCGGATGACGGTCATGATTGACGGACCGGCCGGCCGAGGACAGTATGCCGCGCGCACCCGCGGGTCGGCCTACGACGTGGACGGGGGTGTGGTGGTCGAGGGCGAAGGGTTGGTGGCGGGGTCGCTGGTGGACGTGCGGATCACGGGCAGCGCGGCGTACGACTGGTTCGCACGGGTCGAGCCCGGCGACGCGCGCCTTCCGCTCCTGAACGTGAAAGGAACGCGCTGATGCGGCGGTGGGCCTGTCTGGTCGCGACGATCGTGGTGGTGAGCGCCTCCCCGGCCGAGGCGAAGAAGTTCCGCTACGCGGGCGGGCCGACCGCCCCGGCCGACACGCTGGGCTGGCAGGCGCAAAGCGAATTCCAGCCGGTGATCGGCAGCCGCCGCCCGCGCGTGCCGCTCACGAACCTGCAGCTCACGAGCCTCGTCGCCGACACCGCGTTCACGCGCGCGCTGCGCTCGGCGCCGCTCGACAGCGGGTTGCGCGTCGTGCTCGCGCCGGCGGAGAGCCATCCCCTGAACTTCGTGGTCGAGCACGCGATCCTGCGCGACCTCGCGCGGCGCGGCGTGACCGCGACGGTGCGGCGCTCGATCATTCCCGACGACAGCGTGCACGCGGTGGGCGGGGCGGGCGAGCCGGTGTTGGAATACCAGCTGGCGACGGCGCGCGTCACGTACCTGCGCTTCGTCGGCTATCTGCCGGGGCGGGTCAAGATCGAGCGCCAGTCGCTCGTCGAGGGCGGGCTCACGCTGCGCGAGCCGGCGACCGCGTCGGTGCGCTGGGTGGCCGACGCCGGTTTCAACCTCGTGGATCGATTCCCGCGCGGGCAGACCTCGCTCGTCGAGGACGAGCGCTTCGCCGAGCTCAAGAGCCCGCTGCCCGACCGCAACGCCGAGAAGGTCTTCGAGCCGGTCGTCGTGGTCGCGGTGGTCGGTGGACTGGTGGCCTTGTTCTTCCAGAATCGCCCGTGACGCGACGCCACGGCTTCGCGTCCTGGACGCGCTTCGTGCTCGGGCTGCTGGCCGCCTCGGCGCTGGCCGGCTGCGCCGCCGGCGTGCTGCCGGCCGTGCATTCGGAGCGCGAGCGCCTCGACATCGCGCGGCGCATGGCGGCGCGCCGCGACTACACCGACGCGATCGAGATGTTGAAGACGTTCATCGCGAACAACGCGGGCAGCGCGGAAGCCGACCATGCGATCTACCTGCTCGGCGACTGCTACCTGAAGCAGAAGGACTGGGCGCTCGGCGCGGTCGAATTCGAGCGCCTGACGCGCGACTATCCCGAGAGCGATTCCGCGGGATCCGCGTCGTTCCAGCTCGGCGTCGCGCTCTACGGACAGGCGCGCGAGCCCGACTTCGACCAGGACTTCACACGCCGCGCCGAGACCCAGTGGGAGAACTACCTGCACGCGTTCCCGGGCCACTGGCTGAACGCCGAGGCCGACCACCGCGTGCAGCTCGCGCGCATCCGGCTGGCCAACAAGCTCGCGAACACCGGACACCTGTACGTGAAACTGCACCAGCTCGAGCCGGCGCGCGTGTACTTCCATCGCGTGGAGACCGAGTACGCGGACACGCCCGTGCTGGGCGACGCGTGGATCGGGCTCGCGCTGTGCGACGCGCTCGAGAAGAAGCGCGACGCGGCCATCGCGCGCCTCAAGGACGTCGAGACGCGATTCGCCGGACGGCCGGTGGCGGCGCGCGCCGCGCGCGAGCGCGAGCGCCTGCAGAAGAAGTAGGAGGGCGCATGCGGCGCGTCGGCGTGTTCGGTGGAACGTTCGATCCGCCGCACCTCGGGCACCTGATGCTGGCGGAGACCGCGCGCGAGAAACTGCGCCTCGACCGCGTCGTGTTCATGCCGGCCGGCACGCCTCCCCACAAGCACCGCCGCGACCTGTCGCCGGCCGAGCGGCGCATCGACATGACCCGGCTCGCCGTGCGCGGCCATCCGCAATTCGAGGTCTCGACGCTCGAGGCGCGCCGCGTCGGCCCGAGCTACACGGTGGACACGCTCGGCGCCCTGCACCGCCGAGCTCCGGACGCGAAACTGTACCTCCTCATGGGCGGCGACAGCCTCGACGACTTCTCGACGTGGCACGACCCGCAGCGCATCCTCGAGCTGGCGACGCTCGTCGCGCATCCGCGCCCCGGCGCGCGCGGGGCCCGGCGCTCGCGCGCGGGCGTGCTGTGGCTGAACGGTCCGGAGTTGGACGTGTCCTCGAGCATGATCCGCGCGCGGCTGCGCGCCGGCGGCTCCGTGCGCTACTTGCTGCCCGACGCGGTCGAACGCTACGCGCGCCGCCACCGCCTGTACCGGCCGAGGCGCGCGTGAACTATCGCCCGCGGGAGTTCTGGGACGAGCGGCTGCGCCAGCAGTTCGACCTGCGCGGCACCGGCGAGACCGGGCTGTCGCTCGCGTACAATGAGGCGTGCTACGCGCTGCGCCGCGACGTGCTGGATCGCGCGCTGGCGCGCGCCGGCGTGGATCCGCGCGGGCGGCGCGTGCTCGACGTGGGGTGCGGCACGGGCTTCTTCACGGCGCACTACCTGGGGCGCGGCGCCCACGTCACGGGGCTCGACATCGCGCCCACGTCGATCGAACGGCTGCGCGCGCGACACCCGGAGGCGCGCTTCCTCCTGGCCGACGTGAGCGAGGCCGAGCTCGAGGAGACGTTCGACATCGTGAACGCGTTCGACGTGCTGTACCACATCACCGACGACGCGCGCTGGGCGACGGCGGTGACGCACCTGGCGCGCGCGGTCGCGCCGGGCGGGACGCTGCTCGTCACCGACACGTTCGCGTCGCTCGGCGGTCAGGCCGAGCACAATCGCATGCGACCGCTGTCGCGCTATGCGGAGCTCCTGGCGCGCGAGCGCGTCGAGCCGGGGCCGCTCCATCCGACGCACGTCCTGTTGAACCGCGAGTTGGGGCCGTTCCGGTTCCTGAACCGTGCGCCCCAGCTCCTGCTCGCCGCCGATCGCGTCCTGCTCGCGGCGGGCTTCGGCATGGACCCGGTGGTGAGCAAGCTGCTCGTCGCCCATCGGGCGCGCTGAGGCGGCCATGGCGCGCGTGCTGGTGCTGGACGCGATGGGCCTCGCCTACCGCGCGCACTACGCGTTCATCGCGCGGCCGCTCGTCAATTCGCGCGGCGAGAACACGTCGGCGCTGTTCGGCTTCGCGAACACCGTGCTCAAGCTGCGGCGCGAGGAGAAACCCGACTACTGGGCGCTGGCCTGGGACGGCCCAGGTCCGACGTTCCGCCATCTGCGCTATCCCGAGTACAAGTCGCAGAGGAAGCCCATGCCCGAGGACCTGGTGAAGCAACTCGGGCCGCTCGAGGAGTTGGCGCAGGCGCTCGGGCTGCCGGTCATCGAGATTCCCGGCACCGAGGCCGACGACGTGATGGCGACGCTCGCGGCGCGAGGCAGGGCCGCCGGCCACGAAGTCGTCCTCGTGACCGGCGACAAGGACATGCTGCAGGTCGTGGGCCCGGGCGTGCGCGTGCTCGCGCCGCGCACGCGCGACGAGTACGTGTGGATCGACGCGGAGCAGGTGCGCGCCAAGTGGGGCGTCGGTCCCGAGCACATCCGCGATCTCCTCGCGCTGATGGGCGACACCAGCGACAACATCCCCGGCGTGCCCGGGGTCGGCGAGAAGACCGCCGTGGAGCTCATGAGTCAGTTCGGTTCGCTCGACGAACTGTACGCGCACCTCGATCAGGTGAAGCGTCCGGCGCTGCGCGCGAAGCTCGAGACGAATCGCGAGCTGGCGATGCTGTCGCGCGAGCTCGCGACGGTGCGTCCCGACCTGGCGATCGAAGCGGACTGGGACGCGCTCCGGCAGAGGCCGATCCGCCGCGACATGCTGCTCGCGTTCGCGAAGCGCCACGAGATCCGCCGACTCCAGAGCATCGCCGAGGCCGAGGGCGTCGACGACGCGTCGGCGGGCGCGCCGGCCTGGGCGCGCCCCGCGGATCGGCACGGCACCGCGGCGGAAGTGACGAGCCTCGATCTCCGCGAGCCCGCGCCGCCCGCGCCAGCCGCTTCGTTGCCGGCCTCGCCGCCACCACCGCCCGCGCCGCCGCCCGCCGCTTCGTCGCCGGTGCCGCCGCCGCCCGCGCCGGCCGCCGCTTCGTCGCCGCCGCCCGCCGTATCGCCTGGTCCGTTGTTCGCCGAGTTGCCGCCCGCTATCGCGCCCGAGCCCCGTGCCGCGCGACCCGCGTTCGCGACCTCCGGCGCGGCCATTCAGCAGGGCACGCTCGATCTGTGGTCGGGCGCGAACGCGACGACGGAATCGATCGCGAGCGGCGCCGCCAGTGAAGCCGCCCTGCACGCCGTGCGCGCACGTGCCGTGCACGGCTGGTCCGTGCTGCCGATGCTCGACGGCGACGACCCGCGGCGCTCGCCGCTCGTCGGGCTCGCGATCGCGGCGCGCGACGGCACCGCCTGCTACGTGCCGCTGCGCCACGAGACCGGAGGCAATCGGACGCTGGAGCGCGCGCGTGAATGGCTGGGCCCGGCGCTCGCCGACTCGTCCGTGCCCAAGACCGGGTGGGACATCAAATCGGCGACGCACGCGCTGGCCGCGGCCGGCATGCCGGTCACCGGCTTCGCGTTCGACGCGCGGATCGGCGCGTTCCTGTGCGATCCCGTGCGCGATCTCTCACTCGAGGCGCTGGCCCGCGACTTCCTCGTCGAGGCGCTGCCGTCGCTCGAGGCGCCGCCCACCCGCGGCAAGGCGCGACCGACGTTCGCCGCGCTGCCCGCGGCCGCGGCGGGGGAGGCCGCCGCGCAGCACGCCGCCGCGCTGGTCCGCGTCGAGGGCGCGGTGCGCGCGCAGCTCGAGTCGCGCGAGCAGTGGCCGCTGTACGCGTCGCTCGAGCATCCGCTCGTCGACGTGCTGCTCGACATGGAGCGCGCCGGGATCGCGCTCGATCCGCGCGTGCTGACCGAGATGTCGGGCAGTGCGGCCGGCGAGATCCGGCGCCTCGAGGACGAAATGGCGGCGCTGGCCGGAGAGCGCCTGAACTGGAACAGCGGCGCGCAGGTGTCGCGCGTGCTGTTCGAGACGCTGTCGCTCCAGCCCGGGCGCCGCACGAAGACCGGACTGTCGACGGACCAGGCCGTGCTCGAGGAGCTGGCCGCGTCGCATCCGTTCCCGGCCAAGCTGCTCGAGTACCGCACGCTCGACAAGCTGCGCTCGACGTACCTGGACGCGCTGCCCGGCCAGGTCGACGAAGTCGACGGGCGCATCCACACGACGTTCGATCCGTGCGGCGCCGCGACCGGCCGGCTGTCGTCGAGCCGCCCCAATCTGCAGAACATCCCGATGCGCACCGAACTCGGCCGCGGCATCCGCCGCGCGTTCGTGGCCCCGCCCGGCGGACTGCTCGTCGGCGCGGACTATTCGCAGATCGAGCTGCGCATCATGGCCCACCTGTCCGGCGATCCGCAGCTGATCGCGGCGTTCGAGAGCGGGGAGGACGTGCACGCGAACACGGCGCGGCGCATCTTCGGCGTGGGCGACGGCCCGCTCGATCCCGCGCTGCGCGCGCGGGCCAAGGTCGTGAACTTCGGGGTCATGTACGGCATGGGCGCGCGCAGCCTGTCACAGCAGATGGGCATCGGACTGGCCGAGGCCCAGGAGTTCATCGCCGGCTACTTCCGCGTGTACGCGCGGGTCCGCGAGTTCCTCGACCTGACGGTGGAGCGCGCGCGCCGCGACGGCTACGTGCGCACGCTGCTCGGGCGGCGCCGCTGGCTGCCCGGGCTCGCGAGCGAGAACGGCGGCACGCGCTCGTTCGCCGAGCGCGCCGCCATCAACACGCCGATCCAGGGCTCGGCCGCGGATCTCATGAAGCTCGCGATGCTGCGCGTGCACCGCGGGTTGAAGGCCTCGGTGCCGTCCGCTAGATTGCTACTGCAAGTGCACGACGAACTGCTGCTGGAATGCGCGGAGCGCGACGCGCCGGCCGTCGCCGAGCGCGTGCGCGCCGAGATGGAAGGCTGCTTCCAACTGCGCGTGCCGCTGCTCGTCTCGGTCGGCACGGGGCGCACCTGGTTCGATGTCCACTGAGCGGCGCCACGCGGCGGACGGCCTGTTCGTGCTCGGCCTCGTGGGCCCGGCCGGCAGCGGCAAGAGCACGGTGGCGCGCGCGCTCGTCGAAGACGGCGCGCGGCTGCTGGACGCGGATCGAATCGGGCACGGGGTCACCGAAGAGGACGCCGTGGTGCGCGACGCGCTTCGCGCCGAGTACGGTGCCGACGTGTACGATCCCGCTGGGCGCCTCGATCGCGCGCGTGTCGCGGCCGTCGTGTTCCGCGACCGTGCCGCGCGCGCGCGGCTCGACGCGCTCGTGCATCCGCGCATTCTCGAGCGCATGCGCGCGCAACTGGAGATCTGGAAGCGCGAGGGTTTTCGCGGCGTCGTCGTGGTGGACGCCGCGCTGATGCTGGACTGGGGTTTCGAGAGGGAATGCGACGCGGTGATCGCCGTGTCGGCCCCGGAGGACGCAGCGCTCGCGCGCCTCGCCGCGTCGCGCGGCTGGTCGCTCGAGGAAGGGCGGGCGCGCCGGGCCGCGCAGCGCGCGCCGAACGCGTTCGCCGACGCCGCGGACGCGGTGCTCGACAATTCACGGGATCCGGAGACACTGGCCCGCGAGGCGCGCCGCGTGGTGGCGCGCCTGCGTGACGCGGCAGAACGCCGTTCCACACGGCTCTAGGAAGGACGCATGCTCACGACCGCGGACCTGCACAAGCGCGCCGACGAAGCCCGGGCCAAGCTGGACGGACTGCGGAGGTTCCTTTGAAGTCGACGCGCGCACGGCCGAAGTCGCGGCCTCGGAAACGCGCATGGGCGAGCCCGGGTTCTGGGATCGCCCCGAGGACGCGCAGCGGACCGTCGCCGCACTGAAGCGCGCGAAGCGCACGGTCGACGACTGGGGCGCGCGCGACACGGCGCTGCGTCATCTGGAGGAACTGCTCGAGCTGTCGGAGGGCGATACCGACGGCGCCCTGCTCGAGGAACTGGCCGGCGAACTCAAATCGCTCGAGACGCAGATCGCCGAGCTGGAGACGCGCAGCCTGCTGTCGGGCGAGCACGACCGGCTGGGAGCGATCGTGTCGATCCATCCCGGCGCCGGCGGCACGGAGTCGCAGGACTGGGCCGAGATGCTGTTCCGCATGTACTCGCGCTGGTCGGAGCGCCACGGCTACACGACGCGGCTGCTCGATCTCCAGCCCGGCGACGAGGCCGGCATCAAGGACGCCACGCTCGAGATCGCGGGCGAGTACGCGTACGGGTACCTGAAGGGCGAGAGCGGCGTGCATCGGCTGGTGCGCATCTCGCCGTACGACGCGGCACAGCGTCGCCACACGTCGTTCGCCTCCGTGTTCGTGTTCCCGATGGTCGACGACACGATCACCGTGAACATCGCGCCCGGCGACCTGCGCGTCGACACGTTCCGGGCGAGCGGCGCCGGCGGCCAGCACGTGAACAAGACCGAGTCGGCGGTGCGCATCACGCACCTTCCGACCGGGCTCGTCGTCCAGTCGCAGGCCGAGCGCAGCCAGCACCGCAACCGCGACTTCGCCATGAGCATCCTGCGCGCGCGGCTGTTCGTGCACTACCAGGAGCAGGAGCGCGCCAAGACGCAGGCGCTGACCGCCGCCAAGAAGGACATCGACTTCGGCAGCCAGATCCGCTCGTACGTGCTGCAGCCCTACACCATGGTCAACGACCACCGGACCGAGCTGAAGATCGGCGACGTGCACGCCGTGCTCGACGGCGCGATCGATCCGTTCATCGATGCGTATCTCAAGCGGAAGGAGACGAGCGCATGACGCCGCGCCACATCTTCCGTGAGTACGACATCCGCGGGCTGCACGCGACCGAACTGAGCGACGACGTCGCGACCGCCGTGGGCCGCGCGTTCGGCACGAACCTGGTCCGCGCCGGCGGACGCCGCGTGGCGCTCGGCCAGGACGTGCGGCCGAGCAGCGCGCGGCTGGCCGCGGGCGTCGAGCGCGGGCTCGCGGCGTGCGGGCTCGAGATCGATCGCGTGGGCGTCGTGCCGACGCCGGCGCTGTACTACGCCGTGGCGTCGCGCGACCTGGACGGCGGCATGCAGATCACCGGCAGCCACAATCCGCCCGAGTTCAACGGCTTCAAGATGGCGAAGCGCCACGCACCCGTGTTCGGCGCCGAGATCCAGGGCATGCTCTCCGCGATCGAGCGCGGCGACTTCGCGAGCGGGGAGGGGCGCGCGGCGGATCGGCCGATCCTCGACGCGTATCGCGCGATGCTGGTCGAGCGCGTGTCGAGCGCGAAGGGCCTCAACGTCGTCATGGACTGCGGCAACGGCTGCGCCGGGACCATCGTGCCCGAGACGTTCGAGCGCATGGGACATCGCGTCGAGGCGCTGTTCGCCGAACTGGACGGTCGCTTCCCGAACCACCTGCCGGACCCGACCGTGCCCGCGCTGCTCGTCGACCTGCAGCGCCGCGTGCGCGCGAGCGGCGCGGATCTCGGCATCGCGTTCGACGGCGACGCCGACCGCATCGGCGCCGTCGACGGCGCCGGGCGCGTCGTGTTCGGGGACCAACTGCTCGCGCTGTTCGCGCGCGACGTGCTGGCGCGCGTGCCGAATGCCGAGATCATCTTCGACGTGAAGTGCTCGCAGGGCCTCGGCGAGGACATCGTCGCGCACGGCGGCCGGCCGCTGATGTGGAAGACCGGCCACTCGCTCATCAAGGCCAAGCTGCTCGAGAGCGGCGCGCCCATCGCCGGCGAGATGAGCGGGCACATGTTCTTCAGCGAGGGTTTCTTCGGATTCGACGACGCGCTGTTCGCGGCCGGCCGTCTGTTGCGCTACGTCGCCGCGAGTGGGCGCACCCTCGCCGAGCTCGTGGACTCGATCCCCGCGTACCACGCGACGCCCGAGACGCGCCTCGCCTGCCCGGACGACCGCAAGTTCGAAGTCGTCGAGGCGATCCGCCGCGAGTTCGAGCCTCGCTACAAGGTGATCACCATCGACGGCGTGCGCGTCGAGTTCGGCGATGGCTGGGGCTTGGTGCGCGCCTCGAACACGCAGCCGGTGCTCGTCGTGCGCTTCGAAGCGCGCAGCGAGTCGCGCCTCGCGGAGATCCGCGAGGTGTTCATGGCGCCGCTGCGCGCGCTCGGCGTGGTTGAAGCCGTCGCGCACTGAGCCGCGGCCGGCCCGGGCCGCCTGGCGCGCGCGCTCCTTTGGGCGCCCGCTGCCCCGCGCGTTCTACGCGCGCGGCGTGCTGACGGTGGCTCGCGCGCTGCTCGGGCGCCTGCTGGTGCGTCGCGCGCGCGGCGGCCTCCAGGTCGGGCGCATCGTCGAAGTCGAGGCGTACCGGGCGGCGGACGACCCCGCGAGCCACGCGTTCCGCGGGCCCACGCCGCGCAATCGCGTGATGTTCGGCCCGCCCGGCCACGCGTACGTGTACTTCACGTACGGCATGCACCACTGCCTGAACGTCGTGACCGGTCCGGACGGAGAAGCGTCCGCCGTGCTGATCCGCGCGCTCGAGCCGGTCGCCGGCCTCGGCGCCATGCGCGCGCGTCGCGGCCGCGTGGCGGACGCGGCGCTGGCGCGCGGGCCGGGCAACACGGCGCGGGCCCTCGGCCTCACGCGCGCCCTGAGCGGCGAGGACCTGACGCACGATCGGCTGTGGATCTCCGACCTTCCGCCCCGGCGCGAGGGGCTCAGGATCGCGCGCGGCCCGCGCATCGGGATCCGCGTGGGGACCGAGCGGCCGTGGCGATTCTGGCTGGCCGGGCACCCCAGCGTTTCCGGCCCGCGCGGAGCGGCCTCCGCAGTTCGCCGTTGACACGTTTCCGGTCGATTCCTAGTATCCGGCCTCCGTGCATCGCGCACCTCGTTGACCGCGCGCACTTTCGCCCGGCAGGCGGGAGCGTTTTTCTCCGCATCGCGGTCCGCCGGTCCACTGTTACCAGTCGTTCACGCAAAGGAGTCCGGATGCGCCCTTCGCGCAGGGTTCGTTGGTGCGCGCTGACGATGCTGGCCGCGCTCGCGCTCGGCGCGATGCCGGCCCACGCCCAGGATTACGAGGACACGCGGCGCGCGCTCGGGCTTTCGCCCGATCCGATCGAACGCAGCCCGCGACTCCTCGGCATGGGAGGCGTGACGCTGCTCGGCGACGAGCCCCACAACCGGATCACGTTGTGGGATTTCGCCGGATTCCCCACGGGGATCAACGCGGATTCCCAGTCCGTGATCGAACTCCGGCCGCGCACGTCGAGCGGCTCGGACGTGCGCGACTTCAGCGCCACCGACAACCGCGAACGCCAGACGTTCGCGATGCGCGAGAACGGTCTCGGCTTCGAGTTCTGGAACCAGGGCCCGACCACGTACGGCGCGATCGGCGACTTCGCCGGCGTGCGCCAGGACCAGCCGTACGCCGAGGACACGGAGTGGCGGCACCACGTCACCCAGCCCAGCATCACGCCGATCGTCTCGGGCACGATGCCGTACACGTCCTCGGGGCGCACCCGCTACGCGCTGCGCGTGATCTATGCGAGCGAGGTCAACCTCGACGATTACCTGACCATCGTTCCGAACGCCGCGGGCCAGTACATCGATCAGCAGGGCGAGGAACTGAACCCGCCGAATTTCTTCACGCCGGACCAGGTCCACGGCTCGAAGCTCGGCGGGGGCGTGGCCGCCTCGCAGCAGCTGTCGCGCTCGCTGACGCTCGGCGTCGGCGCGGACTTCGTGGGGAACCGCATTCACGGCGAGAACAGCGCCGACCGTTACTCGGCGGAAACGCACGAGAAGCGCGGCGTGAATCAGGGCCAGGTCGCGCTCATCGGGCGCGTCGGCTCGCACTTCCAGTGGGGTCTCGACGGCCGCGCGTGGACGTCGAGCTCGCAGGAGGACTGGAACTTCTCGTTGTCGGCGGGCACGACGGCGCCGACGCTGGACGGCCGCGGCAAGCTCCTCGACCGCGACGAGAACGGAACGTCGGGGCGCGCGCGCGTGCGTCTGGCGACCGGCTCGCTCGAGTGGGGCGCCTCGTTCGACGCGTACGACCGCAAGGTGACGGTGACGCCGCCCGACGCGTCCGACCTCACGTCGTTCAATCACTTCCTGACGATCGTCTACAACCGCGCCGGCGGCGACACGCTGTCGCTCCCCGACAGCATCGTGCACAACGAGGTCACGTCGCACACGTGGAACGGGGCGGTCGGCGTCAACTGGCGGCTCGGGCGTGGCGTGTGGGCGCTCGAATACCACAAGTCCGACGATCGGGAAGAACAGACGGTCGCGAACGGCGGACCCGAGGCGACGACGTGGGACGTGCGGACCGGCCTCGACTGGGAGTTGAATCGGGTCGTGTCGGGCCGGATCGGCTACCAGTACGCGTCGATCGACCTCGACAAGAACACCGAGCAGAACGAGTGGATCAGCAACGGCATCTCGCTCGGCCTGGGCTTGCGTCCGGCGGGCGCGTCGTGGTCGTTCGATTCGGGGTACCTGATCCAGTGGAATCAGGCCGACTACGGCAGTCCGGTGCAGCCGCGCGGCTCGCGCCAGCGCCTGGCCACGCGGGTGCACTGGGACTTCTAGGGGCGGGGCGGCCGAAAAGTTCCTTGACAGAATCTCCGGTCGGCACCATATTCCCCTTCGATTGGGCGTACGGCACACCGCGATCGACCGACTCGCGGATTCCGTCTTCGTGCCGATTCCGCACGCCTGCGTAACCCCGACCCACCGGAACTCCACGCACGTCTCGCGAACATTCGTTCGAGACGGCTCGGGTCGTGAAGTAACTCTCCGCCATGAAACAACTTCGCGTGCGAAAAGCGTTGACACTCGATTCGCACGTTGGCATCGTGGGCGGGTTCATTTTCCCAGCCCATTCGACACCGCGAACCCACTCTGAGGGGTCGAGTCGCATGTCCAAGAACACCAGGGGTTTGATCGCCACGCTGACGTTCGTGGCACTCGGCTGCTCGCTGGTCCTGCCGGCGAGCGCTCAGCAGAGGGCCGCCGCGCCCGCGGGTGGAACCGGCAAGATCAGCGGGAAGGTTCTGGATGGTAAGGAACCTGTCGCGTTCGCCAACGTGATCGTGCTCGGCACCAAGCTCGGCACCATGACGGACGACAACGGTGTCTTCATGCTCGTCGGCGTGCCGGTCGGGACCGTGCAGGTCTCGGTCGAGGCGGTCGGGTACGAAAAGAGCGTCCAACCGGCTCGGGTCGACGCCGGGCAGACCGTGTCGCTGGCCTTCTCGGTCCACACCAAGGTCACGAAGACGCTCGAAGAAATCACGGTCACCGCCGAGAAGAAGATCGACACCAAGTCCTCGACGACGAAGCAGTCGATCAGCGCCGAGAAACTGCGCGAGATCCCCGTCGACAACCTGTCACAGGCGATCGCGGTCAAGGCCGGCATCGTCGCCCAGGGCGGCGAGCTGCACTTCCGTGGCGGCCGTGGCGGCGAGGTGAAGTTCCAGTTCGACGGCGTCGAGGTGTCCGATCCGCTGTTCGGCCGCAACGCGGGCATCGCGAACCTGGCCGTGGCCGGCACCGACGTGCTCTCGGGCGGGTTCGACGCCGAGTACGGCAACGCGCTCTCGGGCGTCGTCAGCGTCAGCACGAAGGAAGGCACGGAGCGCTTCGGCGGCGAGGTGCGCTGGGACACGGACCGCTATGGCGACCCGACGAAGACGTTCGACAACTACGACCGGTTCACGTTCGGCTTCGGCGGCCCGACCCCGATCAAGAACCTGACGTACTTCGCGACGTACGAGGGCAGCTTCCAGGACACGTACCTGCGCTCGACGATGTCGAAGCCGAACCGGACGCTGCTCGACTTCATCCAGCTCGGCAACCGGCAGAGCAACCAGATCAACACGAACTTCAAGCTGGCGTATCGCATCAGCCCGAAGAACAAGGTGACGTTCGAGACCGTCAACAACCACAGCATCGACACCCCGTACAACCACATGTGGAGCCGCAAGGGGTTCGTGCAGGTGACGCTCGACACGGTGCGCACGGCCGGGCAGCCCGACCGCTACAACCCGCACTACGGCACCTGGGCGGCGACGCGCGTCGACTCGACGTACCAGCCGATGAACATGGCGGACCACGTCCCGACCGTCGACGACCGCTACCATCAGCTCACCGCGGTGTGGACGAACCAGATCTCGGACAAGACCGTGCTCACGACGCGCGTCTCGAACTTCGTGTTCGACACCCGCCAGTCGGTGGGGCAGAAGCAGCCCTGGGAGTACGACACGCAGAGTCCGCAGTACTGGACGGGCAACGTCGTGTTCGGCACCGAGGACAATCCGTACTTCGCGACGCACGGCGACTACCCGACGTACTCGCGCGTCAGCGCGGCGACGTACACTTTGAAGAGCGACTTCTCGACCGCGCGCTGGAAGCAGCACACGATGAAGACCGGCATCGAGGCGAAGTACAACCGGGTGCAGAACCTGAACCTCGTGCTGCCGAACTCGGAGACCGGCGGTCTCCCCGGTGGTTCACGCTCGGACTTCACGAACTTCAATCCCGAAGGCGCGGCCTACGTGCAGGACCGCTGGGAGTACGAAGGTCTCGTGCTGAACGCTGGCGTGCGCTTCGACGTCTTCTCGCCCGGCCTGCAGATCGCGGACTCCGACCTTCTGAGCGGCCAGCGCTACAAGCAGCAGTTCAGCCCGCGACTCGGCATCGCGTATCCGATCTCGGACAAGGACGTGCTGTCGTTCCACTACGGGTGGACGTACCAGACGCCGGCCAGCAACTTCATCTTCCAGAACCGCGAGGTGAACACGAGCGTCGCGGTGCGCGGCAATCCGGACCTGCAGCCCGAGACCAACATCGCGTACCAGGCCGGCGTCCAGCACCTGTTCTCGCGCGACTTGTCGGGTCAGTTCTCGGTGTTCTTCAAGGACATCTACGGGCTGATCACGTCGCGGCAGGATCGAGACGCGTTCGGCAATCTGATCAACGTCTATTACAACGGCGACTACGCGAGTTCGCGCGGCTTCGAGGCCAGCCTCACGAAGAGCTTCAGCCACAAGTTCTCGGCCGAAATGAACTACACGTACTCGCTGGCCACGGGCGTCGCGTCGGATCCCAACCAGGCGCTGCAGTTCTCGCAGGGCGGCCGGCTCTACCTGCCGATCTCCGAGCGCGCGCTGAACTGGGACCAGCGGCACACGCTGTCGCTGCAGGCGGTCGTGCGCGATCCGGGCAAGTGGGGCTTCCGCACCCTGTGGACGTACGGCTCGGGCTTCCCGTTCACGCCGGCGTTCCGCAACGATCGCAAGCCGGATCCGGCGCTCGAGAACTCGCGCCGCCTGCCGTCCGAAGCGCGGCTCACGGTCGACGGCGACAAGTTCTACAAGATCTGGGGCCAGAACGTGACGCTGTTCTTCGACGCGAGAAACGTGCTGAACGCGAAGAATATCCAGAGCCTCACACAGAACCTGTTCCCGAATCCGTACGTGAACACGGCCGGGGACGATTACACGATCTACTACACGGAGACCGGCCGTGCCGGCGGCGCGTACCTCCAGGACATGAACGGCGACAACCAGCTCGACTGGGTGCCGGTGCAGGATCCGCGTGTGTTCGAAGAAGGACGCAACGTTCGCATGGGCGTGAGTGTCACCTTCTAGCCGACCGGGCCAGAGAGGGAGCATGAGACGACCGATGATCAGCAAGGCATGGCGCCCGGCTCTCGCAGGGCTGGCGCTTCTGGTGGCGTCGGCGATCCCGGCGTCGGCCGTCGAGGAGTTGGGCAGCCTCGCCGGGCACAAGCCGGACATCGACGGCTGGAGCGACGCGCAGATTCGCGCCGCGTACCCCGAGTTCTATCCGGTCTCCGCGAACGGCCGAGTGCAGCTGGCGGCGGCGCCCGACATCTTCAACCACGGCGCCGTGCTGACCGTCGGCGACGTGTACATGAAGGTGACGAACTACGGCTGTATCGGAAACCCGTTCACGAACGTGTCGAGCGATCCTTCGGGCCAGTGGCCCGGAGCGTCGTCCGTCGAGTACCTGAACGCGTTCGTGTTCATGGTCGGTGGCGTGAACCTGGCGTCCACGGATCCGGCCGGCGTCCGGCGCGTGAGCTACTTCCGCGAGTGGCGACCGCCGACGCTCGACCCCGAAGACAAGATGTACCCGACGTACGACGGCCAGTTGAACGGCGCGCGGTTCACGAACGACGACGGCGACGTCGACCCGTTCTACGGCGAGCCGCGCATCGACGAAGACTTCCTCGATGGCCGCGACAACGACGGCGACGGCAAGATCGACGAGGACTTCGGGGCCGTCGGCCAGCAGGAATTCACGTGCGTGATCCGCGACGACACGAAAGAGGCGTTGAACGCGACGTTCAACGAGAAGCACATTCCGCTCGGGCTCGAGTGCCAGCAGTCGGCTTGGGCCTACTCGATCCCCGGCTTCACCGAGTTCAACGTGGTGCAGTACCACGTCACGAACGTGTCCGGGCACATGCTCGACAGCCTCATGGTCGGCTGGCTCGTGGACATGGACTGCGGCCCGGTGTCGAAGGCCAACTACTTCTCGGACGACCTGGACCTGCCGTTCTATCCGCAGGGTGAGTTCCCGATCGCGGTGCCGGCGAGCGACACGCGGTCGCAGATCGGCCACGATCCCAACCTCGGTCCGCCCAACACGCCGCTGTGCAGTCAGCTGGTCTATCGCGTGAACGGCTTCTCGATCGCCGACGACGACGGCGACGACGGCCATACGCCGGGTCTGCCGACGTTCATGCTCATCAACTACACGATGGACCCGCTCGGCATCTCGGGTCCGAAGCGACTCCAGTTCCTGTCGTTCCGCTCGTACACGGGCGGCACCCCGTACTCCGCGGGCGGCGGCCCGTCCATCGACCAAGAGCGCTTCGAGTTCATGTCGGGCGGCGAGAACGTCGATGCGACGAGTGGCTTCATCACGGCCGACGCGTCGGACACGAAGGGTGACTACGTGCAGGTGGCGTCGGTCGGCCCGTGGCGCAGCGTCGCGAACGGCCAGTCCGTCGACGTCACGGTGGCGTTCGGGGTGCGCGGCGGGTCGTACGTCAAGGCGTTGAACTACAAGACCGACTATCAGGTCTACGTGGCGAACGGCTCCAAGTCGACCGACCTCGAGGACTTGCGCCGCAAGTATCCGGCGCTCGACAACGCTCTGACCGCGCAGATCGCGTTCGAAGGCGTGTGGGAGCCGCACGACGGCGCGAAGAATCTGTTCACGGACTATCACGGGCGCGAGACGCCGATCCGCCTCGATCGCGGGACGCCGGACCAGACCGTCCTCGAGAACTGCGAGGGCCGCGAGCGCAGCGTGACCGTCAACAGCCGCGAGTTCTCGTGGTTCGATTTCGACTGCGACTACTGCACCGGCGTCTACGACTTCGCGAACAGTCGCGGACTCTTCCACAAGACGTGGAACGCCGAGGCGCCGCCGCCGAACCCGAACACGAACCTGGGCGTGAAGTACAACTACACCGACAATCCCGACCGCCAGGTCGCGCCCGAAGGCGACAAGAAGATCACCGTCGCCTGGGACAACCTGTCGGAAGTGACCCCCGATCCGAAGTCGGGTTGGTACGACTGCCGCGGCTACAAGATCTGGAAGGTGGCGAACTGGACGCGGCCCGTCGGATCTCCCGGGCCCAACGAGAGCGACTGGTCGCTGATCGGCGAGTTCCGCCTGTTCGACTACGTCGACAAGAACAGCCAGCCCATCGCCAACAACCACTTCGTGAACGCGAGTGGCGACACGGTGTGTCCGCAGCTCTACGTGCCGAACTACAAGGATCCGACGACGGGCATCGTTGGACCGGCGACGGTGCCGATCTGCCTGACGCGCGGCGATCTCTGGGATCGGCAGAGCGGGCAGGTCATTCATCCGGACCCGGCCATCCAGTGCGTCGGCTATCCGAACTGCGAGGTGGACCACGGCTGCTTGCTCGGCGTCGCGCCGAACTGCCTGCCGGTGTACCGCACGAAATATCCGGTCGGGCACTACCAGTACGTCGACGACGAGGTGAAGGACGGGTTCCTGTACTTCTACTCGGTGACGGCGTTCGATTCGACGGGTGACCCGACGGTCGGAACGCTGGCGGAGCTGAGCGGCCGCCGTACGGCGGTCGAGACCGAAGGCGTGTCGCCTCAGGTCGCGACGCGCAAGGGCAAGGGAGTCTGGGTCGTTCCGAACCCGTACCGCGGCTTCTCACAATTGTCGAAGCGGCCCTCGTCGTGGGACCTGACGCCGAACGCGTCCGACCCGACCGGCACGCACATCGACTTCATGGGCATGCCGCCCGGACAGTGGACGCTCAAGATCTTCACGGTGGCCGGAGACCTGGTGGAGGTGATGAAGTCCACCGATCCCGTGAACGACGCATTGCGCGCGAACGTCACGGACGACAGCGGCGTCTCCCGCCCGGGATTCAATCGCCAGCAGGACACGGCGAACGACGGAGAAGCACGCTGGAATCTGATCTCGCGCAACGGCCAGGACGTCGTCAGCGGCATCTACCTGTTCACCGTCGAATCGTCCCAGGGCACGCAGCGCGGACGTTTCGTCATCATCCGCTAGTCGCGTGAACGACAGGAGGAAGAACCAGTGAGAAAATTCATCGCGGCTTGCGGCGTCCTCGGGCTGATGATCCCAGCCCTCGCCGGCGCGGCCGAAATCTTCGACAAGGTCGGCACGTTCGACGGCCAGTTCCTGAAGATCGGCGTGGGTGCTCGCGCCGCGGCGATGGGTGGCGCGTTCGTCGGCGTGGCCGACGACGCGACGGCCCTGTTCTGGAACGCGGCCGGCATTGCGCGCATCGATCCCGACAAGTCGGAACTGTCGCTGAATCACGCGAACTGGCCGGCCGAGTTGTCGTTCGATCAGATCGGCTACGTGTTCCACATCAAGCGCTTCCCCGGCGCGTTCGGCGTCTCGGCGCGGGCGCTGTCGATGGATCCGATGGTCGAGACGACGGCGTTCCAGCCCGATCCGAATGTCGGCACGGGGAACACGTTCGATGCCGGCATGATGGCGGCGGGCGTGACGTACGCGCGGTCGTTCACCGACAAGTTCAGCGCGGGCGTCACCGCGAACATGATCCATGAGGGTCTCGCCGACGTGTCGCAGCAGACGTTCGCGTTCGACATCGGCACGCTGTACGACGTCGGCACGCTCGGCATGAAGATCGGCATGGCCATCTCGAACATGGGCTCGCAGATCAAGTTCATCGACCACGAGGCGCGCATTCCCGGCATCTTCCGCGTCGGGACGTCCGCCACGCTGCTGCAGAGCTCGGATCAGAAGCTGATCGGTTCGTTCGAGTTCTCGCATCCTCCGGACAACGCCGAACGCCTGAACTTCGGCGGCGAGTATTCGTTCCACCGCTACGTGTTCCTGCGCGGCGGCTACAACTTCAACTACGACACCGAAGGCGTCGCTGGCGGCGTCGGGTTCCACTTCCCGGTCTCGATCGCCGGACAGGCCGATCTCGACTACGCGTACACGGACATGCACGAACTGGGCGGCGCACATCGGTTCACGCTGAAGTTCCTGTTCTGAGCCGACGTTCCATGCCGTCCGGCGTCGTCAACGTTCGAGAGCGCTCCCTCAGGGGGGCGCTCTTGCGTTTTGCGCTCGCCGCGCTGGGCGCGCTCGCGCTGACCGCGCCGTGCCGGGCGGCGCACGGCCCCGACGACGGTCCGGGGCCGCTGCCGTGGCGCGTCGGCGGCCGCATCGGATTCACCGTCGACGCGGCGGCGTTCCCCGACAGCAGCGCCGGCACCGTGCTCGAAGTGTACGTGCGCGTGCCGCCGGCCACGCTCGTCGAGCTCCAGAGCGACTCGCTCGGCGCCTCGTCCCTGCATCTCACGACGCGCCTGCGCGGTCCGCTCGGCGCCCGCGAGGTCGTGCGCGAGCAGGACATCGCGATCGGCCCGGGGGACACGCTGCGCGGCTTCGGCAAGGTGAGCGTGGTGCGCTTCGCGACGCGGCCCGGCCTCAACCGGCTGAGCGTGCGCCTGGCGGACATGGCGCCGCCGGCCCGCGGGCTGGCCGCGACGTCGCATCGCGGGCGGCGCGCGGAGAAGGTGGACGGGGAGTTCCTCGTGCCCAAGCCGGAAATGGATCGCCAGCTCTCCGACATCGAGTTCGTGTGGGCCGAGGACTCGCTGGGCCGGAGCGCCGCGTTCCGTCACGGCCCGCGCCTGCTACTGCCGAATCCCGAACGGCTGTACGGCCTCTACGCCACGGACGTCCGCGCCGCGTTCTCCGCCCGCGGCAAGGCGGGCGACGTGCGCGCCTGGCACTGGGTCGCGCGCGCCGTCGACACCGAGCACCACGTGCGCGCCGAGCAGGAGGGCGACGGCGAGCCGGCGGCGCAGCTCGACGCGGCCGTGTCGCTCGACGCGCAGACGCTGCCGGCCGGAGGCTATGACCTCGAAGTGAAGGCGTGGCAGGACGGCGACAAGGGCGCGCTGTCGCGCCGCGCGCATTTCAGCATCGCGTGGCACGAGGACTCGTGGGTGCGCAGCCCGCGCGACATCGAGGACAGCGTGCACTTCCTGCTCGACGCCGACGGCGAAGAGGCGTTTGCCGCGCTGCATCCCGGGGAGCAGGAACGCTACCTCGACGATTTCTGGAAGCGTCGCGATCCCACGCCCGAGACGGCGCGCAACGAGGCGCTCGAGACGTTCCTGGCGCGCGTCGACTACGCGAATCGCACGTACAGCCACGTCGGCCTCGGCAAGGGCATGTTCTCGGACATGGGCCGCGTCTACATCCGCTACGGCCAGCCCAGCGAGGTGACGCACCAGGTGATCCCGGCCGGCGATGACGGGCTCGATCGCGTCGTCCAGGAACTATCCGCGACCGAACAGCGCCCGATCGGCGGGCTCGGCTCGGCCGGGCTCGGCGGCGACATGCGGCCGTACGAAGTGTGGATCTACGAGGGCGAGATCCCGGTGCCGCCGGATGCCGACCCCGCGGTCACGCCGCGCGTGCGGCGCCAGCGGCTCGTGTTCCTGTTCGTGGACCAGCAGGGCTTCGGCCAGTACACGCTGCGCTACTCGACCGAATAGCGCTTCAGGGCCGCCGCCCGCGCGCCCGCGCCGGCCACCGCACTGGCCCCCGCGGCGCCCCCAACCCCCGCGACCTTGACCCCTGTCGCGCGCGTGGGGCATAGTCGCCCCCGATCTGTCCCCTTAACTCCCAGAGTTCCAAACCGTTGGGCCATCGGCCCGAAACGGGAGCCAGCATGCGCCTCGGGATACTGACGGGCGGCGGCGACTGCCCCGGACTCAATGCCGTGATCCGCGCGGCGGTGGCGCGCGTGGTGCGCGGCCACGCCGGGCTGATGCTCGGCTTCGAGGATGGCTGGCGCGGGCTGTTCGAGAACCGGGTCAACGACCTGACGCTGAATGCCGTGGCCGGAATCCTGCCGCGCGGCGGCACGATGCTCGGCACGTCGCGCGTCGACCCGTTCCGCGCCGAAGGCGGCCCCGACGCCATCCGCGCCGCGTTCACGGCGCACCGTCTGGACGGGCTGCTGGTGTGCGGCGGCGACGGCACGCTGGCCGCGGCGTCGCGCCTCGCCGACCTCGGCCTCAAGATCGTCGGCATCCCCAAGACCATCGACAACGACGTGCGCGGCACCGACTACTCGTTCGGCTTCGACACCGCGCTGACGACCGTCGTGCGCGCGGTGGACGCGCTGCACAGCACGGCCGAGGCCCACGATCGCGTGATCGTCGTCGAGGTCATGGGCCGCACGACCGGCTGGCTCGCCGTGTGCGCCAGCATCGCCGGCGGCGCCGACGTCGTCGTGACGCCCGAGGAGCCGACGCGAGTGTGCGACGTGTGCGAAATCATCAAGCATCGCATCGCGCGCGGGCGCGACTTCAGCATCGTCGTCGTCGCCGAGGGGGCCGACTTCAAGCCCGACCCCGACGGGCGCAGCCTGCAGGGACCGCTGCGCTACGACACGGTCGGCCGGCGCCGCTACGGAGGCATCGGCGAGCAGCTCGCGCTCGAGCTCGAGTCCCGGCTCGGGATCGAGACGCGCCACGTGGCCCTCGGCTACGTGCAGCGCGGCGGCACGCCGACCGCGTTCGACCGCCTGCTGGGTTCGCGCATGGGCATCGCCGCGGTGGATCTCGCGGCGCGCGGCGAATACGGTCGCATGGTCAGTCTCCACGGCAACCGCATCGACTCGATCCCGCTGTCCGAGGTCCGCGAGGGGCCCCGGCCGGTGGATCGTGAACTCTACGACGTGGCGCGGGTTTTCTTCGGCTGAAAAGGGGGTTGTCGCATGGCACTGAAGATCGGGATCAACGGCTTCGGCCGCATCGGCCGGCTCGTCGTGCGCGCGGCGGTGCAGCGCGGCGCGGCGCTCGAGTTCGTCGCGGTGAACGACCTCACGGACGCGAAGACGCTCGGCCACCTGTTGCGCTACGACTCGGTGCACGGCAAGTGGCCGGACGCCGGGGCGACGGCGGACGGGCATCTCTCGATCGGCGGCAAGACGATCACGGTGCTGAGCGAGAAGAATCCGGCGCAGCTGCCGTGGAAGAAGCTCGGCGTCGACGTCGTGCTGGAAGCGACCGGCCGCTTCACGGATCGTGACGGCGCGGCGCAGCATCTCGCGGCCGGCGCGCGCGGCGTGCTGATCTCGGCGCCCGCCAAGGGCGCGGACTTCACGTTCGTGATCGGCGTCAACCACAAGGGCTTCGACAAGTCGAAGCACACCGTCATCAGCATCGGCTCGTGCACCACGAACTGTCTGGCGCCGGTCGCCAAGGTGCTGAACGACGCGTTCGGCATCGAGCACGGCCTGATGACGACGATCCACGCCTACACGAACGACCAGAACATCCTCGACCTGCCGCACAAGGACCTGCGCCGCGCCCGCGCCGCGGCGCTCAGCCTGATCCCAACGTCGACCGGCGCGGCGAAGGCGATCGGCGAAGTGCTGCCGGAGCTCAAGGGCATCCTCGACGGGATCGCGGTGCGCGCCCCGGTCTCGGACGGCTCGCTCGTCGACCTCGTGTGCCGCCTGAAGAAGCCCGCCGACAAGGCCGCCGTGAACGCCGCGATGAAGGCCGCCGCGGACGGGCCGCTCAAGGGCATCCTCGAGTACTGCACGGACCCGGTCGTGTCGATCGACATCGTCGGCAATCCGGCGTCCAGCGTGTTCGACTCGCTGTCGACGATGGTCATGGGCGACCGCACCGTGAAGGTGTTGTCGTGGTACGACAACGAGTGGGGCTTCTCGCAGCGCGTCGTCGACGCCCTGCTGATGATGGCCTGAGGAGGGCGTTTCGTGGCCGATCGCAAGAAGGGCCTGCAGGACCTCGCGCCTTCCGGGCGCCGTGTGCTCGTGCGCGTCGACTTCAACGTGCCGATCACGGCCGGTGAGGTGGGGGACGACACGCGCATCGTCGCCGCGCTGCCGACCATCCGCTACCTGCTGCAGAAGAAGGCGCGGGTCATCCTGATGTCGCACCTGGGCCGCCCCAAGGGCGGGCCCGAGGCGCGCTACAGCCTCGCGCCGGTGGCGCGGCGCCTCGAGCACCTGCTGCGCCAGCCCGTCGCGTTCGCCAAGGACTGCATCGGCCCCGAAGCCGAACGCGCCGCGCAAGCTTTGGGCGACGGCGAGGTGCTGCTGCTCGAGAACCTGCGCTTCCACAAGGAGGAAGAGGCGAACGATCCGGCCTTCGCGAAGGCCCTGGCCGCGCTCGGCGAGATGTACGTCAACGACGCGTTCGGCACCGCGCACCGCGCGCACGCGTCCACCGAAGGCGTGACCCACTTCCTGCATCCGGCGGTCGGCGGATTCCTCATGCACCAGGAGCTGGAATACCTGGGCCGCGCGCTGGACGAGCCGCGCCGCCCCTTCGTCGCGATCTTGGGCGGCGCGAAGATCTCGGGCAAGATCGACGTGCTGCGCGCGCTCGTCGCCAAGGTCGATCGCCTGCTGATCGGCGGCGCGATGATGTTCACGTTCTTCCGAGCCCAGGGGATGGAGACCGGCCGCTCGCTCGTCGAGGAAGACCGTGTCGACATGGCGCGGCAGGTGCTGGCCGACGCGAAGGCGCGCAACGTGCGCCTCGTGCTGCCCACCGACTGCGTGGCCACCGTGTCGCCGGACGGTAACTCGCCGTCACATCCGGTGCCCGTGACCGCGCTGCCGACGGATCAGATGGGCGTCGACATCGGGCCGGCGACCGTCGAGCAGTTCGCCGCCGAGTTGCGCGATGCCGGCACGATCCTGTGGAACGGACCGATGGGCATCTTCGAAGTGCCCGCGTTCGCGGCCGGTACGCTCGGCGTGGCGCGCGCCATGGCCGAAGCTGGCACGCGCGGCGCCGTGACCATCGTCGGCGGCGGCGATTCCGTGGCCGCGGTTCAGGCGTCGGGCCTCGCCGAGCGCTTCACGCACTTGTCCACGGGCGGCGGCGCGTCGCTCGAGTTCCTCGAGGGCAAGGAATTGCCCGGCGTCGCGGCGCTCGATTCGGTGGAGGGCTGACGTGGACGCCTGGCCGCGCCGGCCGCGACTCGTCGCCGGCAATTGGAAGATGCACAAGACGCCCGCCGAAGGCGCGGCGCTCGCGGGCGAGATGGCGACGCTCGTCGCCGGCGGACGACACGCCGCGATCGCGCTGTGCCCGCCGTTCACCGGGCTCGCCGCCGTGTCGCGCGCGCTCCAGGGTACGGGGATCGCGCTCGGCGGGCAGAACCTGCACGCCGAGCCCAAGGGCGCGTTCACCGGCGAGATCTCGGGCGCGATGCTGCGCGCCGCGGGCTGTCGCTTCGTGATCGTCGGCCATTCCGAGCGCCGCCACGGCATGGGGGAGAGCGACGCCGACGTCGCCGCGAAATTGCGCGCCGCGCAGCGCGAGCAGCTCGTGCCCATCGTGTGCGTCGGCGAGACGCTGGCCGAGCGCGAAGCGAACCGCACCGCGGACGTGCTCGTGCGCCAGGTGAGCGCCGCGTACACGGATCTCGCGCCCGAGGCGGCGAAGGCCACCGTCATCGCATACGAACCCGTGTGGGCGATCGGCACCGGGCGAGTGGCCACGCCCGAACAGGCGAGCGAGGCGCACCAGATGATCCGCGCCACGCTCGACCGCGTGGTCGGCCCCGGCGTGGGCGGCGCGGTCGCCATCCTGTACGGCGGCAGCGTCAACGCCACGAACGCGCCGGCCCTGTTCGCGCACGAGGATCTCGACGGCGCGCTGGTCGGCGGGGCCTCGCTGGAATCGGCCTCGTTCTGGCGCATCGTGGCCGCCGCGTCGCCCGCCAAAGGTTGACGCGTCCGGGGGCGGCTGGTAGATTTCCTCGCCGTTTCCCGACCGAGTTCACCCACCTTCAAGAGCTTTCAGGGGACTTCATGTACGCATTGCTCATGGTCGTGCACCTGATCGTGTGCATAGCCCTCGTCTCCGTGGTCCTCGTCCAGTCCGGCAAGGGCGGCGGACTCGCCGGCGGCGCATTCGGCGGCAGCGCCCAGACCGTGTTCGGCGGGCGAGGGGCGACCGACTTCGTCACGCGCGCGACCATGTTCCTCGGCGCCGCATTCTTCGTGACCTCGATCGCGCTGACGCTGCTGTCGCGCGGTGGCGGGGCGAGCTCGCGCAGTCTGATCCAGCAGGAAGCCCAGCGTGCCGCCGCGAGCGCCCCGGCCCGGGCGCCCGGCGCCGGCGGCCAGCGCCCCGCGACCGGTGGCCCGGGTCTGCTTCCGCCGTCCGGATCGGGTCCCGCGACCACACCGGCGACGACGCCCGCGCCCGCAGCCGCTCCGGCCCCCGCGCCGAAGCCGCCCGGAGGGAAGTAGAGCGGAACGTCTGCCTTCAGTCGCGACTTCAGGATGAAAGACGTGCCCGGGTGGTGGAATTGGTAGACACGTACGTTTGAGGGGCGTATGGGGAAACCCGTGCGAGTTCAAATCTCGCCCCGGGCACCACGAACAAGAGGCCACGCGTTGTCGGCGTGGCCTCTGTGTTTGGGGCGAAGACCTGGCTCACGCGGATGGCGCGCTGAGCCAGCGTTGATCGTTGGGGGTTGCGTCGAGCGTGGTCCAGCCCAGCGATGTACCCTGCGCGGCAATGCCCCGACCCCGACTCCGCGCTCTCTACCATCGCCATTTTCGCGAGCCACGACGCGAACGCTTGTTCTTGGCCTCGCTCGCGTTCTTCGTGACATTCGGCGCGACTCGACTCGTTGCGCACGCGATACGCGCCGGCGTCGGCCCCTTTTACGACGTCCTCGCGGGGCAGACACACATTCATCATCTCGTCTGGGGAATACTGCTCCTGCTCGTGGTCGGCTATGGCTGGCTGGTCCAAGTGGGAACTGGAGCGGGCTCGACGTCCGTGATCGTCTCGCGACTTACGGCCATCCTGTACGGCGCCGGGGCCGCCCTCACGCTTGATGAATTTGCGTTGTGGCTGCGCCTCGAGGACGTCTACTGGGAGCGCGAGGGGCGCGCGAGCGTCGACGCGGTGTTCCTTTTCGGAGGTCTGATCTCCGCGGGGTTCTGGGGCGGACCCTTCCTTCGCGCGGTGGGTCGCGAAGCGCGAAGGCTCTTTCGAAAGCGCTCGTGAACCATGGTGGCTTCGCGGACCATGGTCGCCGGGCCCGCCGTGGCGGGACCAGGGTTGAGTGGTGGCGAGCGGGACTCGCGCCCGCTAGAACAGCTCGCGCGCGTAGCTCTCCATCGTCTCGGGATCGATGTAGCCGACGACGCGGCGCACGATCGTGCCCTGGCGATTGATGAAGAACGTCGTCGGGATCGAGCGGATGGGGCCGTAGGAGTCGAGGATCTTCTCGTCGGCGAGCGCCACTCGGAACGTCACGCCGAGGCGGTCGGCGTAGCGGCGCACGACCTGGGGCTCCGAGTCGTCGACCGAGAGCCCGAGCACCACGAGGCCCTGGTCGCGATAGCGCGTCTGCAGCGTGCTCAAGTGCGGCATGCTGGCGCGGCACGGCGCGCACCACGTCGCCCAGAAGTCGAGGATCACCGGGTGGCCGCGCAGTTCGACGAGACGCAGCGTCTTTCCATCGACGGTGCGCACCACGAAACCGGGCGCCGCCGCATCATCCGCGTGGGCCGCCGGCGTCGCCAGGCTGGAAGCCAGGAGGCCGGCACTGAGAGCGAGGCAGGTCGAAAGTCGGCGCAAGATGATCTCCCGGTCGAGAGCGGTCCGTGCGATGCACGAGTGCGGAGCGGCGAAGAACACATGAACTGTAACGCGTGCACGCCGCACGCCGCGACCCGCGAGTGCGCGTTTTGCACTGATTTGACGCGGGCCGCATGAATGTCACCCACGTCACGATTCCGACATCCGGGAATCCGCGCGCCGCTCGTGGGGTAATGAACAGGGCGAGCCGGACTGCAAACGGCCGGTTCGCTTGAGGCTGCGGCGAGCCGTGTGCTAGCGTGCCGCAGACCGCATGGCAGCCACAGGTGGAGAGCCGGGCCGTGATCTCCCCGACGTCCGGACGCTACTTCACAAGGAGCGTGAAGTCCGATGGCGACTCTCGCATTCATCCTCCAGGTGGGAGGGGGCCTGCGCGCTTCCGTTCCGGCGCTGGTTGCCAGCTCCGGGCCGTTCGCGAAGTTCATCCTCTTCGCCTTGCTCGCCGTGTCCGCGTACTCCTGGGCCATCATCTGGAGCCGCCTGCGCCTCTACGGCAGGATCGAGCGCGCGAACCGTGACTTTCAGGCGGCGTTCCGGCGACTTCAGCCGGGCGCCGACTCGCGACTCATGTGCGAACAGCACCCGAACAGCATGCTGGCGCGCGTCGCGCTCGCCGGACAGCGCGCGCTCGATCAGCACGCGGTGACGGCCGGCGCCTCGCCGACCCTGCGCTACGAGTTCGCGCAGCGCGCGATGGACCGCGCCGCGAACGACGAGGCCGGTCGGCTCGAGCGCCACGTTGGATTCCTCGCGACCGCCGGCAGCGTGTCACCGTTCATCGGCCTGATGGGCACGGTGTGGGGTGTGATGAGCGCGTTCCTCAACATCGGCGCGCAGGGCTCGGCGTCGCTCGTCGTCGTCGCGCCGGGTATCGCCGAGGCGCTGATCGCCACGGTGGCCGGCCTGGCCGCCGCGATTCCGGCGGTCGTGGGCTACAACCATCTCTTGGGGCGGCTCCGCGATCTTTCCAACGCCACCGCGCAGTTCGCGAGCGAGTTCCTGGACCGGCGCCTCGGCGGAGGGGCCGCGTGAGGCTCGCCCCGGCGCGTCAGCCGCTCTCCGAGATCAACGTCACGCCGCTCGTCGACGTGGTGCTGGTGCTGCTCATCATCTTCATGGTGACCGCGCCGTTCCTGCAGGGCGGTCTCGAGATCGACCTGCCGCGCGTCGCCTCGCACGGCCTCGACGTGCACGAGGGCTTGATCGTCAGCGTGCGTGCCGATCGCACGCTGGCCGTGGGCAACAGCATCGTCCGCCCGGAGCGCTTCGAGGACGCGCTGGCCAATGCCGGCGCGTCGACGCGCCCGGTGTTCCTCAAGGCCGACGCGGGCGTGCCCTACGGCACGATCGTCGACCTGATCGCGCGCATGCGCCGGGCCGGCGTCGCATCGCTCGGCCTCGTCACGCAACCACCCGCGCCGCCGCCGCCGAGGCACTGACCGTGCGCGGCTCGGTGATGGGGTCGACGGTGGTGCATGTCGCGGTCGTGGGCGCGCTGTTCGCGTGGCACCCGCCCACGCCCGTCATCGTGCCCGGCCCCGACATCGTGCAGGTCGCGCTCGTCGATCCGACGCAGGCCACGCCACAGCCGACGCCGCCGGCGCCGGCGCCCGTACCCGAGAAGCAGGCGCCGGAGATCAAACCCGAAGACACCGAGGGCGTGAAGCTCACGAAGCCGAAGCCCGAGCCCAAGAAGGTGGAGCCGGCGCCGCGCACGCCGCCGCCGTCGTCGCCTACGGTCGCCGTGCCGTACGCCAAAGTCGGCAGCGCGGGGCTGAGCGGTTCGGTCGCCGTCGATCAGCGCGACTTCGAGTTCACGTACTACCTGCTGCTCGTGCGCAACCGGGTGGCCGCGGGCTGGGCGCCGCCGGCCGGCGCCGCGGGCGGGACCGAGGTCGTCGTGTACTTCAAGATCGGTCGCGGCGGCGACGTCAGCGCCGCGCGCCTCGAGACCTCCAGCGGCTCCGAGTTCTTCGACAAGGCCGCGCTGCGCGCGGTGCTGGTGAGCGATCCGATGCCGCCGCTGCCGCTCGGCTGGAACGGCGATCAGCTCGGCGTCCACTTCGGCTTCCAGTACACGGGGCCGTGATGCGAAGCCCCCGCGCCGGAATTTCGCCCTCGCTCGTCGCCGCTGCGCTCGCGTTGTCGTGCGTGGCGCCGGCGTTCGCCCAGTCGCCGAGCGACGTGCGCATCGACCTGCAGTCGGGCCAGGCCAAGCGCATTCGCGTGCACTGCGAATCGCTGCGCCCGACCGGCGATCGCGACGCGGCCAAGGGCAGCGCGCAGGCCGACGAAGTGCTCGCGAACGATCTCGATGCCTCGGCCGTGTTCACGACGAGCCGCTCGTGGGTCGCGGGTTCGTCGGCCGCCGACGTGCAGGCGTTCGTCGGCGGCGAGTGGAACGTGTCGGGCAAGAGCGTGCGGCTGGTGGGCGAGGTGCTGGACGCGCCCGCCCGCCGCTCGATCCTCAAGAAGGAGTACCGCGGCACCGCGTCCGACTGGCGCTCGCTCGTGCACGCGTTCGCGGACGACGTCGTGCTCCAGTTCAGCGGCGAGGCGGGCGTGGCCTCGACGAAGCTCGCGTTCGTCGTCCAGAGCGGCCGCAGCAAGGAGCTGTACGTGATGGACGCGGACGGCTACGCGCCGCATCCGCTCACGGCCGACCGCTCGATCGCGCTGTCGCCGTCGTGGTCGCCGGACGGGTCGCTCATCCTGTTCACGTCGTATCGGGGCGGCACGGGACCGCAGGTGTTCGTGATGTCCGCGGGCGGCGGCCGGGTGTTCGCGATCTCGACGCGCGCCGGCAACAACACGAGCGCGTCGTACTCGCCGGACGGCCGCGAGATCGCGTGCACGCTCAGTCTCGACGGCAACCCGGAAATCTACCTGCTCGACGCGCGCGGCGGGGGCCCACGGCGCCTCACGAACCAGCGCGCCATCGACACGTCTCCGTCCTGGTCGCCGACCGGGCGCGAAATCGCGTTCACGTCCGATCGCGGCGGCGCCCCGCAGGTTTATGTCATGGATCGCGAAGGTGGTAATGTCCGGCGACTGACGTATCAGGTGAGCTACACCGATTCGCCCGTGTGGTCGCCGAAGGGCGATCGCATCGCGTTCGTGGCACGTACCGGCTCGGGCTTCGATATCTGGGTGTGCAAGGCCGACGGGACCGATGCGCACCCGGTGGTCACGGGCTTCAGCAACGAAAACCCTCACTGGTCGCCCGATGGCCGGCACCTGGTTTACGCCGGCAACCGCGATGGGCCATGGTCCCTCTACGTGACCGATCTCGACGATCGGCCGCCGCGCAAGATCGACACCGGAGGACTTCAGGCGCTGTCACCGGCCTGGTCCCCGCGAATGGCCGCCCCTGGCTTCATGGGCGCCAACTCCAATCGATGAACAGGAGGGCCCGCCTCATGCGGAATCGCTCGCTGGTAGTGCTGACCTCGTTGTTGCTGCTCGCGCTGGGCCTCGGCGTCACGTCGTGCGCCCGCAAGGCGAAGCAGACGCCGCCGACCCAGACCACCGCGCCGACCCCGGCGCCCACGCCGCCGCCCGTGCCCGCGCCGCCTCCGACTCCGGAGCCGACGACGCCCGCGCCGGCGGCGTTCACCGCGTCGGATCTGCAGCCGGCGTTCTTCGCGCTCGACTCCTACGTGCTCGACGACGCGGCCCGCGGCGCGCTCGACAGCGACGCCAAGATGCTGCGCGATCACGCCGACTTGAAGGTCGTGATCGAAGGCCACTGCGACGAACGCGGCACGGACGAATACAACCAGGCGCTGGGCGAGAAGCGCGCGCAGGCGGCGCGCGACTACCTGGTGAACGCCGGCATCCAGACCGCGCGACTCTCGATCATCTCCTACGGCAAGGAGCGGCCGTTCGATCCGGGCCACGACGAAGCGGCGTGGTCGAAGAATCGGCGCGCTCACTTCACGGCGAAATGACGGGCGCGGAGAACGTGCGCCGCGCGGCGTCCAGGCGCGTTCTGGGACTCGGGGCGGGGGCGATCCTCGCCCTGACCCCGCTCGTCTCCGGCTGCTACGCGCCGCAGCTGGCGATGCTGCGGAGCGGCATCGACAGCCTGCGCACCCAGGTCGATACGCTCACGGTGCGTGACTCGATCGCGTACCGCGTGCTCGAGGACACGCGTCGAGACGTGGCCGGACAGCGCGACGTGCTGCTCAGCACGCGGGCCACGGCGGGCAGCACGACGCAGGAGTTGTTCGAGCAGATGGGCCGTCTCGAGGGCAAGCTCGACGAAGTGATGGGCCGCTTCAACCAGATCGCGCAGCGCCCGCCGCCCACGGTCTCGGTGCCCGGCACGACGGCGCCGCCCGCGCCGGATCCGGGCACGCTGTACGACCAGGCGGCGCAGGATCTGACGCAGGGTCGCTACGGACTCGCGCTCCAGGGCTTCCGCGATTTCGTGCGGCGCTTCCCGACGGCCGAACTCGCGGACAACGCGCAGTACGGCGCGGGCGAATGCTTCTTCGCACAATCGCAGTTCGACAGCGCGGCCACCGAGTACGCGCGCGTCGAAGCGGGCTGGAAGGACGGCGACAAGGTGCCGGCCGCCCTGTACAAGCTCGCGCTGTGCCAGGAACGGCTCGGCCGCAACGGTCCGTCGAAGAAGACGCTGGAAGATCTCGTCAAACGATTCCCGCTCGCCGGCGAGGCGCAGCTGGCGCGTGAGCGGCTGGGCACGAAGCGCGCTCGTTAGGCTCGCCGCCGCCTCCGCGCTCGCGGTGGCGGTCGCGCGCGTCCGCTCCGTCCACGCGGACTCGGGCGGAGCGCGCGACCGTGCGTCGACCGGCGCCCCGCGCGTCGGGGCGTCGCACGCCGCCGGCGATTCCGTCGCGCCCGAGAGTCGCGCCTCTCACGGCGACTCGACGGCCGTGGCCGGCGCCGCCGCCGACACCGTGCGGAGCTCACGAGCCGTCCCGTTCGAGGGCGCGCCGATCCGGCGCGTGGCCATCCAGCCGCGCCGCATCTTCGATCCCGTGCCGCCCGGGCGCCTCGCCGGCTTCTACCGCACGGCGAACGCGCTGCACGTGCGTACGCGGCCGCGCACGATCCGCCAGTTGCTGCTGTTCGGGCCCGGCGATCCGTGGAGCGCGGACCGTGCCGCCGAGAACATGCGGCGGCTGCGCTCGCTGGATTTCCTCACGCCGGTCGCCATCACGCCGGCGTGGGCTGGCGACTCGGTCGACGTCGAGGTGGTGACGCGCGACACGTGGACGACGTCGCCCGAGTTCAACATCGAGAGTTCGAGCGGCGTGCACAAGGGCACGGTCGCGTTCACCGAGCGGAACTTCTTCGGGCTCGGCAAGTCGGTGTCGCTTGCATATCGCGACGAGCCCGCCGGAATCTCGCGCACGCTGTCGGTGGACGATCCGGCGGTCTTCGGGTCGCGTCTCGGCATCGGCGTCGAGGCCGGCACCGGCTCGGCCGGCGTGACGAACGGCCTCGTCGTCGGCGTGCCGTTCTATGCGGAAGACACGCCCTACAGCTACGGCGCGGCGTGGGGTCGGGCCACGTCGGTGACGCGGCTGTATTCGGGAGGCGAGGAGGCCGCCGAGTTCGACGAGCGCGTGGAATCGACCGAGCTGATGTGGGGACGCGGCCGGCGCCAGGAGGGCACGATCGTCCGTGGCATCGGCTCGTTCCTCGTCAAGGACCGGCGCATGGGCCCGTCGCGGCTCGAGCCGGGCGCGCCGCCGGACTTCGACGGGGTCGAGGACAACCTCAAGCTGCGTCGCGTGGCCGGCGAGCTTCGCCTGTGGCGCCCGCATTTCGTCGAGAAGACCGGCGTCGAGCGCATGACCGGCATCGAGGACTTCGACCTGGGACCGACCGCGGCCATCAAGCTCGGCGTCTCGCCGAGGTTCCTGGGCGGGACGGCCGACGAGGCGTACGGCCGCTTCGAAGTCGACGCCGGCGCGCAGACGCCGTTCGGCTTCGGCTGGGTCCGCTCGTCGGCCGAGAGCCGCTGGCGCTGGACGCCGCTCGAGATCGTGCGCCGTCTCGACGCGCGCTGGATCGTGCAGGGTCCGCTCAGCCACACGTTCGTGCTCGCGGCGCACGGCGTCCAGGGCGAGCGCGTGCCGCGCGACTTCCAGGTGGCGACCGGCGGCCTGAACGGCCTGCGCGCGTATCCGGTCCACGAGCTGTCCGGGCGCCGGCTGTGGCGCTTCAACGCCGAGGACCGCTGGATCCTCGGGCGCGAGTACTGGGACCTGATCACGGTCGGCGCCGCCGCGTTCTACGACGGCGCGCGGGCCTGGGGACCGGGCGCCGGCGGCACCGACTGGCACCACGACGTGGGCGCCGGGCTGCGCTTCGCGCTGCCTCATTCCTCGCTGAACCAGGTCGTGCGCCTGGACGTCGCGCTTCCGATCGCCCCGACACGGGACGGGCGCCGCGAACCGGTCCTGTCGTTCGGTTCGAGCCAGGCGTTCTAGCGGCTTGACGCTGCCAAGGGCGCGCCCGTAGCGTGCCCGCCAAAGGAGCCGCCCCGCATGGAACTGCACGCCGTCGCGCTCGACATTCCCGCGGATTGCAACCTGGTCGCGGGCCAGGCGCACTTCATCAAGACCGCGGAAGACCTCGCGGAAATCGTCGTCACCACGGTGCCGACGGCGGAGTTCGGCCTGGCCTTCTGCGAGGCGTCGGGGCCGTGCCTGATCCGCACCGAGGGGAACGCGCCCGACCTGGTGGCCGCCGCGGTCTCGAACGCCGAGCGCGTGGCGGCCGGGCACACGTTCTTCCTGCTGCTGCGTGGCGCGTACCCGATCAACATCCTGAACGCGGTCAAGCAGTGCCCGGAAGTGTGCCGCGTGTTCTGCGCGACGGCGAACCCGGTGCAGATGCTGGTCGCGGGCACGTCGCAGGGGCGCGGCGTCGTCGGCGTGGTCGATGGCAACTCGCCGCGCGGCCTCGAGGACGACGCCGCACGCGCGGCGCGGCGCGAATTCCTGCGCCGGATCGGCTACAAGCGGTGAGCGCCGGCGCGCGCGGCCCGGTCGTCGTCGTCGGCGCCGGCTGTATCGGCGCGGCCATCGCCTACCATCTCGCGAAGCGCGGGGTCCCGGACGTCGTCGTCGTCGAGCGCGAGCCGTTCGCGGGCGCCGGGTCCACGAGCAAGGCGGCGGGAGGAATCCGCGCCCAGTTCTCGACGCCGATCAACGTGCAGATCTCCATGATGGCGATCGCCGACTACGAGCGATTCGCGGACGAGATGAAGACGGACCCGGTGTTCTTCCAGGTCGGCTACCTGTTCCTGATCGCGGACGACGCGATGTGGGCGCGCTTCCAGCAGCAGGTCGCGATGCAGCGCGCGTTGGGGCTCGCCGTCGAGACGCTGACGCCGGCCGAGGTACGCGAACGCATCCCGGAGCTCGAGATCGCGGACTTGAAGGGCGCGACGTTCGGACCGCGCGACGGCCTCGCGAACCCTCACGAGATCACGCAGGCGTTCGTGGCCGAGGCGCGGCGCCTGGGCGCGACGTTCCGTTTCGCGGAGCCGGCGCTCGGGCTCGAGATGAACGGCGCGCGCGTGACCGGCGTGCGCACGGCCGGCGGCACGATCGCCGCGCGCTGGGTCGTGAACGCGGCCGGCCCGTACGCCGCGGAGGTCGCGACGTGGGCCGGCGTCACGCTGCCCGTCGTGCCCGTGCGCCGGCACTGCTTCACGACCGAGCCGCTGCCGTTCGTGCGCGACACGCTGCCGATGATCGTCGATATGAAGTCCGGCGTCTATATGCACCGCGAGAGCGGCGGCCTGCTCCTCGGGCTCGCGAACCCCGAGGAGCCGCCGGGCTTCGACACGAGCGTGAACTGGGACCTGCTCGAGCGCGTCGTCGAGCCGGCGATCCACCGCGTGCCGGCGCTCGAGAGCGCGGAGGTGTCGAACGCGTGGGCCGGCCTCTACGAGACGACGCCCGATCACAACGCCGTGCTCGGGCCGCCGGCCGGCGTCGAGGGCCTGATGCTGGCGAACGGCTTCAGCGGCCACGGGCTCATGCACGCGCCCGCGGTCGGGCGCCTGATCGCCGAGTGGATCGTCGACGGCCGGCCGAGCCTGGACCTGCACCCGCTTCGGCTCGAACGCTTCGCGGAGCGCGCGACGCTGCTCGAAGCGAACGTCATCTGATCATGGGCTTCGTCCAGCGTGCGCTGCGCCTCGGTCCGCTCGAGAACAACTCGTACGTGATCGTGGACGAAGCGACGCGCGAGAGCGCGGTGGTGGACGTCGGCTTCGAGCCCGAGGCCGTCGTCGAAGCGCTGGCCGCCGAGCGGCTGTCCCCGCGCTGGCTGCTGGCCACGCACGGGCACTACGACCACGTCGCCGGCATGCGCGAAGTGCAGGACGCGGTGGGCGGCGTGTTCCGGCTGCACCCCGCCGACCGCCCGCTGCTCGACATGCTCGCCGCTCAGGGCGCGGCGTTCGGCTTCCCGCCGGCGACGGCGCCCGAGGTCGTCGTCGACCTCGCGGATGACGAGCGGGTCCCGCTCGGCGCGGGCATGTTGCGCGTGCTGCACACGCCGGGCCATTCGCCGGGCCACGTGTGCTTCCACGCCGGGCCGGATCTGTGGGTCGGCGATCTCCTGTTCGCGGGCTCGGTCGGGCGCACCGATCTGCCGGGCGGCTCGTTCGCCCAGCTCGAGCGCTCCGTGCACACGCGCGTCTTCCCGCTCGGCGACGACGTGCGCTGCTGGACCGGGCATGGCGCGCCGACGACGGTGGGCGAGGAGCGGCGGCACAATCCGTTCGTCGGCTCGAGCGCGGGGCGGCCGTGAGCGCGCTGCCCGGTGCGTGGCAGGCGCGGCTCGAGATCGACAAGGACGCGTGGATCGCGCCGGGCGCCGTGGTGGTCGGCGCGGTGAAGGTGGGCGCGCGGGCCAGCGTGTGGTTCAACACGGTCGTGCGCGGCGACACCGACCGGGTGGAGATCGGTGACGACAGCAACGTGCAGGACAATTCGACGGTGCACGTCGACGAAGGCCAGCCGGCCCTGATCGGCGCGCGCGTCACGGTCGGCCATCGCGCGATCGTGCACGGCTGCGTCATCGAGGACGAGTGCCTGATCGGCATGGGCTCGGTGATCCTGTCGGGCGCGCGCATCGGCAAAGGCTCGCTGATCGGCGCCGCGTCGCTCGTGCGCGAGGGGCAGGACGTGCCGCCCGGCTCGCTGGCGCTGGGATCGCCGGCGCGCGTCGTGGGTCCGGTCAGCGACGCGCATCGCGACGCCATCCGCCGGGGCAGCGCGCACTACGTCGAGCTGTCGCGCAGTTATTGCGAGCGCGGCCTGGCGCGGCCCCACCCGTGGCGCGACTCGTCCGCCGGCGTCACGTCGCTCGCGCATGGCCCCGTGACGTCGCTCGAGTGGGCGGCGCTGCTCGACACGCTCGCGGCGGGTCCGCCGTGGGCGGCGGCGCTGCTCGCGTCCACGCCGCCCGCCGCGTGGGAACGCGCGCCCGGCGACGGACGCTGGTCGGCGCGCGACGTGCTCGCGCACCTGCGCGACGTCGAAGTGCGCGTCGCGCTGCCGCGCGCGCGGCGCATCCTCCTCGACGGAGCGGCTGAGGTGCCCGACATCGACGTGCAGGCCGAGGTCGCGGCCGCGGGTGGCGCGCCGGGGTCTGCCGCCGAAGTCTTCGCCGAGTGGCGCGCGACGCGCGCGGCGCTGCTCGACCTGCTGCGGCCGTGCCTGCCGCGCGAGTGGCGGCGCCCGGTCACGCACTCGCGGCGCGGCCCGTTCTCGCTCGGCGAGATGGTGCGCGGCCTCGTCGAGCACGAGCTGGCGCATCGCCGGCAGCTCGAACGCGCGCTGGCGGCGGCGCCGTGATCCACGTGTTCGGAGCGCCGGATCCGCCGGCGCCGCGGCTGGTCCAGCGCCTGCGCGCGTCGGCCCCGGCCGCGGCCGCCGGCGCGGAGTCGGCCGGGCCGGCGACGCTCGTGCTGGGCGCGGTGCCGATGGACGCGCTCGCGCTCGGCGTGCTGGTCGGCGGCTGGCGGAAAGCGCACGGCGCCCGCCTACTCGTGCTGAGCGCGCTCGGTGCGCACCCGGACGCGCGGAGCCCGCGGCTGCGCGCGCTGTGGGAGCTGGAGGAGCAGGCGCGCGCGTTCGCGCTTCCGGCGCTCGTGCTCCGGCTCGCGCCGCTCGTCGGGCCCGACAGTCCGCTGTGGCGAAAGCTCGCGTCGGCCCCGCGCCTGCCGCGCGGCGGGCGCGCGCTGCTCCAGCCGGTGCTCGAGGACGACGTGATGCTCGCGCTGGAGCGTGCGCTCGACGACGACGCGCCGTGGAGCGGGTGGTTCGAAGTGGCCGGCCCCGAGGTGCTGAGCCTGGCCGAGTTGACGGCGCTGGCCCGCGCGGCGCCCGGCGCGGAGCGCGCGGGCGCCGCGTGGGAGCCGCCGCTCGCGGAACTCGACGAGCATCGCCTGGCGGAGCCCGAGCCGTGGGCCGCGCGCTTCGGCGTCACGCCGCGCCGCGTCACGCGCGAGGCCGCGACATGGCGGTGAAGCGCGGCGCGCGCCGCGTGCACGCCCACGCCGCGGACGCCACGCGGCCTGCGGTGTGCGCCGTGATCACGGTCAGCGACTCGCGGCGCGGCCGCGACGACACGAGCGGGGCCGCGTTGACCGCGCTGCTCGAGCGCGCCGGCCACGTCGTGGCGATGCGCGGCTGGGTCGGCGACGACGCGGCCGCCATCCGCCGCGCCGTCAGGGAATCGCTGGCCCGCGCCGACGTGGATGCCGTGCTGATCACCGGCGGCACCGGGATCGCGCCGCGCGACGTCACGCCCGAGGCCGTCGCCCCATTGCTCGATCGCACGCTGCCCGGCTTCGGCGAGGCGTTTCGGGTATTCTCGCTGTCCGACGTGGGCC
This sequence comes from Saccharimonadaceae bacterium (SeqCode), assembly GCA_035494735.1. Lineage (GTDB taxonomy): Bacteria > Eisenbacteria > RBG-16-71-46 > RBG-16-71-46 > RBG-16-71-46 > DATJGS01. Next base: position 100,230 of record DATJGS010000042.1, read on the forward strand.
CGGCGGCGTGGTTGTCGCGCGCCGGCGCCGGCGTCGCGCGCGGGCGGCTGGTGGTCTGGCTCCCCGGCTCGCGGCGCGCCGTCACACTCGCACTCCGTCGCGTGCTCCTGCCCGAACTCGGCCATGCCGTGCGCTTGCTCGGGCGCCCTTCCCACTCGAGGTGACCGCATGTCGATTCGGCCTGATCGTTGGATCCGGGAGATGTGTCAGAAGCACGCGATGATCGAGCCGTTCGCGGAGAAGCAGGTGCGCGACGGCGTCATCTCGTACGGCGTGTCGTCGTACGGCTACGACATCCGCATCGCGGACGAGTTCAAGATCTTCACGAACCTGAACTCGACGGTCGTCGACCCCAAGAACATGGACCCGGCGTCGATGGTCGACTTCAAGGGGCCGATCGCGATCATCCCGCCGAATTCGTTCGCGCTCGGCCGGACCATCGAGTACTTCCGCATCCCGCGCAACGTGCTGACGGTGTGCGTCGGCAAGAGCACGTACGCGCGCTGCGGCATCATCACGAACGTGACGCCGTTCGAGCCGGAGTGGGAGGGATTCGTCACGCTCGAGATCAGCAACACCACGCCGCTGCCGGCGAAGATCTACGCGAACGAGGGCATCGCCCAGGTGCTGTTCTTCGAGAGTGACGAGCCGTGTCAGACGTCGTACAAGGACAAGGCCGGCAAGTACCAGAAGCAGGAGGGCATCACCCTGCCGCGGCTGTGACGAACGGCGCGGGCGCGCTCTCGCGACACGGGCGCGGTGGCCTGGGGTGCGGCGTGCTCGGGGATCGTCCAATGGTAGGACAGCGGCCTTTGGAGCCGTCAATCAAGGTTCGAATCCTTGTCCCCGAGCCACTCCCCGCGATCGCCCGAGTCCGGGCCCACGCGCGCGGGTTCGCGCCGCCGGACGCGTGTCTCCGGCGTTTGCGCGGCGGCGGCGCGCCCGATATGCTGCGCGCCGATTCCGCAACCTCACTCGCCGATCCGGAGAACCAAGCGACATGCTGAAGGAACTGGGCAAGGGACTCAGCGTCACCCTCGAGAACCTGTTCAAGAAGCCCTTCACCGTCCAGTACCCGGACGAGAAGCTGACGATGTTCCCGCGCTTCCGCGGCCTGCACATCCTCACGCGTCACGAGGACGGTCTCGAGCGCTGCGTCGGCTGCGAGCTGTGCGCCGTGGCGTGCCCGGCCGACGCCATCTTCGTGAAGGCCGCCGAGAACGACCCGAACGCGCCCAAGTCGCACGGCGAGCGCTACGCCGAGCGCTACGAGATCAACATGCTGCGCTGCATCTTCTGCGGCATGTGCGAAGAGGCGTGCCCCGAGGACGCCATCTACCTCGAGAAGAACTACGAACTCTCCGACTACAAGCGCGAGGCGTTCATTTACACGAAGGACGAACTGCTGGTCGGCGAGGACAAGAACGGCTACCTGCCCGAGCGCTAGGCGCTAAGCGGCGGATCGACCACGCGGCGGGCCGGACGGCCTGCCGTTTTTCGTGCCCGGCTATGGGGTTCCCGGTTTCGCTTCGAGTTGCGCGAGAAGTCGCGTGGCGAGCCGGTCCCAGCTCCACTCGGCGATTCCGGCCAGCGCCGCGGCCGACAATCGATCGCGCAGCCCCGAGTCCGCGAGCGCGCGGCCGAGCGCGCGCCGCAGGAACCACGGGTGGCGCCAGGTGACGAGCGAGTTCGCGCCGTCCTTCGCGAAGTCGCGCGTGCCGCTCGCCGTGCACACGACCGCGCAGCCCGAGGCCATGGCCTCGAGCGCAGTGTTGCACCATCCGGCCTTGCGCTCGGCGGCCACGAACACATGGGCCGACTGGTACAGCCCGGCCAGCTCCGCCTGAGTCGGGTTCAGCACGTAGCGCGCGCCCGGCGGCAGCGGTGCGCCGTCGCGCGGGTCCTGGCGATTGTGCGGATCGACCGTGTCGAACAGCACGGCTTCCCACTCGGGCACGCCCCTGAGCCCGCTGAGCGCCGCCAGGACGAGATCCGTCCCTTTCTTGGGTCGCGAACGCCGGCCGTTGACGAGGACGCGCAGCGGGGTGACCGCGCGCCGTGCCGGATCGGGGCGAAACTGCTCGAGGCGAATCCCGCCGATGCCGTCCAGCACCTCTCGGCCGGTGCGCGCCGCGAGGGAACGCCTGAGCGCGCCCGAGTTCGCGGCCAGCCGCACGCCCGGGACGCGCAGGGCTTCCCGCACGCCGGCGTCGCCCTCGATCACGCAGTAGTAGAGGTGGATCGCCGAACGCCGTGCCACGAAAGCCGGAAACGTGTGCGGGTCGGCCGTGATCGCGAGATCGCTCTCGCCCTCGCCGGCTTCAACGAGCGGCCGCACGCGGCCTCGGTACCGGAGCCAGGCCGGCGCCTCGCCGCCCGGGTGGTAGAGCGTGACGTCGTGCCCCATTGCGACCCACGAGTTGCCGAGTTCGAGGAAGCGACGGACTCCGCCGAACACGCCGACGTGCGGCAGGAAGGTGGCGATGCGCATGCGCGCGCACGCTAGCAGACGGCTTGGGTCCCGGCCACCCGTCCGCATGCGCGACGCTTCGGACGCCGGCGCGTTCGCCACTGAAACGCGCGGTCGTTGCCATGCGAAACGACGTGGCGCTCGCGGCGCCGCGGGTCGGAACGCGGCGCCACCGCAACCCGAAGCGGCGCACCGTGCTCGTTGCGCCGGTGGCGTCGTGGTACGCGACGTGCTCTTGGAGTCGTCGCATACGGCGGCGAAGAGGCCGCGATGAACCCACGAACCCACGGCCTTCGGGCCGCCCATACGGAGGATGCACATCATGAGGTTGATGCGTTGGACGCCGGCGACGCCGGCCCGCGAACTGACCACGCTGCACGACGAATTCGACCGTTTCTTCGACGGGCTGTTCCCGCGCTCCGCGGCGAACGGCGACGTCGCGCCGTTGTTTGCGCCGCCGGTCGATATCGATGAGACTGCGGACGAATTCCAGGTGCGGATGGACCTGCCCGGCGTGAAGCCGGAAGACGTCAAGGTCACCCTGCACCACCGGACGCTGACCATCCGCGGCGAGCGCAAGGAAGAGACGCGCGAGGCCAAGGGCCAGGTGTGGCGGCAGGAGCGGATCCACGGGGCGTTCGAGCGCCGCTTCGAGCTCGGCCCGGCGGTGCGCGCGGATCAGGTGAGCGCCCGCTTCAGCAACGGCGTGCTGGACGTCCGGGTGCCGAAGGGCGAGGACGCCAAGCTGCGCGAGATCCAGGTTCAGGCGAGCTAAGACAGCCGCCTCACGAATCGGACGGCCCCGGACCCGACTCACGGGTTCGGGGCGCGTCCCATGAGAAAGAAAAGAGGAAGCACGCAATGGGCAAAGTCATCGGCATCGATCTGGGAACCACGAATTCGTGCGTGGCCATCATGGAGGGCGGCGAGCCCAAGGTGATCGCGAACGCCGAGGGTTTCCGGACCACGCCCTCCGTCGTGGCGTTTTCGAAGAGCGGAGAGCGGCTGGTGGGTCTGGTCGCGCGCCGTCAGGCCGTGACCAACCCCGGGAACACGATCTATTCGATCAAGCGCCTCATGGGCCGGAAGTTCGACGAGGTGCAGAGCGAGCTGAAGCTCGTGCCGTACCAGGTCGTGCGCGGCAGCAATGGGGATTGCCGCGTGAAGGTCGGCGCCGAGGAGTTCTCGCCGCCCGAGATCTCGGCCATGGTCCTGCAGAAGATGAAGCAGACGGCGGAGGACTACCTCGGCGAGAAGATCACCGAGGCCGTCGTCACCGTGCCGGCCTACTTCAACGACAGCCAGCGCCAGGCCACGAAGGACGCCGGCCGCGTCGCCGGGCTCGACGTGAAGCGCATCATCAACGAGCCGACCGCGGCCGCGCTCGCGTACGGCCTCGACAAGAAGAAGGACGAGAAGGTCGCGGTGTTCGACCTGGGCGGCGGCACGTTCGACATCTCGGTGCTCGAGATCGGCGACGGCGTCTTCGAGGTCCGCTCGACGAACGGCGACACGCATCTGGGCGGCGACGACTTCGACCAGCGCGTGATCGACTGGCTGGCCGAGGAATTCAAGAAGCAGGAGGGCATCGACCTGCGCAAGGACGCGATGGCCCTGCAGCGTCTGAAGGAAGCCGCCGAGAAGGCCAAGATGGAACTGTCGGGCACGCTCGAGACCGACGTGAACCTGCCGTTCATCACGGCCGACCAGAATGGTCCCAAGCACCTGAACCTGCGGCTGTCGCGCGCCAAGCTCGAGCAGCTCGTGGACGACCTGGTGGAACGCTGCCGCGGTCCGGTGATCCAGGCGCTCAAGGACGCGGGGCTGACGGCGTCGCAGATCGACGAGGTCGTGCTCGTGGGCGGCGCCACGCGCATGCCCAAGGTGCAGGAACTGGTAAAGCAGATCTTCGGCAAGGAGCCGCATCGCGGCGTGAACCCGGACGAGGTCGTGGCCATCGGCGCCGCCATCCAGGGTGCCGTGCTGACCGGCGACGTGCGTGACGTCGTGCTGCTGGACGTGACGCCGCTGTCGCTCGGGATCGAGACGCTGGGTGGGGTGATGACGCCCCTGATTCCGCGCAACACGACGATTCCGACGAAGCGCAGCGAGGTGTTCTCGACGGCGTCCGACAGCCAGCCCTCGGTCGAGGTGCACGTGCTGCAGGGCGAGCGGCCCGTGGCCGGCGGCAACAAGAGCCTCGGCCGATTCCATCTCGACGGCCTGCCGCCCGCGCCGCGCGGCGTGCCGCAGATCGAGGTGACGTTCGACATCGACGCGAACGGCATCCTGCACGTGTCCGCGAAGGATCGCGCGACGGCCAAGGAGCAGAGCATCCGCATCGAAGCCTCGAGCGGGCTCAGCGAGACCGAGATCCAGCGCATGGTGAGCGACGCGGAAGCGCACGCCGACGAGGACAAGAAGCGCAAGGAGACGGTCGAGACCCGCAACCGCGGCGACGGTCTGCTCTACGAGGTCGAAAAGAATCTCAAGGAGCACGGCGAGAAGATCGAGTCGGGCCTCAAGTCGCGCATCGAATCCGCGCTCGAGACGCTGCGCATGGCGTTGAAGGGCGAGGATGGCGACGCGATCAAGTCGGCCACCGACACGCTGCAGGCCGCGTGGCACGAGGCGGCGGCCGCGATGTACCAGGGTGCGGCCGGCACGCCGGGCGCCGAGGGCCCCACGGGCGGTACGCCCGGCAAGGGCGAAGGCGGCGACGGAGCGGTGGACGCCGATTTCGAAGTCGTGAACTGACCCCCGCCGCGCTCTGCGGCGGTTCTTACGGCGGCACGGGAGCCGAGACTCCCGTGCCGCCTTTTCCATTGAAGGCCGGGCGCGCTAGATTCAGCGCGCATTGACCCTCACGCCGGTTGCCTCGCCCGTGCCGCTCGCGGCCTCGCTCCTCATGCTGGGCCAGGGGCTCGCCGTCGCCGTCTACGCGACGGCGCAGTTCCTGCTCGTCACGTACTCGTCGCACCGCTGGACGCTGGTGTGGCGTCGCTGGCGCCGCGAACGCTCGGCCCGGCGGGCGACGGGCCCGGCCGCCGGTGGCGTCGCGCGCGAGGCAGTCACGTCACGCTTCGTCGCCGGCCGTGCGCCTTCGCGTGGGGCCGCCGCGCCGCCCGTGGCCACGGTCCAGCTCCCGGTCTACAACGAGCGCCGCGTCGTCGAACGGCTGATCGACGCGGTCGCGGCGTTCGACTACCGGCGCGACCGACTCGAGATCCAGGTGCTGGACGACTCGACGGACGAGACGCGGGCGCTCGCGGCGGCGGCCGTCGCGCGCCATCGAGCGCGCGGCGTCGACATCGTGCACGTCGTGCGCGACGAGCGGCACGGCTTCAAGGCCGGGGCGCTGGCCGCTGGCCTCGCGCGCGCGCGCGGCGACGTCATCGCGGTCTTCGACGCGGACTTCGCGCCGCCGCCGGATTTCCTGATTCGCGCGATCGCTCATTTCGCGGACCCGGACGTGGGGCTCGTCCAGGCGCGCTGGACGCACCTCAATCGTGACGAGTCGCTGCTCACCACCGCGCAGGCCGTCCAGCTCGACGCGCACTTCCTGATCGAGCACGAGGAGCGCATGCGCGCCGGATGCTTCTTCAACTTCAACGGCACGGCCGGCGTGTGGCGCCGCGAAGCCATCGAATCGGCGGGAGGGTGGCAGCACGACACGCTGACCGAGGACCTGGACCTCAGCTACCGCGCGCAGCTCGCCGGGTGGCGCTTCGTGTTCGACGGCACGCTCGAAGCGCCCGCCGAACTGCCGGCCGAAGTCGAAGCGCTGAAAGCGCAGCAGCGCCGCTGGACGAAGGGATCCATCCAGACCGCGCGCAAACTGCTGCCGGCGGTGTGGCGCAGCGCCCGGCCGTTCGGCGTCAAGCTCGAGGCCACGCTGCACCTGACCGGCAACGCGTCGTATCCGCTGCTGCTCGTGCTCGGGCTTCTGCTGCTGCCCGTGCTGCTCGGACAGAACCGGCTGCCGTTCGCCGTCGTGGTCGCGCTGCAGATCGCGGTCGTGCTGCTTGGCATCGTGCCCGTCACCTGGTTCCTGGCGGCCGGCCAGCGCGGCGCGGGTGGGAGCCTGGCGCGCCGCGCGCGGGACGTGGGCGCCGCCGTCGTGCTCGGGCTCGGGCTCGCCGTCAACAACTCGCGCGCCGTCGTGGAAGGCCTGGCCGGCGGTCTGGGCGAGTGGGAGCGCACGGCGAAGCGCGGGACGCACGCCGGCGCCGCCGCGCCGGCGCCCTACGCCGCCGCGACGCGCCGCTCGGGCCGCAGCGAAATCGCATTGGCCCTGTACTTCTGCGGGCTCGGCGGCTTCGCGCTGGCCGCGGGCGAGGCGCGCGCCGTGCCGTTCGTGGCGCTGCTCGCGCTCGGTCTGGCGTGGGTGGGCTGGGCGTCGTTCCGGGCGTCGGAGAAACGCGCGGGCTAGAGGCGGACGAGCTTGTCCGAGCGGCGTCCGTTCAGCGCGTTGCGCGTGTCGACCACGGCGCGCGAGTAACGCAGCACGGCGGGATACGACACGCCCTTGTGCGCCGTGGCGATGACCACGCAATCGAACCGGCGCAGCTCCGTCGCCGTCAGTGGCAGGCTCTTCAGCTTGCGGCCGGCGAACTCGAGGCGCGGCACGTACGGGTCGCTGTACTCGATGCGCGCGCCGCGCTCACGCAGCGTTTCCATGATGTCGAGCGACGGGCTCTCGCGCGTGTCGTCGATGTCCGCCTTGTAGGCCACGCCCAGCACCAGGACGCGCGAGCCGCGGATCGCCTTGCCCTTCTTGTTCAGCGCCTCGGACACGAGATCCACGACGCGCTCGGGCATCTGGCCGTTGATGTAGCCGGCCAGCTCGATGAATCGCGCTTCGAACCCGCTGGCCCGCGCCTTCCACGACAGATAGAAAGGGTCGATCGGGATGCAGTGTCCGCCGAGACCCGGGCCCGGGTAGAACGGCATGAAGCCGAACGGCTTCGTGGCCGCGGCGCGAATCACTTCCCACACGTCGATCTTGAGCCGGGCGCACATGAGCGCCAGCTCGTTCACGAGGCCGATGTTCACGCTGCGGAACGTGTTCTCGAGCAGCTTCACCATCTCGGCGACCTGCGTCGAGGACACGGGCACGACGGTCTCGAGCCGCTGCTGGTACAGCTTGACGGCGACCGCGGTGCACGCCGGCGTCACGCCGCCCACCACCTTCGGGATGTTGCGCGTGTTGAAGCGCGGGTTGCCGGGATCGACGCGCTCGGGCGAGAACGCGAGGAAGAAGTCCTTGCCGACCTCCATGCCGGTTTCGCGCAGCAGCGGCAGGATCAGCTCGTCGGTCGTGCCCGGGTACGTCGTGCTCTCGAGGATCACGAGCATGCCGGGATGCAGGTACTTCGCGACCTGCTTCGCGGCCGCCACGATGTACGAAACGTCGGGGTCGCGCTGCTTGGAAAGCGGCGTCGGCACGCACACGTTGACCGCGTCCACCTTGCGCAGCACGCTGAAGTCGGTCGTGGCCATGAGGCGCGACGTCTTCACCAGCTTCTTCACGTCCGCCGTCGGCACGTCCTGGATGTACGAGCGGCCATGCTGCAGTTCGCGCACCCGGCCCTCGTCCACGTCGATGCCATGGACCTGGAAACCGGCCTGGCCGAATTCCACGGCAAGCGGCAAGCCGACGTAACCGAGGCCGATGACGGCCAGGTTCGCGGTGCGGCTTTCGATCTTGCGCGTGAGCTTGTCGGTGGGCGAAACGAGGGCGCGACGCTTTCGTGGCATGGAGCGAGGAAGCTAACAGAGCGCCGAAATGGGCGTCAACGCGGCCGCGAAAATGGCCTTGACCCTGGGGGCGCCGGGCTTCGAAACTGCACCCCGAGTAGAGCGAGGCTGCCTATTCGACCCGTGCTCGCCAACACCCTCGCCGATTTGAAGCGAAGCGGACGTGCCATCGTTTCAGGCCCTGGGTGCTGCCCACGGACGATCATGGGGGCCTCGCTCGTTTTTTCTCCGAGAGGAGTCCTCCCGTCGCCAGCTCCGACCCGCCGGTCACGCGAATCGCCCGCTATCGCATCGACGGTTCCGTGCACTACGGCGCGTGCGAGGGCGACGCCTACCGTCGGATGAGCGACGCGCCGTGGCGCGGCGGCGAGCCGACCGGCCACTCCGACCCGCAGGCCCGCACGACGCCGCTCGCGCCCTGTGAACCCACCAAGATCGTGTGCGTCGGCCTCAACTACCGTGCGCACGTCGCCGAGAGCACGAGCCTGATCGCGGCCGCGGGGCCGCCCAGCGAACCGCTGCTGTTCCTGAAACCGCCGAGCGCCGTGATCGGACCCGGCGCGCCGATCCGCTATCCGGCCGGCGTCACGCGCCTCGATCCGGAAGGCGAGCTCGCGGTCGTGATCGGCCGGCGCGCGACGCGGGTCGCGGTCGCGGACGCGCTCGACCACGTCGCCGGGCTGACGGCGTTCAACGACGTCAGCGCGCGCAATTATCAGAAGAGCGACGGGCAGTGGGCCCGGGCCAAGGGCTTCGACACGTTCGCGCCCATCGGGCCGGTCGTGGTGTGCGGGCTCGACTGGCGCGGGCGCACGGTCGAGTGTCGCGTGAACGGCGAGACGCGGCAGCGTGCGTCGACGGACGACCTCCTGTTCGACGTGCCGTTCCTCGTCAGCTTCATCTCGGGCGTCATGACGCTCGAGCCGGGCGACGTGATCGCGACCGGAACCCCGGCCGGCGTCGCGCCGATCCACCCGGGCGACCGGGTGTGCGTCGAGATCTCCGGCGTGGGCGCGCTCGAGAACGCCGTGGAGTCGGGAGCGTGAGCGCGGCCCCGCGCGTGACGCTCGTGGTCCACGGCCGCCTGTGGGACGGCGCGCCGCTCGCGCACGACGCGCTGGCCATCGCGGCGGGCCGCATCGCCGACGTCGGCGCGACGGCCGCGTTGCGCGAGCGCTGGCGCGCGCTCGTCGAGCGCGAAGTCGACGCCGCGGGCGCCACCGTCACGCCGGGGCTCATCGACGCACACCTGCACCTCCTGCCGTGGGCGCGTGCCGCGGACGACGTGGCCCTGGCGGGCGCCGCGCAGCGCGCCGACGCGGTCGCGCGCGTCGCGCGCTTCCTCGGAGAACGGCCGGGCGCGTGGCCGGTGGTCGGGCGTGGCTGGGAGGCGTCGCGCTGGCGCGAGGCGCCGCACCGGGCCGCGCTCGACGCGGTGAGCGGTGACCGTCCCGTGCTGCTCCACAGTCACGACTTCCACGCCCTGTGGGTGAACGGCGCCGCGCTGCGCGCCGCCGGCATCGACGCGCGCACCGCCGCGCCGCCGGGCGGCGTGATCGAGCGGGACGCCGCGGGCGAGGCGACCGGCGTGCTGCGCGAGAACGCCGTGCGCCTGTGCGCGGAGCTGGAGCGCGACGCGGCGCGCGCCGCCGGCTCCGACGCGGAGCGGCTGGCCGCCGCGGCACGCGCGCTGCACGCGTTCGGCATCACCGCCGTGCACGATTTCGAACGCGGCGCGGACGCGTTCCGCGCCATGCACGCGTTCGCGACCGGCCCGGGGCCCAGGGTGCGCGTCCTGCAGTGCCTGGGCGAAACGCAGCTGGACGGCGCGATCGCGCTGGGGATCGCGAGCGGCGTCGGCGACGACGCGTTCCGTGTCGGCGCGCTCAAGTTGTTCGCCGACGGCACGCTCGGCTCGTCGACGGCGGCGATGCTCGAACCGTACGAAGGCTCCACGTCGCGCGGACTCGAGACGCTCGAGCCCAAACGCATGAACGAGCTCGTGCGCCGCGCCAGCGAATCCGGCATCGCCGTCGCGATCCACGCCATCGGCGACCGCGCCGTCCGCAACGCGCTCGACGCGTTCGAGGCGGCCGGCCCGGCGCGCGCCCGCCCGCGGCTCGCGTCGCGCATCGAGCACGCCCAGCTCGTGGATGAGGCCGACCTCGCGCGCTTCGCCGCGCTCGGCATCGTCGCGAGCATGCAACCCATCCACTGCACGTCCGACGCCCGTCTGGCGCGCGAGCGCTGGGGGGCGCGCTGCGCCGGCGCGTATCCGTGGCGCACGCTGCTCGAGCGCGGCGCGACCCTGGCGTTCGGGTCGGACGCGCCGGTCGAGTCGCCGCATCCCGGGTCGGGCCTGGCCGCCGCCGTCACCCGCCGCGCCGCGGATGGGGTGCCCTTCGAGCCGCGCCAGCGCCTGACGCTGGACGAGGCGCTGGCCGCGTTCACGCGCGTCCCGGCCGCGCTGTCCGGCGCCGCCGGCCGGCTCGGCACGCTCGCCCCGGGGGCCCATGCCGACCTGGTCGTGTGGGACCGCGATCTTCACCGCGAGGCCCCGGAGCGTTTGCATGAAGCGCGGGCATCGTGCACCGTATTCGCGGGCGAGTGGGTGCACGGGGCCGCGGCCGCGGTCCCGGCGCGCGGCGCCGGAACAGGCCCTTAGAGGATGATGACGCTCGACTACAAGATCCAGGCGGACGACGAGCTGGTGCGCATGGCGCAGGGCGGGGACAACCGCGCGTTCGACGAGCTGGTCGAGCGCTACCGCGACAAGGTGTACCGCCTCGGCTTCAAGATCCTGCGCCACGAGGAGGACGCAGCCGAGGCGCTGCAGGACGCGTTCCTCTCGGCGTATCGCGGGCTCAAGAACTTCAAGGCCGAGTCCACGTTCTCGACGTGGCTCTATCGCATCGCCACGAACGCGGCGCTGATGAAGTACCGCAAGCGCCGCGACGGGCACGTGTCGCTCGAGCAGTCGCAGAGTTCGAACGAGGACGCCGAGCCCATCCAGCTCACCGACTGGTCGACGCAGCCGGTGCAGGACCTGCTGGACGCCGAGACGCGCGAGGTCATGGAAGAGGGGATCTCACGCCTGTCCGAGGAACTGCGCACCGTGTTCGTGCTGCGCGACGTCGAGGGACTGTCGAACGCCGAGGTGGCGGACGTCCTGCATCTGACCGTCGCCGCGGTCAAGTCGCGCCTGCACCGCGCGCGCCTCGAGCTGCGCGCGCGGCTCAACCGGTACTTCGCCGACAAGCTGACGCGGCGCGAGCGCGGCCTGCGTTGACCCGCTAGCGGCGGAACACGACGAACAGCACCAGAGCGGCGAGCGCGGTGCGATACACGAAGAAGCCGAAGAATCCCGCGCGCGCCAGCCAGCGGAGGAGGCCACGGATGGCCAGCAGCCCGACGACGGCGGACGTCAGCACGCCCACGGCCAGCGTGGCCGGCGCCACGTCCGCCGTGAAATGGCGAAGTTCCAGAAGCCCCGCGCCGAACGTGATGGGCGTGGCGAGCAGGAACGAGAAGCGCGCCGCCGCGACGCGCTCGAGCTTCGCGGCCCGTCCCGCCGTGATGGTGATGCCGGAGCGCGAGACGCCGGGCACGAGCGCGAGCGCCTGCGCGAAGCCCATCAGCAGCGCGGCGCCCCAGCCCGGCGTCCGATCGCGCGACGGGCTCACCCGGTCGACCCACCACAACACGAAGCCGAACACGAACAGCATCGCGGCCTGCAGCGGCATCTGGCGCAGTCCCGATTCGGCCACGTCCTTGAGCAGCACGCCGGCGACCGCGCCAGGGATCGTGGCGACGATGAGCTTGAGCCACGTCGAGCGCGCCGCGCGGCGCGTCTCGTCCGTCCCGCGCACCAGCCCGACGAGCAGCGCCCACCAGTCGGCTCCGAACGCGACGAGCAGCGCGAGCAGCGTGCCCCAGTGCAGCGCGACGTCGAACGCCAGTCCGGCG
>DATJGS010000043.1:0-11559 GCA_035494735.1 Saccharimonadaceae bacterium (SeqCode)
CTGCTCTCCAGCCTGAACTAGCGGCCCGCGGCCGCCCCGCTTCACGTCGGACTCGGTAGGCATTATCGTGCTCGGGAGTCTCGCATATCGCACCCCGGAGCCGGAACGTGCCCGCCACCTCGCTGATGAAGCGCTATCGCCTGGACGCCCCGATCGGCCGCGGGGCAACCGGCGTGGTCTATCGCGCGCACGACGCGGTGCTCGATCGGCGCGTGGCGGTCAAGGTGCTGGACGGGCCGCTCGACGCCGAGGCCCGCGAGCGCGTCGCGCGCGAGGCGCGCGTCTCGGCGTCGCTGAACCACCCGCACGTCGTCGCGATCTACGACAGCGGCGAGGACGACGGCCAGGTGTTCCTGGTCATGGAGCTGGTCGACGGCCCTTCCCTTCGTGACGCGAAGGGACTTTCAGTCGCCGAGATCGTCGACATCGCGTGTCAGTTGTGCGACGCGCTCGCCCACGCGCACGCGCACGGCATCGTCCACCGCGACCTGAAGCCCGAGAACGTGCTGCTCGCGCCCGGTTCGGACGGGCCGGACGCGAAGCTCGCCGACTTGGGGCTCGCGCGCTCGCGGCGCGCGACGCGCATCACGAGCGAAGGCGCGGTGCTCGGCACCGCGCTGTACCTGGCGCCCGAGCAGGCGCTGTCGCTCGACGTCGACGGTCGCGCCGATCTGTACGCGCTCGGCGCGCTGCTCTACGAGCAGCTGACCGGACGCCCGCCGTTCGACGGCGACGATCCGCTCGCCATCATCTCGCAGCACCTGCACGCGCCGGTCGTGCCGCCGCGCGCGCTCAAGCCGGATCTGCCACCCGCGCTGGACGCCATCGTCGTGCGGCTCCTCGCCAAGAATCCCGACGATCGCTTTCCCGACGCGGCCGCGGCGGGCGCGGCGCTGGCCGCGGCGCCGCTCGATCCCGCGACGGAAACTCCGGCCGACGAAGGCACCGACCGCGTCGCGCTGCTCGATCAGCTCGCGCGTGGCCGCCTCGTCGGGCGGCGCGGCGAGCTGCAGCAATTGCGCGAGCTGTGGCAGCGCGCGCGCCGCGGCCAGGGCCATCTCGCGCTCGTCTCGGGCGAGCCCGGCGTGGGCAAGACGCGGCTCGCGAACGAGGCGATCGTGTTCGCGCAGCTGAACGGCGCCACGATCCTCAAGGGCGGCAGTTACGAGTACGAGGCGACGACGCCGTACCTGCCGTTCATCGAGGCGCTGCGCAGCTGGGTGCGTGCCGCCGACGTCGCCACTCTGCGCGCGCGGCTCGGCGACTCGGCGGCGGACCTGGCGCGCTTCGCGCCCGAGATCGAGGCGCGCCTGGGAACGCTCGAGCCCGACCCGCCGCTGCCGCCGAACGAGGAACGCCTGCGCCTGTTCGATCACGTCGCGCGCTTCTTCCGCGCGCTGGCCCAGGACGATGGGCTCCTGCTGTTCCTCGACGACCTGCATTGGGCCGATCACGGTTCGCTCGCGCTGCTCCACTACCTGATGCGCAATCTCAAGGACGCGCGCTGGCTGGTGCTCGCCACGTATCGCGAGGTCGAGCTGGGCCGCGACCATCCGCTGGCCGCGTCGCTCGTCGAGTGGAATCGCGAGCGCCTGGCCACACGCGTGTCGCTCGGGCGCTTCGGCGCGAGCGAGACCGGCGCGCTGCTCGCCACGATGTTCGGTCAGGAGACGGTGACCGCCGACTTCGCGGCCGCCGTCCACCGCGAGACGGAAGGCAATCCGTTCTTCATCGAGGAAGTCGTGAAGGCGCTGATCGAGCGCGGCCAGATCTTTCGCGACCGCGAAGGCTGGCAGCGCGAGTCGGTGAAGGCGCTCATCATCCCGCAGAGCATCAAGGCCGCCGTCGGCCGGCGCCTCGAACGCCTGAGCGAGCCGTGCACGGAGGTGCTGCACGCCGCGGCGGCGCTCGGCAAGCAGTTCGGCTTCGCGGAACTCGCGAGCGCGGTCGCGCTCGACGAGGGCGCGCTGCTCGACGCGCTCGACGAGGCGGGCGGTGCGCAGCTCGTGCGCGCGACGTCCGGCGAGTCGTTCGCGTTCACGCACGACAAGATCCGCGAAGTGCTGTACGAGGAACTGAACCCGATCCGCCGCCGGCGCCTGCACCAGCGCATCGGCCAGGCGCTGGAGAAGCTCTACGCGACGGCGCTCGACGTGCACAGCCCGGACCTCGCGTATCACTACGTCGAAGCCGGCGATCTGGAAAAGGGTTTTGCGTACTCGCTGCAGGCCGCGGATCGCTCGCTCGCCGTGTTCGCGACCGGCGAAGCGCTGACCCACACGCTGCGCGCCCGCGAATGCGTCGAGGCCCACGGCGATGCCGCACGCCTCGCGGAAATGGACCGGCGCCTCGGCAACCTGTACGGGCTGCGCGGCGAACTCGCGCCGGCGGTCGCCGTGTACACCCGGCTGCTGGCCGCGGCGAGCGGGACGCGCGAGCGCGCCGCGGTCAAGGTCCTGCTCGCCGAGATCCATGCGCGCAACGGCGAGCCGCGGGGCATGACGCTGCTCGAGGAGGCGCTCGCCGATCTCGACCCCGTGACGCAGGCGGTCGATCGCGCGAACGCGCTGACCATGGTCGGGCGCTACCACCACTACCGCATGGAGCACCGGCGCTCGATCGAATACTTCGAGCAGGCGCTCGCGGTGCTGGAGCCGATGGATCGGCTCGAGGATCTCGCGCAGCTCTACAGCTACTTCGCGGGCGCATACCAGCACCTCGCGTTGTTCGACGAGAGCATGGCCTGGGCGCGGCGCGCCCTCGTGCTGGGCGAGCAGCGCAACAACCCGGTCCTCATGGGCATCGGCCACGAGTTCCTGGCCGAGGACAACTCGGCAACCGGGCGTTGGAAGGAAACGCGCGAGCACTCGCTGAAGAACCGCGAGATCGGCGAGCGACTGGGCTCGCTCGAACGCCAGGCCTGGAGCTCGTTCCCCCTGGCGCTGGCCGCCTACGCGACCGGCGATCTCGAAGGCGCGCTGCGCGAAGTGGAGTACGGCGTCGTGCGCTTCGCACAGGGCGGCGACGTGCGCGGCTCGATCTTTCCGCGCGTCGTGCGCGTGCGCGTGCTGTGCGATCTCGGCCGGATCGATGAGGCACGCCCCGAGGCCGAGCAGGTGCACGCCGACGCGGAGCGACTGGGCCAGCCGCTGCTGCGCACCCTAGGTCGCCAGGCGCTCGCGTACGTGCACCTGGCGGACGGCGACGCCGCGGGCGCCGCGGCGCTCGGCGCCGACTGCGAGTCGTGGTATGCCGGCACCGACAATCGGATCGGGCTCACCGTCCTCGCGCCGTGGTACGCGATGGTGTGCCTGGCGGCCGGCCAGCTCGACGAAGTGGCGCGCGTCTGCGCGTTCGCGATTCCGCTGTGCCGCGAGGTCGGCGCCCAGGAATCGCTCGTGCGCCTGTCGAGCGTTCAGGCCGCGCTGTCGGCCACCCGCCGCGAGGACGAGGCCGCCGCGCGCGAATTCGCCGCCGCGCTCGCGTTCGCCGAGAAGCTGGAAATGCGCCCCGAGCAGGGGCACATCTTCGGGGCGCGCGCCGCGTGGCATCGGGCGTGCGGCGACGCGGCCGCGGCCGTCGCCGACGAAAACAAAGCGATCGAGCTGTTCGAGGCGTGTGGGATGAAGCCGGCGGCCGCGAAGCTGCGCGAGGGCGCGAAGCGCCGCCCGGCTACGCCTTCGGTCTGAGCTGCGCCGACGCCACGTCCTTGAGATTGGGCGTCGGCGTCTGGGTGCCGGTCCACGCGCAGTTCATGACGACGCCGCAGCGCGGGCACTCGAAGCGCGCTTCCGCGCCCTCTTCGGACGTGGGCATCCAGCGTTCGAGCTTCGTCTGGCAACCGGGCGTGTAGCAGAGATAGACGCAGAGTGGCATCGGAACTCCGGGGAAAGTCTCAGCGGGGCGCTGCGCCCATCGCCGGGTCGACGATCAACGCGTGCAGGGTAATGCCGGCGGCCTCGGGCGACAACTTGACGACGTGCTCGCCCCCGCCGCGCGCCAGCTCGTAGAGCCGCGGCTCGTCGACGTCGACGTACGACGCGCCGTTGGACTGGAGATGCGCGTCGGCGCCGAGCGCGGCCGCGGGCAGCCACGCTTCGTCACGCAGCACGAAGAGCCGCACCCGTGCCCCAGGCGGCGGCGAGATCACGGCGTACAGCGCGCCTCCCGCGTAGCGCAACGCGACCAGGTTGTCGGCGCCGCCGCGGGCCGCGGTCAGCCCATCGGCCTCCGGCGTCCACCAGCCCACCGGATACGGAACGTCCTCCTTGCCTTCGACCTGATAGCGGAACTCCGCGGTGAACGCGTGCGCTCGTCCGGGGCCCGCGCCGACGAGCGGGCCCTCGCGCACGCGCCCGCTGCCGAGTTCGATGACGCGCGGCGGATCGCTCGCGGGCGTGGCCGCTCCCGCGCCGAGCAGCGGGAACGATTGCTCCGGGTGCAGCGTGACGAGTTGCGCGCGAATCCAGCGCGCGACGCTCTCCATGGAAGGCGTCCCCGCGGTGCGCCCCACGACGTGTCCTTCGCGATCCACCATCACGATGACCGGCAGGCGATCGGGCGCCGCGAGCGCGCGGCGCACTTCGCCGGCCGGATCGAGCGCGATCGGGAACGTCGCGCCGGCGCGCCGCGCGGCGCGTCCGACGACGGCGCTGTCGGTCGCGAACGAGTAGCCGGGCGCGTGGACGCCGATGACGTGGAGCCCCCAGCGCTCGGCCGCGACGCGCCAGCCGTCGGCCACGCCGAGCGCGCGCAGCGACGCCGGGTCGGCGTCGCTCCACACCACGATCACGGTCGGCGCGCCCGCGAGCGCGGCGGCATCGGCCGCCGAGCCGTCGACCCAACCCTCGGCCAGGCGCAGCGCGTCGGCCGCGCTGCGCGCCGGCGCCCGCCCCGGCTCGGCGGCCGGCGTGCGTCGCAACGCGCGCTGCACGATCCGCGCGACGGGGAACCCGGCGATGCCGAGCACGAACACGACGATGACGAGCGACACCCAGAGGCGAGTGCGGGCAGGTGGCGGGGGCGTCGCGGACGGGCACATGAGCCGGCGATTATAGAGGCCGGCGCGCGGCGACTGCTCGGCCAAACTGCGGGCGCGCGGCGTCTCGAGCATCGAGCACGGCGCGGGTGCCGCGAGCCCGGAGCCGCGCGGGCGCTGTGCTAGACTGCGCGCCTCGCATCACGCACCTGTGTTTTCGCGCGCGGACGATCGTTCGCGCGGGTCGCGGCCGGCAACGCCCGCCTCGTCGGGCAGGGAGTCCGTTCATGCTGAAGCGCTACTTCGGAGTGTTGGCGATCCTCGCGCTCGCGATCGCGGGGTTCGGATGCTCGGGCAAGACGTCGGTGAAGGGCCCCGCCGACTCGACCGGCACGGCGACGGCGGCGGCCGGCGACGAGTTCAAGATCGGCATCATGACCGGCACCGTGTCGCAGGGCGAAGAGGACTTCCGCGCCGCGCAGCAGGTGAAGGCCAAGTACGGCTCGCGCGTGATCGCGGTCACCTACCCCGACAATTTCATGCAGGAGCAGGAGACCGTGATCGCGCAGCTCACCGGTCTCGCCGCGGATCCCAAGGTGAAGGTCATCATCGTCGGTCAGGCCGTGCCGGGCTCGGTCACGGCGGCGCGCAAGATCCGCGAACAGCGCCCCGACATCCTGATCGGCTTCATCGGACCGCACGAGGATCCGGACGTCGTGAACACGGCGTGCGACCTGGCGATCCAGCCCGACCAGATCACGCGCGGCGTGACGATCGTCGATGAAGCGGCGGCGATGGGCGCGAAGAACTTCGTGCACTACTCGTTCCCGCGTCACATGTCGCAGCTGCTGCTCGCGCAGCGCCGCGACATCATGAAGCAGGAATGCGCGAAGAAGGGTCTCAAGTTCTATTTCGTGACCGCGACCGATCCGATGGCCGAGGGCGGCCTCCCCGCGGCGCAGCAGTTCATCCTCGAGGACGTGCCGCGGCAGCTGCAGCGCCTGGGCAAGGACACGGCGTTCTACACGACGAACGACGGCATGCAGGAGCCGCTCATCAAGGCGCTCGTGCAGGCCAAGGCCGGCTACTTCGTGGAGCAGGACGTGCCCGCGCCGACCGCCGGATATCCGGCCGCGCTCGGCCTCAAGATCCCACCCGACAAGGCCGGCGACATGGCGTGGCTGAACGGCGAGATCAAGGCGCACATCGCGACGCTCGGCATGAGCGGCCACTTCGGCACGTGGGATCAGCCGGTCGACATGGTCTCGATCCGCGCGTTCACGAACCTGCTCGTCGACGCGGTCGACAAGAAGGCCGACTTCCGCGATTCGACGACCGTGCGCAAGTACGTCGAGATCGAGGCCGGCGGGCCGGTGTTGCTGCGCAAGTACGACGCCAAGGGCAACCAGTGGCTCGTCGTGCTGCCGCACATCGTGTACTAGGCGAGACGCTGCGCATCGACCGAGAGCGCGTGAAGAAGGCGCCGCCCCCACTTCGGGAGCGGCGCCTTCTGCGTTGCATGGCGTCGCGGGGCTTACGAGCTGCCCTGGTCGCTGCGGCGTGGCCCGTGGCGCTTCGACTACATCCAGGGCTCGTCGCCCGACGGCCCGTAGATCGACGGAATCTTCGCGCCGAGGATGCGCATGTACACGCTGAGCTGGCCGCGGTGATGCGTGTGGTCCATGAGCATGAGCCACATCACGTCGCCGACGCGCACGTCGCCCAGCTGCTTCGGACCGACCGGGAACTTGATCGTCTCGTTCAGCCGCGATTCCGGCGTGGCCTTGAGTTTCGCGACGAACTCGGTGTGGCTCTTCTCGTACATCTTCACGATCTCCGCGATCGACACCTTGGGCGCCGGCGGCGGACCCGTGACTTCGATCGGCCCGGCGAACGCGGCCTGCACGACCTGCTCCTCCATCATGAACGTCCACACCAGCTCGCGCGCCTCGCGCGACTTCTCCGCGGGCTTGAACGTCTCCTTGCCGGCCGGATAGTTCGCGAGCAGTTTCATCGTGATGGCGAATTCCTGCGCGTTCGTGTTCAGGAACACGTCCTTCTCGTTCATCGTCTGAGTGCTCATGGCACGTCTCCGCTGGTTCGAGTGAAGCCGCGCCGCGCTCCGAACGCGACGCGGCGGGGCTACAGCTTCTGCGTGAGGCGCGCGAGGCAGGCGTTCCAGCCCTGCTCGTGCTTGTCGCGGGTCTCGTCGTTCGGGAAGCGCTCGTGGACGATCACGACCTCGGTCTCGCGACCGACTTCGTGGAATTCCACTGTGACGAGCGTGTCGCTCGCCCCGGTGGCGTCGTCCCAGCCCCAGGTGAACACGAGCTTCGACGGCTTCACGATCTCGACGTAGCGGCCGAGGGCGACGTGCACGTTGCCGCCCTTGTGGTGCATCTCGATGCGGTACTCCCCGCCCGGCCGCACGTCAGCGGTCGCGACGGTGCGGTACTCGTCGCTCGGCGCGAACCAGCGGCTCAGCGCGGATGCCTCCGCCCACGCCGCGAAGACTTCTTCGCGCGGATGCGAGAACTTGCGGACGATGCGGAGCGAGAGGTTCGCCCCCGAACCGGTCGTGGCCATTTCGCTGCCTCCTCGGGCTTGTGCATGCGGTTGAGATAGCGCTCGAGGGAGTCGAGCTGCCGATCCCAGAACGCGCGGTAGAACTCGATCCAGCGGTTGATGTCTTCGAGCGGCTTGGGGTCGAGCGACAGTTCGTGTACGCGCCCACGGCGCTCGCGGCGCAGCAGCCCGGCGCGCTCGAGCACGCGCAGATGCCGTGAGATCGCCGGGCGCGACACGCCGTGGATGTCCGCGAACCCGGCCGGCGACGCGCTGCCCTTCGCCAGGTGCTCGAGGATCGCGCGTCGCGTCGGGTCGGCCAGAGCACTGAAGACTTCGCCGATGTCGCTCGCTTGATGGTTAACCATGTGGTTAACCATAGAGACGGTCGCGAACGGGCGCAAGTGAGAATTTTCGACGGCCTCTCGTTCACCCGCGATCGGGCCGCCGGGTCGTCCGCCGGGTGGCGGCGCCCCGCCGCACACGCCCCTCCCGCGCACGCACTTGCGCCGCGCGGGCGCGACCGTGCATTCTCGCCGGCCTCATGCGCCCCGCGCCGAAAACGACCAACCTCCCGCTCGCTCCGTGACCGCCCCGGTCCTCGAACTCGAGAACATCACCAAGGAGTACGAGGGCAACCGCGTCCTCAAGGGCGTTTCGCTCGCAGTGCGCCCGGGCACGATCCACGCCCTCGTCGGCGAGAACGGCGCGGGCAAGAGCACGCTCATGAACATCCTGTTCGGCATGCCCGTGATCCGCGAGACCGGCGGCTTCGGCGGGCGCGTCGTGCTGGGCGGCGCCGCGGTGACGTTCGCGTCGCCGGGCGACGCCATGAAGGCCGGGCTCGGCATGGTGCACCAGGAGTTCATGCTGATTCCGGGCTTCTCGGTCGCCGAGAACATCAAGCTGAACCGCGAGCCGACGCGCCGGAATCCGCTGTCGCGCGTGTTCGGGCGGGCGCTCGAAACGCTCGACGTGCCGGCCATGCGCCGCGACGCGCGCGCGGCGCTCGATCACGTCGGCCTCGATCTCGGCGAATCGACGCCGGTGGCCGGGCTGCCGGTCGGCTACATGCAGTTCATCGAGATCGCGCGCGAAGTCGACAAGAAGAACCTGCGCGTCCTCATTTTCGACGAGCCGACCGCCGTGCTCACCGAAACCGAGGCGACGCGCCTGCTCGACGTCATGCGCGCGCTCGCCGACTCCGGCCTCGCCGTGCTTTTCATCACGCACCGTCTCGACGAAGTGCTGAACGTGGCCGACGAGATCACGGTGCTGCGCGACGGCGAAATCGCGGCGCGGCTGAACCCGAAGGAGACGACGGTCGAGCGCATCGCCGAGCTGATGGTCGGGCGCCCGGCCGCCGTCGTGCGCCACGCGCGCGGCGATCACGGCACCGCGGACGCGGCGCTCGAAGTGACGGACCTCCACGTCGACATGCCGGGCGAGTGCGTCGAAGGCGTCAGCTTCCGGCTCGAGAACGGCGAAGTGCTGGGGCTGGCCGGGCTCGCCGGGCACGGCAAGATCGGCATCGCGAACGGGCTCATGGGCCTCTACCCCGCGCGCGGCACGGTGCTCAAGCACGGCCGGCCGTTCGCGCTGAACGATGCGCGCGGCGCGATCGCCAGCGGACTCGCGTTCGTGTCCGAGGACCGGCGCGGCGTCGGCATCCTGCCCGACGAGAGCATCGAGCTGAACATCGTCCTCACCGCGGTCGAGGCGCTGAACCGTTTCCTGCTACCCGGCCCGATCGCGCCGCTGCGCCTGCTCGACGCCGGCGCGGTGCGCCGCCACGCGCGCGAGATGATCCGCTCGCTCGACATCCGCTGCACCGGGCCGCGCCAGCACGTGCGCCGGCTGTCGGGCGGCAACCAGCAGAAGGTGTGCCTGGCGCGCGCCATGACGCTCGAGCCCGACGCCATGCTCGTCTCGGAGCCGACGCGCGGCATCGACGTCGGCGCGAAGGAACGCGTGCTCGACGTGCTGCGCACGCTGAATCGCGAGAGCGGCATGTCGCTGCTCGTCACGTCGTCCGAGCTGGCCGAGCTGCGCGCGCTGTGCGATCGCATCGCGGTCGTGTATCGCGGGCGCATCGTGCGTGTGCTCCCTCCCGACGCCAGCGACGCGGCGTTCGGCCTGGCGATGGCCGGCGAGGGCACGCATGGCTGAGAACACCCTGCCGACCGCGGACGCGCGCCAATCGCCGCTCGCCTGGGCGCGCGAGCAGGTGCGCGAGATGGGCATCCCGCGCCTGATGATCGCGCTGTTCCTGGCGCTGCTGCTGGGCACGGCGTGGGTCACGAAGATGGACATGCCGAGCCTCATCACCGACTGCGTGCTGCGCATCGCGCGCAACGGCGTGCTCGTGCTCGCGCTGCTGCCGGCGATCCAGGGCGGCGTCGGGCTGAACTTCGGCCTGCCGCTCGGCGTGATCTGCGGCCTGCTCGGCTGCGTGATCACGCTCGATCTCGGCATCGGCGGCTGGGGCGGGCTCGGGCTTGCCGCCTTGATCGGCGCGCTGCTCGCGGCGCCGGTCGGCATGGTCTACGGCTGGCTGCTGAATCGCACGCGCGGCCAGGAGATGATGGTCGGCACGTACCTTGGGTTCTCGATCGTCTCCGGCATGAGCATCTTCTGGACGATCGCGCCGTTCCACAATCCGGCGCTGGTCTGGGCCATCGGCGGCCACGGCCTGCGCACCACACTGACGCTGGGCGGCACGTACGACCGGCTGCTCGACAAGCTCGGCGCGTTCCCGATCGCCGGCGTGATGATCCCGACCGGCACGCTGCTGGTGTTCGGCGGACTGTGCGCGCTCGTCGGCCTGTTCTTCCGCACGCGCGCCGGGCTCACCATCAGCGCCGCGCGCAGCAACCCGCGCTTCGCGCGCGCCGCCGGCATCTCGGACGCGCGCACGCGCGTGCAGGCCACGACGTTTTCGACCGTGCTGGCCGCGCTCGGGATCGTGGTCTTCTGCCAGTCGTTCGGCTTCGTGCAGCTCTACACCGCGCCCCTGCTGATGGCGTTTCCCGCGGTCGCCTGCCTGCTGATCGGCGGCGGCTCGGTGAACCGCGCGACGCTCGCCCACGTCCTGATCGGCACCGTGCTGTTCCAGAGCATCCTGACCGTCGCGCTGCCGGTGACGAGCCAGGTCGTGCAGGGCGACTTCTCGGAGACGGCGCGGCTCATCATCCAGAACGGCATGATCCTGTACGCCCTGACGCGGAAGGAGCGCTGATGGAGAAGCGCCGCGTCACGTTCCGCGACCGGCTCGCGCGCTCCGCCGTGCCGCTGCTGTTCGCGCTGCTGTGTCTGTTCGGCATCCTCGTCGCGCACATCAATCTCGAGTTCCTGTTGCGCGAGATGCTGGCCCGCGTCGCGCGCAACGGCATCCTGGTGATGGCGCTGCTGATTCCGATCCTCGCCGGGCTCGGGCTGAACTTCGGCATCGTGCTGGGCGCGATGGCCGGGCAGATCGCGGCGATCGTGGCGACGTACTGGGGCTTCAAGGGCATCGCCGGCTTCGGCGTGGCTTCCGCGCTCGCGGTGCCGCTGGCGATCGCGTTCGGCATCGGCACCGGGCTCCTGTTCAACCGCGCGAAGGGCCGCGAGATGGTGACCGGCCTCATCGCCGGGTTCTTCGCGAACGGGCTCTACCAGCTCGTGTTCCTGTTCGCGATCGGCAGCCTGATTCCGTGGCACGCGGCGTCCATGCTGCTGCCCCAGGGCTTCGGCCTGCGCAATACCATCGACCTCTACAACATCCAATACGCGCTCGATGACTTGATCAAGGTGCACATGACGCTCGACAACCAGCCGGTGCGCGTGCCGGTCGTGACGTTCGGCTTCATCGGGCTGGTGTGCCTGTTCAACATCTTCTTCCAGCGCACGCGCCTCGGGCAGGAGTTCCGCGCCATGGGCCAGGATCCGCACGTCGCCGCGGCGTCCGGCATCGCGGTCGACCGCAACCGCGTGATCGCGACCGTCATGTCGACCGTGTTCGCGGCGTGGGGCCA
>DATJGS010000044.1:0-7611 GCA_035494735.1 Saccharimonadaceae bacterium (SeqCode)
GTGCACGTCCTCCTTCGGCAGCGTGCGCCGCTTCTCGATCCACAGCTGGGCCTCGCGCTCGTTCACGAGACGGACGCGCCACGGCTGGACGTTGTGGGGAGAGGGCGCGCGCAGCGCAGGCTCGAGGAGCGTGCGCCAGAGGGTGTGGTGCGCGGGGTCGGTCATCGAGGGCGGAAGCGTAGGGGGCGGGGCCGCCGGGTGTCGAGTGAGCGGACGCCGTCACCCAGCGCTTCGTGGCGCATCCGCGCGGCGCGGCGCGCGTTGCGGGCGGCGGCCCCGGCGCCGCGCGCGACCCGCCACGCCGGCGCCGGTTCGTCCGCGCGCGACGGGCGCGGACGCGAGCCCCGCCTCTACGCCGCGTGCGGTGCCTGGGCGATTCGCGCCTCCGTGGCCAAGCGCGCCGGTCGCGCGTGGCGCGCCCGGGCCGCGATGGCGCGCACGACGCGATCGGCGTCGCGTCCGACACCGGTCAACGTCGCCGACGTCATCGCGTAGAGGAAATGCAGGCCCACGAAGTAGAGCCCGGGCACTCGGTCGACGATGCCACGCTCGTGGAGCGGCGCGCCGTCCGCCGCGAAGGCCGGCAGGTGGATCCACGAGAAGCCCGGCTCGTAGCCCGTGCACCACACGACGCTCTTCGCGTCGAGCACACGCTCGTCGGCGAGCAGCGGCCGCCCGTCGCGAACCCCGACGACGCGCGGCACGCGCTCCACGCCGGCGGCCACGAGGTCCACCGGGCGTACGCGAACGAGCGGCGCGGAGCCCTCCAGCAATCGCGGGCGCAGCTTGCGCCCCATGGGCGTCTTCAGCGACAGCACGTGGTGGCCGAGGAAGCGCACGAGGTGCAGGGCCACGTTGCGCCCGAACGCGCTCTCGAGCGCGAACGGCACGGCGCCCGATTCGCGGCCCGCGAGCCACGTGCGCCGCGTGCGCGACAGCTCGAGCGCGATGTCCGCCCCGGAGTTTCCGACGCCGACCACCAGCACCGGGCCGTCCGCCAGCTGCGTGGGGTTGCGGTACGCGTCGGAGTGGATCTGGCGGATCGCGGGATCGAGCTCCGTCGCGAACGCCGGCGTGCGCGGCACCTGATAGTTCGCCATCGCCACGACGACGTGGTCGGCCTCGAACCGGCGCGTCCCCGACGTGGCGACGAACCGCGCGCCGTCGTGCGCCAGCGAATCGATGCGCACGCCGAGTCGCACCTCGAGGTCGAAACGCCGCACGTAGTCCTCGAGGTAGCGCACGAGGTCGTCCTTCGAGGGGAACGTGTCGCCACGACCCGGGAAGCGCGCGCCCGACAGGCCGGCGTAGCGCGCCGGCGTGAACAACCGCAGCGAGTCCCAGCGCCGGCGCCAGCTCTCGCCGATGCGCTCGTGACCGTCCACGATCAGGTACGGCAGCCCGCGCCTGGCCAGGTGATAGCCCACGACGAGCCCGGCCTGGCCGCCACCGATCACCAGTGTGTCCACCCGCGTCACTTCGGATTGCGTCGCCATCGTCCACCTCGTTCGAAAGGGTCCGTCATGCGGCTCGCCCGACGTCCGCAACATAGGCGGCGCGCAGGGGCGCGGCATCGGGCGGAACACCCAATTTGCGGCGCGTGGCGCGATGGGTCGTTCTATGTAAGTGTCGGCCGAACGAGGTCGTGCTGGTAGGCGTACGCCGTGGCCGCGGCGCGCGAGGACAGGTCGAGCTTCACGAAGATGTTGCTGACGTGGCGGGCGACGGTCTTCTCGCTGATGAACAGACGCTTGCCGATGTCACGGTTCGTGAGCCCGGTGGCGATCAGCGCGAGCACGTCGCGCTCGCGCGGGCTGAGCGGGCCGTCGGCGTCGCGGCGTACCGGGCCGAGCAGCGCATCGACGCGTGCCCGGTCGGGCACCGCGCCCAGCGTCGCGAATTCGTCGCGCGCCGCTTCCAGCTCACGCCGGGCGCCGTCCGCGTCGCCCAGTTCGCGGCACGCCAGCGCCAGGGCCACGCGGGCGCGCGCCCGCTCGTACGGCGCTTCCAGCTCGCTCCACAGGGACCAGGCCTCGCGCAGCGGGGCGACGGCGCCGCGCGCGTCGCCGGCGCCGAGCCGCGTCATGCCGTCGGCGAACGAGGCGGCGGCGCGGAGCACCGGCGCTTCGAGGCGCGCCGCGATCACGGCCAGCTCATCGGCCGCCGCGCGCGCCGCGCCCGGATCACCGGCGGCCAGCGCGATCTCGACGCGGGCCTCGAGCACGACGGGCCGCCACTTGCGATCATGCACCTCGTCGGCCACGCGACGGATCGCGGCCTCGGCCTCCGCGACCCGGCCCTCGGCCAGACGCAGGCGGGCCAGCCCGGGACGCGGGGCGGGATCGTCGCGCGCGGAGTCGGCGTAGGCCGTCTCCGCCGCCGCGAATTCCCCGCGCAGGCGCGCGATCTCGGCGATGCGATAGTGCGCCGCCGCCCGCGCGGCGCGGGGCGCGGAGCCGGCGAGCCGGTCGCGCGCCGCCGTGGCCTCGGCCAGAGCACGCGCCCATTCCCCGCGCAGCAAGAGGACGTCCGAGCGATTCATCTGGCACTCGCCGCGGAACGGCACGAGCTCCGGCTGGGACGAGCACCACGTGGCGAACGCTTCGGTCCACTCGCCGGCCCGCGCCATGTCCTTCATCTCCTGGCAGGCTTCGAGCACGCTGCAGTACAGGGCGCCGGCGACGGCCGGCGACACTTCGCCGGCCGTGACCGCGACCATCGCTTCGTCGAGCAGCGCGGTGCCGCGCAGAGAATCGCCCGAGCGGATGAGGGCGCGTCCCTGTCCGTGCACGGAGAGCGTCATGAGATCGAGATTCGCATGGCGCTTGGCGATGGCCCCGGCTTCCACGAACAGGCCGTAGGCCTCCGCCGGATCGCCGTTGTGGACCATGCGGATGGCTTCAGGCACCAGCAGCCAGCCCTGCTCCACGCAGTCGCCGGCCTCGTCGGCCAGTCGGCGGGCGCGCGCCAGCCAGCCGCCGGCTTGAGCCGACTCGCGCTCGCTCATGAGGCGAAATCCGATCCAGAACGCGCAGCGCGCCGCGTCGGCGACGCGTCGCTCGGCGAGGTAGGCCTGATGCGCGCGCGAGAGGATCTCCACGCTCTCGGGGACCTTGCCGATGAGCACGGCGACCAGCGCGAACTGTTCGAGATCGCCGGGCGCGAGGGGTTCGGCCGAGTCGGCGGCGGCATAGCGGGCGAAAGCCGCGCTCCAGGCCCTGCGACTCACGGCCTCCCGGCCCAACTCCAGTGCGCTCGGTGCGCTCACCGCTTCTCCTCCCCGCCAAAGAGTCCAGCCACGGCGCGCCCGCGGCCGGCCCGTCGCCGGCGAGCCTAGCATCAGGCCGGCCCGAGAGACCGCGGGGTACGGACGACCGCGACCGTCCGTCACCCGCCCGAAGCCGGTCCCGGAGATCACCGGTGTCCCGTCGAGAACTCGGCTCGCTCGCGTCTGGCGGCTTGACGGGCCGTCCGACCCTCCCGTACTCTGCCACGTCCTTTTGAAGTCCCGAGTCCCTTCAAACGAGGCTGTCGAACCATGAAGCGCACGTACCGCCCCCGCAATCGCCACCGCAAGAAGACCCACGGGTTCCGCGCCCGCATGAAGACCAAGGGTGGCCGCAAGGTGCTCTCCGCCCGGCGCAGCCGCGGCCGTAAGCGCCTCACCGTCTCTTCGGCGTAGTCGCCGTCCGACACCGTTGCCGTCGGCCATCGTCCCTTCCGCGCCCCTCCTCGGGCGCTGGATGTGCTCGGATTCGCGCGTAAGCGCACGGAGTCTCATGAGCGCCCGGCATCCTGAGCGGTTTCGCCGGGACCGCCGTCTGCGCGCGGCCCGCGACTTCGTCGCGATCAAGACCGCCGGCACCGCGTTTCGCGGCACGCACTGCATGCTCATCGCGCTGACCCGCCCGGGCGAAGTGACGCGCGTCGGGTTCATCGCCAGCAAGCGCGGCGTGGGCGGCGCGGTTCAGCGCAACCGCGCGCGGCGCCGTCTGCGTGAAATCGTCCGCCGGCGCTTCCCGCGAATTCCCGAGACCGGCTTTCACCTCGCGCTGATCGCCTACCGCAGCGTGCTCACCGCGCCGCATCAGGATCTGGCCAGCGACGTCGAGCACCTGCTCGCGTCCGCGGGCGCGCTCGAGCCGCTCGGCGCCGATTCCGAACTGGCATGATCCGCGCCCTCGTCATCCTCGCCATCCGCCTCTATCAGCGCTCGATCCCGGCGCACTACCGCGGCGCATGCCGCTACACCCCGACCTGCTCGGCCTACGCGTGCGAAGCGGTGGAGCGGCACGGCGCCGTGCGCGGCCTGATGCTGGCCGCGCGGCGCGTCCTGCGCTGCCACCCCTTCGGCGCGCACGGCTACGACCCGGTCCCCTAAAGAGTCCATGGATCGCAAGACCCTCATCGCCGTCGGCGCCTGCGTCGTGCTGTTGATCGCGTACCCGTTCGTCATCCGCTACTTCGGACTCGGGCGCTACCTGGACCGCAATCGTCCGGCGACCGCGACCGCGCCGCGCGACACGTCGGCGAACGCGCCGGCACCCGGCGCCGCCGCCATCGGGGCGGGTGGAACCACGGGCGCCTCTCCCGGCGCCGCGCCCGGCGCCTCACTCGGCAACGCGCCGTTCGCCGCCGCGGGTACGGCGATCGGGCGCACGGTCGAGATCGACACGCCGGAGTACCGCGCGCGGTTCTCGAACGTCGGCGCGCGACTGCTTTCGGTCGAGCTCAAGCACTACGCGTCGGCGCGCGGGGTCTCGGGGCTCGAGCACCAGCCGATCCACGTCGCGCACGGCGCCGAAGTGCCCGCGGGCGACCGCGTCGTCCTGGCCGGCGGTCCGCTCGTGGCCATGGACCTGGGCTCGGGCGCCACGCTGCGCTCGCTGGCCGGCGTCGCCTACGCCGTCGAAGAGAGCGCCGACGCCTCCGGCGCGACGCGCACGCTCATCTTCACGAGCCGCGACAGCAGCGGCCTGACGCTGCGCCAGGTGTGGCGCGCGCGGCCCGGGGACTACGCGCTCGACTACGACGTGAGCATCGACGGCGTGCCCAGCGGCGCCGCCTGGACCGACTACTCGCTCACGCTGCGCTCGTGGCCGCTCGTCACCGAGACGAACCTGCTGGCCGACGAGCGCTCGCTGCGCGCGGCCAGCATGCTCGGCAGCGACGTGCACAAGGATCACGCCGGAGGGCTGCTCAAGGCGCCGAAGTCGTACGACGGAAACGTGAAATGGGCGGCGGTGACGAATCGCTACTTCCTGGCCTCGGCCGCGGTGCTCGACGGCGCGGCGCGGGGCGTCACCGGCAGCGCCGAGCACCGCACGCTGACCCCCGACCTGATCCGCGCGCTGCCCGCCGGCGCCCGTCCCGAGCAGGACGTGGCCATCAATACGCTGCGCATGGCGCTGGCCGGCAGCACCCACCACCGGTTCCTCGTCTACGTCGGCCCGGTCGAGTACGTGAGGCTCGAGAACCTGAAGGTGCACCTCGAGCGCGCGGTCGACCTGGGATGGAGCTGGGTCGTGCCGTTCAGCAGCTTCCTCCTGTGGGTGCTGAACCGGCTGTACGCGATCGTGCACAACTATGGGTTCGCGATCCTGCTGCTCGCCACGCTGGTGCGCGTCGTGCTGCACCCGCTGAACATGACCAGCATGAAGAGCCAGCGCGCGATGCAGAAGTTGCAGCCCGAGATCGAGCGCATCCGCGAGAAGTACAAGAACGACGCGACGACCATGAACACGGCGATCATGTCGCTCTACAAGGAGAACAAGGTCAACCCGGCGGGCGGCTGCCTGCCCATGGTGGTGCAGATGCCGCTGTTCATCGCGCTCTATAGCGTGCTGAACAGCGCGATCGAACTGCGCCAGGCGCCGTTCCTGGGCTGGATGACCGACCTGTCGGCGCCCGACCTGCTGTTCAACGTGGCCGGTCTGCCGGTGAGACTGCTGCCCATCGTCATGGGCCTCACCGGTTTCTGGTCGCAGAGCCTCACCCCGATGGACCCGAGCCAGAAGCCCACCATGTACATCATGAACGTGTTCATGCTGGTGTTCTTCTACAACCTGCCGTCGGGTTTGGTGCTGTATTGGACGGTCATGAACGTGTTGACCGGGCTGCAGCAATGGTTGGTCATGCGCGGAGATGGCGCCCCAGCCGTCGAGGTGGTCGAGGTCGCGAGTCCCGCGGCCGCGCGGCGTCGAGGTCGCCGCTAGCCGACCGCCCGAGCTTCCCCTAGACGAACCGTGGCCACGGAGGCCCCGGCCGAGTAGACTGACGGACCATTCGCATGCGGCCCGCGAAGCGCGTGGCCAGTCGGACGTCCACCTCGCCTGATCTGCGAGGCACCCGGACGACCGCGCCAGAGCCCTCGGGCGCCGCCCACTCATGAGACGCTACCCCGCGCACCGGTTGACGCACTGACCGCACGCATCGTCGCCGGCGCGGCATAGAGGAATCCATGGCACCGGTTTCGGTATACGAAGGCAAGACCCTCGATGACGCCGTCCGCAAGGGGCTCGAAGCCCTGGGACTGACCCGCGCCGAGGCGATGATCACGGTGATCGAAGAAGGTTCGAACGGTTTCCTGGGACTGGGCGCGCGACCGTACAAGGTGCGCATCGCCTCGCGCCCGGGTGGGGCCATCCGCGAGCCCGAAGAGCGCGGCGAAGGCCGCTCGCTGCGGCGCGGTGGTCGCGAAGAGCGGCCGCGCGACGATCGGCCGAAGGCGGGTCGCGGACGTGAGGAACGCGGCCGCACCGGTCGCGGCGGGCGTGACGAGCGACCGCGCGGCGACAAGCGCGTCGAGCCGGTCGCGGCTTCGGGCGAGCCGCGCCGCGACGAACGGCCGCGTGGCGAGGCGCGGCGTGACGAGCGACCGCGTGGCGAGGGCCGTCGCGAGGAGCGGCGCAGCGAACCGCGGCGCGACGATCGGCCGCGCGGCGAAGAGCGCGGCGGTCGGCCGGAGCGTGGGCCTGCCGATCGCGAGGCGCGTCCGCCCCGCGAGGAACGCCCGGTGCGTGAAGAACGCGCGCCGCGCGAGGAACGCCCGCTCCGCGACGTCCAGGCGCCGCGCGAGGCGCGGCCCGTGCGCGAAGAGCGCCCGGCCCGCGAGGCCCGTCCGGCGGGCGGCGAGCCGGGTCAGCCGATGACGCCGGCGGGAGCCGGTGCCGGTGACGCTCGCGCCGAAGGCGAGAGCGGGCGCCGCCGTCGTCGCGGTCGGCGTGGCGGGCGTGGTCGAGGCGGCGCCGGTCGCGGTCCCGCGCCCGATCACGGACGCAACGGCACGGACGAGAACCTGACCTCCGCACCGGGGGACTCGATGGCTGAATTCGAGACGCACGATCCGATCGAGCTCGGCTCACCGCCGATGGAGATGGGTGGCGGTACCGTGAACGAGCCGGAGGAGGCGAAGCGCTTCGTGTCCGAGAGCGCTCCGCTGCCAAACCCGGCGCCGGCGCCGGTCGCCCGCGAAAGCGAGTGGCAGGAGCATCGGCACGAGGAGCACCGGCCCGAGCGGTCCGAACGTGCGGAGCGGCCCGAGCGCGAGGAGCGCGCGGATCGCACGCCGTCGCTCGACGGCGCGGCGCTCGCCGCGGAAGGCAAGCGCTG
>DATJGS010000045.1:0-190504 GCA_035494735.1 Saccharimonadaceae bacterium (SeqCode)
GCCTGCGCATCCCTGCTCCGGCTCGCTCTGCCTCGGCTCGCTCCGCCAGTCCCTGGCTCCCGCGAGCCTCAGACGGTCCCTGCTCATGACGCCCGCCCCTCGCGGACGCCCCCGCCTTTCGCCCCCGCCTACGCCACCAACGACGAACGCCCGGTCGCGGCGACAGGCCGCGCCCGGGCGTTGCGTGAAGCCGAGACTCTAGAAGCCCCAGTTCAACCCGAAGCGCATGCCCACGCCGTTCAGCGTGACGATCTCGCGCACGGTCTCGCCGGTCGTCGGATCGTCGACGTCGCGATGCGCCTCCGCCTGGTTCACGAAGATCTCGCCCGTCAGCCGTGAGCGTCCGGACAGCGGCACCGCGGCGCCGCCCCAGGCCTGCCAGCCCCAGCCTCCGTACGTCGCGTCGAAGGAATTGCCGGTGTTGAAGTCTTCGGCCGAGAGGAACAGCACTTCGTAACCGCCGCCGACGCCGAAGTACGGGATGAACGGCAGGTTCTCGTCGGCCTGGACCTGCAGGAATCCCATCACCGGGAACAGATTCGACGACGAGCGCGCCAGCTCGCGGCGCGTCTCGATGGTCGTGCCGCCCGGGCCCGGCGTCGAGCCGAGCACGGTGCTCTGGTTGTCGGAGCGATGCACCCAGTCGGCCATGGCGCCGACCTGGATGTGCGGGTCGACGAGCGGACCGCCGCGCATGCCCAACACGAAGCCGTTGTCGGCGTTGCCTTCCGGATCGTAGAAGCCGAGGTGGAGCTGGGTCAGGCTGCCGTTCTGCGGGCCGCGGTCGGCCGGCCGGTAATAGCGCTCGCGCGGCCGATAGCGCACCGCCTCGAGCGTGACGGCGGGCGAGCCGTTCGACACGTCCATGCCGACGATGGGCAGCGCGAACGCGGACGGCACGAAGGCCGAAGCCGCGGAGCCCTGGTCCGCATGGGCCCACGCGGGACTCGCCAGCAGCGCGGCGCCGGCGAGCGCGAGGATGGTGCGTTTCATGGAAGACCTCCGTAGGGGGTGGGTGCGGCCGAACCGGACGGGCGTCGACCTGTACTTCGCACGCTCCGTGCCGGAAACGTTCTTGCTTGCCCGCGCGTAACCTCCGTATTCGCGGCGCCGGCGCGCGCTCCAAGCCGAGCGGGCGTCGCGACGGTGTCGCGAGTGTTGCGACCCCGCCGCACGGATGCTAGCGTCCCGCGCTCTTCAAGAAAGAGGCCGAATGCCCCTGCCCTTCCTTTCGTTGCTCGCCGCCTGGCTGGCGGCCGCCGCCCCGTCGACCTCCGGGCCGACCCTGGCCCGCGAAGACACGATGCACACCGAGGTGTCCGAGGTCCTCGTCAACGCCCCGCGCGTGACGCTGGACGAGATCCTCGACCGCGTGGCCCGGGGTGAGGCGCGTCGCGATTCGATGATGCGCGACCAGAGCTTCCGCACGTCGCTGCGCATGGTCATCAAGTCGGCGAGCGCGAACCCGCAACTGTTCCTGGAGACGATCTCGCAGGTCTACAAGAAGCGCCCCGACAAGGTGCGCAGCGTCCTGCTCCGGAAGTGGCGCATGAAGATCGGCAAGAAGGACAAGGGCGACAAGGACGACGACGACATGCAGCTCGACTTCGGTCCGGGTATGGGCGAGGAGGTCGTGAACTTCGCGTTCCAGCCGAGCGCGCGGCGCGACTTCAAGTACCGCATCGTGGGCCGCGACCTTGTCGGCTCGCACCTCGTCTACCGCATCGCGTTCACGCCGCGCTCGCCGCTCGACCCCACGACGCCGAGCGGGCTCGTGTGGGTCGACACGAACGAGTTCGTCATCGTGCGCCAGGAGGTCGGGTTCGAGCGCTCGCCGGTGCCTCTGTTCCTGAAGGGCATTCCGCGGATGGTCATCGAGCGGACGCGGGTCGGCGATTACTGGGTCCTCAAGCGCATGCTGATGCGCGTCCAGACGACCGTGCCGATCCCGAAGATCGGCAGCTCGTTCGACATCGCCGTCAGCTTCGACGACTACAAGATCAATCAGGGGCTGAGCGATTCGCTGTTCACCGCGGCCGGCGCGACGCGCGGCTCCGAGAGTTCGCGATGACGGCGCGCCGCGTCGCCGCGCGCTTCGCAATCACGTGCCTCGCGCTCGCCGTCGGCTTCGCGCCGGCGCCCGCGCGCGCCCAACCCTCCGCGCCCGACACGACGCTCGACCGCTTTCTCGGCGGCCTCTCGGATTCGACGGACGCGTACTTCGGGCGCGCCGCCGTGCCGGCCGACAGCACGGGCCTCGACAGCGCGCTGGCCTACGGGCTCGGCCACCCCAAGGAACTCGCACGGCGCGGCCGCTGGCGTCCCGACTTCGGGCCGACGCTCGGCTTCAATCGTGTCGACGGCCCGCTGTACGGCGGCGAGTTCGGCGTCGGCCGGAGCCGCGCGCTCGGGCGCTTCGACGGTCGGCTGCGCTACGCCGTGGGGCCGAACCTGTGGCTGGGCGGCGGCGGCTGGCGTCGCGCGTGGGGGCGCGAAGGCCGCGACTGGCAACTCGCGGTGAACGGCGGGCGCGAGACGGCGACGCTCAATCGCACCGCGCGCCAGCACGGCGAGCCCGACGACGCGCTCGGCGATCTGCAGGCGCTCGTCGGCGGCGTCGATTCGCGGCGCTTCCTCAGGCGCGACGGGTGGAGCGCCCGGCTGTCGCGCTCGGCGTCACCGCTCACCGTCAGCGCGGCATGGCGCGACATGCTCGAATCGCCGCGCGACGTGACGACGGGCTGGTCGCTCACGCACGCCGGGCTGTCGGTGCCCGACAACCTGCATGCCGCGTTCGGTCGCGTGCACGAAGCCACGCTCGACGCCAGCGTGCGCTTTCCGCGCTGGCCGATCTTCGGCGAAGCGACGTATGACGTGTCGCGCCGCGTGCTGGGCAGCGCGTTCGAGTACCGGCGCACACGCGCCGCGCTTGGGGCGAACTTCGGGCTCGGGCGCTTCGCGGCGCTCGTGCCCGAGGTCGCGTACGGCCGCCTGTCGGGCGAAAGCGTCCCGCAGGCCGCGTTCTACCTCGGCGGGCCGAGCACGCTCGGCCGCTTCGACGGCGATTCGCTGGGCGGGACCTCGCTCGCCATCGGCCGCATCGATGTGATCGGCGCGAAGGACGTGCTCGCGCTCGTGCACCTGCCGCACCCCGCGGCGTTCCCGCTCCAGCTCGGCGGGTACGCGGCGAGCGGCGCGGTGTGGGGGCCCGATCCCTACGGAGGTGCGGCGCGGCCGGGCGTCGACTGGCCGGGCCGCGAGCTGTGGCGGAGCGAAGTCGCCGCGTCCCTCATCTACCAGCCCGGCCTGCCGACGCCGACCACCATGCTGCGCCTCGATGTCGTGAGGCCGGTGGGGCCGGGACCGCGCGAGACGAAGCTCCGGCTGTCGGTCACGCGCGCCATGGCGTTGCTGCGCACGTTCGGCGAGGACTAGGCGCGCCCCGCAAGAGAAGAACCCCCGGCGGATCGCTCCGCCGGGGGCCTGACGCCGCGCCAACTCTCTCCCCTTGCCCTGGTACCTGTGGAGCCGACGCGACGCGTGGGATCTAGCGCGTGACGCCGTTGTGCTTCATGCGATAGATGTGGCGGCTCTGCCGATTCTGCGCGCGCGTGAGACGCGCGCGCTCGCCCGGCGTCACCACGCCGTCCGACTTCGCGCGGTACTCCATGGCCCGCACGTGAGCCTGACCGGCACGCAGGCGCATCGCTTCCCCACGGCTCAGCTCGCCGCTGCGTACGCCCTCGCGAATCCGACCGTGCTGCCGCCATTCGCGGCGGTCCACCCGCGGCGTCGCCGCACAGGCCGCCGACGCGACATCGACCGTCACCGCGGCCAGGGCCGCGACCAGGACCAGCGTGATCACGTGCTTCATGGTGTTCCTCCTTCGGGGCGTTCGTCGAGGCTTCGACGCGCGCCTCAGGTGAGCTTCGTGTTCGTCGTTTCGGCGCGCGCCGCGGGGGCGGCGTCGCCGAGGTCCCGACCCCGGGTTCGTTGCCACCCACCGCGGCCTTGCAGCCGCGCGCTTCGCCGGGAGCAATAGAGCAGGCGCTGTGCCGCGCCCGGGCCGGGCGACGAGGGAGGCGCGGCGCAAGGGGTTAGCCGCGGAGGGCGCGGGTGCCGCAGCCGGCCATTGCCCCGCCGGGTGCAGCGCGGAGGCCCGGGAATGAACGCCCGCGGGCAGTCGGCCGCAGGTACCGTGCGGGGCCAGGCTCGTCCGCGCGCTCTTCTACTTCTAGAGAAGCGCCGTGCCCACTAGAGGAGCAGCGTGCCCACGAGCACTTCGCGCACGTGACCCGAGATGTGGACGCGTTCACCGACATCCTCGCACCAGAACTCGGCGCCGCGCGGACTCGCCTGGTACGCGGTGAGCTTCGTGCGCCTGAGGCGCCGGCTCCAGTACGGGATCAACATGCAGTGCGCGGATCCGGTCGCGGGATCCTCGGGGATGCCGACGCGCGGCCCGAAGAAGCGCGACACGTAGTCGACCTTGCGCCCGCGCGCGGTCACGATCACGCCACGCACGTTCACGCGCGCGAGCATCGCGAAGTCGGGCGCGAGCGCGCGCACGTCGGACTCCTTGTCGTACACGCACAGGAGGTCCGAGGCGCGCAGCACTTCGCGCGGGCGCTTGCCCAGCGCGCGGGCCAGCAGCTTGGGCGGCGTGTAGGGCTGGCCGGGCAGCGACGGGAAGTCGAGCGTCAACCGGCGTCCGTCGCGGAACACCGTGAGCGGGCCGCTGCGCGAATGGAACTTGACCGCGCGCTTGCGGAACCCCAGGTACGCGAACACGACATGCGCCGAAGCCAGCGTGGCGTGGCCGCACAGGTTGATCTCGACGGCCGGGCTGAACCAGCGGATCTTGAAGTCGCCGCGTTTATCCGGCACGAAGAACGCGGTCTCGGCGAGCCCGCGCTCGGCGGCGATGCGCTGCATCACGCGCGCCGGCAGCCAGCGCTCGAGCGGACACACGCCGGCGCCGTTGCCGCCTTCGAGCCGGGTGGTGAACGCGTTCAGATGGAGGAAGGGAATGCGCATCGGGAGTCCTCGTCGTTCGCGGAGGTCGATCGGCGTTCGTGCGTCGCGCACAGTGTCGCACGCCGCGCAGCGGTCAGTCGATGCGGCCCCAGACACGCGTCGCGCACTCGCGGGCGCGGGCCGCGACCTCGCGCTCGTCGATCGTGAGGAGCGTGCCGTTGTCCATGATCATCTCGCCCGCGATCATGACGCCCGCGACCGGAGCGCGCAGCAGCCCGCCCCACAGGTGATCGAGCAGCGTGCGCGACGAGAACTCGGTCGCGGGACGGTAGTCGACCAGCAGCAGGTCCGCGGGCGATCCGGCCGCGATGACGCCCAGTTCCTCGCCGAAGTGGCGCGCCGCCCAGCGCGGGCCGTTCACGAACAGGCGCTGGTAGTGCATCTCGGCGCGCACGCCGCGCGCGAACGGATGCGTGGGATCGGGCAGCGGCGGCGCGTTGAGTCCGGCGTCGCTGCCCCACGCCACGTCGGCGTCGCGCACGAGCGCGGCCGCCGACCCGGTGCCGATCGCGCTCAGCACGTCGCCGCGCTCCTGCGCCGCGGCGAGGAGTCCGCGCGGCGCGGTCTCGGCGTGGGCCCACAGCGCGGGCAGCGGCCCGGGCTTCCACGGGTTTCCGGGACGCCAGCGGTCCGCGGGCGTCACGTCGAGCGCGAGGTCGACGTGGACGGCGAGCCGGTCGCCGGCGGTTTCCAGCGCCTCGTCGAGCAGCGCGCGCACGCCCTCCAGCGTGTGGCCCTGCACGCCCATCATGCCGCGCAGCCGTCCCGAGCGCTGCCGCGACAGGTCGCGCGCGAAACCCAGGCTCTCGTCGATCGCGGCGCGGCGCTCGAGCGGCGTGTCCACCTCGGCTGCGCCGTAGCACGTCGCGACGCGGACGCCCAGCTCCTCGGCGGCGCCCACCACCTCGGACAGCGACAGGTCGATGAGCGAACCCGAGCGATGGAAGTCGCACACCGTGGTCACGCCGTGGCGCACGCCCTCGACGAGCGCGGCCATCGCCGCCCAGCGCACGTCTTCCGCGCTCAGTGCGTTCTCGTAGCGCCGCCACTCGCGCGGGGCGCGTAGCCCGAGCCCGCGCGCCAGGTGCCGCGCCAGATGCGCGTGCGTGTTCACGAAGCCCGGCATGAGCACGCGGCCGCGCGCCGGCCACAGCGTCTCCTCCGGGTACGCGCCGGCCAGCGTTCCGGCATGGCCGACCTGCGCGACGTGGCTGCCGGTGACGCGCACCGCGGCGTCCTCGAGCACCTGCGGCTCGAGTCCGCCGGTCACGAGCGTGCACGGGCCGATGATCATCGCGACAGCTCCGCGCGACGCACGAGACCGCGCGCTTCGGCGCGCGCCTCGGCGACGACGCGCTCGGGATCGAGCGTGATCCACGTCCCCGCGCGGTACAGCACGCGTCCGGCGACGAGCGTCGCGCGCACGTCCGTGGGGCGCGTGGCGTGCACCAGCGTCGCGTACGGGTCGAGCTCGGCGTTCGGCGCCTGATGCGACGCGCTCGCGTCGACCACGATGACGTCGGCCTGCTTGCCCACTTCGAGGGACCCCGTGACGTCGCCGAGGCCGAGCGCTCGCGCGCCGTCGCACGTCGCGAGCGCGAGCACGTCACGATCCGTGAGCGGCGCGCCGGCCGCGCGGGCGCCCTTGCCTCCCACTCCGGTCGATTCGCCCGCCGATCCGACGCCGGCGAGCGCGCGCGACAGGCCGGCCGCCAGGCTCATCTCGTGGAACGCGTCGAGACGGTTGTTGCACGCCGCGCCGTCCGAGCCGAGGCCGCAGCGCACGCCGGCGCGCCGCCACTCCGCGACGCGCGCGAAGCCGGAGCCGAGCTTGAGGTTCGATCCGGGGCAGTGCACGAGCGCGGCGCCGGCGCGCGCCAGGTCGCCGAGTTCTGCGTCCTCGAGCCATACGCCGTGCGCGCCGACGAAGCGCGGGCTCAGGACGTCGCGCTTCGCGAAGTAGCGCGCCGCCGACGTCGCGACCGCCGTCTCGATCTCGCGCGCCTCGGCCGGACTCTCCGCGAGGTGCGTATGCACGACGAGCCCGCGCTCGCGCGACGCGGCAGCCACGTCGTTCCACAGCCCTTCACTGCAGGACAGAATGAAGCGCGGCGCGAGCGAGACCGAGAGCCGTCCGCCGCCGGCGCCGTGGAAGCGATCGGCGACGCCGAGCGCGCCCGACAGCGCCTGCGCCGCCCTTTCGCGCAGGCCTTCGGGCACACCGACGCCCTGATCCATGAGCGCCTTGCCGAAGATCGCGCGGATGCCGCTCGCTTCCAGCGTCGCGCCCAGCGCCTCGGTGTGCCGCACCGTGCCCATGTCGTTGATCGTGGTCACGCCCGACGCGAGCAGCTCGAGCAGGCCCAGGCGCGCCGACGCGCCCATCGAGGCCTCGGTGTGAGCGGCCTCGAGCGGCCAGATGCGCGCCCGCAGCCACGTCAGGAGATCGGCCTGTTCGGCGAGGCCGCGGAACAGCGTCTGGCACAGGTGCAGGTGCCCGTGCACGAAGCCGGGCAGCACGAAGCAGCCGCTCGCGTCGATCTCGTCGGCCGTGGGCGCGGACGCCGCCGCGTCGGGACCCAGCGCCGCGATCCGGCCGTCACGCACCAGCACGTCGCCGCGCGCGACCGTGCCGGCGGCGTCCATGCACACCAGCGTCCCGGAGCGAATGACGAGACTGCTCACCGACCGCCTCCCTGCGGTGGAGCGAAACGCGATTGCACGGCGCGCGGAGCGCGCATCGAATCGCGAAAGAACGACTTCGCGCAGCATGGGGTGCGCCGGGCACCGGGGTCAAGGACTTGGACCGCTCGGACGACGTGGGGCGCCCATGCAGACGGCGCGGCGCACGGGGACCGCGGCGCGCGCGACGCCGAATCGGAGCGCCGCGGCGCCGGTTGACCCCGCCGGAGAGCGACTCCTACTCTCCCGCGCATGCCGTCCGGCCTCCCCCTTCCTCTCGTGCGCGGCGTCGACGTCGCCGATCCGCTCATCGCGCTGCACGCGCTGCGCGCGCTGCCGCACCGATTCCTGCTGCACTCTTCGCTCGAGGACGCGCGCGCGCGCTGGTCGTTCTTCGGCGCCGAACCGTTCTCCCTCTACAAGGGCGGGGACTATCGCGGCGGCACGGCGGCGTTCCGGCGCGTCACGCGACGCGTCGCCGACGATGAAAACGCGTCGTCGCTCGTTCCGTTCACGGGCGGCGCGGTCGGCTACTGGGCATACGACTTCGGCCGGCGGCTCGAGAACCTGCGCTCGAGCGCGCGCCCGCTCGACGATCTGGAGCTGCCCGACTTCGTGCTCGGGTTCTACGACGTGATCGGAGCGTTCGACCATCGCACGCGCGAGACGTGGCTGTTCTCGAGCGGACTGCCGCTCGAGGGCGAGCGCCGCGTGCGCCATGCCGAGCGGCGCCTCGAGCGCTTTGCGTGGCTGCTGGAACGCGCCGCGACGCAGCCGCCGGCCCGCGCGTTCGCCGCCTCGACCGGCCTCGTGTCGACGTTCGAGCCCGACGCCTATCGCGCCGCGGTCGAGCGCGTGCGCGAGCACATCCGCGCCGGCGACCTGTTCCAGGCCAATCTCTCGCAGCGCTGGACGCTCGGTCTCGAGGAGTGCGAACCGGCGCTCGCCGCCGAGCACCTGATGCGCGAACTGGCGGCGGCCTCGCCGGCGCCGTACGCGGCGTACCTCGACGCTGGCGACCACGCGATCGCCTCGGCGAGCCCGGAGTGCTTCCTCAACGTGCGCGGGCGCCGCGTCGAGACGCGCCCCATCAAGGGCACGCGGCCGCGCGACACCGACCCGGCGCGCGATCACGCCGAGCGCGAGGCGCTGCTCGCGAGCGCGAAGGACCGCGCCGAGAACGTGATGATCGTCGACGTGATGCGCAACGACCTCGGCCGCGTGTGCGTGCCGGGCAGCGTCGAGACTCCGGCGCTGTGCGCGCCCGAGTCGTTCCCGCAGGTGCACCATCTGGTCTCGACCGTGACCGGCGTGCTCGAAGAGGGTCGCGATGCGCTGGATCTGCTGCACGCCTGCTTCCCGGGCGGCTCCATCACCGGCGCGCCCAAGATCCGCGCCATGGAGATCCTCGACACGCTGGAGCCGGTGCGCCGCCACGTCTACACCGGCAGCGTCGGCTACCTCGACTGGCACGGCGCGGCGGAGTGGAACATCGCGATCCGCACGGCGCTCGTGACCGCGCGCGCCGCGCACTTCGCGGCGGGCGGCGGCATCACGGCCGACTCCGACCCCGACGCCGAGTACGTCGAGACCCTGCACAAGGCCGCCGGGCTCAGGCGCGCGCTCGGCGCGCTCACCGGGCAGTCGCTCGAAATCGGCGTCGAGGTCGGATGACGTCCCCGCGCGCGCCGCGCGTCCGGCTTCCCGAGCGCGCGCTGTGGATCGACGGCTCGATCGTCCGCGGCGAGGCGGCCGTGCTCTCGCTGTTCGATCGCGGCGCGCGCGACGGCGAAGGGCTGTTCGAGACGCTGCGCGTCAACGCCGGCGTCCCGCATTTGTGGGAGCGCCACCTCGAACGTCTCGTGCTGTCGGCCGCCGAGCTGGGGTTTCCGGTGCCGGCCTCGCCGTCGCGGCTGCGTGAGGGACTCGACGCGCTGCTCGCGGCCTCCTCGCTGAAGGACGCGGCGGCGCGCCTGACGGTGACGCGCGGCGTGCCCGGCGGCCGGCCCACGCGGGCCGGCGTGTGGATCGACGCGGAGCCGTTGTCCGGCCGGCTGTGGAGCGGCACGCGCGCAGGCGGCGCCAGCGCGATCCTGTCGATGACCCCGTTCGAGCCGGGCCCGCTCGGCCGCCACAAGACGACGAGCCGTCTGGCCTACGCGCTGGCCTCCGAGGAGGCGCGCGCGGCGCGCGTCGACGAGGCGCTGCTGGTGTCGGCCGCGGGCGAACTCCTGGAGGGCGCGAACTCGAACGTGTTCCTGGTCGGGGACGACGGGATCGAGACCCCGCCCCTGGCGCGCGGAATCCTGCCCGGCATCGCCCGCGCGCGAACGCTGGCGCTCGCCGCCGAGCTGGGACTGCCGGCGCGCGAGCGAACGCTGGCGGCGGCGGACGTCGAGCGCGCGCGCGAGGCGTTCGTCACGAACTCGGTCCAGGAGATCGTGCCGCTGACCCGGGTCGGCGCGCACGTGTTCGGCTCGCGCGCGGTCGGCGAGCGGCTGCGCGAGGCGTTCCGGACTTCGGCCGATTAGCCGCGAACCGTCCGCCGGCGAGGCGGCATTGCGTCGCCCGAGGTGGCGCGGCTGCAACGCGTATTGCGCCATTTCACTCACGGGCCCTTCGCGACTGGCCGATATTCCCCATGATCGCGAAGCCGACCGGCGTCGTGCCCGCATTTCGCAAGGCGCGCCACGGCTCCCTCCCGCGATTTCGTTGGGTCGCTCGGACTGCGCCCGCCGCCTCTCACGACGCGCATCCGTGGCACACGCAATGCAATCCAAACGGGCGTGAGGCGATCGGGCGCCGCATGAGGAGCGCCCGCGGCTGGCAACCTGCGCGTGAGGCGAACCATGGCGGTCAAGGGCGGACGGCTGGAATTCCTGGTGCCGCACCTGCTCCGCGGCCAGTTCCTGAGGCCCGGATTCGTGGCCTTGAGCCTCCGGCTCGGCGTCGCCCAGCAGATGCCTTCGTGGGCGAAACTCCAGTTCACGAGCGCCGGAGTGTCCGCCGAGGACCTCGATCGCGTGCTCGGGCGGATTACCAGCCTGACGTCGTGGGTCGATGAATGGGAGAGCCTGGGGCGGGCCCACGAGCAGGGCGCCCGCGACGCGCTGGCCCTCGGCCGCGAGCGGATCGCGGCGCAGCGCTTCCTGGCCGCTTCGGCCGCGTACAATTTCGGGCAGTACGTCGTGTTCCTCGACGTCAACCGCAAGCGCATGCTGCACGAGGCCTGCGTCCGGACCTACGCGCAGGCCGCCCCGCTGTTCGACGTCCCGGCGCGCCCGTTCGAAGTCATGTATCGCCGCCGCCCGATGCGCGGCCTGTTGCGCGTCCCGCCCGGGCGCGGTCCCAAGCCGGTCGTCGTGCTCTTCAACGGCACGAACGCCGTGAAGGAAGAGCTGCACTGGTGGAGCGAGTCGTTTCTCGAGCGCGGCATCGCGACCATCATGTTCGACGGGCCGGGCATGGGCCAGACGTTCCACCGCCTGTCGATGGTCGCCGAGCCGCGCCCGATCGGCGTCGCCGTTCTGGATCGCATCGAAGGCTGCCCGGAGCTCGACCCCAAGGCGGTCGCGTTCCTCGGCATGAGCCTGGGCGGCTACATGGCGATCCGCATGGCCACGCATGAGCCGCGCATCCGCGCGGTGGCGGCGGTCAGCCCGCCGTACTCGGCGGACATCTACTGGAATTTCACGCTCAGCGGCATGCGCCGCGAGCTGGCGGCCCTGTACGGGATCGAAGAGCGCGAAATGACGTCCGTGATCGAGAAGATCACGCTCGCCGACGTGCTCGGCAGGCTGCGCTGCCCGTTGATGGTCTCGGGCGGCGGGCACGACCACATCACGCCGGCCAGTGAGGCGTGGCGCATCTTCGAGACGGCCCCGGGCGAGCGCGAACTCGTGTTCTACCCCAAGGGCGCGCACGACTGCTTCAACGTGCTGTCGGATCTCAAGCCGCGGATGGTGCGCTGGGTGGTTCGCCAGCTCGAAGCGCACCACGCTCCCGCGGCGGCGGCGGCCACGGCGGCCAGCGCGGAAGAGCTGCCGATCGCGGCGGAAGCCGTGGACGCGGAATTCGCCGAGGCGCTGCGCGGCGACGTGCAGCGCATCGAGTGGCACCGGGCCGACACGGGCAGCGAGCCGGTGCGTTGGCGCTGGCCGTGGGAGTCGGCGACGCTGGCCGGCCCCATCGAAGTCGTGCACCGCTCGGTGGGCTCGGCCACCGTCTCGGTCTGACCTCCAGCCTTACCGAGCCCTCCTAATCGGTACGAAGAGCCGCCGCCACTCTATTGTGGCCAGCCCGTGCCGGGCGACGCGTTCGGACCTCGCGAGTCGACCTCACCCGGCCCTCGGAATGTTTAGAAATACCGAACGAGTGAGGGCCACCGACGCCTCAAGCTCCATTTCTAGCGTCGTTTGGCCCAGAATAGACTTGATAAAGTCCTGTGGTTCCCGCAACATCTCCTCGTCACGGTCCGTCGCTGGGACGGCCGTGTTGTTACATTGATGGCCGCGCGACTCGCACGCACGATGGCTGGGGAGCCAGTGTGCGCGCTTCACGCGTTCGCCCCGACTCGCAGTCCTGGCGCGTCCGGGCGAAATTCCATCTCGAAAATTTCGACGAGTCGACGCGTTTAGGCGGGGCTGTGACCTCGCCGACCTGTTTCATGCGGAGCTTCTACAGAGGAGACAGAATGATGCGACAGCTACGGAGCTTTGCCGCGTGGGGAGCCGTTGCGGCGTTGGCGCTGGTCGTCAACATGGCGCCCGCGCACGCTCAGGGGGCGATGGACACGCCAGCCCTCTCGGT
This sequence comes from Saccharimonadaceae bacterium (SeqCode), assembly GCA_035494735.1. Lineage (GTDB taxonomy): Bacteria > Eisenbacteria > RBG-16-71-46 > RBG-16-71-46 > RBG-16-71-46 > DATJGS01. The sequence continues at coordinate 12,529 of DATJGS010000045.1, forward strand.
CGTGAAGAGCAACCGCGCCGAAGTAACGGTGCGTATCACGGCGGGCCCGAGTGGCGCGCCGGGTGGCATCTACCTGGAATGGATGAACTGGGACGCCTACGACGCGAACGGCGGATGGGCGACCGACATCTACGGCGGCCTGTACTACTGCGAATTCACCGGCGCGCCGACGTGGCACGTGGGTTCGTACCAGCTGGGACCCGGCGAGAGCGTGGATGTCGTGCTCGGCGCGCTGTTCGACGAGACTGGCGTCGGCACCGACTGGACGGATGAAATGCCCGAGGGCGGCCATTTCGTGGTTCGCGCTCGCGCGGAAGGCTCCGGCACGACCGCCGAGAGCCCGAATACGCCGACGCTCGAGGCGTTCACCGCGCAGGATCCGAACAACTGCACGTTCACGCAGGGCTACTGGAAGAACCACCCGGCGGCGTGGCCGGTCGGCAGCCTGACGCTCGGCACCGTGAGCTACACCGCGGCGCAGCTGCTCAGCATCCTCAACACCCCGGCGGGCGGCAATGGCCTGCTCATCCTGGCGCATCAGCTGATCGCGGCGAAGCTGAACATCGCGAACGGCGCGGACGGCTCGGCCATCAACGGCACGATCGCCTCGGCGGACGCGCTCATCGGCGGTCTGGTTTGCCCGCCGGTCGGCGGCGGCTTCCTCAGCCCGGCGAGCACGAACAGCCTCACGAACACGCTCGACGACTGGAACAACGGCGTCACGGGTCCCGGACACTGCGGCAACACGCCCACGAAGCAGACGACGTGGGGCCGTTTGAAGAGCCTGTACCGCTAGTCGCATCGCAACCGCATCGCATCGAGGGCGCCCCGGCCGGGCGCCCTCGATTTTGTTTGGGGCGTGCCTCCCCGGCATGACGCCTCGCGGCCAAACTGCTAGTCTTTTCGCGCTTCGTCCCTCGCGCATCCTCCTGATGGAGTTCTCATGCCCGACGTCACCGCCCAGGTTCGCGTTCGCCCGCTCGACGAGCTGGACATCGGCGGCATCGTGCGCATCGACGAGCGCATCACCGGCGTCTACCGGCCGGACGTCTGGGAGCAGCGCGTCGGGTACTACATGCGGCGCGATCCGGGGGCGTCGCAGGTCGCCGAGATCGACGGCAAGGTCGTCGGGTTCATGCTCGGGGACCTGCGGGCCGGGGAGTTCGGGCTCGAGGAGCCGAGCGGCTGGATCGAGCGCTTCGGCATCGATCCCGACTTCCGCGGGCGCGACCTGGGACGCCGGATGTTCGAGGCCATCCGCACGCATTTCGCATCCGAAGGGGCGACGCGCGTGCGCACCCTGACGGATCGCGATCAGGCCGGCGTGTCGGCGTTCCTCGCTGCGCTCGGATTCCAACCGTCGCCCCTCGTGGCGCTCGAAATGCACGTGACCGGCCCTGCGGGGCAGGAGCGGAAATGAAGGTCGAGAACCTCACGCTCGAGAAGAAGTACCACGACGCAGTCGAGCACTGGCGCCGCCACAATTTCACGGACTACCAGGTCCTTCTCGACAACTGGGAGAAGTACTTCCCGAAGGACGATCGTTTCTGTCTGTGCGCGAAGATGGAGCTGGGCATGCCCGACACCGTGCACGTCGGCGACCAGGCCGGGCAGAAGAAGCGCCTCAAGCCGAACGAGCTGACCGAAGAACAAGCCCAGCACCTGCTGGCCATCATCCGCGCCCAGGCCTCCACGGAATTCGGCTCGATCCAGCAGCACAGCGGCACGCTGATGCGCGCGCAGGAGGACGACGATCGCTTCTGGGTGCTGCGCGTCATGGCCGAAGAGCTGCGCCACGGCTACCAGATGCTGCACCTGCTGCTCACCGAGGACTGGAGTAAGGCGTCGGGCGGGGCCAAGGGCGAGGACATGGTCGAAGAGATCCTGTCCATGCAGACCGGATCGCACGTCCTCGACGCTTTCAACCTCGAGTACGACTCGTTCGTCGACAACGTGTGCTTCGCGGCGTTCGTGGACCGCGTCGGCAAGTACCAGCTGACGATGCAGAAGGTGTGCGCGTACAAGCCCATGGCCGACAGCATGCCGCCCATGCTGCGCGAGGAGGCGTTCCATCTGGCGACCGGCGTGATCCCGATGCGGCGTATGGCGCAGAAGGCGGCGAAGGGCGATCCGCTCGTGTCGATGCAGCAGCTGCAGCACGCCGCGAACAAGTGGTTCCCGCGCGCGCTCGAGATGTTCGGCGACGAGCGCGGCGGCGAAACGAACGTGAAGTTCGGCTTCAAGGACATGAAGAACCGTGAAGCCCAGGACCTGTACATCGAGGAAGTGAAGAAGATGCTGCGCGACATCAACGGCCGCTTCCTGCGCGCGCGCTTCCCCGAGTACACGCCCGACCGCGTCGAGGCCGTGCTCGACGATCTGGCGGAGACGCGCGGCGCGCATCGCGGCGTCGAGTTCGACGAACTGCTGCGCCTTCCGGACCGCCGCTTCTTCCGGCGCAAGGGCGAGTGCGCGTTCGCGCTCGTGGGGATCGATGGCGAGACGTATCCGGACGCCGAGAGCTACCTGCGCTACCTGTCCACGCGGCTCAACGAGGGCTACGTCGCGAGCCGCGACATGCGCCAGTACGCCGACGTGCTGCGCAAGGTCACGGCCGGCGAGATGTCGCAGAAGGACGGGATCATGGCCATGCCCAAGCTCAAGCGCGTCGGCGGCACGTGCCCGTGCTCGAACTCGGTGCGCTGGGTGGTCGAAACGCCGGCTGCGCCGAGCGCGGCGACTCCCGACTAGCCGCCGTCCGGTTCCCTTGGAACGAACGCCCCACGTCGCCTATTTCTGCATGGAATACGGGCTGCACGAGTCCTTCCCGATCTACTCGGGGGGGCTGGGCGTGCTGGCCGGCGACTTCATCAAGTCGGCGCACGACCTCGCGCTGCCGGTCGTGGCGGTCGGCCTGCGCTGGGAGCGCGGCTACTCGGTCCAGCGCATCGGCGCGGACGGGCGACCGTTCGACGAGTTCCCCGAATACGCGCACGACTTCCTCGAGGACACGGGCGTGCGCCTGCGGGTGCGCGTGCGCGGCGCCGAGGTACCGTGCCGCGTGTGGGTCACGCGGCGCTTCGACCACGTCCCGCTCTACCTCCTCGAACCGACGCGCACACAGGATCGCTGGATCACGCACCGGCTGTACGAGGCCGGCAGCGACGTGCGCATCGCCCAGGAGATCCTGCTCGGCATCGGCGGCGTGCGCGCCCTGAACTGGCTCGGCATCCCGGTCACGACGTACCACTTCAACGAAGGCCACGCCGTGTTCGCCGGCCTCGAGATGATCGCCGAGGCCATGGAGAACACGTTGCCGTTTCCCGACGCGTGGGCCGCGACGCGCCAGCGCATCGTGTTCACGACGCACACGCCGGTGCAGGCCGGAAACGAGGCGCACGCCATCAAGGACCTCCGGCGCATGGGCGCGTGTCTCGAGCTGTCGGGCGCCGAGATGCGCGCGATCGGCGGCGATCCGTTCAACATGACCGTGGCCGGACTGCGCCTGTCGCGCGCCGCGAACGCGGTCGCGGAACTTCACGGCGAGACCTCGCGTGCCATGTGGTCGCACGTCGACGACGCGGCGCCGATCCTCTCGATCACGAACGGCGTGCACGCGCCGACGTGGCAGGCTGCCGCCATTCGCGAAGCGGCGCACGATCCGGAGCGGGTGTGGGCGGCGCACGTCGCGCTCAAGGGCGAACTGCTCGACACCATCGCCCGCGACGGCGGCCCGCGTCTCGCGCTGGACACGCTGCTCATCGGCTTCGCGCGCCGCGCCGCCGCGTACAAGCGCAGCGACCTGATCCTGCGCGACCCGGAACGCCTCGAGCGCCTGCTCGCCGGCGGGCGCGTCGCGCTCGTGTTCTCGGGCAAGGCGCATCCCGACGACGCGACGGGCAAGGCGATCGTCGCGAACATCGTGCGCTCCCAGCAGGCGCATCGGGGCGGCGTCGTGTTCCTCGAGAACTACGACATGTCGGTCGCGCGGCGCATGACGCGCGGCTGCGACGTGTGGCTGAACAACCCGGTGCGGCCTCTCGAGGCCAGCGGCACGTCCGGCATGAAAGCCGCCATGAACGGCGCGCTCAATCTCAGCATCCTCGACGGCTGGTGGCCGGAGGGCTGCGAACACGGCGTGAACGGCTGGGCGATCGGCGATGCCGGGCCGTCGGACGACGCACGCGACCTGGAGTCGATGTTCGACGTGATCGAGCGCCAGGTGCTGCCGGCGTGGGCCGACCGAGCGCGCTGGTCGCACATGATGGCCGAGAGCGTGCGCATGGCCGAGACGCGCTTCTCCTCGGACCGCATGGTGCGCGAGTACTTCGAGCGGCTGTACGGAATGCCGGTCGCGGCGGCGACCCGATGAGCGCAGTCGCCCTGGTCGGGCTGGGCGTCGTGCTCGGCGTGCGGCACGCCACGGATGCGGATCGCGCACGAGACGCCGCGGCGCCGCTCTCCACCGCGGCGCGGCGCTGGCCGCAGGCCAGGACGTGGGTGCGCGTGGCGACCGGGGCCCTGTCGCTCGGCTTCGGCGCCTGGCTCATCGTGCGGATCGGCTTCGTGGACGGCCTGTTCCGCGACGCCGCGCGCTGGACTCCGCGCTGACGCGCGCCCCGGCCGCTCGCGGGACGCGCGTCCGCCCGATTGACGTGCGCCCGGCGCGCCCCCTAGACTTCGTTCCGTCATGAACGCGCTCGTCCGCTCCTACGCGTATCGCACCACCCCGTCGCGGGGTGGGCGTTCGGCGTAGGCGTTTCGGCGCTCCGCTCTCACCCACTTCCGCGACGCGCGGGGGTGGGTTTTGCTTTGCCCGCCCCGCGCGTCTCCAAGATGGAGACGATATGAACGACGACCTCACGGGAATCGCCGCGGTGCGCGGCGCGGTGCCGGTCCGCGCCAACACGGCGGCCGACATCCTCGAAGCGACCGCGCGCCTGCTGCGCGCCCTGACGGATGCGAACGCGCTCGAACCCGAGCACATCGTCAGCGCGCTGTTCACGACCACGGACGACCTGGATGCGGATTTCCCGGCGCATGCCGCGCGGCGCCTGGGTTGGACGGACGTCCCGATGCTGCACGCCCGCGAGATCCCGGTGCCCGGCGCGATGCCGCGCGTGGTGCGCGTGCTGCTGACCGTCCGCGTCGCCGCCGGGGGCGCGCGCCTGCATCCCGTCTACCTCGACGAAGCCGCCGCGCTGCGCCCGGACCTGACGGGAGCGCAGACACGCGCGACAGGCCATCGCGTGGCGTTCGTCGGGCTCGGGCAGGTCGGCGGCTCCCTCGCGCGTTCGCTCGGCGCCGGATGGACGCGGGTCGGTTGGGATCGCGATCCCGAGGCGGTCCGCGACGCGCTGCGCGCCGGCGCGCTGGATCGCGCGGCGACGTCGCTGGCCGACGCGTGCGCGGACGCGGAGATGGCGATCGTCGCGGTGCCGGTCGACGCTCTGCCGTCCGTGCTGCGGGACGTCGCGGACGCGCTGCCCGCCGGCGCCGTGCTGATGGACACGGGCAGCGCGCGCGACGGCGCCACGGAGGCGCTGGCCGCCGCCGCCGCGCGCGGCCTGCGCGCCATCGGCGGCCATCCGCTCGCCGGCAACGAGGGGCGCGGGTTCGCGTCGGCGCGCGCCGGCGCGTACCGCGGGCGCGGCTTCGCGCTGCTGCCGGTGGCCCACGGCGTTCCGCCCGAGGTGTCGGCGCTGCTCGAGGCGCTCGGGGCGACCGCGATCGTGGTCGACCCGGCGGCGCACGACCGGGCCCTGGCCCGCACCAGTCACCTTCCGTATCTGGTGGCCTGCGCGTTGCGCGACGTCGGGGCCGCGCCGGCCCGCGAGGGCCTGGCCGGGACCGGCTTTCGCGACATGACCCGGCTCGCCGACAGCGATGGCGCCGTGGCCCTGGCCTACTGCCGCGCGAACGCCCGGGAGGTGAGCGCGGCCTGGCTCGAGGCGCGGGCCCGCCTCGACGAAATCGTGTCCGAACTCGGCCGGTGAGCGGCGCGAGCGCCTTTCGGCGGCCGCACGCGCCACGCTATCATGGGACCGGTTTCTCGACCGTCACGCCGCGCGTTCGCACGAACAGCCCCCGGAGAACCGCTTCATGTCCGTTGATCTGCTCGCGTTCGGTCCCCACCCCGACGATGCCGAGATCGGCTGTGGGGGCATGTTGCTGCGCATGAAGTCGAAGGGATACACGACCGCCATCGTCGACATGACCACCGGGGACATGGGCTGGGGCACGCCCGAGATCCGCCAGGGCGAGAGCGACGCCGCGGCCCGGCTGCTGAAGGTCGACGCCCGCGAGAATCTGGATCTCGGCGACTGCCGCATCGAGGATACGTTCGAAAACCGCTGCAAGGTGGCGGGCGTGATCCGCAAGCACCGCCCGAGCATCGTGTTCGCTCCGTACTACAACCTGCCGATCGGCCGCGGACTCGGGCACAACGATCACTACAAGACCGGGCAGATCGTCTCGAACGCGTACAATCTCGCTCACCTCAAGAAGGCGCCGGTGGCGGGCGAGCCCTGGCAGGCGCGGGCGATCTACTACTACTTCCTGCCGCTCGGGACCCCGCCGACCTTCATCGTCGACATCAGCGATCACTTCGACACGTGGCTGGAGGCCCTGGACTGTCACCAGTCCCAGTTCCACAATCCGGATCGCCCGCGCAATCCCGCGCAGCCGATCGTGCGCGAAGTGTTCGAGAGCAACGCCCGTTACTGGGGCTGGCAGATCGGCGTGCGTTACGGCCAGCCGTATCTGTCCGTGACGCCGCTCAAGGTCAACGATCCGATGATGCTGGTGAAGGACGTCGTGCCGCGCTCCTAGGGGCGCGGCGGAACGCGCGGGCCGATCAGGCCCCGCGCCGCTCGGGGATCTCCGACATGCGGACGCGCTGGATCGAGGTCTGGATCGTCGCTTCGGCGCTCGCGATCGGCATCGCGACCGCCGGCATCGCCACGGCCGCGTCCGGCGACGCCGAGATGACGCGCCTCGGCCACGAGTACCTCACCGAGTGGATGCGCCGCCATCCGCAACTCGCAACGCGGCTCGGCGTCCACGACCGCGACGAAGCGCTCCCGCCCATCACCGAACAGAGCGTCGCCTCCGACGTCGCGTGGCTCAAGGCGTTCCGCGTGCGGGTGCGCGCGCTCGCGCCCGAGGGGCTCGGCTTCGAAGCCCGGCTGGACCGCATCGTGCTGGATCGGCGCATCGATCGCGAACTCCTCGAGCTGGAGGACGTGCGCGCCTGGCGCACGAATCCCAACGTTTATGTGGACCTCGTCAGCGGACCGATCCTGGCGCTGCTGCAGCGCGACTTCGCGCCCATCAACACGCGCGTGCGCGCGGCGACGCGGCGCCTGAAGGCCGTGCCCGAGGTGCTGCGCGCGGCGCGGCTCAACCTGCAGCACCCCTCGCGCATCGCGACCGAAGTGGCCATCGCCCAGAGTGCCGGCGTGATCGAGTTGTATCGGACGACGGTGCCCGCTCTGACCGCGGCGTGCCACGATCCGACGCTGGTCGCGGACCTCACCGAAGCCGACACCAGCGCGGCCCAGGCCGTCGAGGAGTTTCGCGCCTTCCTCTCGGCGGACCTGCTGCCGCGCGCCGATGGCGATTTCGCGCTCGGCCGCGATCGGTACCAGCGGAAGTTGTGGGCCGACGAAATGGAGTCGACTCCCGTCGAATCCCTCCTCGCGCGCGGCGAACGCGAGCTCGACGCGACGCGCGCGCGCATGGAGGCGCTGGCCGAACGCATCGCGCCGGGCGGTGGCGTGGCCGCGGCCCTCGAGTCGCTCGCCGTGGACCGGCCGGACGCCGCGGGCCTCGTGCCGTTCGTCAGCGCGCGCCTCGACACGATCCGTGCGTTCGTGCGCACTCACGCGTTGCTGACGCCGCCGACGCGTGAGCACCTCATCGTGCGCGAAACACCGTCGTTCCGGCGCAGCCTGTCGTTCGCGTCGATGGAATCGCCGGGCGTCTGGGAGAAGCGCGGCAATCAGGCGTACTTCAACGTCACGCCGCCCGACCTGAACGGCACGCCGCGCGACATCGCCGACCACCTGGCGTTCTTCAATCGCGCCGCGACCGACATCGTGACCATTCACGAGGCCCTGCCCGGACACTATTACCAGTTCCTCGCGCTACGCGGCGTGCGCTCGCCGCTCCGCCAGGCCCTGCCGTGCGGGTCGAACGTCGAGGGCTGGGCGCATTACTGCGAGCAGATGGCCGTGGAACAGGGCTTCGGCGGCGGCGATCCCAGGCGCGAGTTCGCGCAGCTCGACCTCGCGGCCCAGCGGCTCGGCCGGCTCATCGTCGGCATCTCGCTGCACACCCGCGGCATGACGCTGGACGAGGCGTCGCGCGTGTTCCAGGACCGCTGCTACATGTCGCCGGTGAACGCGGCGCGTGAAGCGCGGCGCGGCGCGCTGGATCCCACGTACCTCGTCTACACGCTGGGCAAGTGGCACATCCTCGATCTGCGCGCCGAAGTCGAACAACGCCTGGGCGCGCGCTTCCAGCTGCGCACGTTCCACGACACGTTCCTGCGCGCCGGCGCCGTGCCGCTTCCGGTCGTGCGCGCCCTCGTGCTCCACGATCTGACGGGCGCAACCGATCTCCCCGAGGAACCCGCGCGATGATCGAGCGCGTCGACGGCCGGTTCGCCCTGTTGAAGCCGCTCGGGCGCGGCGGCATGGGCGACGTCCACCTCGCGCGCGATCTGACAACGGGCGCCGAGTGCGCGCTCAAGCGCATGCATCCCGACCTGGCGCGCGCGTTGCCGGGCACGCTGCGCGACGAGTTCGCCGTCCTCGCGTCGATCCGGCACCCGTCCGTCGTCGCGGTCCACGAGTTCGGCATCACGCCCGACGGTACGGCGTACTTCACCATGGATTACGTGCCGGGCGTGGCCGCGGATCGCGCGCTGCACGCCGGGGACTGGCGCGCGTTCTTTTTCGTGGCGGCCGAACTCGCGCGCGGGCTCGAGGCGCTGCACGCGGCATCCGTGGCCCACGGCGACGTGAAGCCGTCCAACGTGCTCGTCCTTCCCGGGCCCGACGCGACGCCGGCCGGCGTGCGCCTGCTCGACTTCGGCCTCTCGGCGCTGTTCGGCCGCACGTCCGGGCATCGCGGCACACCCGGGTTCGCCGCGCCCGAGATCGTGCGCGGAGACGCGGTCGACGTTCGCTCCGACCTGTACGGGCTCGGGGCCACGCTGTACTCGCTGGCGGCGCGGCGCGCGCCGTTCGAGGCGCGCGGCACGACGTCGCTGCTGCGCCGGCAACAGACCGGTCCGCCGTCGGCCCAGCCGCTCGAGGACGCGGGAGCGGCGCCGGCCCTCGTCCAGCTCATCCTGCGTCTGCTGTCCCCGGTGCCGGCCGAGCGCGGCGATTCGATGCGCGAGGTGCGGCGCGAACTCGAGCACCTGCATCCCGCGGCGCGGCGCTCGCTGGGCGAGCGCTTGAGCAGCGCGCGGGTCGTCGGCCGCGAGCGCGAATTGTCGCGACTCGACGCGTGGATCGGCGCCGGGGCCGCGACGGCCCGACTCGCCCTCGTGACGGGACCGCCCGGCAGCGGACGCACCGCGCTGCTCGACGAACTCGCGACGCGCGCCGCCGTCGCGGGCCGCCGCGTGCTTCGCCTGGCCGCGTCCGGCTCGGGCGTCCTCGGCGAGACGGCGCGCGTCATCCTCAGGCGACTCGCGGCGGACACGACCTCGTTGCCGACGCCCGCAGTGCACGCGGCCGTGCGCGCGTGGCTCGAAGTCGACGGCGCGCACCTCGCGCCCGACGCGCTCGACGACGTGGCGCATACGGCGCTCGAATGGGCCGCGGCTCTGGCGACCAAGGGCGGCGCGCCGCTCATGCTCCTCGACGACGTCGAGCGTCTCGACGCGCAGTCGAGCGCGGTGCTCAAGCGGCTGTTGCTGCATGCCGAGGGCCACCGCCTGCGCTGGGTGTGGACGTGCGGCGCGGCGCGTGAAGCGGAGCCCGACCTGCGGGTGCTGCTGGATTCCGGGGCCGCGTTCGCGATTCGCCTCGACGCGCTGGATCGCGCGGGCGTCGAGCATCTGGTGGGAGCCCGCCTCGGGCAGCCCGCGCCCGAGCGACTGGTCGACTTCGTGTGGTCGCGCGGCGGCGGACAGGCCGGCCTGAGCGTCGCCTTGATTCGCGCGGCCGCGGATGCGGGTGCCCTCGTCGAAGACGACGGCGGTTTCCGCGTAGAGCCGGACGCGCTGGCCCACGTGCGCGCGCCCGAGGACGTGGGGCGCGCGCGCCTCGAGGCGTGGCGCGCGCTGCCGGCACGGTCGGGCGCCGCCGTCGCCGCGCTCGCCGTCTGGGGGCGCGCGGTCACCGCCGACGCCCTCGTCGCGCTGGAACCGGACGCCGACGCGGCGGCGATCGCCGCGGCGGTGACCGCGGGGCTCGTGGCCCGTGACGACGCCGGACGCATCAGCATTCCGCCCGCGCTCGGCGACGCGATCGCCGCAGCGCTTCCGGACGAGCGGCGCGTCGATCTGCGCCGGAGGCTCCTCGCGGCACCGGCCTTGTCGGCACGCGAGCACTTCGATCACGCGCGCGCCATCGGCGACGACCGCGCCGCCCTCGCGGCTGCGGAGTCGGCCTTCGCGGAGCGAGCCGATCACGCGCTGACGCTGGCCGTCGTCCCGATCGCCGAGCGCGTCGCGCCCGAGGACGTGGATGTGTGGTGCCTGCGCGCGGGAGAGCTCGCGCTCGATGCCGGACGATTCGCGGCGGCGCGCGAACCCCTGGCCCGGGTCGCGGCGCACGGCGCGACGCCGGAACGGCGCGACGACGCGCGGCTCGGGCTGTGCCTGGCGCACGTCAATCTGGGCGAGGCGGACGCGGTCCGCGAGGCGGTCGCGGCCGCGCTCGCGGAACGGCCGGCCGCGCCGCTCAAAGCGAGATGGCTCGTCCATCACGCGTGGTGGCTGAGCACGGTCGGCCAGCACGCCGAGGCCCTGGACGCCGAACTCGAAGCGCTGTCGTTGGCCGAGGCGGCGCACGACCTGCGCACCGCCGGCTACGCGGCGCGCAACGCGGCCAGCTTCCTGCTCCGGCTCGGACGCCTGGACGAGGCCGCCGTCATGTCCGAACGGGCGCTGAATCTGTGCCGGCAGGCCGCGGATTCGCTCGGCGAACTGCGCGCGCTCGGAGTCATGGCCAGCGTGGAGAAGTTCCGCCTGCGCTTCGACGACGCCGAACGCCTGTACGCCGGCGCGCTCAGCGACGCGCGCCGCCTCGGACATCCGCTGGCCCTCGAGGAACTGCTCCAGAACGACGCGGCGTTGCTCGCCGAGATGGGCGAGTGGCGCGCGGCCAGCGGGCGCGCGGCCGAGGCGTTGCAGCTCGCGCTGGAGACCGGGCGCGGGCCTGGCGCCGCGCTGGCCATGTTGAACCTCGCGATCCTCCTGGCGCTCGTCGGCCGGCCGCGCGAGGCCCGGCGCCGCGCGCGCGCCGCGCTGCGGCTTTGCGCCGGCAGTCTCCCGAACCGGGTGATGGCGGCAGAGCGCGCGCTGTCGATGGCGCACCGGACGCGCGGGCGGCTGGGCCGTGCCGAGCGCTGGGCGCGGCGCGCCGTCGAACGCGCGCTGAGGGCCGGCACTCCCGGCGAGCTGGATTGGTGCCGTCTCGAACTGGGCGACGTGCTCGCGGCTTCGGGTCGGCGCGACGAGGCGTACGCCGTATGGCGCGACGCGGCGCCGGTCACGCGCGACGCGGACTCGATCGGCGTGGTCGTGCTGCACCTGCGCTGCGGTCGCATGGCGCTTCGCGACAGCGACGTCGCGGCTGCGACCCAGCGCCTCGCGCTGGCCGACGCCTGGCTCAAGGGACGGCCGGCCCGCTACGTGGCGGCGCTCGCCGATCAACTGCGCGCCGAGATCGCGCTGTCACGCGGCCAGGTCTCGGATGGACTGGCGATCGCGCGCCGCGCGCTCGCGGGATTCGACGCGCTGCCCGCCCCGCCGGACCGTGCCGCGGCGGCGCTGGAGTTCGCGCGCGTCGGCATGCCGGAGGAAGGCGGCACGCGACTGCCGATCAGCGACTGGATTCGCGAGGCGGCGGGCGGCTTCGAAAGGCTGCAGGACCATCGCGGGCGCGAACGCGCCCTGGCGCTGCACGTGCGCTGGCTGGAGCGCGGCGGCGGTTCCTCGGACGGCCGCGAGCGCGGGCTGATCGAAGACGTGATCCGGCTGCTCCAGTCGTTGTCCGACGTCCGGGAACTGGCGCAGCGCGCGATGGAGATCGCGGTCGAGCAGTTGGCCGCCGAGCGCGGCGTCCTGGTGCTGGCCGACGAGAACGGCCGGCTCGTGCCCATGGCCGAGCACGGCGCGGTCGACGCGACGACGCGGCGCACGGCGGTCGGCTACAGCACGCGCGTCGTCCAGCGCGTAGCCGACAGCGGGGGCAGCCTCGTCATCGGCGACGCACCCACCGATCCGCGCGCGGCCTCGGAGAGCGTCGCGAATCTGCACCTGCGGTCCATCGTGTGCGTTCCCATGCACGCCGGCGGCAAGGTCGTGGGCGCCGTGTACCTCGACCATTCCGGCCGTGCGGACGCGTTCACCGACGACGATCGGCGCCTGCTGGAGGGCTTCGCGCACCTGATGGCGGTGGCGATCGAGAAGAGCCGCGGGCACGAGGAGGTCCAGCGCTTCAACAAGCAGTTGGAGGACGAGAACCTGACGCTGCGCAAGCAGGTCGGAGCGCGCTATCAGGCACGCAATCTGATCGGGACGAGCAGCGCGATGCAGCGCGTGCTCGCCCTGATCGGACTCGTGGCGCACAGCGACAGCACCGTGCTGTTGACCGGCGAAAACGGTACGGGCAAGGAGCTGATCGCCCGCGTCATCCACCACAGCGGCCGGCGTCGCGCCCGGCCGTTCCTGACACTGAACTGCGGCGCGATCCCCGAGACGCTGCTCGAGCGCGAGCTGTTCGGGATCCTGCCGCAAACCGCGACCGGAGTGCAGGGCGCGGACGGACGGTTCGTGCAGGCCGACGGCGGAACGCTGTTCCTCGACGAGATCGGCGAGATGCCGCTGCGCCAGCAGGTCGCGCTGCTGTCGGTGCTCGCCAATCGCGAGGTCACGCCGATCGGCGGAGGCCGGCCGATTCCGATCGACGTGCGCGTGATCGCGGCGACGAACCGGGATCTCGGGCAACTGATCGAAGAGGGCCTGTTCCGTGAAGACCTGTATTTCCGTCTGAACGTCATTCCGATCGAGGTGCCGCCGCTGCGCGAGCGGAAGGCGGACATTCCGCCCCTGGTCCGGCACTTCGTCGCGGAACAGGCCAACCGCCAGCAGCGCGAACTGCCGGAGCTGTCGACCGACTTCATGCCGACGGTGATGCAGAGCGACTGGCCGGGCAATGTCCGCGAACTCGAGAACTATGTGGAGCGGGTCATGGCCATGAACCCCGGGCGCATGCTTCCGCCCATCCCTCCCCCGCGCGACCTGCAGGATCGTCGCCCACCGGTGAGAACCGGCCGGGCGCGACCGCTTCCCGACATGCTCGACGAGATCGAGCGTCGCGCCATCGAGGAGGCCCTCGAGCGGTCGAAGGGGAATCAGTCCTCGGCCGCCAAGGCGCTGGGAATCACCGAGCAGGCGCTGCGCTACCGATTGAAGAAATTCGACATGGAAAGCTCTCGCCAGAAACGGCGATCGCGCGGAAAATTGCGAAGGCGGGCCTAAACGTCTGCCACTGCACGGCCTGCGTGCAGAATCTACTTCCATAGCGTGAATTGCTGCGAACAATTCGGTCCGAGGCGCGCCCGAGCGAGCCATCGTCTGACCGTCCAACCCATTGACCTAGAATCGTTTGATTGATTCCAGAGGCGTTGCCGTTTCTTGGCAAGCTTCTGGCCATGTGCTCTGGGCAGGCCCCCGTCTGATACGGACCCTTGCCCAAGGAGCACACCATGTCCCGCAGCCGCCTCTCCATCGTCGGCGCACTCTCCGCACTGGCTATCGCGGCGATCGTTCCGGGCGTCGCATCGGCCCAAGTGACCGATCCGCCAACCGGAAACCGAACCGGACCCACCTCGATCCAGCAGGTGGCACCGTCGACCGAGACCGTCGCGCAGTTCACGTTCGACGAGTTCTTCCAGCAGCGCACCACACAGCTCGGCCTGCTGGCCGCGCGCTGGCTGTCAGCGCCCGCCCACGCGAGCGTCCAGACCAGGACGGTGCGCATCGTTCTGGCGAAGCGGCCGGCTCGGTAGAAGCGTGAGCGCCTCGAACTCAACGAGAAGCCACACGGCACTGGGGGCCGCGATGTCGGCGGCCCCCCCGCTGCCTCAATTGCACCGCCACAGCTTGAGCCACGTGCTGGTCATTGGCGGCTCTCAGGCCGAGCGGGAGGCGATCGCCGCGGCGTTCCATCGCGAGAGCGCGCTGCGCACCGGCCCTTTCGTCGTCGTCCGCTGCTCGCGGCAGGCGTCGACGTTGTGTCGGGCGCTCGAGTGGTGGCTGTCGCGGTCGCCGCGCCGGAGCGGATCGAATCCGCTGTGGACGGCGGAGCGCGGAACGCTGCTCCTGGACTGCGTCGACGCGCTCTCGCGCGATGCCCAGCGCCTCCTGCTCGCGTTCGTCGCCTGGATACGGGTTCCGGGGGACTCAGCCGGGGCGCCGTGGGCGGGACGCCTCGTGACCGGCTTCCAACATGACCCCGATGCGCTCGTCGAGGACGGGCGCTTCCTCGACGAGTTGTACGACGCCCTCGACAAGATTCGCGTGGACCTCTCCGCCACGCGTCAAGGAGGTGCCGCTTGATTCCCATGCGGGGCCTGGCCCCCGAAGTGCTGCTCATGACCACCCGTCCCGCCGTTCACGCGGGGCTCATCCGCACCCTGCGTGGCAAGGGCGTTCGCGTACATGTTGCCCGACAGGCCGAGCGAGGCGTCGAGTTGCTCGAGGCGTCGCCGGTCATGGTGCTCATCGACCTGGCGAATCGCGTGGGCCTCGACCGGGTCGCGGTCGAGCGTCTCAACAGCAGCCGGGGGCGCAGCATCCTCGTGGCGCTTCACCAGGGAGACCTGCGGGACGTAGGCCGCGAACTGGAAGAGCTGAGCGTGGATGGGTTCTGTCGCACCGATCGCTGGCAGCCTATTGCCGGAATGGCTGGCCTGGTCGCGCACGCTCCATCGGCCGCATTGCACTGATGCTGGGCGGCCCGCCGCTCTGAACGGTCCGCGTGGCCGACTGACCTGAGATTGAACTTCCACTGTTTCCTCCTGTGCCCCAAAGGCTTCGCCGGATTGGGGTCACCGGTGCTGGGGAAAGAGCCGCAACTGGCACGATTGACGCATGCGGTTCTGGCCGTTAGACTCAGCGCTGCGTCATCGCCGATCCCACGGACGGGACGGCCGTCCGCTCTCCGCCGGGAGCGTCCAGGAGGACTCATGCTTTCTCGAGCCAGGGTATTGTGCGGAGCGTTGCTCCTCACCGCCCTCATGGCTGGCACGATCACGACGATCGGAGCCGCCGCCCCCGCCCACCGTTCCACCCTCGCCAGGCGCTCAGCAGGCACGGTCCACCATCGCCATCGTGTGCGGCGCGCGCCTCCGGGCGGCGTCTGGGCACGCAACGCGATCGTGCTCGACCCGGCCACTGGTGAGGTCCTGTTCGAGAAGAATTCGGACAGTTCGGTGCCCATCGCGAGCCTATCGAAGCTGATGACGATGATGGTGTTCCTCGAGCAGAAACCCGATCTCGATCGCGAAGCCGTGGTGACGCGGGACGAGCTGGCTGGTGGTGGTCACACGCAGCTGCGCAACGGTGAGAGCGCGTCGTTGGCCAACCTCCTGCACATGAGCCTCATGTGCTCGGACAACGTGGCGACGCGAGTGCTCGCGCGCGAATCCGGACTGGCGCCCGACGACTTCCTCGCGCGCATGAACCACAAGGCGATCGAGCTCGGCATGACGCACACGCGCTTTGTCGAGTTCACGGGCCTCGACGAGCGCAACGTCTCGACCGCGGCCGACGTCGCGCGCATGCTGCATGCGGCGGCTGACATCGATCTCGTGCGCGAGATCACGACGACGCGGTCCTACGAGTTCCGCACCGCACGCCGCGTGCACGAGATCCACAACACGAATCGCCTGCTGTTCAGCCACTACGAGATCGTCGGCGGCAAGACCGGCTTCATCAGCGAGGCGGGCTACTGTTTCGCGACCTGGCTGCGCACGCAGGGCCGCGACCTGATCGCGGTCGTACTCGGCGCTCCGACGAACGCCACGCGCTTCGCCGACACCGTTCGCCTGGTGCAACGCACCACGTCCGCGAGCATCGCCCAGCCCTGACGTAACGGATGACCGCCCGCGATCGCGTCCGCGCCCTGCTCACGGGGTTTGCGGCCGGGGTCGCGGGCGGACTCTTTGGAGTCGGCGGCGGACTCGTCCTCATCCCGCTACTCACCGCGTTCTTCGGACTGCGCCAGCACGCCGCACACGGCACGTCGCTGGCGGTCATCGGAGGAACGGCGCTCGCGTCGATCTTCGTCTACGCCGCGTACTCGCACGTGGCGTGGAGCGTGGCGCTGGCGGTGGCCATCACCAGCCTGCTGACGGTGCGCCTCGGGGCACGTTGGGCGACGCGGCTGTCATCGAGACTCCTCACGCAGTCGTTCGCGATATTTCTGGTCATCGTCGCGGTGCGACTGCTGTGGAAGACGCCCACCGGCTCCGGCCACGCTCTCGAGTTGGGGGCGATGGGGCTCGTGCTCGACGCGGCGCTCGGCGCGTGCGTCGGCGTGTTGGCGGGCTTCATGGGTGTGGGTGGCGGCATCCTCGCCGTGCCCGCGTTCACGCTGTTGCTCGGGATGTCCCAGCCCCTCGCGCAGGGCACTTCGCTCGCCGTGATCCTCGTCACCGCGCCACTCGGCTCCTACGAGCATTCGCGGCACGGCAACGTGGCCTGGGGACTCGTGCCGATGCTGGCCGTGGGGGCCGCCGTCGGGGGGCCACTAGGGTCGTGGCTCGCGCAGATTCTGCCGCATCTCCTGCTGACTCGCTCCTTCGCCGTGTTCCTGCTCCTCAACGCCGCGAACACGTGGCTGCGGGCGCGCCGCCAGGCCGCCGCCGTCACGGCCCCTCCCGAAGCGACCAGCGCCCGGCCCTGAGCTTCTGGGACATCGTGGCCCCCAGCCCCGCCCGGCGCGGGTGACGCGCACGTAAAAACCGCATCGACGGGGAATTACGGGGCGATCAGGACTTGTCAAAAAGGGGCAGCCTCGTCTAGCATTGACGCGGCTGCGTAGGCTATCTGCCCCTCCATCCTCCGCTTCCCACTGGAATCCACGGGCCGAGACCCGTCACTTCGGACATCTGCACCTTGGGCACTCACCCGTTTCAGAAGGAGCCCGCCATGAAGAGAGCTACCCCCGTCATGCTCGCACTGTGTGGTCTCGGCGCTGCCGTCGTGCTGACCGCGTCGTCCGCATTCGCGTCGACGCTGATGACCGAAACGTTCTCGTACGCGAACGGCGGCTTGGTTGCCGGCAGTGGTGGCAACTGGACCACACACAGCGGCACCGGCACGGACATCCAAGTGGTCAGCGGCCACGCCGCCGGCGACATGACGAACGCGCCCGACGACAACCGCACGTTCGCGGCGCAGGGCGCGACGGCAAAGACGTTCGCGTGCTTCACGGTGAACATTCCGTCCGTCGTGGGTACGCCGTCGACCAACTACTTCCTGCACTTCAAGGACACCGGGACCATCAATTTCGCGGCTCGCGTGTTCGTCGTTCCGTCGGGCACGACGTTCACGTTCGGCCTCTCGACGTCGACCAGCTCGCCCACCGCGACGTGGCCCACGGCCCTGAACTACGGCCAGACCTACGTCGTGGCGATCGACTATGACGCCGCGGCAGGCACCTCGGACCTCTGGGTCAACCCGGCGGACGAGACGAGCCCGAAGATCACGGGAGCTGTCGGCACGACCGGCTTCCTGATCTCGGCGCTCGCGATGCGTGAGAGCGCCACGATCACGCCCGCGGGCAGCGTGCTGTGGAAGTACAACGTCGACGATGTCGCGGTCGGCACGACGTTCAACGACGCGTGCGCCGGCCAGCCGACGGGGACGAATTCGTCCACCTGGGGCCGGGTGAAGATCCTGTACCGCTAGGCTTCCTCAGAAGAACGCTACATCTCACGGCCGTCCCTGAACGGGGCGGCCGTGATGCTTTTTCGGCAAATCGGCCGCCGGCTCATCGGCGCGGCGCGATCCCCGAGGCAGCGCCGCTACACCGTGAGGCGACGGGCGACCGGACGCACCTGCCGTACCGGGAAGGTTCTTTACACCCAGCTGGCAAAGGACCAACACGTCCGTAGCTTTGACCCGGTCCATCACCCCGCCCCCCCAGGGGTCGACGCCGACAATGAATCGCAAGTTGCACAACAGGTTGGGCCCAGAGGGCGCACTCAGGGCGATTCAGCCCCGAGTCCGGCCGGCGAATTGCTAATCGAAAGGGTCGACGCGTCCCGTCCCACCTCATCGGGACCGACGCGCGGTCGTCCAAGCCGTTCACCCATCCGGAGCCACTCATGCCCCGTGCCGAAAAGCCGAGACGCGCCTCGACGCGCAAGCCGCGGACACTCCGCGCGGGCGCGCCGGAAGCCGTGCCCGTCCGGTCGCGGACGCTGATCCGCCAGGAGCCGCCGGTCGCGCCGCCGAGTTCGTTGCCCGGCGAGGTCTCGAGGCAGGCTCAGCGCGAGATGGACCGGCTGCGACGCCTGCCGTCGGGATCTCCCGAAGCCGGCCAGGTGCGCGCGTACCTCCAGTGGCTGTGGTCACTGCCCTGGGACTCGGTTTCCAGCGAGGACGCGGATCTGAAGGAAGTCGAGCACAGCCTCGAGCGCGAGCACCTCGGGCTGTTGAAAGCCAAGGAGCGCATCGTCGAGTTCCTCGCGGTGCGCCGGCTCAAGCAGGACCTTCCGGGACCGGCGCTGTGTCTCGTCGGACCGCCGGGAACGGGAAAGACGTCGCTCGGCGCCGCGGTGGCGCGCGCCCTGCGCCGGCCCTTCGTTCGCATCAGCGTCTCGGGCACGAGCGACGCCGGAGAATTGCGCGGCGTGAGCCGCACGCTGCCGGGCGCGCAGCCTGGGAAGATCGTGCGTGCGCTGCGCGAGGCCGGGGTGTCGAACCCGGTGCTCATGATCGACGGCGTGGATCGCCTCGTCGGAGAGGGCGGCCTCGAGGTGGCGGAGGTGCTGCTCGAACTCCTCGACCCCGAGAGCAACACGCATTTCACGGATCACTACGTCGGACTCCCCATCGACCTGTCGCACGCCGTGCTGATGCTGTGCGCGAACAGTCTCGACCTGGTGCTCGACTCGCTCCAGGAGCGCATCGAGGTCATCGAGGTGCCGGGCTACGGCGAGGACGAGAAGATCGAGATCGCGCAGCGCTTCCTGCTGCCGCGCCAGCTTCACGAACACGGCTTGTCGCCACGCGACGTCGTCCTGCCGGAGGCCACGCTGCGCGCGATGGTGCGCCACTACACGCTCGAGGCCGGAGTCCGCTCGCTGTCGCGTCAGATCGCGACCGTGTGTCGCAAGGTCGCGCGCGCCCGCGCCACCGGGAACACGCGCCGTCACAGCGTGACGCCGGAGCGCATGGAGCAGTACCTCGGTCACCAGATCTACGCGCCCGAGATGGCGGGCAAGTCGGACGACGTGGGCGTTGCGGCCGGACTCGCCTGGACCGCGGCCGGCGGCGAGATCCTGATCGTCGAGGCGCTGAAAATGCCGGGCTCGGGCCGCGTCGTGACCACCGGCCAGCTCGGAGAAGTCATGAAGGAGTCGGTGCAGGCCGCGCATTCGTACGTCCGCTCGCGCGCCGATCTATTGGAGATCGACGCCGAGGCGTTCGCGAACTACGACATCCACATCCACTTTCCCGCCGCCGGCGTGCCGAAGGACGGGCCGTCAGCCGGCATCACGGTGGGTCTCGTGATCGCGTCCGTGCTCAGCGACCGCCCCATCCGCCACGACGTGGCCATGACCGGCGAAGTCAGCCTGCGCGGCAAGGTGCTGGTCGTCGGCGGGCTGCGCGAGAAGGCGCTGGCCGCTTATCGCGCGGGCTTCCGCACGCTGCTGCTGCCCGCCGCGAACGCGAAGGACCTGGGCGACATTCCCGAGGACGTGCGCGACAAGATCGAACTCGTGCCCGTCGAGACCATGGACGAAGTGTTCGCGATCGCGTTGCACCGCGTCATCGTGCCGCAGCGTATGTCGGGGAACTTCATCATCGAGGTCGAGGAAGACGAAGAAGACGAGACGCCGGCCTCCGAGCCTGCGCAGCGCGTGGCCCGACCCGGCCGCTCGCGCTGATCTCGGGGCGGCTAGGGCTCGGAGCCCTCGACGTCGTCATCGCGCACCGCGCCACCCTGCTCCAACGCCTCGAGGTAGTCCGCGATGATGGCGCGGGCCTCGTCGGCTTCCTCGCGCGGCACGAGGATCTCGCCCCACGCGCCCGTCGCCCAGTCGCGCCGCACGGTGCCGTAACCCGGGAGCATCGCGCTGCGCAACACGGCGTGCACGCCGTGGTGCTCGAGCAATCCTCCGAGCAACGCTCCCGACGCGGCGTCGGGCACGCGATGCACGACTTCGGGCGATCCGCCGAGGCCGGGCGGCTCGCGATTCAGCACGACGCGGCAGCGCGGACACGCGGCGATGGCCGCTTCGTACTCGGCGCCGCACTCCGGACAGAATCCCACGATCACACCGGCTCGCGCGCCGTCCGCGCGGCGACGACGTGCTCGCGCAGGCGGCGCGCCGCTTCCGCGACGTCTTCACCGCGCGTCGCGAGCGACATGCGGACCCAGTCCCCGTACTCGGGGCCGAACGCGGTGCCGGGCAGCACGGCGACACCGAGCGCCAGCCACTCGTGGACGAGGTCCCACAGCGGGCGCCCGCCTCGCGCGGCGGCCACGTTCGCGAACGCGTAGAACGCTCCGCGCGGCGTCGGCACGACGATCGCGTCCTGTCCTGCGAGGCCGGCGAGGAGAAGGTCGCGGCGCTCCGCGTAGGCGCGGCGCATGGTCTCGACGGCGTCCTGCGATCCTTCGATCGCGGCGCGCGCCGCGCTCTGCACCGCCGGGAACACGCCGTGCGTCGTGTAGAACGACAGCAGCGGGCCCATCACCCCGCGCAAGGCCGGCGGCGAGACGACGTAGCCGACGCGCCAGCCGGTCATCGCGTAGGACTTGGAAAACGTGTACACGCTGAGCGTGCGCTCGGCCATGCCGGGCAGTGACCCGAGGCTCACGTGGCGGGCGCCGTCGAACAGCAGATGCTCGTACGCCTCGTCGCTGATCACCCACAGGTCGCGTTCGATCGCGACCTCGGCGATGGCCGCGAGTTGCTCGCGCGACAGAACGACGCCGGTGGGGTTGTTCGGCGTGTTCACATAGAGGCCCCGTGTCTCCTTGCGCAACGCGCCGCGCAGGGCCGCCGCGAATGCCGCGGCGTCGAGCACGCCCGCGCCGAGATCGAGGTACGCGGGGAGCGTGCGATAGCCCGCGCCGTGCGCGAAGCCCACGAGTTTGGGGATCGCCATCCAGTGCGGCGACAGCACGAGCACTTCGTCACCCGGGCCGAGCAGGCTTTGGAACGCGAGGAACAGCGCGTGCGTGCCGCCGTCGGTGACGACCACGTCGTCCGCTTCGCACACGATGCCGTTCTCGCGCGCCAGCTTGTCGACGAGCGCGCGGCGCAGCGGCAGCGCGCCGCGCGCGTCCGGGTAATGCGTCTCGCCGGCGCGCGCGGCGGCGGCCAGCGCCTCGACGATGTGCGGCGGCGTGTCGAAGTCCGGCTCGCCGCGCTCCAAGTGGAGCACGCGCTCACCGGCCTGCTCGCGCGCGCGCGCCGCGGCCATCACCTGTCCCAACTCGGAGGTCATCCGGAGCACGGCGCGGTCCGCGATCAATTGGGGCATTTTGGCCTCCTCGCTCGATTTTGCACGATGCCGACGCGCCGCACTCTAGCACGCGTCGCGCGCGCCGAGACTGCACACCGTGGGCACGCCGATTGCCTTTTCGCGCGGTCCCCATCTCGCCTATGCCCCAACGGAGGACTCGCCGTGTCCAAGTTCGACTTGCGCGACATTTCCGACCGCCTCACCCGCTCCCGGGACACCGAGGCCGTGGTCTTCGAATTTCTCGGCTATCTGCAGGCCCTGCGCCCCGATTGGCGCGCTTCGCTGTCGTTCTACGAGGTCAGCCGCGACGCGCTCGTCCACGTCTACGAGCGCCAGGGCCCGCGCCTCGCGCGTCGCGACATTACGCTGCCCGTGGACCAATTGCCCTCGCGGCTCGTGCGAAAGTTCTTTCACCCCAGTGCATTTTTCAATCGGACGGACAAGCGGGCGCTGCTGTCCCACGTGTTCCAGACGTCACCGTGGTACGAGCCCGACCCGCTGGAAGGCGCCGCGCTCCACGCGATCACGCCGGTCGCGAACTGGCAGGCCTGCGTGTGCCTGCCCCTGGCGGATCAGGAGGACATCCTCGCGCTGCTGATCCTGGCCAGCGAGAAGAAAGGTGCGTTCAGCGGCAACGCCATGGCGCACATCCTTCCCGTGAAGAGCCTCGCGTCGCTCGCGCTGTCGCAGCACCTGTACCGCAGCTCGCGCGCCGCGGCCACGCCCGAAAGCGGGCGCGTCGCGACCGCGGATTTCCAGGAGCGCATCCGCCAGCTCAATGTCCAGAGCGAGCAACTGCGTGAGGACAATCGCCTCAAGGCCAAGAAGCTCGAGACGCTGATGCAGCAGATCGAGGCGTTGTCCCAGGACGCGGACACCGATCGTGGCGAGTTGGATCGCGTGAAAGGCGCGCTGTCCGCGCTCGAGGAGCAGTCGGCGCAGGCCACGCAGCACCTGAGTCAGGCCTACGCGGAGCTGAACGAGGCGCAGAGCCGGCTGCAGGGCACGCAGCGCACGGTGCAGTTCCTCAAGCAGGTGTTCGAGCTGTTGTCGACGGAGCACGCCGACGAGGAGTTCTCGCGCTTCATGGTGAGCTGGTTCTGCGAGGAGTTCGGCGTCGCCCGGTGCAGCCTGATGGTTCTCGACGCCGCCGAGGAGACGCTGCAGATCCGTGCGCAGCGCGGCATCGACCCGGGGGTCGCGGAGCAGGTCAAGGTCCGCGTCGGGCAGGGCATCGCCGGCTGGGTCGCGCACAATCGCAAGCCGCTGCTCGTGCGCGCGCCCGAGGACGCGCGGGAGACGCCACACACGCACCAGGACGCCTACAACTCCGACTCGTTCATCTCCGTCCCGCTCGTGCACAATAACCGTCTGTCCGGCGTGCTGAACCTGAGCAACAAGTCGGATGGTGATCCGTTCGACGATCTCGACCTGGATCGCGCGATGCTCGCCGGCTCGCTGATGGCGCTGATGCTGGAGGGAAGCGAGGGGTCGGGCCGCGCGGCAGCCTAGCGGCGCGCGCGAATCCTCGACGAAGGGCGACGGCCCGGCGTTCTCGCGCCGGGCCGTCTCGCTTCGTGCGCGCGAGTCTCGCGGAACTCGGCCAGCGCCTCCTTGTGCGAAGCGAAGGCCAGGTTGCGCGGCAGGCGAGCGAACGGGTGGAACCGCGCCTCGATCGCGTCGTCCCCGGGCCGCAGCCGGCCGCGGACGCGCTCGGCCGTGTACAGCACGAGCACCGAGCGCACGCGCGGGTCGTCGAACCCGGCGTAGACGCCGAACAATCCGCTGAGGCGGGCGACGAGGCCGGTCTCCTCACGCAGTTCGCGCACGGCGCACCGCTCGGGCGTTTCCCCGTTCTCCATGAACCCGGCCGGCAGGCACCACGCGCCGGCGCGCGGATCGTAGCGGCGCTTGACGAGCAGCACCTCGTCGCGGCGCGTCAGGATCACACCCGCTGCCGGCACCGGATTGTGATAGTGGATGTAGCCGCACGCCGGACACGCCCGTCGCGGCCAGCCGTGATCGTCGATGCGCACGAGGGGCGTGGCGCAGCGCGGGCAGTAGCGGAATCCCGACAGCTCGGACATGGCCGGGCAGCGTACGGTCCATTCAGGACCGCCGCAACGCTCGCGGCGGCGGCCGCGCGTGTCCAGGCGGTCTCGAGCGTCGGGCCATCGGTCGTCGCGTTCGGCTGTGGCCGCTCCGAGAAAAACCGGAAGCCCGGTGGTCGTCGCACCACCGGGCCCCGTATCGCCGCCGCCCCCACGAGGGGCGCCGCGCTGCTCCCGCCCGCTTCGATCCACGCCCTGGATTCAGCGCCATTCGGCGCACGGATCGGGATCGACGCCCCTCGCGGCGCGGCGGCGAAGTCTCGACTAGTCGTGGCGCTGGTCGCGCAACTGCTCGCGCAGTTGCCTGACCTCGTCGCGAAGCTGCTGGACCTGATCGCGCAGCTCGTCGCTGTTGCGGTCGTCGCCCTGAATCCGCACGCGGTCGCCCAACGGCCCGTTCTCGAAGATGCGCATCGAGCCCGTTCCGCGCTCCAGCTCCGCGTCGACGTTCCGGCGCGAGCCGCGGCGGACCACCGATAGCGTCACCTTCTGGTCGGCCTTGCCCAGCGCCTCGACGAGATCGCCGGCGTCGTACACCTTCTGCTCGCCGACGGCCGTGATCACGTCGCCCGCCTTGAGCCCGGCGCGCTCGGCCGGCGTGTCCTTGAGCACCTCGACGACGAGGGCACCCTTCGCGCCGGAAGCGCCGAGCGCCTCGGCGAGATCGGGGTTCAGCCCCTCGACGCGGACACCGAGACGGCCGCGCCCCATCATGTGCATCAGGTCGCCCGGCATTCTCATGTCGCCAGGCAGCCCTTCACCTGGCGTCCCCTTGAAGCGGTAGACGTGGACGCGCGGGGAATCGGGCGTGCGCGGCGAGTCGGGCGTGCGCGGCGTCGGCACGTCGTCTGAGTCCGGCCCCGGTTCGGCATCGTCGCCGTGGTCGTCGTCGCCACGGTTCGTCCAGGTCTGGTCGTCGTCGCGATCCGGACGCGCCTCGAGCGTGGCGCTGAGCGAGCGACGCTGGTTGTCGCGCACGACGTCGAGTCGCACGCTCTGGCCGACCCGGCCACCCTGCACCATGCGCGCCAAGTCGTCCGGCGAGCGCGGCGTGCGCGAGTTGACGCCCACGATGATGTCGCCCTTGCGCAACCCGGCGCGATCCGCCGGGCTCTCCGGGATGACGCGATTCACCAGCACCCCGTCGCCCGAGAAATCGAGCCCGGTGCGCAGGCTCGGCGTGATTTCCTGCGTGTACACGCCGAGCCACGGCGTGTCGCTGTCCGTCGCCGCGCGCGCGGCGGAAGCGCCGAGCCCCACGACACCGAGCAGGACGGTCAGCCCCGTCCACCAAGCCCACCCCTGTTGCCTACGCATGATTTTCCCCCTGTGCTAGGTTGCCGCGCTCACGTTTCGTGGCCGTTCGATCTTCGCAATGAACCCGCGACCGTGTTCCAGGTTCCAGGAACCGAGCCGTCCCGTGGTTCGACCGTCCGAGCGCGCGATGAAGGTCAACGAGCTGTTAAACCTCGAGGTCGAAGATCTCGCGCTGGGCGGGAAGGCGATCGCCCGGCACGAGGGGCGGGTCGTCTTCCTGGACCGCGGCCTGCCGGGCGACGCGGTGCGCGGTCGCGTCACCCGCGTGAAGCCGAACTGGGCCGAGGCGCGACTCGAGAGCCTGACGCGTCCTTCGACGGCGCGCATCGACGCCGAGTGTCCGCATGTCGACCGCTGCGGCGGCTGTCGCTTCCAGGAGCTGCCCTACCCGGATCAGTTGGCGGCGAAGGAGCGCCAGGTGCGCGAGACGCTGCGCCATCTCGGCGGCGTCGCGGATCCCCTCGTCCGCAGCATCGTGCCCGCGCCCGAGACGTTCCGCTACCGCAACAAGATGGAATTCAGCTTCGCACCGGACGCCGCCGGCCGGCCGGCACTCGGCCTGCACGAGCGCGGCACGTTCGACCGGGTGTTCGCGCTCGAAACCTGCCTCCTGCCCAGCGAACTCACCGTCGAGATCGTGCGTCTCACGCAGCGCTTCGCGCTCGAGCGCGGGTGGCACGCGTACCACCCGCGTACGCACGAAGGCGTGGTGCGCTTCCTGACCGTCCGCCACCTGCCGCTCAGCGAGCAGTGCGCCGTGCACCTGATCGCGGCCTCGGCGGACGTGCCCGGAATCGAGGCCTGGGCCGCGGCGATTCAGGCGCTCTCGCCCGTGGTGTGCGGCGTCACGCTGGGGATCTCGCGATCGCGCGCGCAGGTCGCGTTCAGCGAGGAGGAGCGCGTGCTCATCGGGCGCGGGGTGCTCGCCGAGCGCCTGCTCGGACTCGAGTTCGAAGCGTCGGCCAACGCGTTCCTGCAGACGAACAGCCGGCAGGCCGAGGCGCTGTACGCGGCCGCGCTCGCCGCCGCGCGCCTCGAGGGCCACGAGACGGTGCTGGACCTGTACTGCGGCACCGGAACCCTGACACTGCTGTTCGCGCGGGCCTCGGCGCGCGCCGTCGGCGTCGAGAGCGTCGCGGAGGCGGTGGATGCGGCGCGGCGCAACGCCGGGCGCAACCGGCTGGCCAATGCCGCGTTCGAGTGCGGCGAAGCACGCCGCGTGCTGCGCGAATGGGCGCGCGGCGAGCGGCCGGGCGCGCCGCGGCCGGACGTGGTGGTCGTCGACCCGCCGCGCGCCGGGCTGCATCCGCGCGTGGTCGCGCGCGTCGCCGAGCTCGAGCCGCGGCGCGTCGTCTACGTGTCGTGCAACCCGGCGACGCTGGCCCGCGACGTCAAGGATTTCGCGGCGCGCGGCCTCAGCCTCGCCGAGGCGACGCCGTTCGACATGTTCCCGCACACGCCGCACATCGAGTGCGTGGCGCGGCTGGAGCGGAGCGCGGCGCCGTCCCTGTGATAGACTTTTCGGCCATGTCGTTCTCCCGATTGCGCCCACTGGCCGCGTTGCTCCCGCTCGTTCTCGCCCTCGCGGCGCGGCCGGCCTCGGCGGAAGCGTTGGACGAGGCGAGCTTCCGGCTGTACCTGAACGGCCATGCGCTCGGGACGGAGCACTACCTGCTGGACTCCGGGGCCGACACGCTGACGGTCTACGCGCAGGCCCGCCTCGTGCTGCCGGGGCCGGTCAGCGGGGACACGCTGACCAAGAGCATGCGGATGGTCGCGGGCGCGTTCGACATGGATCTGCGCCGCTACGAGTCGTGGCAGACGTTCCGCGGCCAGCACCTGAATCGGGCCGTCATGCCGCACGACACCACATTCGTGGTGTATCGCGAGGTCGACGGGCGGGGCGGCTCCGACACGTACGCGCGGCCGCCCGGGCGGCTGTTCGTGCTGGATGGCCAGCTGTTCAGTTCGTTCGAGGTCATGTGCCGCACGCTCCACGGACATCCGTTCTCGGAGCGCACCATGCACACCATGATCCTGAGCGCGCACGACACGCTCACCGACGTCACCGCCGAGGATCGCGGCCTCGACACGCTGCGCTACGGCAACCGTCCGGTGCGGGCGCGCAAGCTGAGCATCGGCGACTCGAGCACGCGCTATCTCGTGTGGATGGGACCCGACGGCCACATGCTCAAGCTCGAGCAGCCCGAGTCCGGCCTGCGGCTCGAGCGCGAGCCCCCCGTGGCCTTGCAGACGAAGCGGCGGTCCGCGCCGTAGCTTCGCGGCTCAGCCACTCGCACAGCAGGCGCACGCCGAAACCGGTCGGCCCGCGTCGCTCGAGCGGCCGATCGGACGGCGCCCACGCCGTGCTCGCGATGTCGAGATGCGCCCAGCGCATGCCGCGCGCGAAGTGGCGCAGGAACACCGCGCCCAGGATCGCGCCACCTTCGCGCGCCGCCGAATTCACGAGATCGGCCGTGTCGCTGCGCATCTCCGCCGCGTAGCCGTCCCACAGCGGCAGGCGCCACAGCCGCTCGCCGCTCGCCTCACCGGCGGCGAGCAGTTCGCCGGCCAGCGCGTCGTCCTCGCTGAACAGCCCGGCCGCGAGGTGGCCGAGCGCGATGCTGACTGCGCCGGTCAGCGTGGCCAGATCGACGACCGCGGCCGGCCGGAAACGCCGCGCATAGCCGAGCGCGTCGGCCAGGACGAGCCGGCCCTCGGCGTCGGTGTTCGTGACCTCGATCGTCGTGCCGTCCAGGGCGCGCAGCACGTCCCCGGGCTTGAGCGCGCGACCGCCCGGCATGTTCTCGGCGCTCGGGATCAGGCCGATGACCGGGCGAGCGAGGTCGAGCGCCGGGAGGGCGTGGAACAGACCGAGCACGGCCGCGGCCCCCGACATGTCGTACTTCATCTTGTGCATGTTCTCGCGCGGCTTCAGCGAGATGCCGCCGGTGTCGAACGTGATGCCCTTGCCGATCACGACGATCGGTCGCTCCTTCGCGCGCGCGGCGCCGCGTTCGAGCACGATGAAACGCGGTGCGTGCTCGCTGCCGCGGCCGACGCCGAGCACGGCGCCCATGCCCAGCCGCTCCATCTGCGGCACCCCGAGCACGGTGGCGCGCGCGCCCGAGGCGCGGGCCACCTCGCGCGCCCGGTCGGCGAGATTCTCGGGCGTTAGATCCTGCCCGGGGGTCGCGGCCAGGTCGCGCGCCAGGCACACGCCTTCGCCGATGCGCACGCCGCGCTCGACCGCCTCTCGCATGCTCGCGAAGCGCGTCGCGTCGCGCTCGAGGATCTCGACGCGGACGAGCGCGGGCGCGCCCGCGTCGGCGCGGTACGCGGTGTGGCGGTAGTGGCCGAGGAGCGCGCCTTCCGCGGCCGCCTCGCCGGCAGCGCCGGGATCGAGCGTTCCGCCGGCGCCGTGCGCCACGAGGGCCAGCACGCGCGCGCCCAGGTCGCGCGCGCGTCGCGCCGCGACCGCCGCGGTCTGCCGCGCGCGCCGCGCGTCGAATGCCGCGCGCGGCCCGAGCCCGACCAGGAGAACGCGCTTCGCCTTGCCGCGGCTCGGATAGAGGACGACGCTCTCCAGCCAGCGCCCTGCGAAGTCGCCGGTCTTGAGAAGCGCGCGGATCGCGCCGCCGCTGGCGCGGTCCACGTCCGCCGCGGCCCCGCCGAGCCGGGCCTCTCCTTCGAAGATGCCGAGCGCGAGCGCGCCGGCCGCACGTGTCGCGAGGTTGCCGCGTCGAAGCACGATCTCCACGGGGGCTCCCGGAGGTTGAGGACTTGCCGAGCCACAGGGACGCAGCAGCTTAGCGCAAGCCGCCGCGACTCGGGGCGATTGCTCGCGCCGCGGAATGTGGCTTGCGAGGAATCGCTTCGGGCTGGCATCCTGCCCCCTTGTCACGCGGCCGCACCGTGCACTCAAGGATGGGACCCCTCGTCGCCGTTCACGCTCGATTGCCTTCGAGCGCCGGCCGACACCACACAAGGAGAGTTCGCATGAAGCGCTCGATCCCGATTGCGGCCCTGGCCGCGATTTCGCTGGTCGCACTCATCAGCTGCGCCAAGAAGGCCGATCAGGCCGCCCAAACCGCGAGCGACAGCCTGCTGTCCACGAACCCGGTGGAACAGCCGCAGGGCAACATCACGCCGCAGACGAACTACCAGAGCCCCCCGCAGAATCAGACGCCGCCGACGCAGACGCAGGCGCCCGCGCCGGCGAGGCCCAAACCGTCCGGCTCGACGTCCAAGCCCGCGAATCCGGGCGTGACGATTCCCGAGGGCACGGGCATGTCGATCTCGGTGGACGCCGAACTCACGTCCGAGACGGCGCACGAAGGCGACACGTGGAGCGGCACGGTCAAGGATCCGGTCGTCGTCGGATCCGCGGCGCCGATTCCCGCGGGCAGCACGGTGACCGGCGTCATCGCCGGTGTCCATCCGGCGGAGAAGGGCACCCGTGCGGTGCTCGTGCTGGCCATCTCCTCGGTCAACGTGAACGGCAAGTCGGTCACGCTCCACGCGACGGCGGATAGCATCGTCGCGGGCTCGACGCGCGCGCGGAACCTGGGCGCGATCGGCGGCGGCGCGGCGGCGGGAGCGCTGCTCGGCAAGGCGCTCGGCGGCAGCGGCAAGAGCGCGGTGATCGGCGGCATCCTGGGCGGCGCCGCGGCGACCGGAGCGGTTGCGGCCTCGAAGGGCTACCAGGCGACCGTGAAGGCCGGCCAGGTGCTCACGTTCCACGTCGACAAGAACACGACGATCCGGAGCTGATCCCGGGTCTTCAAGAAGCTCGGGCGATCGAGGCGGGCGGAGTCACTTCCGCCCGCCTCGCGTCTTTTCCGCCGCGGCCGCAAGTGGCCCACACCGGCCGTCGCGCTCCAACCTCTGCACCGCCGCGTACACCGCGCGGCCCGCACCTTTCCGACCGGCATTGCCGCGCAACGGTTTTCGCGAGGCGCGCGCGTGGCATGGGCCCTGCTCGTCCCTGAAGCCTGCCCAAGCCCTGATCGCCCGGCGTGCGCCCCTGGTACGCCCCTTCGGAGGACTCATGCGTTCCCAGTCGTTGCTGAAGTTCGCACTCTTGCTCGCGTTCATCACGGCGCTCGCCGCCGGCTGCGGCAAGAACTCCAACAAGCTCACCGACCCGATGGGCGGCGGCTCATCGAGTTCGTCGGTCGAGCAGGCCGGCGTCCAGGATGCGATGACGTCGGAACCCACGCTCATCGAGGACGGGGTCTACGACGACGAGGATCCCGCCTCACTCGGCTCGGACGGCGGCGCGGCGCTGCTCCATCCGCTCCGCTACTGGCGCCACATCACGAGCGTGCAGCGCACGTTCGATTTCGCGTTCAGCGACACCGACTCGACGGGCCGCCCGACGCGCGCGCTCGTCACGATTCGCAAGTACATGCACGGCACGTTCAACATCCTGAACGACGACCAGCCCGACAGCATCCCACCGGACACCGCGACCACCAGCATCGTGCGCAAGCGCCTCGGCGATCTGTGGGAGCGGCATGTGGCGCTGCGTCGCGTGCTGCGCAGCTCGACTTCCGACGGACCGGAGTGGCGCATCGCCGGAGTGTCGGGCGTCTCCGTCTCATCGTTCCACGGCACGGACATGAGCCCGGTGTTCGGCGACACGCGCATCCGCAGCGTGCGCATCCAGTCGGCGAGCGGCGACACGATGATCAGCGATCCGCTCGCGATCTTCACGCTGCGCCGGCTCCCGGCGTTCCAGCCCGGCGAGGATGTCACGCTCACCGTTCGCACGCTGCGCAACGACGACGTGGTCGTGCTCGTGCGTGGTGGCGATCGACGGCGCTTCCACAACAACGGCGACAACACGTACACGTTGTTCTGGCACACGTCGCCGGAGGACGGAGTGCACCACATCGGCGTGAACGCGCTGTCGCACGGCACGCTGTTCGACGACGCCGCGCCGTACGACTCGCAGGCGTGGCTGTTCCCCTACGTCGTGTTCCCGACGCAGATCGCGGAGCTGATACCGTAGCGGCGCTCCGTCGCTGAAACGCCCGGGCGGCCGGCGTTCCATGCGCCGGCCGCCCGTCGCGTTTGGAGCGCCGACCTACTCCTCGACGCTTTCTCCAGGGCGTGGCGCGCGGAACAACTTGGCCCACTCTTCGAGTTCGGCGCGGCTCAGATTCGCGGGCTTCTCGACGCCCTCCGGGTCGCCGGGGCGCGGCCCGAGCGCGCTGGCCAGGAACAGGTCCGCGAGCGCGATGTCGGCGCCCATGGCCCGCGCGTGGCGCGCGACCTCCAGGTCGGAGGTGACGACCGTGAGACGGTCGACGCGTTCGATCTTCTCTTCGACGACGTGGCGGATCACGTCATCGGCCTTCTCGGGCGGCCGCGAGAAGCGCACGGCGACTCGGGCGGACCCCACCGTCGCCCCGGAGCCCTGATCGGACCCGTCGAACACGACGATGAACTGGGCCTCGCCCGTGCCCACGGCCCACGACAGCAGATTGACGAGTTTCTCCCGAGCGTCGCGCAACGTGCGCCCGGGTCCGGGTTTCAACTCGTCGGTACGCAGGATCACGTTGTAGCCGTCGACGACGATCAGGCGTTCGGACAAAGACGGGCTCCGCGTGGGATCGAAGGCGCGCGGCCCGAAAACGGCGCGGCGCACCGAATGGGCATCCGGTGCGCCGCAGTCTAGCACGCGATTCGGATCAGGGGAGTCCACCGCTCGACGTGTGCACGATGACGCCGCTCTCGCCGACCGCCCAGCCGTGCTGGGCGTCGACGAAGAACACGTGGTTGAGATGGAACGCGCTGTTCGCGGTCTGCGTCTGCCACGTCGCTCCGCCGTCGTCGGAGCGGAGCGCGGCGCCGCTGCCCCCCGTATTGAATCCGACCGCGTAGCCGATCAAGTCGCTCGCGAACGACACTCCCTGGAGCGTGAACGCCGCGCCGGCATTGCCGAGCAGCCAGGCCGTCGAGTCCACGGTGGCCGTCGTGCGCGGCGCGACGCCGGCCGAGCCCACGGCCCAGGCCGCGGGCTCGCTGCGCCGGAACACGTCGCGCAACGACTGCGCCGTCACGGAGGGCTGCACGACGAACCACGTCACGCCGCGATCGTGCGTGCCGACGATGACGCCGCCGTCGCCGACCGCCCAGCCGTCGCGCGTACCGGAGAACGACACGCCGCGCAGCGTGGAGGCCGTCGGATACTGCTTCTGCCACGTCGCGCCGTGATCGAACGTGCGCAGCGTCACGCCCGCCGAACCGACCGCCCAACCGGTGTCCGGCGTGGCGAACGTGATCGCTTCCAGCACTTCGCTCGCTCCCGAGGAGACGACCGCCCACGCGGCGCCGCCGTTCACGGTATGGATCAGCGTGCCGTTCGCACCCGCGGCCCAGCCTTCGAGTGCGCTCGTGAACCACACGGCGTTCAGGTTGAAGGCGGTGTTGCCGACCTGCGCCGCCCACGTGGTCCCGGCGTCACTCGTGCGCAACACGCGGCCGCCGTCGCCGACCGCCCAGCCGTTGCGTCCGTCGGATTGGAAGAACACGCCGTGCAGGTTGACGCTCGTGTTGCTCGTCTGCGCGTACCACCCGCGCCGCGTGAACACGGTCACGGCGGCCGTGTCCCTCTTGCCGCCGGCTTCGGCCACGACGAGCGCCGTGCCCTCGCCGACCGCGGACACGCGTCCGCCGACGACGGTGGCCACGCCGGCATCGCTGGTCGTCCAGTTGAAGCGCACCCCGCCGACCATGGCGCCGAGCGTGTCGAGCGCGGTGGCGCTCAACTGCAGGTTTGCGCCGACCTGGAGCGTGTCGACGGAAGGCGTCACGATCACCGCCGACAGCGGCGGCGGCGGGATCACCGGCGCGACCGGCGACTTGCTGCTGCAGCCGGCGACGGCCAGCAGCGCCGCCGCGCTCGCGGCGAACCACACGGTCGAACGCGTGCGCGAAGCGGACTCGAGGGTCATGGGCTTCCGAGGGTTGGGGTCGTGAACGTGAGGTCGGGCGCGCACGGGCGGCATCGTCGCGACTCGACCGCTGACGATGCGCCATTCTAGCCGGATTATCGGCCGCGGCGCCGCCTCACCTTAGCCTGGGAGGGAGGCGTTCGGCGACCGCGTCTTGAGCCTGCCTGGCCTATCTTCTAGGCTGCGGCCGCGCGTGGCGTGCGCGCAGCCTCCGGCGGGCGAGCCGGGCGCCCTTCCCGAGGAGCGTTTCATGCTGGCGGTCCGAGACGTTGTCAAGTCCTTCAGCGGGCGCGCCGTCGTCAACCAGGTCACGTTCGACGTGCAGCCGGGCGAGATCTTCGCCCTGCTCGGGCCCAACGGGGCCGGCAAGACGACGTTGATCCGGATGATTACCGACATCCTCAAGCCCGACTCCGGCAGGATCCTGCTCGACGGCAAGCCGGTCGGCGGCGAGCAGCGCGCGCGCGTGGCCTACCTGCCCGAAGAGCGCGGTGTGTACAAGCGCGTCGGCCTCGTGGATTCGCTCGTCTACTTCGGCCTGCTCCGCGGGCTAACCCAGGCCGACGCGCGCGCATCCGCTCGGCGCCTCCTCGACCAGGTCGAACTCGGCGCGCACGCGACGAAGCAGGTGCAGATGCTGTCGAAGGGCATGCAGCAAAAGCTGCAGCTGTGCACGGCGCTGATCGGCGATCCGCGGCTGCTCATCCTGGACGAGCCGTTCACCGGGCTCGATCCGATCAACGTGCAGCTGTTCGAGCGCGTGCTCGCCGAGCGCCGCGCCGCGGGCAGCACGGTGCTGCTCTCGACGCACCAGATGAACAAGGTCGAGGAGCAGTGCGATCGCGCGCTCATGATCAACCGCGGGCACATGGTGCTGTACGGCCCCGTGCGCGAGATCCGGCGCCAGCATTCCGGACACGCCGTGCGCGTCAACGGCACGAATGTGCCGGCGGCGCTGCCCGGCGTCTCGGCGGTGGTCGCGGAGAACGGCGGCTGGCGGCTCGATCTCGAGCCGGCCACGCAGCCCGACGCGGTCCTGAGGAGCCTGATCGAGCACGGCGCGCACCTGCACTCGTTCATGCTCGACGAGCCTCCGCTCGAGGACATCTTCATCAAGGTCGTGACCGAAGGCCTGGGCCTCGACGGCGGCGAGAGCGGACCGCCTACGGTGGACGAACCGCTCACCGCGGTGGGTGCGCGATGAGCTTCTCCGTGGCGCGCGGCGCGGTCATCGCGCGGCGCGAGTACCTGAGCACGATCCGGCGCAAGGCGTTCCTGTTCAGCCTCATGCTCACGCCCGTGCTGTTCGCCGTCATCACCGGCATCCAGGTGCTGACGGCGTCGGACGATGCCAAGGACGCGCTCCGCGCGAGCGCGATCGCCGTCGTCGACTCCTCGGGCCTGCTCGCGAACGCACCGCGCACGTTTACGAACGAGGCGCCCACCGACGCCGGCGCGATCACCGGGCCCAGGAAGACCCGCGCGCCTCAGGCCGCGCGGACGGCCGTGACGTTCTTCCCGGACACGGCGGCCGCGATGGCCGCGCTGAACCGCGGCGCGGTGCGGCAGGTCGTGCTCGTGCCGGCGGACTACCTGGAGCACGGGAACGTGCGCCGGTTCAAGCTCGCGAGCAACCTGTTCACGTCGACCGACGAGCGTGCCGTCGGGCGCTGGCTCGCGCGGGGCATTCTGACCGGGGCGGTCGACTCGACGCGCGCCGACCGCGCGTCGCGCCCGCTGTCCGGTCTCCAGTTGTTCGTCCCGTCCCATGCCGGGGTGTTCGAACTTCACGACGACCGCCGCGACCTGGTGGACTTCTTCGTGCCGTTCCTGCTCGGCATGTTGCTGAGCATCTCCATCATCACGGGCGGCCAGTACCTGCTGCAGGGCGTGACGGAGGAAAAGGAGTCGCGCATCCTCGAGTCGCTGCTGTGCACCGTGACGCCGGAAGAGCTGATGTTCGGCAAGCTCGTCGGGTTGGGTGGCGCCGGGCTGACGCTCGTCGTCGCGTGGAGCGTCATGGGCGCCTACGTCGGCGGCCCGATCGCGATGGCCGCGAACTTCCACATGTCTCCTCTGCTCATCGTGTTCGGCGTGACGTACTTCCTGCTCGGCTACCTGTTCTACGCGAGCCTGATGACGGGCATCGGCGCGGTGGCCTCGAATCTGCGCGAAGCGAACCAGATGGCGCTGATGTTCACGTTCGGGAACTTCATCCCGTTCTACATGCTGACGAAGATCATCGGGCACCCGGACTCGCAGCTCGCGATCGGCATGTCGATCTTCCCGCTGACCGCGCCGACCTCGATGCTGATGCGGCTCGCGGCGACCGACATGGGCGTCCCGGCCTGGCAGCTCGCGCTGTCGCTGGCGATCCTGGCGGGCTCCGCGTGGCTCGCGGTGGTTGCCTCGGCGCGCGTGTTCCGCATCGGGCTCCTGCTGTACGGCAAGACGCCGAACTTGCCCGAGATCCTGCGCTGGGCGCGACAGGGCTGATTCGGCGGCGGCCGTGAGCGGAGTCCCGGCGCCCGCCGGCCCATCCCTGCCGAGGTGGCGCGCGTTTCCGCCGCTCGCGCTCGGCGTCGTCATGGCCGTGCTCGACGTGAGCGTGGTGAACATCGCGCTGCCCACGCTGTCCCGCGCCTTCCACGCGCCGCTCACCGTCATCGAGTGGGTCGTCGTGGCCTACGGCGTCACGATCACCGCGCTGCTCCTCATCGTCGGCCGCCTCGCCGACCAGTTCGGCCGGCGGCGCACGTACGCGGCCGGACTGCTCGTGTTCGTGGGTGCGTCGGCGCTGTGCGCGGCGGCGAACGGAGCGGGCGCGCTGATTGCGGCCCGTGCGCTCCAGGGCCTGGGCGCGGCCATGCTGTCGGCGAACGCGACCGCGCTGCTCGTCGCGAGTTTCCCGGCCGAGGAGCGCGGGCGTGCACTCGGCGCGTTCGGCGCGGCGGTCGGAGTCGGGCTGGCCGTCGGCACGCCGCTCGGCGGCCTCGTCATCGCGCACGCGTCGTGGCGCTGGCTGTTCCTGCTGAACCTGCCGCTGGGACTGCTCGCCGCGTGGTGGCTACGCCGCGGCGTCGCTCCCGACGGCCCGGGAACGCGCGCCGCCACGCTCGACCTGCCGGGCGCCGTGATCTGGGCGGCGGCGCTCCTCGCCCTGATGCTCGCGCTGTCGCGCGGCCCCGACCGGGGCTGGGGGTCGGCCTCGGTGTGGCCCTTGTTCGTGGCGTCGGCAGCGGCTCTTGCGCTGTTCGGCTGGCGTGAGTCGCGGGCACGCGCTCCGCTGCTCCCGATCAAGTTCGTGCGCGGACCGCTCGGGGTGGCGGGCCTGCTGACGCTGATCTCGCAGGCGCTGTCGATCGCCGTGGGATTCCATATGCCGCTCTACCTCGAGGGCGTGCTGGGGCTGTCGCCGGCGACGAGCGGGCAATGGCTGGCGACCGTGCCGCTCGCCGCGCTCCTGGTGGCGCCGGCTTCGGGCCGGCTCGCGGATTCGCTGGGCACGCGCCTGCCATCGACGATCGGCATGGGGCTGACCGCGTGCGGGCTGGCCTGCCTGTCGCGGGTCGGACCCAGCCTGCGTGGACCGATCCTGTTCGGTGGGCTCGCGCTCGTCGGCGTCGGTCAGGGGTTGTTCGCGGCGCCCAACGCTAGCGCCCTCCTGGCGGTCGTGCCGCCACCCCTCCTCGGCCTGGCGTCGGGCCTGCAGGCCACCATGCGCAACCTGGGGGTGGCCTCCGGCTCGGCGATCATGGCGGCCCTGGTGGCCTCCTCGTACGCCGCGCACGGCGGAGGCCGGCTGTCGGCGGCGGCTGGCGCGGGGCTTGGCGCGGTGGCCGCGCCTGCCCTCACGTCCGCGACCCGGGACGCGTTCCTCGTCCTGACCGTCCTGGCGGTCCTGGCCACGGTCGTGTGCGCATTGCTGGGCGGGGCACCGGGAAGGCCGCCTGGAGCATCTGACGGACGTGTCGGGGGCTGCTGAGGGTCGAACGGGAGATCGGAACACGCTGCACATCGGTGCCCTGATGGTTGTTTCTGCGGCGACAGGTGTCGCAGAAAGCCCCGTTCCTGCACGCCCGCTGGCCGAAATTGAGCCGAAGATTCCTCTTGGAAGTGCTGCCAGGACGTTGCGACAATTACTTACGTCGATCAGCGCACCCGTGGACCCCAGGGAACGGGACTTGCGTAATTCGACACTGGCAGGCGGACTGTGATCCGCCCCACATATTTTTCAAGAGCCCAGCGGTGCCCAGTAAAGATCGGGTCCAGAGAGACCCCTGTCGCCGGGTGGGTTGGAGACGAATGCTCGCGCACCAAGGCTGCGGGCGTTTGCTCCCTCTTGAGAGCGCGGACGCCGAACCGTCCGCGACGAACGGGATCGCCCGGTCTGAAGGCCGGGCGCTTTCGTTTTCCCCCCGCGGCCCGTCGGTCGCCGGCTTGCGCGGTGTGAGATGAAGCCCGACAATCGGCCGCCCATGCGCCAACTGCGATTGGGCCTGTGCCAGATCAATCCGACCGTAGGCGACCTCGACGGCAACTTCGAGCGCGTCCGGGAGCGCATTCAGGAAGCGCGGGCCGAAGGCGTGGACCTCCTGGCCCTGCCGGAGATGGTCATCACCGGCTATCCGCCCGAGGACCTGCTCCTCAAACCGTCTTTCATCGAGCGCGCGATCGAGCGCACGCGCGACCTGCTGCCCCACACGCAGGGCATGACCGTGGTCGTGGGCACCGTGGATCGCGACTTCGACCTGTACAACGCCGCGGCCGTGCTCCACGACGGGCAGTGGGTCGGGACGTATCGCAAGCGCTACCTGCCGAACTACGGGGTGTTCGACGAGAATCGCTATTTCATGCCCGGCACGCGCAACCCGGTCTTCGTGCGCGACGGCATGGTGATCGGCGTGAACATCTGCGAGGACATCTGGTATCCGGGTGGTCCCGTCGAGGAGCAGGTGATCCGCGGGGGCGCCGAGATCATCGTCAATCTCTCGGCCTCGCCCTATCACGCCGGAAAGGCTCAGGCGCGCCGCCGCATGCTGTGCACGCGGGCCGCGGACAATCTCGCCGTCGTGTGCTATGTGAACCTGGTCGGTGCGCAGGACGAGATCGTCTATGACGGCGGCAGCCTGATCGTGGACGAACAGGGACAGGTGCTCGTCGAGGGTCTGATGTTCGAGGAGGACCTCGTCGTCGCCGACGTCGATCTCGAGTCGGTGTTCAACGCCCGGCTGCACGATCCGCGCCTGCGCAAGGGCCGCGCGCTCGACCTGGGCGAGAGTTCGCCGCGCATCGAACTTCCCATGCGCGCCCCGGCGACCGTCGTCAACGAGTCGGGCGGCACGGCGACCGCGCTGCTATCCCGCCCGGTGCTGGCGCATCGTTCGGAGCCGCCGCGCCTCGAACTCGTGGCCGAGATCTACGAGGCGCTCGTACTCGGCACCCGCGACTACGTGCGCAAGAACCAGTTCAAGAGCGTGGTGCTCGGGCTGTCGGGCGGCATCGACTCGGCGCTGTGCGCGTGCGTGGCGGCCGACGCCCTCGGCCCGCAGCACGTGGTCGGCGTGTCCATGCCCTCCGAATACACGTCGGCGGCGTCGCGCGAGGACGCCGACCAGCTGGCTCAGGCCCTCGGCATCCGCCTGCTGACCATTCCCATCGAGGACGTCTTCGCCAGTTACCGGCACGCGCTCGAGCCCGCGTTCGAGAAGCGCGACGCGGACGCGACCGAGGAGAACCTGCAGGCGCGCATTCGCGGCAATTACCTGATGGCGTTGTCCAACAAGTTCGGCTGGCTGGTCCTGACCACGGGCAACAAGAGTGAGGTGTCGGTCGGCTACAGCACGCTGTACGGCGACGCGGCCGGCGGGTTCGGGGTCCTGAAGGACGTCTACAAGACCATGGTCTATCAGCTGGCTCAGTACCGGCGCACGCGCGGCGGCCCCGAGGTGATCTCGGAACGCACGCTGACGCGCGCGCCGAGCGCGGAGCTGCGCCCCGGCCAGACCGATCAGGACACGCTGCCGCCGTACGACGTGCTCGACCCGATTCTGCGACTGTACGTCGAGGAGGACCGCGCGGCGCGCGAGATCGCCGAGCTGGGCTACGACGTCGAGATGGTGCGCCGCGTCGTGCGCATGGTCGACCGCGCCGAGTACAAGCGCCGGCAGAGCCCTCCGGGGGTCAAGATCACGCCGCGCGCCTTCGGCAAGGATCGGCGCCTGCCGATTACGAACCGCTGGTCGAGCTAGAGCGTCGCGCATCCGCGCGAGGCTCCCGCCCTGCCACCCGCCCCTCGCCGAAAATGCGAACGCCGGTCCCCTGAAGGGTCCGGCGTTCGTGTGTCTTCCAGACGGCGACGACTAGGGTCCGGCGGAGATCACCACCACGATCTGACCGTTCGTGATCGTCAGGTCGTAGGTGGCGGTGCTGCCGAACACGTACAGCGCGAAGATGCCGTCGCCCTTGATGTCGCTCGTGAGCGCGGCCTTGCCCGCGGACGTGAACAACCCGGCCGACGTGTCCCAGTCGATGTTCCGGGTCTCGTTCGCGGCCAGCGCCAGCGACCACACCTTGATGCCGCCCGCGGCCTGCACCGCCGTCTTGTCGGCGAGCAGGGTGCTGCCCGACGGATTCGGCACGAGCCACACCTCGCCGCTGACCGGCGCGGGCAGGTTGTTCTTGATCGTGCCGAGTACGGCGATGTCCGGGATGTCCTTGAGCTTGCTCTTGTGATCCTTGTAGTCGGAGCTCTCGGCGGCGAGATCGATGTACTTGCCGGCCGAGCTCAGCCCGTTGACGGCGCTCAGATTGCCGAGCGCCACCGACACGATGAACTGGCCGGTGACCAGGAAGCACCCGGTCGCGGTGAGCGCGGCCAGGGCCACGCTGGGAATCAGAAGTCGCAGACGGTTCATGGCGCCGCTCCTTAGGGAAGGCTCAGGAAGTCGTAGGAGACTCCGAGCGTCACGTTGCCGTACTTGCGCGAGGCGTCATTGATGGGAATGGCGTTCAACTCGCCACGTAGCGTGATGCCGAACTTGGGCATCGGCGTGAGCTGCATCCCGAGACCGAAGTTGTAGCCGACGTCGGTTTCATCGGCGAGTCCCGACTTCTTCAACTTGTAGTTGCCGATGCCGACGTACGGAAAGAAGCTGAGGCCGGCGCCGGCGCCACCGAGGCGTGCGTTGAGGCCGTAACCCGTCAGCTTGCCGCCATCGCGCGTGTAGGACACGCCCCCGAACGTCTGCGTCTTGTCGCCGAGCTGCGAGCTCGCGAAGAACGGCTCGAGGCACAGCAAGGGCACGACGCGCACCGGAAGGCGGAATCCGAACTGCGATCCCTGGTCGCTGTCGTCCTGGACGATGGGGACGCTCAACCCCCCGTAGACCTCGGCCCCGATCGACGTGGCATGGGCGGTGGCGGCGCCCAGTGCGAGCGCGAGCAACAGCAGCGTAGCGGTCTTCTTCATGAGGTCCTCCAGAGGAGCGGCGGGCGCCCGAGATGCGCTCCAGCGGGAGCGGCGAAGCGCGATGCTCGAAGCGACTCTAGGTGGCCGCGCTGCCGTAAATCAAGCGACGCTACTGCGCGACGCGCACAGCCAGGACGCTGGCCTCGCAGTATCGGGTGAGCAGGTCAGCGATGTGCTCGAGCGCGGCCGACAGGGTCTGTCCGGCGCGGTCGACGGGACAGAACAGCACGACCAACAGGTTGCGGGTTTCCGACGTGACCGCGGTGCGCAGCGAGTCGGAGGTCGGTGCGCCAAACGGCCCATCGTCGTCGGCGAGCAGCAGCCGGCCGGACAGGTTCACGCGCTGCTTGCGAATGCCCGGATAACCTTCGCCCTCGCGCCCGACCCGAACCCGGACATTGCCCTTCACGCGATCGCGATCGTAGAGCCCGAGCGGAATCTGGTGCTCCAGCGAGCACAGGTTGCACACGTCCACCGCGGGATTCACCTTGGGCAGCCCCTTGCCCTGCAGCACGCGGCGCAGCAACGCCTCGCTGCTCGGGCGGGTCTTCGTCGGATCGATGTCGAGCTGATGGAACAGAGAGCGCGCCTCGGCCACGCCCGGGATGTCCGCGGGCTGGCGTCCGGCGAAGCGCCCGATCAGCCGCTGGACGACCTGATCGCGCTCGGCGTCGAAAGCCGCCGGCAGCGGCGCGAGCTTCACGCTCTCGGCCTCGAGCAGTCCCAGGGCCAGGGTGCCGAGCAGCGCGCTGTCGACGACCAGCTGCACACCTTCGGGCCGGGCTTGGAGCGACATCGAGGATGCCTCGCAGGCGCGACCGTGCGATGCGTCGCGCATCACGTGCCCGGTGGGTCGGGCACGGTTCAAAGTGGGCGGCGGGAATTCCCTTTCCAACCCAACAGCCGGACGACACAAGGGTCGTCCTTCACGTTGCGGCCAAACCTCAATGTCTTTCGCCGCCCACCGCAGGCCTAGCGTCCCGTCGGCGGGCACTGCGCGTCTGTGCGCGCTCGTCGCCATCGCCGCGCGCATCGCGTCGTCCACCGCGTGCGCCGCGCACGATCAAATCTCGGCGCGGAACATAGCGTGTGGCGCGGCGCGCGCAACAACATTTTCGCGTGCCAGCGCAGACCGGAAATTTACTCAAGAGCACCCTTGACTTGGGATCCCGCGCTCGTCGCGCGTGATGCGCGGCGGGAGCGCGCGGGCCCGCGTTCGGTGCGCGCGACGGACGCTAGTGGGTCGCGTCCTCGGTCTCGGGCAGGCGATGTTCGACGGTGGCGATGCGGTACGGGCGTCGCTGCGCGCCTTCGCCGAGTTCGATCTCGTCGCCGATCGCGTGATTCATCAGCGCGCGTCCGACGACGGACTGGAACGAGACGACCTCCGGGCCGAAGTGCTGCTCGCCGTCGCCGAGGACCCAGTACGTTGCGCGCGCGCCATCGCTCTCGAGCGTGACC
Source organism: Saccharimonadaceae bacterium (SeqCode) (assembly GCA_035494735.1). Classification (GTDB taxonomy): domain Bacteria; phylum Eisenbacteria; class RBG-16-71-46; order RBG-16-71-46; family RBG-16-71-46; genus DATJGS01. The sequence goes on from DATJGS010000045.1 coordinate 54,811, forward strand.
CGTGCGCCGAGTCCCACGACGCCGGGCTTGAACTCCGCATCGTCGACGAAGCGCGCGCGCGCCAGGCGCCGCTGCAGCGACGCGACCTGCTTGCTCACGTTCGACTGCTTCAGCTTCGCCGAGTGGTACTCGGCGTTCTCGCGCAGGTCGCCCAGCTCCCGCGCCTTCTGGATGGTCTGCGGGATCGTCGTGCGCAGCTCGCGCTCCAGCGCTTCCATTTCCTTGTGCAGGCGCTGCCACGTGGCCCGCGTCATGACCGGCAGATCCACGTCCTCGGCCTGCTGGCCGACGCTCGAGAACAGGCGGTCGGTGCGCTGCTGGCGCGCTTCGCGAACGACACCGGTCTCGGCGGACAGGCCGAGCCGCTCGAGCGCCTCCATGGCCGGGAACAGGAAGCGGTCGCTCGACCGCCACTGGCGCAGCAGGACGCGGATGCGCAGCGCCATGGGCTCGTCACACGGCACGCCGGCCAGCAGACGGTCGAACGCGCCGTCCGGCTCGAGCCAGCGCAGGACTTTTTCGGCCACCGACGGCTTGGGCTTTTCTTCGGCGAGCATGAGCATCGCGAACAGCATGCCCCACGCGTCGGGAGGCGCGGGACGCGTCTCGAGGTTCTCCTCGACGAGACGCAGCGCGGCCGACGGGTAGCGTGACGCGTGCTGCAGCAGCGTGCGGCGCATGTCTGCGCGCCCCGCGTCGTCGAGCAGCGCACGATGGCGCTGCGCCGCATCGCGCACCGCCGAGAAGCGCGAGTCGAGCGCGGACAGGATCGCGTCCGACTCGACACCCGCGGAATGCGAACCCTCGAGCGTCGCGAGTTGTTCGTCCTCGGCCGGCAGATCCGTGATGGACAACCCCTGCTCCCACAGATCGCGCAGCACCTGCGCCCACTCCTCGCGGCGCTCCGGGTACCAGCGCGCCAGGTACATGCCGGCGCGCGCGCGATCCGCGCGATCGCCGTCCAGGTCGTGCACGGCGTGCTGCAGATAGCGCCCGAAACGCTGCGCGAGCGCCTGCTCGGCCTGCGGGTGCTGGGTGAGGAACTTGCGCAACGTGGTGAGGTTCGATTTGACCGACTTGCGCGGCTCGAGGTTCGGCAGCGGCGTGCGCGCGGCCGGGCCGCCCGCGGCCACGCCTTCGGGCGCGAGGCGATAGTGCTGCTCGAACGCGCGCGCGTGGTCGATGCGCACGTCTTTCTCGGCCGCCGCACGCGCGCGGCGCCAGAACGCGGTCCACTCCGCGGCCGGCACGAGATCCGAACCGACGAGGAACACTTTCAACTTCTGCGCGTCCCCGGAGCCGCCGAGCGCGGCCAGCGCGCGAACCAGCATGCCGCCCGGATCGTCGTTTCGCAGGCGCTTCAGTTCGTCGGGCTGCGTCAGCTTGAGGAGGCGCAGATCGTCTTCGGCGATCGGAGTGAGCGTGCGCCGCGCCGCGGCGAACGGCATCTTGTGCCCGCGCGAGCGTGCGAAGTCGATGACCACGGTTTCAGTGTCGTTCGACAGGATGCGACCTGGGCCGAACGAGCCATGGTGCACGGCCCGCCCGGGTGGCAGCGCGGTGATCTGTTCGAATTTCTCGATCGCGGGGACGAGGGGCTTCATGGGATCTCCTAGGGACGACGCTTCGACGGCCCGCGCGACGTCCGGCAGGCGTGCCGCGGCCTCCGCAGGAATGGCTTCGACGACGGCGCTACGAAACGCCTCGGCCCCGGTCGGACCTTGCTTCGCGGCCGCCGCGATCGCCAGCGCGCGCAGCGGCGCGGCGGCTTCGCCGGCACGGCCGGCCGCGCGTATCTTGGGCCACGCGATATCGAGCAGTTGCTTGGCCTCGGCGAACGCGCCGTCCTCGGCCAGGCGCGGCAGCGATTCGATGAGGCGCAGCAGTCCGTCCACCGCGTCGTGCTCCACGAACTCCAGCGCCGCTTCCTCGAGACCGCCGTAACGCTTCTCGGTCGCGAAGCGCGGCAGCAGTTCGGCGAGGAGTTCGCGGCGGTGCTCGCCCTGTCCGGCTTCGCCGAGTCGCACCGTGAGCAGCAGCGCGATCTCGAGATCGTCGGGCAGATGCGCCCACGCGCGCTCCAGCGCTCCGACCCGCCCGGGATTGGGCCCCAGGCCCTCGTGGGCGCGGACCAGCAGGCGCACGGCAGCGGCGGTCTCTTCGAGCGCGAGTGCACGCTCGGCCACCGCGACCATGGGCTCCCACTGCTTCGCAATCGCGAGTCGTTCGCCGAGCGCGAGCAGCGTCTGATGCGCGCGCTCGACCTCGCCGGCCAGCGCGCACACCGCCGCAAGCAGGTACTCGACGGAGATCGGCGGTTCAGGTTGGCGCAGCCGTCCGCCGCACTCGTCCCTCACCCAGGCCAACTGCCCGGACTGCTGAGCCTCATGGGCCAGTGCTTCGAGCCGCTCGCGTGACGCGGGCGAGAGGTCGGGGACCGCCTCTCCGCGCAAAACGGAGGGCAGCACGTCGCGTACGGACATGTGGGGCGAGGGTTCCTCGTGGTTCCGGGTGCGTTCCGGGGGCGGACATGATGGACCACGGGCTTGCCCTGTGGCAAGGCGGCTGCGCCGGCCCCCCGGTCCTTCAGGGCGAACGCGCGCCTAGCGCTTGCGATGGAAGCGCAGTGGCTCGGCGAACGCGGTTTCCGCCTTGTCGAGCTCGGTGCGCGCCAAGGCGAAGTTGGCACGCGAGATGGTCGCGCGCTCCAACGCGGCGGTGCGATCGACGCGCAGCATCCCCGAGTCCGCCACGGCCGCGCGATGGAACGAGAAGCAGTCCCCGGTCATATCCGCGCCATCGGGGACGTCGAACGTCCAGCCGTCCGGCGGGCGCACGCGCACGCGGTCGAGCATCTGTTCGAGCCCTTCGAACTTGACGGGGTTGCGCCGCGATGGCTTGCGGAACGGTGCGCCCCAAGCCGGCGGCTGGAGGAAGTCGCCGGGCAGCACGAGCGCGTCGCCGGCCGCCGTCGCGCAGCGCGGCGCCGTGAACGCGATCGAGATCACGAGCGGGTGGTCGACGCCCTCGAGGCCGCTGACGCTGGCCGGGCCCATCTTCGCGCTCGGCAGCGCGCGCGCGAGCAGGCTCGCCATCAGTTCCTCGCGCTGCGTCGCGTCGCGCGTGCGAAACGCGCCGCGATAGTTCATGCCGGCCTCGCCGCCGACGCGCAGCTCGAGCGTGCCGGTGAGATCGCCGGCCTCGCCGAGCGTGGCGTCGACGCGGCGGTCGATGGTGCTGCGCTCGGGCTCGAGCACGGGCGTCGGGAGAAATCCCGCGATCGCCGGACCGCACACCAGTGCCAGCCCGCCCTGGTCCATGTCCGGCAGGTAGTCCGCCGTCGCGTACTCCGCGGTCGGGTCGAGCCACCAGCCTTCGTCGCCGATCGGCAGCCACACGATCATGTGATTGAACTGGCCCATGTTCACGAGCACGCTGTCGACCGGACCCTGGTCGCGCGTCCGCACGAGCGCGGCGCAGCCGTCGATGCCGACCTCGTGCAGCAGGCTGAGGAACAGAGTCGCCTTGTCCTTGCAGTCGCCGTAGCGCAGCTCCAGCACCTGCTGCGCGGGATGGGGCCGGATCCCGCCCATGCCGAGCTCGACCGCGACGTAACGCACGTCGCTCTGCACGTACGCGTACAGCGCGCGCACCTTGGCGACCGGCGTGGTCGCCCCGCCCACCAGTCGGTGCGCGAGCTCGGCGATCTGCGGCGTCGACTTGAGCTGCGGCGCGACGAACTCGTCGTAGTAGTGGCGCCCCACGTAGGCCCAGTCCCAGCGGAATCGCGTCGGCGGCTTGGGCGCGAGACGGATGAACGGCGAGATCTCGGCGAGCGACGGCATGTCGGGCTCGTCGGCGATCGCCGGGATGTCGGTCAGTTCCCACGTGAACTGCTTCACCTCGCCCTCGGGTCGCGGCAGCACTTCGACGCGCGGGCTCGCCGATGCCAAGCCCTGCACGCGGATCGCCTGGTCGAACTCCTCGGCGAGGAAACTGCGCGGCACGATGAAGCGCGCGCGCGAAACGAGCGTGGGGATGGTGTGCGCGAACAGGTGCTCGTCGTACGAATAGACGGACGGGCTCGTGTACTCGTACGTCAGCTCGAGGACGGTGTGCGGGCCGACGGACGGAAACGCGAACCGCTTGCCTTTCACGTCGGCGTACAGCACCTCGTCCGGAAACAACGACACGTCGTGGAAGTCGGCGCGCTCGACCTTGCGGCTCTGCGTCGGCGACGTCCACGTGCGCGCCTCGACGCGGGACAGATTGTGGAATTCGGAATTCGGGATGTCCCAATCGAGCCAGCTTTCGGCCTGCTTGGGATCCGCGATGGCGATGACGCGGTGGACGGTCACGCGGCGCCCGAATTCGTCGCCCTGCCGCCCCAGTTCCGACGTCATCTCGTCGAGCAGGAAGACCGCGCCGGGATCGCCGTAGCGGGTCTTGAGCGCGTCCCAGTCGGGCCAGTCGAATTCCGGCTTCGCGGCGTGAGCCGCGGGCGCGACGAACGCGAGGAGGGCGGCGCCCCGAAGGACGCGGCCGACAAGCGCGAGGCGACGTCGCACGCGCTGCTGGAGGTTCGGGCGGCCCCGCACGCGAGAACTATTCCACCAGGGGCGCGGGGTGTAAAGCCCGAGCCTTGTGCGCCCGCGGCCCGGTCCCTAGACTCGCCCGCGTGAAGATCTACACGCGAACCGGCGACGACGGTACGACGGGACTGATGGGCGCGGGCCGGGTGTCGAAGGCCGACGCGCGCGTCGAGGCGTACGGCCAGGTGGACGAGTTGAACGCCGCGCTCGGCGTGGCGCGCGCGCGCGGCGCCGACAGCGGGCTCGGCGCCGAACTCGGCGCGATCCAGGCCGCCCTGTTCCAGATCGGCGCCGAGCTGGCCGCTCGCGACGCCGCGGCGCTGGCCACGTTGACGCGCGTTGGCGACACCGAGATCGCCGAGCTCGAGGGGTGGATCGATCGCCTGGAAGGCGATCTCGCGCCGCTTCGCCATTTCATCCTGCCGGGCGGCGCGGCCGGGGCGGCCGAGCTGCATCTGGCGCGCACGGTGTGCCGCCGCGCCGAGCGCCACGTCGTCGCGCTCGCGGCGCGCGAGTCGATCGAGCCGCGCCTGGTCCGCTATCTCAACCGGCTCGCCGATCTCCTGTTCGTGATGGCGCGCTGGACGAACCGGCGTGCCGGGGTGTCCGAGGTGGAGTGGCGCGGCGGGCGTTGACGGGCGGGACTGGACAGCGGGGGGTGAACCGGGGATAATGCCCGCGCACACCTTTCCCGGTGAGGAGTCGAGATCCCGGGCGCGCTTGCGCGCTCGACCCTCCTCCCGAGGTCGGCTCACCGCCTGAGAGACTCGCGTGACACCGCCGTTCGTGTCGCCGTCCGCGGTGAGAAGGTGCCGAGAGGCTCCGCGGCCGAAAGCGTCGACGCGACAGAACCCGCGTCGAAATGCCCGCCGGCGGATCCGGTCACTGGCTTCAAAGCTGGCGCGCTCCGCGAGATCACTTCGGAGCCGCGCCTCGTGCAATGCACGCGCCCTTGTGGATGCCCGCGATTTCGCGCGTGCGGCTCCGTCAACCCCGGCTCCCGAGATGGGGCGCCGGAAGGAATCCTGATGAGACCACGTCGTCGCCGTCCGCGCGGTCCGCGGCCGCCCCAGCCCCTGGGGGGCCCCACGCCCGAAGGGCAGTCCACCGCGCAGGCTCCCCCGGGAGCTCCCGGCCAGGGTCGCCGTCGCCGTCGCCGCTCGCGCGGCCCGCGTCCCCTGAACAACAGCGCCCCGCAGCCGTACTCGAACAACGGCCCTCCCCAGGGTGGGATGGGCCCACGCAACAACAACAACAGCAACAACGGGCAGCGCCGCGGTCGTCGCGGACGCGGCGGCGGCCGGCCGCAGGAGCGCCATCGCGGTCTCGAGATCCTGCGCGACATGCAGCAGATCGGCGCGGCGCTGGACCCCACCGAGCGACTGATCCTCGAGCTGCCGCCGGGCAAGGGCGATCCGCCGTACGGCGATCGCATCACCGGGCGGGCCATCGATCTCATCGCGCCGATCGGGCGCGGCCAGCGCTGCCTGATCGTGTCGCCGCCCAAGGCCGGCAAGACGCGCATCCTGCAGAGCATCGCGGCCTCCATCGCCTACAACCACCCGGACGTCGGGATCTACGCGCTGCTCGTGGACGAGCGCCCCGAGGAAGTCACGGACTTCAAACGCAACACGCCGGCCGAGGTCATCGCCGCGTCCAGCGACATGAGCGTGGACGAGCACGTCGAAACCGCGGAGATGGCCATGGAGAAGGTGGCCGCACAGGTGATCGAGGGGAAGGACGTCGTGCTGCTGCTCGACTCGATCACGCGTCTGGCGCGCGCCTACAACACGACCGCGGAGGGCAGCGGACGAACGCTGTCGGGCGGTCTCGACGCGAACACGATGCAGGCGCCACGCCAGATCTTCGGCGCCGCGCGCAAGATCGAGGGCGGAGGCTCGCTGACGATCGTCGGGACGGCGCTCGTCGACACCGGCTCACGCATGGACCAGGTGATCTTCGAAGAGTTCAAGGGCACCGGCAACAGCGAGATCTACCTGTCGCGTGAACTGGCCGAGCGCCGCATCTATCCGGCGATCGACATCGCCAAGAGTGGCACGCGCAAGGAGGAGAAGCTGTATCCGGCGGAGATCATCCCGCGCTTCCACCTGCTGCGCCGCGGACTGGCCGGGATGCACTCGCAGGAGGCGATGACCCGGCTGCTCGAGCTCATGAACCGCTGCAAGACGAATGCGGAGATCTTCGAGTTGATTCGCGCCTAGCGTTTCGCGAACCGCCCGTCACACGCGCTCGACGAATTCCCCGGTGCGCGTGTCGATCTTCACGCGGTTGCCGCTCTCGATGTAGCTCGGCACCTTGATCTCGAGTCCGGTCTCGAGCGTCGCCGGCTTGGCGGTGTTCTGCACCGCGGCGCCCTTGATGTTCGGCGTGGTCTCCTTGACCGTCAGCTCCACGAACATGGGCGGCTCGATCCCCACGACGCGGCCTTCGAAGTAGTCGGCGCTGAGGAGCATGCCCTCGGTGAGGTATCCCGCGTTGTCGCCGAGCACGTCGGCCGTCAACTCGATCATCTCGTACGACTCGGTGTTCATGAAGTTGAAGACGTCGCCGGCGCGATAGCTGAACTGCAGCTTGTGCTGGTCGAGCGTGGCGCGCTCCACCTTCTCTTCCGAGCTGAAGCGCTGTTCGGTGTTCGTGCCGCTTTCGATGTTCACCATGCGCACCTGCACGAACCCGCGCAGGTTGCCGGGCGTGCGGTGCACCACGTTCGTCACGCGATGCGGCTTGCCGTTGTGGACGACGACGTTTCCGACTCTCAACTGGGTGGCGGCGATCACGGTGGAGACTCCTTGCGGCCGGGGGTTGCATTCGAAGGGGACAGGACGCCCTTCGACGGACCTCCCCCGCTGGATGGCGGCCGGAGATTGTGCCTCATGCGGGGTGGGGCGCGCAACGAACGCCGATCGCTGCCGGATGGCCCCGGATCGCTGCCCGCCGCCGTCCGCGTCACGAACGACAAGGGCCGGACCCTTGCGGGCCCGGCCCCCTTCGAAATTCGCGACGGTTACTTGGCCGCCTGGTGCAGCGAGATGCCGGCGCGGATGATCACGCCCGAATAGTCTTCGGTCTTGAGACCCTGGCTGGAAACGTCCTGCCCACCGATGGTGTCGATGTCGATGTTGGCGAGCCGGTAGCCCACCGTCAGGATGCCCGAGAATTCCGGCGCGAACGCGTAGCTGCCCGTGCCGAAGATCTTGCCGCCGACGCCGGTGCCCTTGGTGTCATCCGTCACCGCCGGCGGACCGTCGGCGTGAATGTCGCCCGTCAGCGTGTAGTAGTCCACGCCGACGCCGAGCCCGAAACTCATCATGCTCTTCGAGGGGAACAGGTATTCGCCCGAAGCACCGAACGCGTTCGCCTTGTTCTCGATATCGGTGCCCTGGAACGAGCTCTTCTTGGCCAAGAGCATTTCGTACTGCGCGCCGAACTGCCAGCGATCGTTCACGACCACCGTCGGTCCGACGCCGAACGAGTAACCGCTCTTGATGTTGTCGAAGCTCGCGCCGCTGGAGTTGGCCAGGTCGATGATGTCGTTCCAGTCCTTCATCGAGTGCGTGTTGAACGACCCGTTCACTTCGCCGCCCCAGCGCATGGCCGCCGAGCCGGTACGGGCCGCCGAAACCATCGCCAGTGCCGCCAACGCCAGGATTGAAGTCAGTCGCATCAGATTCTTCATGGTTGCCTCCGAGGGGGTTCGGTCGAGGGTGACCGAGGATCGGTCGCCCATCGCGGCCAAAGCATCAAGCGGACGAAGACGCAGCGCCTACCGCGTGCGGCATCCATTCGGACGTTCGGCCTGCGAAGCCCCGGGCGACGGCCCGGGCGCTCCGGTGAAGCGGAGCCGGGCGGCGACGTGCGCACCCGGCCCCAAGATAAACGTCGATTACTTGCTGGAAGGCTGGCTCAGCGACAAGCCGGCCCGCACCACGACACCCGAGTAGTCTTCGGAATTGAGCGTCGATCCCGCGGTGCTGGCGCCGCCCACCGTGTCGATGTCGATGTTCGCGAGCCGATAGCCCGCCGTCAGGTTGCCCGAGAACATCGGGCTGAACGCGTAGCGCGCGCTGCCCAGCAACTGGCCGCCCACGCCCGAGCCCTCGATCTTGAGCTCGGTGCCGCTCGCTTCCAGATTGCCCGACAGGTTCGTGAAATCGAGCGAGAGGCCGAGGCCGAACGCGGCCATGCCCTTGCTCGGGAACAGGTACATCCCGGAAACGCCGAACGAATTCGCCGACGGGCTCAGCTTCTGCTGAATCGAGGCGTCTTCGGACGACTTCGCGTTCAGCCGCTCGTAATGCGCGCCGAACTGCCACTGGTTGTTCACGATCATCGTCGGCCCGACGCCGAACGAGAATCCGCTTCGGATGTTGTCGAAGTTGGATCCGCTCGCGTTGGCCTGATCGATCGCGTCGTTCCAGTCACCCATGGTGTGGGTGTTGAAGGCTCCCCACACCTCTCCGCCCCAGCGCATGCTGGACGCGGAAACGGTCGCGGCGAGCGAGACCATGGCGAGTGCGGCGAAGAGCGCCGTCAGCGAGAAACGTCGAGTGCGACGCATGCTTCCCTCCCTGGTTCAGGTACGGTCACCACTGTCCGGGCCTCCCTGGCCCGCGGGCGGGCGGCAGCCTAGCGCAAGCCACCCCCCGGCGTCGAGCCGCGCTCGTCGTTCAGTGCCCCGAGCCATCCATTGTCTTGTCGTGCAACAAGATGTCGGCTTGCATCTCGGCCGGAGAACGCCATACGACGGCTCGCATGACCCAGCGCACCCGACGCCGGCTCGCAGCGCCCAGGGCGATCGCGGCATGGCGCGGAACGCACCACAAAGCCGGGCGGGCCCGGCCGAAGACCGGGCCCGCCTCGTCTCGACGCGTTGGAACTGGCCCTACGGCGTCGCCGTCGGGACCGCCAACCCGCCGCGCGCGCCGCCGCCCAGCGCCGCGTCGGTCTCGCGTGAGGCCTCGAGCGCCCGCTTGATGCGGGCCCGGGTCTCGCCGAAATGGGCGCGCGTGTAGTCGCCGAGCGGCGTCTTGGCGGCCAGCGCCTGAGCGATCCGCCCGTCGATGCGCGTGAGCTGCAGCCGTGCGAGCGCGCGCGCGTCGTCCGGCGTGCCGGGCGCCGGCGCCACGACGAGCGTTGCCAGCTTGTCCACGTACGCGCGCTGCACGTCACGGCGCGTGCCGGGACCGTCCAGCGCCTTCATGCCGGCCGCCGTTCCCGCCCCGACTTCGCCCCACACCGCACGCGTCAAGCGGTCGAACATCTCGCTCATGCGGAACGCCTCGGCGCTGTGTTGCTCGCCCTCGCGCACGCGCGCCAGCAGATTCGGCTGGAGCAGCGCCCCGAGCAGCGCGTTCTGGATCGCGAACGCGCGGTCGTTGAAGTTGTAGTCGAGACGCAGCGGTCCGCTGAAGCCGTCGGCGACGCCCCAGTGGCTCCACCGATCCTGCGGCATGTGGTTCAGCAGGTCCGGGGACAGCGTGAACGCGTCCGCCGCGAACGCGCGCTGCGCCAGGAAGTCGAGCGCTTCGCGCTGGCGCGCGGCCGGGACCAGCGTGAGCGGATCCTTCTCGCCCGGCTGCCCGCGGTGGTTGCGCGCGAAATACTGGCCGCCGACGTACTTCACGGCCAGGCCCATCGAGATCGCGTACTGCCCGAGCAGCGTGTCCATGGCGCGACGCAGCACCGGGTACTCGCCGTCGGGGCCGACGATGCGGTCCTCGAACTTCGGATTCTTCCACAGGCCCGCGACATAGCTCGCGCGATCCTTCGCGAACGCCAGCGGGTCGTCGCCCAGATCCCAGATGTTCGTGCGTGGATCCAGCGCGTCGGATGGATACGTGTCTTCGTCCGTCGAGTACTCGTGGCCGGGCTGCATCGACTCGTCGGCAATCTTCTTCACGATCGCGTAGTCGGCGTCGACGTCCTTGGCGGCCGTCGGCGTGTAGCCGTAGCGGATGTCCCACACGTCGCAATCACCCACCGTCGACGTGTAGTACTCGCCCTGCTTCGAGTGGTCGGCCGTGAGGTTCGGCGCCGTGTAGTCCATCACCGAGGACACGAGACCGTGCTCGCGCGTCCAGGTCGTGTTCTCCAGGTCGGCGACCGGCGTCGACGTGCTCGAACGGAAATTGTGGCGCAGGCCGAGGCTGTGCCCGACCTCGTGCATGACCGCCCACACGAGCGCCTTGCCGACGTAGTCGATGGGCACGGGATCGCCCGGCGGCAACAGGCCGTCGACAAGCAGGCCCATGTGCAGCAGCGCGCCGCCGTCGGCCATGCCCTGCTGCGCGTCGCAGCGCAGCGACGGATCGAGGAACGACGGCATCGTGGTGGCCTGCGGCATCACCTGCGCCGCGATGGCCTCGGGTCCGGCGTAGCGCCGGTACACGTTGCGGAAGCCCTGGATGAACGACGCCTCGAACAGGATGTCGGCGTCCAGGATCTCGCCCGTGCGCGGATCGACGCGCGACGGGCCGATCGCGCCGAACGCGGGCTCGTTCGACGTGATCCAGCGGATCGTGCTGTAGCGCACGTCTTCGGGATCCCAGTTCGGATCGTCGGGCGGGTCCTTGGCCACGATCGCGTTCTTGAGCCCGGCCGCCTCGAACGCCTTCTGCCAGTTCTCGACGCCCTGCTTCACGTACGGTCGATACTCGGCGGGAATCGTGCGATCGATGTAGAACACGATCGGCTTCACGACCTCCGAGACGGCGGCGTTCGGATCTTTCTTCTCGAGCCGCCAGCGGTGCACGTAGCGCACCCAGAAGCTCTCCGACTGGTCGCGTCCGAAGTCCTTCTTCGCGCTCAGGAAGAATCCGACGCGGCTGTCCGCGAGGCGCGGCGCCATCGGCTGTTCGGGCAGCTTCGAAAACGAGTAGTGGACCGTGATCGGGATGTAGCGATCGTCGGGCACGGCGTCGAGGCCGAAGTTCGTGCGGTCGTTGGGCGTGTACGTGAGGAGCGCCTCGATCTCGGCGTTCTCCGGGAACACCTTGATCGAGCCGAGCGCCGAGCGCTCCTTGTCGAAGCGCACGGACTTGCCGTTGAACGCCTGACGCATGGCCTCACCGAGGTCGGTGAGATCGCTCACCAGGAACGGCGCGAGATCCACGAGCACCGCCTTCGTCGAATCCTGCTCGCTCTCGATCTTGAGCGACGCGAGCACCGACGTGCCGACGGACAGATCCTTCGCCTTCTCCATGGCGCTGCCCGCGGGCGCCATGAAGCGCGAGTTCTCCTCGATCACGAGCACGTGATCCCCGGCGCGCTGGAAGTGCAGCAGTCGATCGTTCAGCGGCAGGCCGCCGAGCAGGAAGTTCTGCCCGATGCCGCGCCCGAAGCTGAAGATGCCGAGCACTTGCTTGCCCATCTGGTCCGGCTTGAGCTCGAGATAGAGATTCTCGCGCTTCTTGTAGAGCGTGAAGAATCCCTTCATCACTTCCGCGTCCTTCGTCGCCTTGCTCCATTCCGTGAACGGCTTGTCCGGTTTCTCGCCGGCCGCGGCCATCGCGGCGGCGCCTGGCTTGTTGTTCGCGGGCTTCTTGTCGGCGGACGCCGACGTCGCCAGCGAGACGGCGAAGATCAGCGCCACGAGCAGCGCGGGCGCGGCGGCGGGGCGAAGCGACTTCATGGCAGGGCTCCTTCACGGTGGATCGAGCGGCCTCGGCCGAGAGAGGACTCGGGCGAGGGTGGCGAGGGCGGCGAGAGTACGCCCGCGACGCCCGCGCTCCGCGACGGCACCCGGACGGGCGCGGCATTTCCCGGCACCGGCGGCCGCTCGGCGTCTCGGCCGCGACCGGGCCGCAACCCGCGGCCGGGCGCACGCGTATCACGCCCTGCCGGAGTCACGCGCGAGACGAGGTCTCAATGCCAACCCTTTCGAGACTCGGTCCGTCCAACCCCGCGTGACCCGCTGGCCGCGGGCCCGGGTGGCGCTCCACGAGACCGGGATGCGCCGCCCGTCCCGCCGGCCGTTGGATTGGGAGGTGTCTCATGAAGGCGCTGCACGTTCGTCCCTCGTTGGCTTCCGCGCTCGGCGCGATTTCGGTGTTCGGGCTCGCGCTACTCGGGCTCATGTCGTTCCTGTCCTTCATGGCGGTGCTGGCGCTGGCTGCGAGCGCGTCGCTCGCGCACGCCGGGACGTCGCATCACGATTCCGATGCTTCTCGCGTCTCGCATGCGTTCGCGTTCGGTGACGATGACGACTTCGAATACGTGCTGGTCGACGGCAATGGGAACACCGTCGTCAACACCGGGTCGGGCGAGTGGCGCGACATCGACGATCGCTCCCGCGATGACCGCCCCGCGTTGTGGTTCGGGCTCGGCGGCCGCCGCTACGTCGTGCGCGATCGCGCGCTGCTCGACCGCGCGGAGGACATCGTGGCTCCGATGCGCGAGCTGGGCCGGCGTCAAGGCGAGCTGGGCCGGCGCCAGGGCGAACTCGGGCGCCGCCAGGGCGAGATCGGACGGCGCCAGGGCGAACTGGGTCGCCGACAGGGCGAGATCGCGATGCGCCGCCTCGATCGCCACGACGACGACCAGCTGGATCGCGAGTCGGACGCCATCGCCAGGCAGATGGAGGAACTCGGCCGCCGCCAGAGCGAGCTCGGCCGCCAGCAGGAGCCGCTCGGCCGCGAGCAGGAACGCCTCGGCGAGCTGCAGGCGCGCGCCTCGCATCGCGCTGGCCAGGAGCTGCGCCGGCTGGCGGAACAGGCGGTCGCCGAGGGACGCGCCGATCGGGCGGAGCGCTAAGGCCGGTCGCGTGCGCGCCGCGAAGTCGCGGCGCTCGAACCTCGCGGCGCGCCGCAACGCCGCAAACGAAACGGGCGGGAGCCTTCGCTCCCGCCCGTTCGCGTGTTCTCGAGACTCGAGGCTCTAGAAGTCCTCGCCGCCGTAACCGCCGCCGCCGCCACCCGGAGCCGCCGGAGCCTTCTTGCGCTCCGGAATCTCGGTGACCAGCGCTTCGGTCGTGAGCAGCAGGCTCGCGACACTCGCCGCGTTCTGCAGCGCGGTACGCGACACCTTCGTCGGGTCGATGATGCCGGCCTCGAACATGTCGACGTACTCCTCGGTGTCCACGTTGTAGCCCGTGAACTTCTTCTCGCCCTTGACCCGCTCGACGACGAGCGAGCCTTCGACGCCGGCGTTCTCGCACAGCGTACGCAGCGGCTGCTCGAGGGCGCGGCGGACGATCTGCACGCCCACCTTCACGTCACCGGTCAGCTCTTCGGCGAGCTTCTCGAGCGCCTTCAGGCTGCGGATGTACGCCGTGCCGCCGCCCGGGACGATGCCCTCTTCGACGGCCGCGCGCGTCGCGTGCAGCGCGTCCTCGACACGAGCCTTCTTCTCTTTCATCTCGGTCTCGGTCGCCGCGCCCACGTTGATCACCGCGACACCGCCCGCGAGCTTGGCCAGACGCTCCTGCAGCTTCTCGCGATCGTAGTCCGAGGTGGTCTCGTCGATTTCCTTGCGGATCTGCGCGATGCGGCCCTGGATGTCGGCCTTCTTGCCGGCGCCCTCGACGATCGTGGTGTTTTCCTTGTCCACGACGATCCGCTTCGCACGGCCCAGGTCCTCGACCTTGACGCTCTCGAGCTTGATGCCGAGATCCTCGGTGATGACCTTGCCGCCGCTGATGGTGGCGATGTCCTCCATCATGGCCTTACGGCGATCGCCGAAGCCCGGCGCCTTCACCGCGCACACCGCCAGCGTGCCGCGCAGCTTGTTGACCACGAGCGTGGCCAGCGCCTCGCCCTCGACGTCCTCGGAGATGATGAGCAGCGGCTTGCCGCGCTGCGCGATCTTCTCGAGTACCGGAAGCAGGTCCTTCATGTTCGAGAGCTTCTTTTCGTAGAGCAGCACGAACGCGTCCTCGAGGACGGCCTCCATGCTCTCCTTCTCGGTCACGAAGTACGGCGAGATGTAACCCTTGTCGAACTGCATGCCCTCGACCACCTCGAGCGTGGTGTCGACGGAACGAGCTTCCTCGACGGTGATCGTGCCGTCCTTGCCGACCTTGTCCATCGCCTCGGCGATCATCTTGCCGATGACGGTGTCCGAGTTCGCGGAGATGGTCGCGACCTGCTCGATCTCCTTGTTGTCCTTGACCGGCTTCGAGAGCTTCTTCAACTCCTCGACGACGGTCTCGACGGCCTTCTCGATGCCACGCTTCACGGCCATCGGCGCGGCGCCCGCGGTGATGTTCTTGATGCCCTCGCGGAAGATCGCCTCGGCGAGCACGGTCGCGGTCGTCGTGCCGTCACCGGCCACGTCCGACGTCTTCGACGCGACCTCGCGCACCATCTGCGCGCCCATGTTCAGGTACGGATCGTCCAGCTCGATCTCCTTGGCGACGGTGACGCCGTCCTTGGTGACCGTCGGGGATCCCCACTTCTTGTCGAGCACGACGTTGCGGCCACGCGGTCCGAGCGTGACCTTGACGGCCTTGGCGAGCGTCTCGACGCCTTCGAGAATCTTGGCGCGAGCCTGCTCGCTGAAGAGCAACTGCTTGGCTGCCATTGTGGCCTCCTGGTCGGGATTTCAGTCCGTCGCGCGAAACGCGCGGTGCGGACGATGGGTTTGAGTTACTTCTTCTCGGCGAGCACGCCCAGCACGTCGTCTTCGCGCAGGATCGTGTATTCCGTGCCGTCGATCTTCACGTCGGTGCCGCTGTACTTGCCGATCAGGACGCGGTCGCCCTTCTTCACTTCCATGACGATGCGCTTGCCGTCCTCGGTCAGGCGGCCGGGGCCCACGGCCACGACCTCGCCCTCCTGCGGCTTCTCCTTGGCGGTGTCCGGGATGATGATGCCGCCGCGCACCGTTTCCTGCTCCTCGATGCGACGGACCAGAATGCGGTCGGCGAGAGGCCTCACGTTCATGACGTCTCCTCCTGGCTGCGTGCCCCTAGAGAAGGCCGGGGCGAATGATTGGGTGGTTCATCGACGGGGGTGGCTCAGGCGCAGGAGCGCGACATGCGCTACGCGCTGCGGCAGGGTTTATATCACACCCAAGCGCGTCGCGTGCTGCCGTTCTAATCACTTGGCAAAGAACTGACTGTGGCGACCCACTGGATCGCGATCGAGCCCCTGATTCGTTTCTAGGATGGTCGTGATGGCCAAAATGGCACGCCGTGAATGGCAGCTGCGCGGGTCGGGGCGGCGGCGCGTGGAAGCCGAAACGCCGAACGCCGCCCGTTGCGAAGCGGGCGGCGTCGGGGGCACGTCCTCGCGGGGGACGCGAGGGGCGGTTGCGGCTACTTGGTGGGGGCCTCGAACAGAGTCTGGCGCGGCGCTCCGTCCAGGTAGCCGGTGCTGATCGAGCCGCGTACGGTCACGTTCTCGTTCTCGACCGGGACGCGGACGCGCGTGAACACGACGATCGTGTCGCGGCCCTGGTGCAGGTAGAACGTGTATCCGCCGGCGACCGGGAACACCTCGCCGATGCGGCCGTGCAGCGAGACGCTCCGGCCGTCCCACGCGGACGCGTGATGGCGGATCGTGGACAGGGAGACGGAGGGCTCGCTCTTCGGCCAGACGGCGATGCCGACCATCACGACCACGGCGACGACGACGGCGATCTGGACCTTGGAGTTCGTGCGCAGCTCGTCGAGCGCGACCACCCACCACGCTTCCTTGAGCGGGGGAAGCACGGGCGCCGCGCGCGCGACCTTCTCGACGACGTCGTCGTCCGGGAAGGCGCCCGAATCCTCCTCGGGCTCCTCGAGCTGCCGCGCGGGCGCCGCGGGCTGAGTCGGGCCGCTCGGACGGCGTTCGACGGACGCGATCGGCGAAGCCAGCCGCAGGGCGGGGACGCTGCTCGCGGCGGCGACCCAGGCCTTCTTCGGTTGCGCGGCGTTGCCTTCGAACCCCTCGGTCGCCTTGGACGCCGGCGGCCCTTCTGGGCGTGTCAGCTTGAGTGGCTTGAAGTCGGACGGGTCATGCGACATCTCGTCGCCCGCGCCCTCGTCGGCCCCGACCAGCCAGTCGGGCCGGCTACCTTCTCGTGCGGGCGGTTGTGGGTCGAGTGAGTCGTCGGGCTCGGGCAACGGCATGGCAGCCTCCGGTGGGATGCAACGGAACGATCCCGAGAGGTATCGGCACGGCGCGCCCCAGGTTTAGCCCGGCCTCGAGGCTCGCTACGCCATTCCGTACTGCTTGAGCTTGCGGTACAGGGTGCGCAGCCCGATGCCCAGCATGCGCGCGGCGCGCGTCTTGTCGTTGCCGGTATGCCGCAGCGTGGCCCCGATGAGGTGCCGCTCCGCCTCGTCGACCGTCATCCCGACGGCGATCTCGACGCGCTCGGCGTCGGGCGCCGCACCGCGCAACGCGTTCGGCAGGTCCGACAGATCGAGGGGCCGCCGGCCGTCCGCGAACACGACCATCCCTTCGATCGTGTGCTTCAACTCGCGCACGTTGCCCGGCCACGCGTGCTGCATGAGTCGCTCGCCCGCACCCGGCGTGACGCCGGTGACACGCCGGCCGTGCTCGCGGTTGAACTGGCGGATGAACGCTTCCACGAGCACCGGGATGTCTTCACGCCGCTCGCGCAACGCCGGCACGTGCAGGCGCACGACGCCGAGCCGATAGAACAGGTCTTCGCGGAATCGGCCCGCCGCGACCTCGGCCTCGAGGTCGACCGCCGCGGCCGAGATCAGGCGCACGTCGGCGCGCAGCGACTTCGCGCCCCCGACGCGTTCGAACGCGCGATCCTGCACGAAGCGCAGCAGGCGCGCCTGCGAGGCGGGCGAAAGGCCGTTGACTCCCTCGAGGAACAGTGACCCGCCGTCGGCCAGCTCGATGTGGCCGCGCCGCGTCACCCCGTCCGCCTCGACTCCGAACAACGCGGACTCGCCGAGCTCCGCGGGCACACTCTCGCAGTCGAGCGCCTCGAAGCGCCGCTCGCGACGCGGGCTGTTCCGATGGAGGGCCTGCGCGATCAAACCCTTGCCGGCGCCGACCTCGCCGTCGACGAGCACGCTGGCTCGCGTCGGGGCGGCGTGTCTCACCTGCTCGACGAGGCGCTGCATCGCGCGCGAACGGCCGGCGAGAGAGTCGAGGCCGGCGTCGTCATCGCTCGCAGCGGGGCCGCGCCGCGTCTTCGCCCGCGCGGCGCGGGCGCGCATCAACGCAGCCTGTCGAGCGCCCCGAGCACGCCGTCCACGCTCGGGACCTGCGCCATGTCGTGATGCGAGTGCGCGTGGTCCTTGTGCACCACGATGCCGTCCTTGTCGATGACGAACGTCGCGCGACCGCTGTACCCGGCCTCGGGCATCAGGACGCCGTAGGCCGCGCTGGTCTCCTTGCGGAAGTCCGAGAGCAGAGGGAACGAGAGCTTGAGCTTGCGCGCGAATTCGGTGTTCGCGTAGTGGCTGTCGATGCTGATCCCGAACACCACCGCCCCGCGCGCGCGCAAGTCGTCCATGCGCTTTTCGAGATCGGGCAGCTGATGCGAGCAGATCGGCGAGAACGCGAGGGGAAAGAAGACCAGCACCACGGGGTTCGTGCCCCGATATTCGGAGAGCGTCACCGGCTGGCCGCCGGGCCCCCTGAGCTTGAAGTCGGGCGCCGGTGCGCCGACTTCCAGCGAAGCAGTCGCCGTCATGTGAACCTCCGCGTGAACAGGCCGCGACCCGCGACGGGGACGCGCGAAACCCTGATTATCCGGCCGCGGCTCGCGCTGTCAACCCTTCGCGCATCGGCGCAGGCCGGAAATGCGCCTCAGCGACGCCCCGTGAGCCGCACGACGTCCTGGCTCGCCGCGGCCAGTTCGTCGAGCGATCGCACGGCCTTCTCGCGCTCCCAGCGCTCGACGAGCGGGGGGAACAGGCGCGCCGTCGTCCGCGCGTCGCCCAGTGCGCGATGGGATGTCTCGAAGGGGAGATCGAGCTTGCGCGCGAGGGAGTCCAGCGAGTTCCCGCCGCTGCCGAACAGCCCGCGCGCCAGGCCGAGCGTGTCGACGACCGGCGCCGAGAACGGCGGCTGCCCGGCGCCACGCAACAGCGCCGCGAGGAAGGGCAGATCGAAGCGCGCGTTGTGGAATACCAGCGTCCGGTCGCCGCAGCCTTCGCGCAACGCGCGCCCGACCTCACTCGGCCCCGACGCCCCGGCCACCATCGCGTCGGTGATTCCGTGGACGGCGCTCGCGTCGCGCGGAATGGCGCGTGCCGGTCGCACGAGAGAGGACCACTCGCCGGCGATCGCGCCGCTTGCGAGCGTCACGCGCGCCACCTCGATCAGCTCGTGCCCTTGCGCGGGGTCGAACCCGGTCGTCTCGGTGTCCAGCACCTCGACCGTGTGGCCCTCGAGCAGCGCCACGCGCCTAGTGCTGGGCGTCGCGCGCGAAGACCTCGAAGCTCTCGCCGCGATCCATATGACCGTCCCCGATGTAGCGCAGGAGCAGAAGGAAGCGATCCGGCTGCACGTAGCCCGGCACGTTCACGAGGTGCTCGCCGCCCGGGCGCAGGAAGATCGTGGTCGGATAGCCCGAGACGCCGAAGTGACTGGCCAGCGAACGCCCCGTGTAATCGTGCCCGAGGTACGCCGCCGCCTCGGGCGACTCGGCGTTCAGGCGCACGGTGACGAAGTGAGAGTCGAGGTAACGGCGGACATCGTCGCGCTCGTAGACGTCGCGATCCATGCGCCGGCACCAGCCGCACCAGTCGGTGTAGACGTCGACCATGACGGGCCGGCCGCTGTCGGCGGCCTCGCGGAGGCCGGGCGTCCACGGTCGCCAGCGTGGTCCGGCGGTCGCGACGTGTGGAACGAGGCCGGCGAGAGCGAGCATCGCGACGCACGCGAGCGCTCGAGCTCGTGGCGAAAGGCGGGACATGCGAACTCCTGACGGGAGCCAGTGCGGTGAGATCCGGGAGCGACGCAGAGTCTAGCACGCCCCGCGTCGCGGCCGGGCGCGGCTTTGGGCGCGCACGCGTTGGGCGAGGCGGGCCAGCGGATTAGCCGTACACCGTGTGGCGCAGCGTCGCGTCCGGGCGAGCGGGATCGACCCACACCGCGCACAGTCGGGCGGTGCCGAACTGCCCGGGGTTCACGAGGATGGTGTCCCCGACGCGGTCTCGATAAGCCGACGCGATTCGCGGCGACTCGTGGATGTGTCCGCTCAGCACGAGCGGCGGCTGATGCTCTTCCACGAACGCGCGGATCGCGCGCGACCCGACGTGCGTTCCGCCACCGATCATGTCGCAATGCGTGCCGTGCGCCGGCGAGTGGGTGACGACCACCGTCTCGCGAACGGGCGCCTCGCCCGCCAGCGCGCGCAGCGCGTCGGCGATCGTCGGGGTGCGCGACGCCGGATCGAAGCGATGAGGGCGGATGCGGCCGCTTTCGCTGATCCAGCCGTCCAGGCGCGCCGGAGACTCCGCCGCGCCGTCGTCCCACCGCTCCCAGTCCTTCAGCAGGAACGGCGTGATCGGCACCCACGAAAGGCCCGCGACGCGCGTGCCGTCCACGTCGACCACGCGCTCATGGAGCGCGTGCCACAGGTCTCCGTGATGGCGCTCGAGGCAATCGCCGTTCGCCGCCCAGTCGTCATTGCCCATGAGCAACAACAACCGCGTGCCCGGCGACGCCTCGCGCAACCGGCGGGCGAACTCGACGAGGAATCCTTCGAGGAACACGCGCTGGCGGCGCAGCCCCTCGTCGCCCGGCGCGTGCGGACACAGGTCGCCGCCGATCAGGACCGCGGGTGGGCGGCGCGCGGCCGCCGTGCCCAGCAGTTGCTCGTACAGAGCGCCCTGCCCATGCAAGTCCGATGTGAACAGCCACTCGCCCACGCGTGCGCCCCCTCGAGATCGACCGAGATTGCGCAAGGAAGGGCGGAAAATCCAGCGAGAGCGTTCAGGTCTCGCAAACCTTGGGAGAAAGCGCTTGACCCATGGCCGAGCGGCTCCCGATACTTTTCGCTCCCCGACTGCCGAACACCTCCTGTCCTTCGCTTCCGAAAGGATCTCCATGTTCCGCGTACCCCGCGCGCATGCCGTGCTGTGCGCCGCGTTGCTGTGCGTGATGTCACACGCGGCATCCGCCGCGCCCGTCAACCTCCTCGCGAATCCGGGGTTCGAGACGCCGCTCGCCGGGCACGACTGGATGCCGGCTGCGTGGGACACATCGGTCTCCGGCTTGCCGACGGTGTTCTTCGGCCGCGACACGTTCCTGGTGCACGGCGGACGCTACGCGGTGACGGTCGCCAACGTGAGCCGCGTGTGGCCGATGGCGCACAACTGGAGTCAGGGCCTCGCCGTGCAGAAGAGTTGGTGGGGCAAGGACGCGGTGCTCTCGGTCTGGACGCGCAGCAATGGACTCGACGGGCGCGGCTACGTGCTGCTGCAGGCGCTGCGCGACACGCTGACGCGAAGCGCTCTCGACCATCACGTTGCGCGCGATTCGGCGTCGCGCATCCTGAACATCAAGGCGATCGACGATCCCATGTACGACCTGGGATGGAAGCGTGCGAACTTCTCCGAGCCGGAAACCGAATGGGTCCGCCGCGAGCTGCGCGTCCTCATCGCTCCGCTCACCAGTGTCCTGTACGTGCGCATGGGCATGACCGGCACGGGGCAGGTGCTGTTCGACGACGCGCAACTGACGATCGACGCGCCCCAGGCCGCCGCGCCCCTGCCCCTGAACACGAACCTTCTGCGCGACCCGTCATTCGAGGAGGGCGGCAACGCGTGGGAATTCGTGGCGCCGCCGTGGGAGGGCATGCATGTCGACGTGGACACGACGACGGGCCACACCGGGCGCGCGTGCGGGATGGCGACGGGCGGAAACAACGGCTGGGTGAAAGGGCGCGCCGGGTTCTGCCAGGTCGTCGCCAGCCAGGCGCTCGGCGGGAAGCACGTGCGCTTGAGCGGTTACGTGCGGACGGACAGTCTCGTCGGGACCGCCTACATCACGATGTACGCGCACACGCTGCACGGCGCGGTGCAGATGCCGGCGCCCAAGCTGTTCTCGAACACGACCGACTGGACCCTCACCACGCTCGACATGGACCTGCCGAAGGACACCTACGAGCTGTGGGCGTGGTTCGCGTACAACGCGCCGGTACCGGGCCGCGTGTACTTCGACGACTGCTCGCTCGAAGTCGTGGGCCCCGCGACCGGGAAGTTCGACGCGCCGCCGGCACACTGATCCCTTTGCGACTCGATTTCGGAATCGAGTCTTGACGGGACGGCCTCGCGGAAACACACTTCGCAGTGCAGTCGGGCGGAGAGGCCTCCTTGGCAGGGAGCTCTCGAGGCCGGTTCGGAGTCGCGTTTGCTGCGCGCGACTTGTCGGGAGACGAACGGCGGTCGCGATGTCCGCGAGGTGAGCCGCCGATCTGTTCGAGCGACCGTGCGAATCGGGACTGCACGATGCGCCGGTTGCCGGCCCCCGGTGACGATTCGCGGCGCATGCTGGACGAGGCCCCCTCCTCTGATTTGCCCCCCCTGGCGTCCGACGTTCCCCTCCCGTCACATCCAGCGCCGTCGTTTCAGAAGCCACCAGGTCGCACCCGCGGTCGCGAACAGAAGGCCGATCACGTACAGCGTCGCGTGCGGCCAGTGGTATTCGGGCAGCGCGAAGTTCATGCCGTAGTAGCCGGTGATGAGCGTCAGCGGCAGGCCCACGGTGGCGATGACCGTGAGCCGCTTGATCACTTCGTTCATGCGATTCGACACGACCGAGACCTGGAGATCGAGCAGCGTCGCCGCTTCGTCGCGGAACGAGTCGAGCAGATCGCTGACGCGAGCGAGGCGGTCGTAGACGTCGCGCAGATAGGGCCGCATGTCCGCGGGGATGACGCGATATTCGTCGCGCGTCAGCGCAAGCACGGTGTCGCGTTGCGGGCCGACGATGCGCCGCAGGGCCGACATGCCGCGCTTCAGGCGCACGATCTCGGCATGCGCGGTCGAGTCGTCGGGCCCGAAGACGCGGTCGTCGATGCGGTCGAGTTCGTCGGCCACGCGATCGACGATGGGCAGGTAGTGGTCCACGAGCACGTCGAGCAGGAAATGCAGGAGGTGCGCCGGACCGGCCGCCAGCAACTCGGGGCGGCGTGGCAGCAACTCGCGCGCCTCGGCGACGGAACGCGTGCTGCCGTCGTGGCAGCTCACCAGGTAACGCTCGGTGATCACGAGATCGAGCTCGCGCAGATACGGCCGCGTTTCGTCCCAGCGCGCTGAGTGGACGACGACGTAGAGCAGGCTGCCGTAGTCGTCGACTTTCGGACGATTGACCTCGCCCAACATGTCCTCGAGCACGAGGGCATGGATGTCGAGCGGGGCGAGCATGGCCCGCGTCGACGTTTCGTCGGCATCCTCCAGATCGAGCCACACGCGCTCGGGCCCCTGGGCGCCGGCCACGCGGACGGCCTCGTCCGGCTCGACGGCTCGGACGCCCGACGCGTCCGCGATCCAGGCGCGGATCACGCCCGGCGCTCCAGCGCGGCGGCCGTGTCGAGGGCCAGCACCGCGGTGCGCGTGTGAATGCGCACCGTGTCCTCCAGTTGCCGCGCGTATCCGCCGGCCAGCGTGATCGCGCACGGCGCGCCGTGCGCCGCGCAGCCTTCGAGCACGCGGCGGTCGCGACGCTCGAGTCCTTCGAGCGTCAGCGCCAGGCCTCCCAGCTGATCGTCCACGTACGGATCGGCGCCGGCGACGTAGAGGACGAGTTCGGGCGAGGTCGCCCACACGCGATCGAGCGCGCGCACGAGGGCCTCGTCGTAGGCGTCGTCGCCGGTGCCGTCGGCCAGGCCGACGTCGAGATCGCTCGTGGCCTTCGGCTCCGGATAATTGTTCTCCTGATGGAGCGACAGCGTGAACACCGAGCCGTCGCCCGCGAAGATCCGCGCCGTGCCGTTTCCCTGATGTACGTCGAGGTCGACGACCGCGGCGCGGCGCACGGCGCCCTCTTTCTGCAGCGTGCGAATGGCCACCGCCACGTCGTTGACGTAGCAGAAGCCCTCGGCGCGCGCGGACGACGCGTGGTGGAAGCCGCCGCCCAGATGGATCGCCGCGCCGTCGCTCAACGCCGCGCGCGCCGCGAGCAGCGTGCCTCCGGCGGCGAGCACGTGCGCGTCGACGAGGGCGCGGCTCAGCGGAATCTCGGAGAACGCGGTGCGCTCGGTGAAGCGCAGTGCCGCGAGATCGTCGAGGTACTCCGCGGTGTGCACGAGGGCGAGCTGATCGGGCGACGCGGGCGTGGGCTCGCGCACGCCCCCGGGCGTGATGCGTCGATCGGCGAGCAGGCGCTCCAGGACCAGATCGCACTTCACGGTCGGGAAGACGTGGGGTCCGATGTCGCACGCGTAGGCGCGCGAGTGCACCACGACGGCACGCGTCGGCATGATGGGCGCATCGTGCCTGAAACGTTCAGACCGCGCAAAGAAGCATGGCCGCGACACGGCGCTGCGCTACAATTCCCGGTCTCATGAACGCCTCTACCCTCGTCGAGCGCGAACGTCGCGAGTCGGACGCGTTTCGCCTGCTCGAGCGCACGCTCGTGCGCCGCCGCGTCGCCGGCGTCGACGCACGCCTGCGCGTGGAACTCGCGGCGCTCGCGGCGCTCATCCTCGGCTTCCTGTTCTGGCAGGTGCGGATCCCGCTCGATTCGCTCGAACGCCGCACCGGGGTGGCGACCGTCGCCGAGGTGGAGTTCGCCGGACTCGCGGCACTCGCCATCGGCGGCGGCGGCATCGCGTTCGCGCGGCACACCGTGCGCCTGCGGCGCGGGCCCGGCGGCCCGGCGTGGCTCGCGCTGCCCGTGACGCCACGGGCGCTCGGCCGCCACCTGGCGTGGGGATCGCGCGCGACGGCGTGGCTCGCGCTCGTGCCCGCCGCGGCGTGGGTGCTCGCGGGGGTTCAGCTGGTGCCCGCGTGGTGGCTCGTGCTGCTGTTCGCGATCTTCGTGTGGATGCTGCTGGAGGCGGCGCGCCTCGGTTGCTGGCTGGCCGTTCGCGACGCGGTGCGCCGGGCCGAGCCGCGTTCCGGGCTCGACGATCTGTCGCGCGTGCTCGTTGCCGCGCGGCGCGTGGGCACGAGCGCCCCACTGCCGGCGGCACACTGGCGCCGGCAGCCGGCCTGGCGGGCACTGCTCGTCAAGGATCTCGTGGTCACGCGCCGGCCCTCTCCCGCGCGGCAGCGCGCGATCGCACCGATCGCGTTGCTCGTCTCGTCGGCGGTCGCCTGGGCGCTGCCCATCGCGCCCGCGCTGGCCCACGCGCTGGCGTTCGCGCTCGGACTGCTGACCGCCGCGACGCTCGCCGAGTGGATCATCGCGGTCGCGGGCACCGATCCATTCCCGGTTCTGCGCGGGCTGCCGCTCGGTGTCGCCTCGGTGTGGGGCGCGCGTCTGCTGTGGGCCGTACTCGGCAGCGCGTCCCTGCTCGTCGTGCAGGCGCTGTGCGCGCGCGCACTCCATCCGATGGCCCTTCAGGTTCTCCTCGTGTGGCTGGGAGCGGCATCACTGGCGATCGGCGCGCTCGGCGCGAACTACGCGGTGACCCTGTACCCGCGCGTCGAACACGCGCAGCGCATGCTCGCCCTGTCCCTCGGGCTGGCGATCGCCGCGAGCCTCATGATCCCGCTCGTCGGTTGGGTGCTCGTGTTCACCGCGCTCCTCCACTCGGCGCGCCGCCTTCCGGGCTGGTCGCGACAGGAGGCGTTCTAGTGCTGCGCATCGAACGCGTGTCGCGCCGCTACGGCGATCTGCTGGCACTGGACGACGTGTCGCTCGAGGCGCGCCCGGGCGAGATCGTGGGGCTGCTCGGCGCGAACGGCGCCGGCAAGAGCACGGTGCTGCGGACGGCCGCGGGCCTGCAGCCGCCCGACGCGGGCCGTGTGCTCGTCGGCGAAACCGATCTATGGAAGGATCCGGTCGCGGCCAAGCGCGATCTCGGCTACGCGGCGGAAGAACCCGAATTCTACGAGGAGTTGTCCGTGGACGAATACCTGGCTTTCGTTTCGGCGGTGCGCGGGGTGGATCCCGGCGCCGCGCGGGCGCGCGCGGCTGATCTCGGCGTTCGCCTCGGACTGGGCGAACGCAGCCGCGAGCCGGTGCGGCGCCTTTCGCACGGCATGCGCAAGAAGACGTCGCTGCTCGCCGCCGTCCTGCATCGGCCGGCCGTGCTGCTGTGCGACGAAGCGCTCGAGGGGCTCGACGCCGGCGCGGCGCTCGCCGCGAAGCAGGAACTCCGCGCGCTCGCGGACCAGGGAGCTGCCGTCCTGTTCTCGAGTCACGTGACCGAAACCATCGAGCGGCTGTGCGATCGCGTGGTCATCCTGCACCGTGGGCGCGTCGCCCGTACGCTGGAGCGTCGCGAATGGGGCGCTCCCGAGCCCGGTCTCTCCCCGCTCGAACGCGAGTTCCTCGCGCTGGCCAGTGCAGCCCCGGCCGAGGGGGCGGCGTGAGCGCGGCGCGGCGCGGCGCGCGCCGGATCGCGCTGGCATCGTTCATGGTCTTTGCGTGCGCGCTCGCGCGGGAGTCACGCGCCGCGGACGCGCCGACGCGCGTCCTCACGTTGCTGCCGACGCGCGCGACGCGGTCCGGGCTGCGTATCCGTCTCGCCCAGTACGCGGACTCGGCGCGCGACGGTGATCCGCTCGGCGCCGGCGAGGCGCGCTTCGAGATCGGCCGGAGCTTCGCGCGTGACGGCATGCTGGACAGCGCGATCGTGAACTTCGAGAAGTCGATGGCGCTGCGTCCGATCAACGACGTGCGGCTGGCCCTGATCTTGGCGCTCGAGATGCGCCAGCGTCCGGGCGACGGCCTGCGCGCCGAAAACCTGGCGCGCGAGGCCTCGCGTGGCACGGACATCCAGTACGAGCGCAACTACTGGGACGCGCACGTGGCCTGGGCCGTGTTACGCAACGGACACGCCGACAGCGCGGCGCGCGTTCTCGCCTCGCTGGATCCGGCGATCGACTGGAGCGACGAATGGCACGAGCGCTTCGGGCGGATCTGGGCGGGCGCGGGCGACGCGACTCGCGCGTTCCCCGAACTGCTCTTCGCGGCGCGACTGTCGCGGGGGCGCGATCCGGACGTCATGCGTCTCCTCGCCGAGACCCGCGATCGCCTCGCTCCCGCGACCCGCGCGCGCGCGGACGCGATGGCTTCGCGCCTGACGGATCCTCTCGATCGCATGGAGGCGACATGGGGCGCCTCACTCGGCGCGGGACGCATGGACTTCACCGCCCGCGACGGGTTCCCGCTCGGCTGCATCGTCTTCCCCGCCGACGTGCCGCGGGCGCGCGCCTGCATCGTCGTGATGGCGCCGGGCGACTCGCTGTGGGACCACGATAGTCTCGGCGTGGCGCTGCGCCGCGCCGGACTCACCGTCGCGCTGCTCGAGCCGCGGGGCACGGGCCATTCCGTCGCGCCGCCCGTGCTCTATCCGTGGTCGTGGCGTGATCACGAAGTCGCGCTCGGGAGTCGGGTCGCGCACGACGTGCTGGACTGCTGGCATGCGCTCGCGCGCCATCTCCCGATCGACACCACGGCCTGCGTCGTCGCCGGCATCGGGCCGACCGTGACGATCGCGATCGAGAGCGCCACGCTCGAGCGTCGCGTGCGTGCGCTCCTGCTCATCAGCCCGGAACCCGCGCCGTCCGAGCAGGGTCTCGATTGCGCGCGCCTCGGGAAGCTGCAGCTCCCCGTCTTCCTCCAGTTGTCGCCCGAAGAGGCGCCGGATCTCTTTCTCGTGACGGACGCGTTGTACCAGGCCGGCAACCGGCGTGCGTCGCGCGCCGCGGACGCGGTCGGCGGCGGGCGCCGGGCGGTTCAGTTCCGCAACGATCCCAAGCTTGGCCCGCGCTTCAGGACGTGGCTCGACGATGCGTTCGCGTCGCCCGCGCCGCGTGCCCCTCGACCCGCCAAACGGCCGTGAGGATGAGCGCCGCGCCGATCCACCAGCGCGGCACGAAGCGCTCCCCACCCAGCGTCAGCGCGAAGAGGAGCGCGAACACCGGCTCCAGCGCGAGCAGGAGCCCGACGCGCCCGGGAGCCAACGTGCGCTGCGCCACGACCTGAAGCAGCGGCGCGAGCGCGCCGGCCGGCACCGCGAGGTACAGGAAGCGGAGCCAGGTGGCGGCATCGCGCGAGCGGAACGCGTCGAGACGCCCGATCGCGAACGGCGCGAGCACGAGCGCCAGCACGAGCGCCTGGACCGCGGCCAGCGCGAGCGCGTTCGTGCGCGGCGCGACGCGCGCCAGAACCACGATTTGCAGGCCGAACAGCAGCGCGCCGGCCAGCGTCCAGCGCTCCCCGCCCCCCAGTGCCGCACGCGCATCCAGCGACAGGAGCGCCGAGCCCAGGAACGCGAGCAGCAGCCCCTCCGCGAGGACGCGCCCGGGGCGCTGGCCGAGCAGCGGCCACGCGAACAGCCCGGCGCACAGCGAACCCGCCGAAGTCAGAAACGCCGACGTGCCGGCGGCGGTGTGCTCGAGCCCGATGGCCTGGAACAGATACGCACACGCGCCGAGCGCGCCGCTCGCGGCGCCGCCGCGCCACGTCTCACGATCCGGCCGGAGACCGAGAACGGCGAGCGCGAGCCAGAGCAACGCCGCGGCCACGACGAAGCGGCCGAAGACGAGCGGCAGAGGCGGCAGGCCGGAGAGCGCGTCGCGGATGACCACGAACGTGGCGCCCCACAGCAGCGTCGCCAGCACGAGGGCGAAGAGGGCGCGCCTCTCCGCGGGCGGCATGTCGCGCCTCAGCCCTTGCGGCGGCGCGGCCCGCGCGCCTGGGTGAGGGCGAACGACAGGCTCTCGAATTCCATGGCCATGTCCACGGTGCGCAGCGCGACGACGTCGGGCACGAACAGCTTGCGCGGCGCGAAATTCAAGATGCCGCGCACGCCGGCCGCGACGAGCGCGTCGGCGACCTCCTGGGCGGCCTGGATCGGCGTGGCGATGACTCCGATGTCGAACGCGCCGGCCGTGGCCGCCGCCGGCAGACGCGCGATGTCCTGCACGACGAGCGCGCCCAGGCGCTGTCCGACGCGCGCCGTGTCACGATCGAAGACGGCGACGACGTCGAACCCCTGCTTCTCGAATCCCCGGTAGGCGAGCAGCGCGGCGCCGATGTTGCCCGCGCCGACCAGCGCCACGCGCCAGCGGCGCTCGAGCCCGAGAATGGCGCGGATCTCCTCGCGCAGGTGCTGGACGTTGTAGCCGAGCCCGCGCCGGCCGAACGAGCCGAAGTACGACAGGTCTTTGCGCACCTGGGCGGACGTGATGCCCTCGCGCTCCGCGAGTCGATGCGAGGAGATCATGCGCTTGCCTTCGGCCTGCACCTCGTCCAGCACGCGGTAGTAGTGCGAGAGGCGTCGGACGGTGGATTCGGAGATGCGCGCCATCGAGACCCAAGCGCCGTTCAGGCGCTTCTGGTGAATGTTTTCACAAGGAATACGAAGAGAAACCGCGGCGCCCGTGAGGGCGCCGCGGCCGTCTCACGCGTCGCCCGCGCCTTCCGCTTCGGGCGCGTCCGCCACGCCACCATTGTCGTCGTCTTCGCTCACCACGCGGGTCACGCCCGAAACGGCGTCCGGCAGCAGCTCGCCCTCGCCTGCCGGCGCCAGGTTCACGAGCGTCACGCCCTGCGTGTTGCGGCCCATGACGCCGATACCCTTGACCGGCATGCGGATCATCTGGCCCGAGCGCGTGATGATCATGAGCTCGTCGCCGTCCACGACTTCCTTGAGCGCGACGACGAAGCCATTTCGCTCGGTGGTCTTGATGGTGATGATGCCTTTGCCGCCCCGGTGCGAGACGCGATACTCGGAGATCTCGCTGCGCTTGCCGAAGCCGTGCTCGGTGACCGCGAGCAGCGTGGCCTGCCGCTTGACGCCGACCATGCTCACCACTTCGTCGGTGTCGTCGTCGAGCGTGACGGCCTTCACGCCGTAGGCGGTGCGCCCCATGGCGCGCACCTCGCTCTCGTGGAATCGGACGGCGAGGCCCTTCTTCTTGGCCAGCACGATGTCCTGCGTGCCGTCCGTCACGATCGCCTCGATCAGCCCATCCCCTTCCTCGAGCAGCACGGCGTGGATGCCGGCCTTGCGCGGATGGCTGTAGGCGCTCAACACGGTCTTCTTGATGAGGCCCTTCTTCGTCGCGCACACGAGGAAGTGCTGGTCGTCGAACTCCTTGACCGTGACGACCGCCTGCACACGTTCGTCGCGCGACAGCCCCTCGAGATGGTTCACGAGCGGCCGGCCGCGCGCCATGCGTCCCGCCTGGTCGATCTCGTGCACCTTGAGCCAATAGCAGCGCCCGCGATCCGTGAGGATCAACAGGTACGCGTGCGTGTTCGCGATGAACAGATGCTCGATGTAATCCTCTTCCTTCGTTCGAGCGCCGATGACGCCCTTGCCGCCGCGCCGCTGCGAGCGATAGGCGGTGACTTCCTGACGTTTGATGTAACCGGCGTGCGAGATCGTGATCACCATGTCCTTCTGTTCGATGGTGTCTTCGTACCCGATCTCGCCTTCCTCGCCGACGATCTCGGTGCGGCGGTCGTCGCCGAAGCGATCGCGCAGGCGGCGCACCTCGTCCTTGATGATGCCGAGCATCTTGCTCTCGCTGGCCAGGATCGAGCGCAGTCGCTCGATGAGCTGGATGACCTCGAGGTATTCCTCCTCGATCTTCTTGCGCTCGAGCCCGGTCAGGCGCTGCAGCCTCATCTCGAGGATGGCGCTGGCCTGGATCTCGCTGAGCTTGAACTGCGTCATGAGCCCGTTACGCGCGGTCTCGACGTCCTTCGCGGCGCGGATCAGCGCGATCACCGCGTCGAGGTGATCGAGCGCGATCTTGAGCCCCTCGAGCACGTGGGCGCGCTTCTCGGCTTCGGCCAGCTCGTACTCGGTGCGCCGGCGCACGATGATGCGGCGATACTCGACGTACTGGTCGATGAGCGTCTTCAGGTTCATCACCTGCGGGCGCTGGTTCACCAACGCGAGCATGATGGCGCCGAACGTGCTCTGCAGCGGCGAGTGCACGAACAGCTGGTTCAGCACGACCTTCGGATTCGCGTCCTTCTTGAGCTCGATCACGATGCGCATGCCGTCGCGATCCGATTCGTCACGCAGGTCGCTGATGCCGCTGACCCGCCCCTCGCGCACCATGTCGGCGATGCGCTCGAGGAGCGCCGCCTTGTTGACCTGGAACGGAATCTCGGTGGCGACGAGGCTCATGCGCCCGCCGCGCCCCTCCTCGACCTGCACACGCGCGCGCACCCGGATCAGTCCGCGCCCCGTGAGGTAGCAGTCGCGGATGCCCTGCGTGCCGTAGATGATGCCGCCCGTCGGGAAGTCCGGACCCTTGACGATCTTCAGGAGATCGACCGGCGTCGCGTCGGGCTGATCGATCACGTGCACGATCGCGTCACAGATCTCGCGCAGGTTGTGCGGTGGGACCTCGGTCGCCATGCCGACGGCGATGCCCGAACAGCCGTTGACGAGGAGATTCGGCAGCACGCTCGGCAGCACGACCGGCTCTTCGCGGGTCTCGTCGTAGTTCGGCCGGTAGTCGACCGTGTTCTTCTCGAGATCGTTCAGCATTTCGACCGCGAGCGGCGTGAGGCGCGCCTCGGTGTAGCGCATCGCCGCGGGTGCGTCGCCGTCGATCGAGCCGAAATTGCCCTGGCCGTCGACGAGCGGGTAGCGCATCACCCAGTCCTGGGCCAGCCGGACCAGTGTCGGATAGACGACCTGCTCGCCGTGCGGGTGATAGTTGCCGGACGTGTCGCCGGCGATCTTCGCGCACTTGCGGTACGGGCGGCCGGGCGCCAGGTTCAGATCGTTCATCGCGACCAGGATGCGGCGCTGCGATGGCTTGAGCCCGTCGCGCACGTCCGGGAGCGCGCGCGAGACGATGACCGACATCGAGTAGTCGATGTAGCTGGTCTTCATCTCGTCTTCGATGTTGGTGTCGACGATCTTCGTGCGATCGTTCAGCGCCATGTCGTGTGTCCCATGTGGTCGGGCGCCCGGTCAGGCGCCGCGAGCCGTTGGTGGTCTAGTGTCCGCCGCGCCACGACCAGTCGACGCCGGCCGAGACGAAGCGTCCGAGCACGTCGTTGTCGAGCCGGTGATAGCGAACCGATGCGCCGAGCGCGCCGTGCGCACCCAGGGCGTGACGCAGGCCGGCCCCCAGGCTGAACCCGGCGGAGCCGACTCTCGATTGGATCTGCCCGCGCGCGTCGTTGACGACGCGGTAATAGCCGAATGTCGAACTCGCGAACGGGCGCCAGCCCTTGCGCTCGGCAAGGTCCGCGTCGAGGCGCCAGGACAGGCTCCATGCGGCGCGATGCTGGTCGAGCACGACGCCCAGGTCCTCGCCGTCGTTCACGTCCGTGAATCGGCTGAAGCGCTGGCCCGCGTCCTCTGCGAAGTAGGAAATGCCGAACGACAGCGGCTCCAGGTCGAGTGGCCAGAGGGCGCCGGCCGCGATCGACCAACCGCCCTCGTTCGGCTCGCCGACGACCGCGAGCGTGTGGCCCACGCTTCCCGTCCACGTCGGCGCCGGTAGCGCCTGCGCCACGGGAACGACGAGGGCGAGCACGAGCAGTGGAAGAGCGAGCGGCGCGGCGCGCATCAGATGTCCAGGTTCTTCACCGAAAGCGCGTTCTCTTCGATGAACTGACGCCGCGGCTCGACCTGCTCTCCCATCAGGATGGTGAAGATGCGGTCGGCTTCGACCGCGTCGTCGCTGTTCACACGCAACAGCGTGCGCGTCTCGGGGTTCATGGTGGTGCGCCACAGCTGTTCCGGGTTCATCTCGCCGAGGCCCTTGTAGCGCTGGACCATGACGTTCTTGCGCTCGAATCGCTGGATCGCGGCGTCGCGCTCCTTCTCGTTGTAGCAGTAGATCTCTTCCTTGCCCGCCTTGACCATGAACAGCGGCGGCTGCGCGATGTACACGTGGCCGTGCTCGACGAGCGGCTTCAACTCGCGGAACAGGAACGTGAGCAGGAGCGTGCGAATGTGCGCGCCGTCCACGTCGGCATCGGCCATCAGGATGATGCGGTGGTAGCGCAGCTTGCTGATGTCGAACTCGTCCTTCACGCCCGCGCCGAGCGCGGTGATGATGCTCCGGATCTCCTCGTTCGCGAGGATCTTGTCGATGCGCGCCTTCTCGACGTTCAGGATCTTGCCGCGAATCGGCAGCACGGCCTGGAACCGGCGATCGCGCCCCTGCTTCGCGCTGCCACCCGCCGAGTCGCCCTCGACGATGTAGATCTCGCATTCCGCCGGATCGTCCCACGCGCAGTCCGCGAGCTTGCCGGGCAGCGAACCGCCGTCGAGGATGCTCTTGCGCCGCGCGAGATCGCGCGCCTTGCGGGCCGCCTCGCGAGCGCGCGCCGCCGAGATCATCTTCTCGACGATCTTGCGCGCAACCGACGGGTTCTCCTCGAAGAACTCGCGCAGACCCTCGCCCACGACGGTCTCGACCGCGCCCTTGATCTCGCTGTTGCCGAGTTTGGTCTTGGTCTGGCCCTCGAACTGCGGGTTCTGCATCTTGATGGAGATGACCGCGGTAAGGCCTTCGCGCACGTCCTCGCCGCCGATGTCGGCCTTCAGGCTCTTCGTCAGCCCTTCGCGATTCGCGTAGTTGAGCAGCGTGCGCGTGAGCGCCGCGCGGAAGCCGCCGACGTGCGTGCCGCCCTCGGCAGTGTTGATGTTGTTCACGAACGACAGGAGCGTCTCGGCGTAGCCGTCGTTGTACTGGAAGGCCACCTCGACCGAAACGTTGTCGCGCTCGCGCGAGAAGAACACGGGCTTCGAATGCAGCGTCTCCTTGTTCGTGTTCAGGAAACGCACGAATTCGAGGATGCCGCCCTTGTACAGGTAATCGTTGCTCTTCCCGGTGCGCAGATCGCGCAGATGGATGTTGAGCCCGCTGTTGAGGAACGCGAGTTCGCGCAGGCGCGCCGCGATCGTGTCGTAATGGAAGACGACGTCCTCGAAGATCGTCGAGTCGGGCTTGAAGCGGACGAGCGTGCCGCTGTCCTTCCCCTTGCGCTCGGCCGGCCGCGTTTCCATCGGGGCCGCGGGCACGCCGCGGTGATATTCCTGCGTGTACACCTTGCCGTCGCGCAACACCTCGACCGTGCACGTCTCGGCCAGCGCGTTCACGACCGACACACCGACGCCGTGCAGGCCACCCGAGACCTTGTACGAGTTGCTGTCGAACTTGCCGCCGGCATGCAGCGTGGTCATGACGACCTCGAGCGCCGGCTTCTTCGTGGTGGCGTGGATGTCCACGGGGATGCCGCGGCCGTTGTCCTGGACCGAAAGGCTCCCCTCGGTCTCGACCGTCACCGTGATCTCGTCGCAGAAGCCGGCCAGCGCCTCGTCGACCGCGTTATCGACCACTTCCCAGATCAGGTGGTGCAGCCCGCGAACACCGATGTCGCCGATGTACATCGCGGGGCGTTTGCGCACCGCTTCGAGTCCCTCCAGCACCTGAATGCTGGTGGCGTCGTAGTGGTGACCCTTGGGTTCCGCCGTCAACGTGGCTTCTCCTTCTTGGGGACTCACCGCAGGTTCCCTCCGCGGCCGACGCTGAACCGAAGCTCGTGAACCAGCTCGCGCTCCAGCGCCCGGTTGAGGCGACGCACCATCTCGCGCTTGAGATAGGCGAGTTCCTGCATCCAGGCCGATCCCTCGACCTCCACGTGCAGCGTGCCCTCGCGAAACGCGATCGCCCGGCTATGGCGCGCGATGCGTGGACCCACGACGCTCGCCCAGTCGTCGACGGCCCGCCAACCGAGGACCCGATCTTCGAGCCCCAAGTCACGCACGACCTTCGCGACGACACCGCTGACAGGCTCCACTAGCCCGTGGCCTCGGGAAGACGCAGCGGCATGATGAGGCAAAGGATCTCTTCTTCGCTCTGCGGCAAGGCACCAACCGGCTCGATGATGCCGGCCGCCAGCGCCGTGTTCAGTCGGAACACGACGTCCTCGGTCGGAATGCTCTTGAGGATCTCGAGCAGATAGCCGGCGTTGTAGCCGATGTCCATGTCCTCGCCCGAATACGTGGCGGCGATCTCGTGCTCGCCGGCGCCGAGCTCCGTGGCCGACGAAACGCCGAGGCGTCCGGCCCGCACCGAGAAACGCACTTGCCGCGTGATGTTGTCCGCGTGCGACGCCACGATGTCCACGGCCTCCATCACGTCGCCGCGCTTGGCACGCACCTCGCGCGGATTGCTGCGCGGGATCACCTGTTCGTAGTTCGGGTAGGGCCCCTCGAGCAGCCGGGTCAGGATCTGCACGCGATACTCGCCGACCTGGGTGGTGAAGCCTGCCTGATTCTTGCCCGCGGCGATTTCGATCTCGACCGGACTCGTCGCCTCTTCGGCCGTGCGGCTCACGGTCTGCAGAGCACGGCTGGGAACGATCACACCGTCCTTGCTGAGGCTGCCGAAAGCACCCTTGCGCACACAGCGCGCCAAGCGGTGTCCGTCCGTCGCGACGAACGTGACCTGCTTGTCGCTGCCCTGGATCAACACGCCGTTCAACTGCGGGCGCGTCTCCTCA
Source organism: Saccharimonadaceae bacterium (SeqCode) (assembly GCA_035494735.1). Taxonomy (GTDB): domain Bacteria; phylum Eisenbacteria; class RBG-16-71-46; order RBG-16-71-46; family RBG-16-71-46; genus DATJGS01. The sequence continues at coordinate 89,957 of DATJGS010000045.1, forward strand.
TTCGACGCCGCGTAACTCGTGCGCGCGATCAGCCGCGACAGCGCGTCGCCGGCGATCGAGATTCGGCCGTCGGCCTTGAGTTCGGGAACGCGCGGAAAATCCGCGGGGTCCTGCACCGGGAACTTCGACCAGCCCTTGCCGTCCCCGTACCGCACTTCGCACTGGCCCGAGGCGATCGACAGCGACAGTGTGCCCTTGGGCATCTTGCGCACGACGTCGTTGAAATGCCGCGCGGATACCGCGGCTCGACCCGGGCTCTTGACCGTGCACGGCACGAGTACCGAGCACGTCACGTCGAGATCGGTGCCGGTCACTCGCAGGCCGTCTTTCTCGGCCTCGAGCAACACGCAGCTCAGCAGGGGCAAGGGGCTCTTGTTCGAGACCGAACCGAGCGCGCGGCCCACCGCGAACGCCAGGTCGCCCTGCTGGATCGTCAGTTCCATTCGGTCACTCCGTGACAATTGGGAAGTCGATGTCCCGCTAGTGGTTCCGGGAGCCGTGGCAACGTCGCTGGAGGCGTTCATTCGGGTCTCCGCATACTAGTTTTTGACCACTGGCCCTGCAAGTGCTGAATCACAGTCTCTAAGTCTTTGTTTTTCAATAAGAAAGAAGCTAGTAACCGTAGGCACTGTGGATGTTGTGAGCGAGGCCTTTTTTGCGTCTTCAATCGATTGCCGCACAACCGGATAGACTGTCAGCTCAAAATGTGGATGACGAGCCGTGTTTCCACATTATCGGTGGGTGAGCCCTCATCGCCGCAAACTGTCCCCAACCATCCACCGGTTATCCACAGTTCATCCGGAGGCCAAAGTGGAGATCAGTCCGTTGATCCTCTCCGAGAAGGGCTCGTCGGTCGTCACCAGCGTCGCGACCTTGTCGCAGGCGTAGAGCACGGTGGTGTGGTCGCGACCGCCGAACATGCGACCGATTTCCACGAGACTCAAGTCGGTCAGCTGTCGCATCAGGTACATCGCGACCTGGCGCGGCAGCGCCACCGTGCGCGTACGACGCTGTCCACAGATCGCGTCGCTCCGCACCCCGAAACGCTCCGATACGGCGGTCAGGATGCGCTCCGGGCTCATCTGGTCGGGCTCCGGGTTCACGTAGTGCTGCAGCACGTCCTCGGCAAGCTCGATCGAGACCTCCTGATGGGTCAGTGAGGCGACGGCGATCAGCCGAACGAGACACCCCTCGAGATCGCGAACGTTGTTGCGAATGCGATCGGCAATGAGCAGCAGGACGTCTTCAGGCAGATGCACGCCATCGCCCTCCAGCTCGCACCGATTGCGCAGAATGGCGATGCGCGTCTCGAGATCGGGCTGCTGGATGTCGGTCACGAGCCCCTGGTTGAAGCGCGATGTGAGCCGTTCCTCGAGCATCGGAATGTCCTTGGGCGGCTTGTCGGCGGTGACCACGATCTGCTTGTGCGCGTCGCGCAGGGCGTTGAACGTGTAGAAGAACTCCTCCTGCGTGCTTTCTTTTCCCGCCAGGAACTGGATGTCGTCGATCAGCAGCACGTCGATGTTTCGATACTTGTTGCGGAACGCGAGCGTCTGGCCGTGCTGGATCGCATAGATCATTTCGTTCGTGAAGCGCTCGGCGGGGACATAGAACACGCGGGCCTCGGGCTGCGCGGCGCGGACCGCATGCCCGATCGCGTGCAAGAGATGCGTCTTGCCGAGCCCAGAGCCCCCGAACACGAACAGGGGGTTGTACATGTTCGCGACGTTCGCTGCCACGCCGAGACAGGCCGCGTGCGTGAAGCGATTGCTGCTGCCCACGACGAACGTGTCGAAGGTGAGGCGCGGGTTGAGCTGACTCTCGAGCCAGGCGCGTTGCGCGCGCGGCGTCTCCGGAGAAGGCGCCACCCTGGTCGCGGTCCGAGGTTCGAGGGCGAGCGCGTCGCCCGGATCGGTCTCGCGCGGCGCGAAGTGGATATCGGGGCTCTGGCCGAGCACCGCCTCGAGGCTGCGGCGCAGGAGCGGCAAGTGGTGTTCGTGGATCCAGTCCACGAAGAAGGCGTTGGGGACTTCGAGTTCGACGGAGCTGGGGGAAATCTCGATCGGGACGATGGGTTTGAACCAGGTCTCGAAAGCTTGCTGGCTTCCGATTTTTTCCCGAATGGCCTCGAGTACCTTCTCCCAGGCCCGGCCGTTCACGTCCGACTGCTGATTCAGGACGGCCATTTCAACGTTCCTTGCTGAAAGGTCGCGAATTTTCCACAGGGTTCGAGGCGCCAGTTAGGCAACTCAAGCGCGGCCGCGGGCCGGGTGGAGGATTCGGTGTGGAAAGACGACGGGCAGGTTTTCAACAGGCGCTTCTCACGTGGCAAGCGTCTCTCGGTGAAGCCGTTACGTCTGGTTTTGCCTCCTTTCGTCCACACGATTTCCACAATCGCTGTGGAGACCGCTGGCGCGCCTTTGACAAAGGCGCGACGCAGGCCCGCGCCACGCGAGCCAACGTATTGTGCAGCATGCGTTTTGGATTGGTTTCCAGGCCACCAGCTCGCAGGGCTGCACCGGGTCGCTCTACGAGGAGCGGGGAGGCTAGCACCGGCCCCGGCACCCGACAAGACGGATCTTGGCCCGCGAGCATGATAGGCAACTCGTTGCAACGTTGCGCCTTGCGCGCCACGTCCGAAGCCGGATTCGGCTGCCTGCCCGTACGTTCAGCACGACCCGTCGCGTTAGAAGGGCAAATTCACCCCGGCCGCGAAGCCGACGTCGTCGTTGAAGTCATCGGCGAGGCGCAGCTGGAGCTCCGCGGTCAGGCGGACGTCGGGGATGGCCCGCAGCTCCGCTCCGAGCCTGAGCGGCACGGAAAAGTCGCTGAGCTGAGTCGGTCCGACGTCGACGTTCGAAAACAACAGCGCGAGCCCGGCGTAGGGGATCACGACCGAGCGACCGTCGGAGCGCGGCGTGAGGCTGGCCAGCAGATCGGGCCCGACTCCCAAAATGCTGAAGTTGTCCCCGGTCTCGACGCCCAACTCGCCACCGACCGAGAGATCGAGGGGGGAGGCATCCGTTCCGCGGCGCGCCAGGTACTTGAGATCGACGCCCAGGTGGAGCGTCGTGCGATCGCCGCCGGTGTAGCTCAGTCGGTTCAGGCCACCCTGGAACCCGAAGTCGACGTTCGGATAGAAGCTCAGCCGAAGCTGCGCGGTGAGCCCGACCACGTTCTGGCTGGCGTTCAGATAACCGCCGAACAGGTGCCCGTTCACGGGAAGCGTCTCGGCTCCCGTGTACTGCCCGGAGACTTGCGCGTTCGCGCGCGGCGCGAGCGCGAGCAGCGCGCACGCGGTGAGTGCGGCTGCGATCCATCGATTCACCTAGAACCTCCCTGTGGGTGACGGCGGGGCCGCTTCGTATCGGCCTCGAAAACGCAACGTCGCAAACTCTGGAAATGGCGGTCAAGGAAAACTTGCCGGTCGCCGCACGGCATGTTAGCGATGCCCTCCCATGAAACTCCTCAGCGACTTCGACGGCGTGTGGACCCATCCGCGCGCCGAGGCCCGCGCGCAAGGCGAATGGATGGACGCGACGCTGGTCGGCTGGCTGCCGAGTGCGGAGCGCGATCGAGGGGCGGCCTGGATCCGGCGGGCCCGTGCGGCGACGCTCGCCGAGCCGACGCGTTACGGCTGGGCGCCCGGCGGACGGCTCACCGCGTTCGCGGACGAGGATCCCTTCGCGCCGCACAGCGCTCTGCTTCACTACCTGCATCTGCATCGCGCGGACGACGCGACGGCCGCCGCGCTCTACGAGGCGATCACCGGCCACGGCTTCGACGGCCTCGAAGCGTTCGGCGGCGCCGCGCACGCCGAGGGCGTGCGCCGCGCGGTCGCCGAGCGCGGCCCGGGGATCCTGCCCGGGGAAGCGGCGGCGGGACGCCAACTGCTCGACGCCGGTGTCGACGTCGTCGTCGTGTCGAATTCAGGCACCGACAAACTCGTCACCTGGTTCGACGCCGCCGGCGTGCCGAACCGCGTCCACCCCGATCACGCGCCGGGCGCGCTGCGTCTGCGTGGCGCGGCCCGCAAGTTCGTGCTCGGCGAACCGGCTCGTGAGCCGCTCGCTGTGGGCGGGGTCGCGGTCGACGTGGCCCGGCCGCACTACGAGGCGATTCTGCGCGACGAGCGGCCCGACGCGGTCGTCGGCGACGTGTTCTCGCTCGACCTCGCGCTTCCACTCGCTTTGCGTCGTCGCGAGAGCGCGTTCCGGGGGCTGCGATTGTTCTGGGTCATTCGCGACTACACGCCGAACTGGCTCCGCGACGTCGTGGCGCGCGAGGCTCCGGAGGTCGAGGCGGTGGCGAACGGGCTGAAGGACGTTGCGGTGCTCCTCGCCGCCGGCGCCCGGCGCGACTAACGCGCCGTTCGCGCCTCGGGCGGCCGTTCGTAGAACGCCGACGCCCATGCCGCGACCGGGCGAAATCCCACACGCAAGTAGGCCGCGAGCGCCGGCGCGTTGAAATCGTTCACGAACAGGCAAGCGTGGCGACTGCGCTCGAAGAGGCGCGCACACAGCTCCGAGACTCCGCGCCGCGCGATGCCGCGGTTGCGCTTCTCGAGCGGCGTGTACACGCCCGAGATCTGCGCGGCGTCGGCCGTGCGCGCGCTGAGGCTCGCGCGAAAGTTCAGGGCCGCGTCCTCGATCCACACGAACGTGTGCCCGTCGCGGCACTCCTCCTCGACGCGTCGCGCGTACGCGCGCTCGTCGCCGTCGCGCGGATCTTCCTCCAATTCCTCGAGCCGCAGCCTGGCCCCGCTCTCGTAGACCAGTTCACGGTCGGCGGGGCGCGCCGCGCGGAGCGCCGGCAACCGCTCGAACGGCGGGAGCGCGCCACGCTCGATCGTCATGTAGGTCTGGTCGCGCGTGAGCCTCGGCCGGTGCCCGGCGGCGGCGAGGCAGGCCGTGCATTCGTGGACCACGTCGCGCGGTCCGATGACCTGGAAGCGTCGCGGCATGAACACGAGACGCTCGGCGGCGCGCTCGGCCAGCGCGCGTGCGACGGCGCGGTCGTCGGCGAGCGGCAGGAGGGACCCGGTCGGCCCCCCGAGGTAGAGCAGCCCGACGAGCGCGCCGGAGCGCCGCGCGGCCCAGAATTCGTCCCGGGTCTGGGCCAGCGAATCGCGCAGTACCAGCGCGGAGAGGTACACGTTCACGACGGGATCGCGGTCGAGATAGGCGAACACCTCGACGAGGTCGCGAGGGCTCAACCGCTCGAGCGTCAGCGCGCCGGTGCCGTGATCGATGCTCATGAACGCTCTCCGCCAGGAAGCCGGCGCGCCCCAGCGGCGCGCCCCTCCATGCTACCGCCGCCGGCGCACGCGGCGCTCACACGATCTTCTCGAAAATCGAGTCGACGAGGCCGTCGAAGCCCTGGTCACGTTTGTTGCGAGGCCGCTCGAGGGTGATCGGCACGTCGGCCGCGATGCGCCCGGGGTGCTGAGCCAGTACGAGCACGCGGTCCGCCATGAGCACGGCTTCTTCGATGATGTGCGTCACCATGACGACCGTGTGGACGGGCAGCGCGTGATCGGCCCACAGCGTGAGGACTTCCTCGCGCAGGTTCGCGGACGTCAGAGCGTCGAGCCCGGCGAACGGCTCGTCCATGAACAGCAGATCGGGTTCGACGGCGAGCGCGCGCGCCAGGCCGGCGCGCTGCTTCATCCCGCCCGACAACTCGCTCGGATACGCCTCCTCGAAGCCGTCGAGTCCGACCTTGTCGAGGTAGTACGCGGCGCGACGTTTGGCCTCGTCGTCGGGCAATTCGCGGGCGCGCAGGCCGAGCTCGACGTTCGCCTGCACCGTCAGCCACGGCAGCAGCGCGAAGGACTGGAACACCATCGCCGCGCGCAGATTCACCCCGGTGACCGCCTGCCCCTGGTACAGCACCGTGCCCGATGTCGGCGGCGTGAGCCCCATCATGATGCGCAGGAGCGTGGACTTGCCGGAGCCCGAAGGGCCGACGAGGCACACGAACTGGCCGTCGGGGATCTGCACGTCCACGTCGTCGAGCACGGGCATGGCGCGCCCCCGATCGGCGAAGCTCTTGTACACGTGGCGCAGTTCGAGCACGTCAGCCCTCCAGCCGATAGCGCGCGCTGACGTGGCGGAACAAGCGGTCCCACACCAGACGGTTGAACGCCACGACGGTGATGACGAGCGCCGCGAGCGACAGGAACAGCAGCGTCCGATTGCCGGTCTTGAACGTGGCCCGATTGAGCAACGCGCCGACGCCGAGCACTTCGTAGACCTTGCCGCGGTACGCGACGTATTCCGAGAGGATGAGCGCGTTCCACGTGCCGCCCCAGGCCACGATGCTGCCGGTCACCAGCGACGGCATGCACGCCGGCAGCGTGAGTCGGCGATGGATCGCGCCGCGCGTGAGGCCGAGCGAGCGCAGCGACTCGCGCAGGTCGTTCGGCACGCGCTGCGCGCCGGCCAGCAGGTTGAACAGCAGATACCACTGCATGCCGGTCAGTGCGAGGGCGACCGAGATCATCTCCATGCCGCCGAAACGATCCACGAGGAGCGCCACGAGGACCGGGAAGAACGCGGTCGCGGGCAGGGAGGCGCCGACCTGGGCGACGAGCGACAGCGCGCGCGCGCCGCGCGGGTGATCGCTGGCCCACAGCGTGACCGGAATGGTCCAGAGCAGCGCCAGCACGTACGCGGCGTTGATGCGCAGGAACGAGAACAACAGCGCGAGCGGCACGGACGCGGCCTCGGGAGGCCACGGCGGCCGCAACGCCCGCACCACCGCGACGACGCCGAGGATCGCGATCAGCACGGCCGCGGCGAGCGCCGGCCAGCGCAACGCGCGGCCCAGCGAGCGGGCCCCGGCGCCGCCGCGCGTGAGCCACTCGTTCGCGCGGCGCGTCGGCAGGCGGCGCCACACCGCGCGCGCCAGCCCGCGCAGCGGCCGGATCAGCGCCGGCAGGCCGAGGTCGGGCAGGCTGAAGCGCGCTTCCTCGCGCGCCTCGGGGCTCTGGCTGTCGTAGCGGAAGCGCTGCGACCACGCGCGCAGCGGCCGCCACAACGCGAACTCCATGACGAGCACGATCACCATCAGCGCCACGATGGCGCCGGTCGCGAGGCGCAGATTCCCCGCGGCGAACGCGCGCGACATCATGCTGCCGAGTCCGGGCAGCGGGTATTCGACCGGCCCGGCGACGATGATTTCGCTGGCGATGAGGAAGTACCAGCCGTTGGCCCACGACAGGATGCTGTTGTAGATCAGCGTGGGGATGCACGCCGGGAGCAGCAGCGAGCGCCACAGCAGCAGCCCGCGCACGCCGAGGCTTTCGGCGGCCGCGCGCGTCTCCAGCGGAATGGTCGACAGCCCCTCGTACACGCCGAACGCCAGGTTCCACGATTGGCTCGTGAACAGCAGGAAGATCGACGCCATCTCGATGCCCCAGCGCCCGCCGCCGAGCAGCGTCACGAACAGGAAGATCGCGGCCGGGAAGAAGCCGAGCACGGGCACCGACTGGCCGACGTCGAGGAGCGGCAGGATGACGCGCGCGGCGCGCGGATTCGTTGCCGCCTGGTAGCCGACGATCCACGCGAAGGCGAGCGACAGCACGTAGGAGGCCGTCATGCGCAGCAGCGACCAGCCGGCCGCCGCCGGCAACTCCGCGAATCCGGGCTGGCGCACCACGCCGCGCGCCACCGAGAGCGCTTTCGGGCCTTCCGCCAGCGTGGCCAGGGCGAGCACGCACGCGATCAGCGCAATGGGCCACCAGCGCGATGTCGCACGGGCTTCGGCCATCGGTTCCCTTCCTGCAAGGTGCGGCGCGAGCGGAGCGACGAAGGACCCGCTCGTCCGGTCTCCGACCCTCGGCGTGATTGAAACGGCAATCTAGCCTCTGGGTCGAGCGCGGAACAACGACGAATCACGCGCCGGCCGCGCGCGTCGTGATTGACCCCGCGTGCGCACGCCCCGTAGCATCGATGCGGCGCGGAGGAACCATGGCGGACCTGGTGATGGTCATCGAAGACGAGAAGGAGATCCGCGATCTCATCCGTTACAACCTCGAGCGCGCGGGTTTTCGCGTGGCCGCGGCCACGGACGGGGAGGAGGGACTGGAGCGGGTTTTCGCGTCGCGTCCCGATGCGCTCGTGCTCGACCTGATGCTGCCGGGGCGCAGCGGGCTCGAGGTGCTGCGCGAAGTCCGCGGAGAGCCCGCGACCCACGACCTGCCAGTGATGCTGCTCACCGCACGCGGCGCCGAGATGGACAAGTTGTTGGGCTTCGAGCACGGCGCCGACGACTACCTGACGAAGCCCTTCAGCCCGCGCGAACTGACCGCCCGGCTCCACGCCCTGCTGCGCCGCGCGCGCCCGACGCCCGACGCGCGCGTGCTCGCGGCCGGGCCGCTGCGCGTCGATCCGATGTCACGCGAGGCCGCGGTCGACGGCCGCACGCTCACGCTGACCCCGCGCGAATTCGACCTCCTGGCGCACTTCGCGAGCCGGCCGGGACGCGTGCTGTCGCGCGAAGAGTTGCTGCGCAAGGTGTGGGGTTACGACTACGTCGGCGAGACCCGCACCGTCGACGTGCACGTGCGGCGCCTGCGCGCGAAGATCGGCGAGGCGCATCGGCTCATCGAGACCGTCACCGGCGCCGGGTACAAGTTCGTCGGCGCGCCCCGCCCCGCGGCTTAGAGCGGGCCCCGTCGCGCCGCGTTCGCGGCGTGCCCTGCGGCCGTGGTCTTTTTTCAATCCGGAAACCTGGCGGCCACGGTTCGCTCATCGTCCGGGGCGCATGCTCGGCACGTCGGAGAGAAGGCCGGAGTGGCGCGCGGGTGGTCCCACCTCACGTCCCCGCACACGCCCGGCAAGGGCCCGCGACGCACGCGGCCTTCGCTCCGCTGCCTCCGCCGCATGCCGATCCGCGAGCGCTGGTCCTCGGCCTTCGCTGCCGCAGCCAAGCGTTCGGACTGCCGGAGGTTCGCGCCGGGAACGATCCGTCACGCGATCGCTCCCGGCGCTCGCGTGATGAGGACGATCTCCGCGCGCGGCGCCCGCGCCTCGCGCTGGACCGTTCGACACGCGCTCGTTAGGCTGCGCGCCGGCGCCGGGATCCCTCCGGCGCGAGGCCCCGCTCCTCGCGTTCCGCGGGGCGGGCGCGCCCCTCGTCCCCAAGGAGCGGCCGTGACGCTCGGCCTTCGCGATCGACTGTTCCTCGGCTTCGCGCTCGTGCTCGTGGCCACTCTGGCACTCGTCGGCGTCATGACCGCGCGCGAGCAGGAGCGCTGGGTCGGGGCGCGCACGCGCGAAACGCTGGAGCGCGCCGCGCGTGTCGCGCGCCACGATCTCGAGGCCGCGGCCCGCCCCGTCGACTGGTCCGCGACGGCCCGGGCCAGCGCCGGGCGACTCGGTTGTCGCGTCACGTGGATCGCCCGCGATGGGCGCGTGCTCGGCGACAGCGAGGTGCCGCGCGAGCGGCTCATCGAGGTCGAGAACCACGCGGGCCGACCCGAGGTGCGCCGGGCCCTGGCGGGCGGCGTCGGCTGGGCCGTGCGCCACAGCCGCACGACGGGCTTCGACCAGATGTACGTGGCGATTCCCGCCGTGCTCGACTCCGCCGCCGTGGTTCGCGCTTCCGAGCCGCTCGCCGCGCTCGCCCAGCTCCGCGCGTCGCTGTTTCGCCTGTCGCTGCTCGCGCTGGCCGGCGCGCTGCTCGTCGGCCTCGCGCTCGTCTTCGGCGTCGCGTCACGCCAGGCGTCGCGCGTGCGCGCACTCGAGCACGTCGCCGCGAGCCTCGGCGAGGGGCGCGTCGACGCGCGCGCCGCCGAGCGGCCACACGACGAGCTCGGCCGCCTCGGCCGCGCAGTCAATCGGATGGCCGCGGATCTCGCGGCCCGGCTCGATGCGCTGGCCCGCGAACGCGACGAGCGCGAGCACATCCTCGCGCACATGAGCGAAGGCGTCGCGCTGCTCGACGCCGAGGGCCGCGTGGCGCGCGCGAATCGCCGGCTCGGCGAGCTGCTCGAACGTCCGGAACCGGAGCTGGGGCGCCCGTTCCGCGAGCTGGCGCGATCGCCCGATCTCGACGCGTTGCTCGAGGAGGCGCGGCGCGAAGGCCGCGTCGTCGAGCGCGAACTGCGCCTGTGGACGGGGCGCCAGCGCCTGGTGCGGGCGAGCGCGACGCCGCTCGATGGTCCCGAAGGCCGGTCGCTGCTGCTCGTGCTGCACGACCTCACCGAGGCGGAGAGGCTGAATCGCGTGCGCCAGGACTTCGTGGCGAACGTCTCCCACGAGCTGCGCACGCCGCTCACGTCGATGCGCGGCTACGCCGAGACGCTGCTCGACGGCGGACTCGAGGACGTCGAGCATCGCGAGGGCTTCGTGCGCATCATCCGCGACCAGACCGCGCGGCTCCAAGACCTCGTCGACGATCTGCTCTCGCTCTCGGAACTCGAGCGCCCGGGCGCCACGTTGCGCATCAGCCGCTTCGACCTGCGCGCGCGCGTCACCGCCCAGGCCGCGGCGTTCGCCGAACGCGCGCAGCGCGCCGGACTGACGCTCGCGATCGACCCCGGGCCACCGGTGGAGATCGCCGCCGATCAGGCGCGCCTCGATCAGGTCGTCGCCAACCTGCTCGACAACGCGGTCAAGTACACCGAGCGGGGCGGCATCCGACTGGCACTCGGCACGAACGGCGAGCGCGTGTGGTGCGAAGTCACGGATACGGGCCCGGGCATTCCGCCGGAGGATCGATCGCGAGTCTTCGAGCGCTTCTATCGCGTGGACAAGGCGCGCTCGCGTGACAAGGGCGGCACCGGTCTCGGGCTCGCCATCGTGAAGCACATCGTGACGCTGCACGGCGGCGACGTGTCGTTGAGGAGCGAGCTCGGCAGGGGCAGCACGTTCCGTTTCTCGATCCCGCTCCAGGCGCGCTAGCCGCAGGAATCGAAGCGCCGCTCGGACGACGGCCAACGCCCCACGCCACCGTGACGATATCGGGCAAGCCGAGTGGTTGCCAAAAATCATTCACCCAAGAAACAGGACGGCCGAATGGGAACAGTTGTCCCAGACGTTTGCTGCGGCTAATATTTCCGCGACATTGGTCCACAATGTCGCATGCTGATCGCTGCAACCGAGATGCCTGGCCCAAGCGCTCCTGGAGGTCCCCCGTGGAGAAGCGTGAAGCCCAGACTCCGGATGCCGGATCCGACGTCCCAACGCAGGCGCCGCGCCGAAAGCGCGGTCGCCCGCTCGAGATGCAGCCCGAGGAAGTGTTGGCGCGTATTCGCGCGCTGGCGTCCGACTCCGCAGGGCTGTTCCGCATCCATCACACCGAGCCCGCGTTGTACGCGCGGGCGCGGCGGCTGTTTGGCACCTGGCAGGCCGCCGTTCGCGCCGCGGGATTCGATTACGCGGGCGTGATCGGCGATGCGCGCACGCGATCGCTCGCCGGCCGCAAGCAGGCGACGAGTGTGAAGAGCCAGATCACCTAGCCGGCACCGGCGTCAGGCGCGCGCGCATCGCGCCGCGCCGCGTTCGGCATTGTCACGCGCAAGGCCATGGGCGCCGCGAACGCACCCGTGAAGTTGCACGGCGTTCACATCCGCATGCTCGACGAATACTCCGGCCCCAAGGGCCGACGTGGCCCGGTCCGACGTCGGCCGTCAACATGCGCAGCGACACCGCGGACGTCCCACTCCAGACCGGGCGCATGTTCGTCGGTGAGCGGAGCGCCGAATCCGTTCCGCACGCGCATGGACATCTCGTTTTCGCTGCCGAAGGCCAAAACGCGCACGGCGCGGACGCCGGGGGGCGGGTTGGGCTCCCGGGCGTTCCGCGCCGCCCGCTCGCCCGCCGCGCGATGAACCCGGCAACGAAAGCCGCGTGGAAACCCCGCCCGGCGAGCGAGTTGGGCCGTTCCGCCGAACGCCGATGGCGGCCCCGGCGCGGCAATGCTAGCGTCTTCCCTCCGCGCCGACGCCCCTGGATCACCCCGGGTTCACGGCGCTGGGGGGCTCCCAGGACGGACGCCCGCCGTCGATCACAAGACCCGACACGCCACCTCCGAGTCACCGCATCCCATGCGCCTCATCCTCTTTCGCCACGGACACGCCGACGAGGCCGATCCCGCGCGCTGGCCGGACGATCGCGAGCGCCCGTTGAGCGCGCGCGGCGCCGAGCGCACCGCGGACGCGGCCCGCGGGCTGGCCGATCTCGAGGAGAGCGTCACGCGCGTCATCACGAGCCCGCTGTGCCGCGCGCGTGAGACCGCGCGCATCCTGGTCGACGTGCTCGCCGTCGATGCGCCGTTCGAGACGCACGACGCGCTCGCCCCGGGGGGCTCCGCGCGGCGACTGCTCGAGACGCTGCCCGCCGATCACGTCGACGACACACTGGTGCTCGTCGGCCACGAGCCCGACCTCGGAAAACTCGCCGGCACGCTGCTGTTCGGCGCGCCCAAGCCGATTCCGCTCAAGAAGGCCGGCGCGTGCGCGATCGTGTTCGACGGTCCGGCCGCGCCCGGCGCCGGCCGACTCGCGTGGTTCCTCCCGCCGCGCGCCCTGCGTCGTCTCGGCAAGCACCTGAAGGAGCACGCGTGATCGGCACTCCCGGCCTGTACGGGGCGAACCAACGCGAGTTCCCGGGGCGGCTGTTCATCGTCGAGGGGATCGACGGCTCCGGCAAGAGCACGCAGCTCACGCTGCTCGCGCAGTGGCTGCGCGGCCAGGGCTACCCGGTCGTGTTCAGCGAGTGGAACTCGTCGCTGATCGTCAAGGCCACGACGTCGCGGGCCAAGCGGCGCCACCTGCTCACGCCGCTGGCGTTCTCGCTCATCCACGCCACGGACTTCTCGGACCGCGTGGAGCGCGAGATCGTTCCTTCGCTCAAGGCCGGCGCGATCGTGCTCGCGGATCGCTACGTGTACACCGCGTTCGCGCGTGACGTGGTGCGCGGCGTCGACCCGCGCTGGGTGCGCTCGCTGTACCGTTTCGCCGCCGCGCCGACGCGCGCGTTCTACTTCCGCGTGCCGCTCGAAGTGGCGCTGCGCCGCATCCTCTCGGGCCGGCCCAAGCTCAAGTACTACGAAGCGGGCATGGACCTCGGGCTGCATCCCGACCCGAGCGAGTCGTACCGGTTGTTCCAGGCGCGCATCCTCGCGCAGTACGAGACGCTCGTCGGCGAGTACGGGCTGAGCGTGATGGACGCGACCGAGCCGGTGGAGGTCCAGCAGCGACGCCTGCGCCGCGAGATCCTGCCGCTCCTCAGCGGGCTCAAGGGATCGGGGGAGACGCATGCGACCGTTTGAGAACTACGGCGTGCCGATTCCCGGCATGGATCCCGCCGAACTCACCGGCTGGCTCGTGGTGGTCGAGGGCACGGACGGCGTCGGTCGCACGACGCACGTCAACCATCTGCGCACGCACCTCGAGCGCCAGGGCTACGCCGTGGCCGAGACCGGGCTCACGCGCTCCGACCTGGCGAGCCGCGGCATCCGTCGCGCGAAGCAGGGCAATACGCTCGGCTCCAACGCCTACAATCTTTTCTACGCGACCGATTTCGCGGACCGGCTCGAGCGCCAGATCATTCCCGCGCTGCGCGCCGGCTTCGTGATGCTGACCGACCGCTACGTCTACTCGCTGATCGCGCGCGCCATCGTGCGCGGCGCCGAGCCCGACTGGATCAAGCAGGTCTACTCGTTCTCGCTGCAGCCGGACGCCGTGCTGTATCTGCGCATCACGGTGCCCGACCTCGTGCCGCGCATCGTCGCGAACGGCGGGTTCGACTACTGGGAGTCCGGCATGGACCTGCCCATGGGCGAGGACATCTACGACTCGTTCATCCGCTACCAGGCCCGCGTGATCGAGCAACTCGACGGCCTGGCCCGCGAGTACGACTTCGAGACCATCGACGCGACGCGCCCCGAAGAGGGCATCGCCGAAGAGCTCGCGTCGCGGGTGTCGCGGCTGCTGGAGACCGGCGGCCGGCGCGGCCGCGCGTGACCCCCGGCCGGCCCGTGTGGGCGGCGCTGCGTGACGAGCGCTTCGCCGAGCGGGCGCGGGCCTTGCGCGTCGCCGCGCGCCGGGTGCGCCACGCGGATCCCGAGGGCGTGCACGACGTGCGTGTCGCCGCGCGCCGCCTCGAAGCCGCGCTCGCGCTGTGGGCGCCGACGCTCGATCGACCGGCCGCACGCCGGGCGCGCCGCACGCTCGTCCGCCTGCGTCGCGCGCTCGCTCCAGCGCGCGACCTGGAAGTGCAGGCGGACTGGTTCGCCGAGGCGTTCGGCGCGGAGGCCGCCGCGGGTCTCGGCCGCTGGTGGAAACGCCTCGATCGGCGCCGCGTCGCGGCGCGCGGCCGGGCGGCGCGGCGCATGCGCGGCGAACGGGTGCGGCGCGTGCTGCGCCGCGTGTCACGCGTGACGGCCGGCGACGAGACGACCGCGGCGTTCGAAGCGGCGCGCGCCCGCCTCGAGCGTTACGAGACGCGACTGGCGCGACGCATCGAGCGGGCTCTCGAGACGCCCGAGGCCTCGCGCCTGCATCGCGCCCGGATCGCGCTCAAGAGACTCCGCTACGCCCGGGAAGTCGCGACGTGGCGGACGCCGGTGGAGGCGGAGGAGCAGGCGTTGCACGCGGCGCAACGGGCGCTCGGCGAGGTGCAGGACCGCGCGGTGCTGATCCGCGTGGTGCAGCGCCGCGCGAAGCGCTGGCGGCGCGCGGGGCGCGCGCCTCTCGCGGACGCCCTCGCCCCGCTGGCTTCGCGTCTGGCGGCGGAGCGCTCCCGGGCGGAAGCGGAAGCGCTGAACCGGCTGCGCGCGCTTCGCTCGTCTTGGCCGCGCTCTGCAGCACCACGCGCACGCGCGTTCCCAGCATCCGTTCCAGCAGCCGCACTCGCCGTCGCGCCGCCCACAGCTCCAGTTGCGGCGCCCCCTTCGTCGACACCACCAGCGACACGCTCGCGTCGCGGCGGACCACGCGCAGCGAGCGGATGAGTTGGTAGTGGCTGCGCTCGAGCCCCTCGGCGATGCGCAGGATCGCGGCCAGCCAGCGCACCTCGGTGCGCGCGCGCTTGCCGAGGGCGCGGATCTCGGGATCGCGCTTCCGCGGCTGGGCCTTGCCGTGATAGCGGGCGACGAGCGCCACGCGCTCGATCTCCTGCGCGGACAGCCCGCGCAGATTCCCGTGGCGGATCACGTACGCGGAGTGCTCGTGATGGCCGTCGTAGCCGATCACCGAGCCGATGTCGTGGAGCAGCGCCGCGAAGTGCAGCAGGTCGCGAGCCTCGTCCGGGAGCCCATGCGCTTCGCGCAGCGCGTCGAACAAGGCGAGCGCCAGGCGGGCCACGTGACGCGGGTGCGGGCCGTCGGCCCCGAGACGGGCCAGCAACGCGTGCACGCTGCGCAGGCGCACGTCCTCGACCTCCTCGAGCGCGCGGATCTCGGGCGCGTGGAACGTGAGGTAGTCGGTGACGAGCCCCTCGCGCACGCCGAAGTCCGACACCGTGATCGCGTCGAGCCCGAGCATGGACAACAGCTCGAACAGCACGATCGCGCCCGGCAGCAGGATCTCGGCGCGCGACGCGTCGATGCCCGGCAGGCGCTCGCGCTCCGTCTGGTCCATGCGCTGGAGCCGCGACAGGAAGCGGCTCAGCGCTTCGGCCGAGAGCCGCGTGCCGTTCAGCTGCTGGAGCGTCGTGCCGCTTTCGCTGAACGCCACGATCTCCGCGAGGGCGTGAATCGTGCCCGACGAGCCGTACGCGCGCGTCAGAGCGAACCCGGCCAGCTCGGCGAGCGCCGGACGCAGCGTGCGTCGCACGTGGCGCCGCAGCCGCGCGAGGTCGCGCCGCGTCGGCGGATCGTTCGGGAGCAGGCGTTCCGTCAAGCGCAACGCGCCGAGCGGCACGCTGGCCGTGTGCAGACAGCGCTCGCGATTCCCGACCACGAGTTGCGCGCTGCCGCCACCAATGTCCACGAGGAGCGCCGGCGTCTCGTCGAGCTGTAGCGCGCTCTTGACCGCCAGGTAGACGAGACGGCCTTCCTCGTCGGATGGGATGACCCGCGGCGCGATGCCGCAGGCGGCGCGCGCGGCGGCCAGGAACTCGCCGCCGTTGCGCGCTTCGCGCACCGCCGCGGTCGCCGTGCACAGAATGCGGTCCACCTGATGGCGGCGCGCCAGGCGCACGAAGCGTTCGAGCGCGTCGACCGTACGCTTGATGGCCGCGCTGCGCAGCCGGCCGCTCGCGAACGAGCCCCGGCCGATCTGCACGACTTCGCGCTCGCGGTCGACGACGTCGAACGACACGCCGCCACGCGATTCCGCGATCACCATGTGGATCGAGTTCGTGCCGATGTCGATGGCGGCGAGACGCATGCTTCGCACTCCTCACTCAGGGGAACGAACGGACCCGGCCAGCTTAGTCCCCGGCTCGTCAAATGACCACGCGCGCCGCCCGTGAGCCGCGGTCGGCCGGCGACGAGGCTCGGCCCCGCTCAATTCGCGGTCTCGACACGTGCCGGTAACGCTGCCGAAACCCGACGGGTGGTTTTCTCGTCGTGGATCGAGCCGAAGGCATCATCGCCCCTCACCCCGAGGTGCCCATGAAGGTCGATTTCCTCGAAGCCCGCCCGCGGTCGGCGGACGCGGACGAAGGTGCGATGCCGCGCGGGTCCGCTCCCGCGCGAGGCGATGGCGCGCGCCCGCGCCGCCGCGGGCGGCCGTTCGCCATGGCGCCCGAGGACGTGCTCGCGCGCATCCGGGCGCTCGCCGTACGCAATGGCGGCCTGTTTCGCGCCCACCTCGTCGATCCGGCCTTGTACGCGCGCGCGCGGCGCCTGTTCGGGAGCTGGGAGGGTGCGGTGCGCGCGGCCGGCCTCGACTACGCCGAGGCCATCCACCTCGCCCAGCAGCGCGCCGGGCAATCGCGCCGCCTGACGTGGAGGCGGCAACGTTTGTAACACGGCGGAAACACCCGGGACAGATGCCGGCAACGAATCCTCGCTTACGTTGCCGCCGATCGCCGGACGCGGCCGGGAGGGACCCGGGAAGCGGACCCCGGCGCACGGCACCCGCGAGGAGACAAGCGCCATGCGGTCCGCGCAGCGCAGCGCCCTCATGTTCACCGCCCTCTGCTTCCTGACCGCCCGTTCCGCCGCGTCCGCCGAGACCGACAGCACGGCCGCCGCGCCGCCGGCCGCCTCCGCGCCCGCCGCCGCCGACGTGATGGGTAGGCTCGACGCGCTCACCGAGCAGATGCAGACGCTTCAGTCGGACACCGACAAGCTCAAGCGCTTCAAGTTCTCGGGGTACCTGCAGGTGCGCTACGAGAAGAGCGAGGCGTCGAACGACAGCGTGCAGGTCGCGAGCAAGGCGTCCGCGTACGCGCTCAACACGATCACGCCGGCGAACCAGGATCGCTTCTACATCCGCCGCGGGCGCTTCAAGCTCACGTACGACTCGGGGCCGCTCAGCCAGGCCTTGCTGTACTTCGACGGCGGCACGGACCGTACGCTGCGCCTGCTCGAGGCGACCGTCACGCTGCTCGACCCGTGGACCGTGCTCCACGCCCACGCGCTCACCATCGGACAGATGAACGTGCCGTTCGGCTACGAGATCGAGCGCTCGTCCAGCGTGCGCGAGCTGCCCGAGCGCTCCCGCGCCGAGAACGTGCTGTTCCCCGGCGAGCGCGATCGCGGCGTCAAGCTCGTGGATCACTGGACGCCGAAGCTCGAGACCGTGATCGGCGTGTTCAACGGCGGCGGCATCAATCACCCGAGCTTTCCGAACACCGACCCGACGCGCGCCAAGGACGTGGTCGGGCGCGTGCGCTGGACGGGCGGCACCGTCGACGCGGGCGCGTCCTACTACGCGGGGCGCGAGCTGGCGCCGCTCACCGGGCCCGACGTCGCGACCGACAAGACGCGCTTCGGCGCGGACGGCGAGGTGTACTACGCGGCGCCGCGCCTGGGCGGCGGCTCGCTGAAGGGCGAGTTCTACTCGGGTCACAACCAGAACGCGGACTCGGTGAAGGCATTGGTCGCACCCGGCACGGCGGCGAACGGCGCCACGCTCCTCGTGGCCGGCGCCGATCCCGCGCATCTCGCGACCGACTTCCGCGGCGCGTACGTGATGTGGGTGCAGAACCTCGGCGAGCCGCTGCAGTTCGCCGCGCGCTGGGACACCTTCGATCCCAACGTCGACCTCGATCACGACCAGTTCCAGCGCGTGAGCCTCGGGCTCAATTACTTCTACGACGGCAACACGCGTCTGACCGTGGCCTACGACGCCGTGCGCACCGACAAGCCGGCGGCGAACGGCTACACCGACCCCAAGGACAACCTGTGGACGCTGCAGGTCCAGCACAAGTTCTGATCCAGGAGGATTCCATGTCGCTTCGCTTCCGCCGTTTCGCCCTCGCCGCCGTCGCGCTGGCCGGCGTGGCCGCGCCCGCCGTGGCCGGTCGTGGCATCACCCTCAAGGGCTCCGACACGATGGTCATCCTGGTCCAGCGCTGGGCCGAGGACTACATGAAGAAGACGCCGGGCCAGGTGCTGCAGGTGACCGGCGGCGGCTCGGGGATCGGCATCGCCGCACTCATCAACGGCACGACCGACGTATGCATGGCGTCGCGGCCCATGAAGGACGACGAGAAGCTGAAGCTGCGCGACCGCTACCAGACGATGGGCATCGAGATCCCGGTCGCGAAGGACGGGCTGTCGATCTACCTGAACCAGCAGAATCCGGTCACGACCCTGACGATCGCGCAGCTGCGCGACATCTACACGGGCGCGGTGACGAACTGGAAGCAGGTCGGCGGCAACGACGCGCCGATCCTGCTGTACGGACGCGAGAACAGCTCGGGCACGTACACGTACTTCAAGGACAACGTGCTCATGGGCCGCGACTACTCGTCGCGCTGCCAGACGCTGCCCGGCACGGCCGCCGTCGTGAACGCGGTGTCGAAGGACGCGAACGGCATCGGCTACGGCGGCGCCGCGTACGCGAGCGGCGTGCGCGACTGCGCGGTCAAGAAGGACGGCGCGAGCGCCGGCGTGCTGCCTTCCGAGAAGACGGTGCGCGACGGCTCGTATCCGATCGCGCGCAACCTGTTCCTGTACACGCGCACGCGACCGGCCGGCGACGTGAAGAAGTTCGTGGACTGGGTGCTGTCGCCGGAAGGACAGACCCTGGTCACGCAGGTCGGCTACTTCCCGGTCCGCTGACGCGATGAGCGCGGCCGGCGTCCCGTCCGTCGCGTCGCGAGACGCGCGCGACCGTCCAGCGCTCCGGCCTTCGCCGGGGCGGCAACTGGTCCGGCGCTGGCGCGAGCGCGGCATCGAGGCCGTGCTCGGCATCGCCGCGGCCGGCGCGGTCGCCGGGCTGCTGCTCATCCTGGTGTTCGTGTTCCGCGAGGCGTTGCCCGTGCTGTTCGATCCCAAGGTGCGCGGCGAAGCCGGCCTGCGCGCGTTCCTGTCGACGCCGGTGTGGCAGCCGGTCGGCGACGTCCCCAAGTACGGCATCGCGCCGCTCCTGGGCGGCACGTTCAAGGTCGTGGTCGTGGCGATGCTGTTCGCGACGCCGCTCGCCGTGCTCGCCGCGCTGTTCGCGAGCGAGTTCGCGACGCCGCGCGCGCGGGAGACGCTGAAGCCGGCCATCGAGATGCTCGCCGGCATCCCCTCCGTCGTGCTCGGTTTCTTCGCGCTCATGGTGCAGGCCTCGTGGCTGCAGGCGCTCACCGGCTCCTCGATGCGCCTGAACGCGCTGAACGCCGGGATCGCGCTCGGGCTCGGCGTCATCCCGGTGATCTTCACGGTGTGCGAGGACGCGATGCGGGCGGTGCCGCGCTCCTACCGCGAGGCGTCGCTCGCGCTCGGCGCGTCGCGCGCGCAGACCGCGTGGCACGTGACGCTGCCCGCGGCCGGCGCGGGCGTGTCGGCCGGCGTGCTGCTCGGCCTGGCGCGCGCGGTGGGGGAGACGATGATCGTGCTCATGGCCTCGGGCAACGCGGCGATCGTGTCGGGCAGCGTGTTCGACTCGGCGCGCACGCTGTCGGCCAGCATCGCCGCCGAGCTCGCCGAGGTCGTGGTCGGCAGCCCGCACTGGGCCGCGCTGTTCTTCCTCGGCGCGCTGCTGTTCACGGTCACGTTCACGCTCAACGTGATCGCCGGCGCGTTCGTCGGCCGGCTGCGCAAGCGCCTGGCGGGCGGATGAGCGCGACGCTCGCCTCGGGCGCGGCCAGCGCCCCGATCGAACGGGCCGCGCGCTCGCACGTCGCGGACCGCGGGTTCACCGTGCTGACCGGCGTGTGCGCGCTGCTCATCGTGGCGATGGTCGCGGTGCTGCTCGGCGACGTCGTGTGGTTCGGCGCGCCGAGCGTCACGTGGGAGTTCCTGAGCACGGCGCCGCGCCTCGGCATGACTGCGGGCGGCATCTTCCCGGCGCTGTTCGGCACGGCCGCGCTCGTCGTGCTCATGGTCGTGGCGCTCGTGCCGTTCGGTGTGGCCGCCGCGGTGTACCTGAACGAATACGCGCGGCCCGACGCCGCGTTCACGAAGGCCGTGCGCTTCTCGGTGAACAACCTGGCCGGCGTGCCGAGCATCGTTTACGGCCTGTTCGGGCTCGGGTTCTTCGTGCAGTTCGTGGGCCGCTCGCTCGATCGCGGCCTCGGGCTCGACGTCACGTGGGGCCAGCCCGCGCTCATCTGGGCCGCGCTCACGCTCGCGCTCCTGAACCTGCCCGTCGTCATCGTGACGACCGAGGAGGCGCTGCGCGCCGTGCCCGGCGAGATGCGCGAGGCCTCGCTCGCCCTGGGCGCGACGCGCTGGCAGACCGTGCGGCACGTGCTGCTGCCCCAGGCCATGCCCGGCGTCCTGACCGGCGCGATCCTGTCCATCGCGCGCGGCGCGGGCGAAGTGGCGCCGATCCTGTTCACGGGCGCCGCGTACTTCCTGCCGTACCTTCCGCATTCGCCGGCCGACCAGTTCATGGAGCTCGGCTATCATGTGTTCGTGCTCGCCACGCAGTCGCCGGACGTCGAGGCCACGCGGCCGCTGCTGTACGGCACCGTGCTCGTGCTGCTGCTGCTGACGTTCTCGCTGAATCTGGCGGCCATCCTGCTGCGCGCGCGATTGCGCGCGCGGCTCTCCGGAAGGAGCTGACGTGCCCCGCCTCGCACGGCTTCATCCCGCGGCGCCGCCGGTCGGTCCGTCCGCTCCGGCCGCGTCGGCCGCGTCGGGCATCGGGCGGCCGTCTCCGCCCGTCGCGCGTCCCGAGCCGGGCGCGGCGTCGGCCCCGCCGCGCGGCGCGGACGAGACGCCGGCGCTCGCGACCGACGATCTGCGCCTGAGCTACGGCGCGCACGTCGCGCTCAAGGGCGTGACGCTGGCCGCGCCGCCCCGCACCGTGACCGCGATCATCGGACCGTCCGGGTGCGGCAAGAGTTCGCTGCTGCGTTCGTTCAACCGCATGAACGATCTCGTGCCGGGCGCGCGCTCGACGGGTCGTGTGCGCATCGGCGATCTCGACGTGCTCGATCCGCGCACCGACGTCGTCGAGCTGCGCCGGCGCGTCGGCATGGTGTTCCAGCGGCCGAATCCGTTTCCGAAGACGGTGTTCGAGAACGTCGCGTTCGGCCTGCGCATGCTCGGGCTGAAGAGCGCGACCGAGCTCGAGTGGCGCGTCGAGGACAGCCTGAGCCGCGCCGCGCTGTGGAACGAGGTGCGCGACCGGCTGCACGAATCCGCGCTGCGCCTGTCGGGCGGCCAGCAGCAGCGCCTGTGCATCGCCCGCTGCCTCGCCGTCGAGCCCGACGTCATCCTGATGGACGAGCCGGCTTCGGCGCTCGACCCTTCCGCCACGGCGCGCGTCGAGGAGCTGATCATCGAGCTCAAGGCGCGCTACACGCTGCTCGTCGTGACCCACAACATGCAGCAGGCCGCGCGCATCTCGGATCGCACCGCGTTCATGCTCGAGGGCGAACTGGTCGAACTGGACGACACGCGGCGCCTGTTCACGAGCCCGCGCCACCGTCTCACCGAGGACTACATCACCGGGCGGTTCGGCTAGAACCGCCCGCATCGTCGACCCGAGGATCGTTTCCGTGGACCGTCACTTCGTGCACGAGATCGACGCGCTCAAGGCGCAGCTGCTGCTGATGGGCGGCCGCGCCGAGACCATCGTCCAGAAGTCCATCGAATCGTTGCGCCGCCGCGACCCCGCGCTGGCCCGCGAAGTGCTCGCGGACGATCGCGAGCTCGATCAGCAGGAGATCGACATCGAGGCGCGCTGCGTGAGCCTGCTCGCGCTGCAGCAGCCGCTCGCCTCCGATCTGCGCTTCGTGACGGCGGCGCTCAAGATATCGAACGACCTGGAGCGCGTCGGCGATCACGCCGTGAACATCGCCCAGAGCGCGCTCCGCCTGTCCGCCGAGCCGCAGCTGAAGCCCCTCGTCGACATCCCGCGCATGACCGACCTCGCGGCCGGCATGCTGCGCGAGGCGCTGGACGCGTTCGTGGAGCGTGACGCCGAGACCGCGCGGCGCCTGGTGCGTCGCGACGACGAGGTCGACGAGTTGAACCGGCAGATGTTCCGCGAGCTCGTGAGCTTCATGATCGAGGACCCGCACACCATCACGCGCGCCATGGAGCTGATCCTGGTGGCGCGCAATCTCGAGCGCGTCGCCGACCTGGCCACGAACGTGGCCGAGGAGGTCGTGTTCATCGCCGAAGCGCGCATCATCAAGCACCACGCCGAGACGCTGGCCGGGGACGCACCCGGGCCGGACGAGTTCAGCCGCTCGTAGCAGGGGGCCGCGCCACGGCGCGGCAGGTGCGGCGCCCGCGCGCTGGCGGGCGCTCAGTCCTCGTCGCGGGCGGCGCGCGCGCGCTTGCGCTCGGAGGCCACGCGCTTGGCCTTGAGCCGCGACTCGACCGCGCCGCGGGAAGGTCGCGTGGCGCGCCGCGGCTTCGGCACGCGGGCGCGGCGCTGCAGCTCCGCCCACACCCGCAGCAGCGCGGTCTCGCGGTTGCGCGCCTGCGAGCGGCTCTCGGTGGCGATGCGCACGATCCCGCTCGGCCGGTGACGCACGCGGACGCTGGATTCGGTCTTGTTCTTCTTCTGTCCGCCCGGACCCGAGGACTTGTACGGCTCGACATCGCACGCGCGCAGCAGCGCGCGCCATTCGTCCTCGGTTGGGGCTCGCGAAACGCTCATGCGCGGCAGCCTAGCATCGCGCCGCGCGTGCGGTGCAGCGGCCCGCGCCAGCCCGGCGCCACGGCGTCGGCGCCGCGGACATCGCGCCGCGTCCGCCCGCCGCGCTCTAGTGGTAGCGGAGCTTGAGCTGGCCCCAGGTCTGGCTGACGGTCGGCGTCGGCGAATCGGGGGCGACGCCGACGGCGGCGCCGAGCGCGCTCAGCCACTGCGTCGACGCGCTTCCCCCCGACGTCACCGGGCACGTCGCGTCCACGACGACGAACGTGTCGTGGTTGACGTCGCTGCTGCCGTCCGAGCCGAGCGCGCGCACGGTGAGCGCGTACGACCCGAGCGGCATGCCGGCGGGAACCGGCAGATCGGTCTCGCGGCCCCGCGCCTGTCCCGGCAGCAGGCGCGTGCGCGCCAGCAGCGTGCCGAGCGGGATGCTGTCGCGAAACACCAGCGACAGCGTCACGCGGACGTCCAGCGTGTCCCGGCCGTCGTTCCACAACGCGGACGACAGGTGTGCGGCCGAACACGTGGCGAGCGTGTCGGGCGAAAGCAGCACGCGGACGTGCACGGCGGCCTGGGAGCGCGCAGGGAACGTGACGGCGGCGGCGAGCAACAGGCAGGCGGCGAAGCGACGCATGACGGGAGTCCTTGCGGGAGGCGGGCTCGGAACGGCGCGGCCGAACGCGAGGGCAAAATCCTACCACGTCGCCCGGCGCACGGGGCAGCGCGTCGACCGTGCGGCGCGCACCTCGCGCGGCACCGTCCGCGCCCGGAACGCGGCACCGCGCGCCGGCCGCCCCGTTCTTGAAACGGGAGGGAGCGGCACCTAGACTGCCGCGTCTCCCGACCCAGGCTCCACACGAGGCTCCGCCCGCCCATGTCCGTCCCCAGCTCCCACGCCGCAAAGGTCGGCGCCGCCAGCGCCGCGACGGCGCGGCTCACGATCCTGGCGGCGGCCCTGGCGGCGCTCGCCTCGGTCGCTCCGGCCCGCGCCGCGCGCCGGCCGGTCGCGGCGCCGGTCGCTCCGGCCGCGGTGCCCTCGGCGGTGACGCCCGAGCGGCTCAAGGTCGAACGCGCCACGCTGCCGAACGGGCTGACCGTGCTGCTGCACGAGGACCACAGCGTGCCGACGGTGGCGTTCTGGCAGTGGTACCGCGTCGGCTCGCGCGACGAGCGGCCCGGCATCACCGGCATCTCGCACTTCTTCGAGCACATGATGTTCAACGGATCGAAGAACGTTCCGCCCAAGGCCTACGACAAGATCCTCGAGTCGAACGGCGGATACTCGAACGCGTTCACCGACGTCGACATGACCGCGTACTACGAGGAGATCGCGTCCGACCGCCTCGGCGTCGTGCTGCGACTCGATGCCGATCGCATGGCCGCGCTGTCGCTGTTGCCCGAGCAGTTGAAGAGCGAGATCGACGTCGTGAAGGAGGAGCGGCGTTTCCGCATCGACGACGACATCCACGGACTCCTCGACGAGCAGTTGTGGGCCGCGGCGTTCGTCGCCTCGCCGGTCCACTGGCCGGTGCTCGGCTGGATGGGCGATCTGGATCGCATCTCGCGCGACGACATGGTCGAGTACTTCCGTATCCACTACGCGCCCGATAACTGCATCCTCGCGCTGGTCGGCGACTTCGATTCGCGCGCGGCGCTCGACAGCATCCGCGCCGCGTTCGGCGCCATCCCGCGACAACCGCCGCCGCCCGCGCCGCCCATCGCCGAGCCCGAGCAGGACGGCGAGCGCCGCGTCGACGTGCGGCACGCGGCCGAGAACGTCACGTTCCTCGTCGGCTACAAGGCACCGGCGGCGGCGAGCCCCGACGCGCCGGTGATCGACGTGCTGCGTTCGATTCTCGCGGACGGGGAATCCTCGCGCCTGCATCAGGCGCTCGTGTATGAATCGCAGATCGCGCTCGACGTGTCGTGCACGTTCGCGTCGCGGCTCGATCCGACGCTCGTCGAGTTCTCCGTCGAGATGAAGCAGGACCACGGCGCCACCGAGGGGCTGGCGGCGCTCGACTCGGTGCTGGCCCGCCTCGCCGCCGACGGCCCGAGCGAGCGCGAGCTGACGAAGGCGCGCAATCAGCTGGAGGCCTCGTTCGTACGCGCGCTCGAGACGAACAACGGCGTCGGCCAGGAGCTGGCGTTCTACGAGCACGTGTTCGGCGACTATCGCGCGATGTTCACGGCCCTCGAGCGCGATCGCGCGGTGAGCGCGGCCGATTGCCGGCGCGTCGCGAAGACGCTGTTCGACGCGCGGCGCCGCACCGTCGCCGTGCTCGTGCCGGAGCCAGCGGACGCGGAGCATCGCCCATGAACCGGCGCCCGCTCGCGTTGCGCCGCGCTCGCGCGTGGCTCGCCGGCGCCGCACTCGCGCTGTTCGTCGCGTGCGCCGCACGGCCGGCGGGGGCCGTGCCGGTCACGCTGCCGGTGGCGACGCACGTCACGCTCAAGAGCGGCCTGCGCGTCATCGTGCTGCCCACGCATCGCGTGCCGCTCGTCGACTTCCGCCTCGTGGCGGCGGCCGGCTCGGTCAACGATCCCGCGGGCCGCGAGGGCGTCGCCTCGCTCACCGCCGACCTCATGACCCAGGGCGCGGGACCGCGCAACGCGCGGCAGCTGGCCGAGGACATCGCGTTCGTGGGCGGCACGCTGGACGCGGAGGTCGGCCCGGAGCAGCTGGTCGTGACGTGCCAGGTGCTGCCCAAGGACTTCGCGATCGGGCTCGATCTGTTTCGCGACGTGATCGCCGCCCCGACGTTCCCGCCCGAGGAGTTCGCGCGCAAGAAGGAGGAGGCGCTCGGCGCCATCGCCTCGGCGAAGGACGACGCCTCGGAAGTCGCGGAGCGCACGCTGCTGCCGTACCTGTTCGGGGCGAATTCGTTCGGGCATCCGGTGTCGGGCTGGGAGAAGTCGGTCAGCGCGCTCAGCCGCGACGACGTCGTCGCGTTCCACCGGCGTTTCGTCTCGCCCGACAACGCGATCCTCGCCGTGGTCGGCGACGTCGAACCGCGCGAAGTGGTGGCCGCGCTCGAGAAGGCGTTCGCCGACTGGAAGCCGTCCGGCGAGAAGCGTCCGTCCGCGGCGACGATGCCGGAGAAGGCCTCGGGGCTGCACGTGCGCATCGTCGACAAGCCCGACGTGACGCAGACCCAGATCCGCATGGCGACGCTCGGCGTCGGGCGCAGCCACCCCGACTACTTCCCGATCCAGGTCGCGAACACGATCCTGGGCGCCGGTTTCACGTCGCGGCTCGTGAACGAGATCCGCGTGCAGCAGGGGTTGAGCTACAGCATCGCCAGCGAGTTCGCGATGTACCGCAACGCCGGGACGTTCGAGGTCACGACGTTCACGAAGAACGAGACGCTGCGCAAGACCATCGACGAGACGCTACGCGTGATGCGCACGCTGATCGCCGAGGGGCCGACGGACGAGGAAGTGGCGAAGGCGCGACGCTACCTGACCGGGCTCTATCCGCTCGGTCTGCAGGCGCCCGAGGACGTGGCCGCGGCGCTCGTGAACGTCGAGTTCTACGACCTGCCGCCCGACTTCATCGCCCAGTACGACGCGCGCGTGAACGCGGTCACGCCGGACGACGTGCGGCGCGCACTGCGCTCGTACTTCGACGTCGACAATCTCAAGATCCTCGTCGTGTCGAATCCGGCGACGGCGAAGACGGCGCTCGACGGCCTGGCGCCGGTCGAGGTAACGGAGATCCCGTGACGCCCGCGGCCGAGCGCCGGGCCGGGCTGCCGCGCAACGTCGTCGCGCTGGGCATCGTCTCGCTGCTTACCGACGTGTCCACCGAGATGATCGTGCCGGTGCTGCCGCTATTCGTGACCGGCGTGCTGCGCGCGTCGGTGGCCAGCCTCGGCGTCATCGAAGGTGTGGCCGAGTGCACGGCGTCGCTGCTGCGGCTCGGCTCGGGCTGGCTGTCGGATCGCATCGGCGAACGCAAGCCGTTCCTCCTGTTCGGCTACGGCCTGTCGACCGTGGCCAAGGCCTCGATGGCGGCGGCCGCTTCGTGGCCGGCCGTGCTCGGCCTGCGTTTCGCCGACCGCGTCGGCAAGGGCCTGCGCAATCCGCCGCGCGACGCCCTGATCGCGGACTCGGTGGAGGCCGCCGACCGCGGTCGCGCGTTCGGGGTGCATCGCGCGCTCGACACGACCGGCGCCGCGATCGGCCCGCTCGTGGCCTGGGCCTGGCTGTCCCGCGCCCACGTCGTGGTCGGCGATCCGCGCGCGGCCGGCGTATTCCGCGGCGTGTTCGTGCTGTCGGCGATCCCGGCGCTGCTGTCGATCGTCGTGCTCGCGATCTTCGTGCGCGCGCCGCGCCGGCCACCGGTCGCGCCGCGCGCCGCCGCGGCCGGCGGGCCGCCGTTGGGCGCCACGTTCACGCGCTTCCTCGTCAGCGACGGCGTGTTCCAGCTCGGCAACAGCAGCATGGCGTTCGTGCTGCTGCGCGCGCAGGGCGTCGGCTTCAGCGCCGGACAGGTCACGCTCGTGTACCTGGCCTACAACCTGGTGTACGCGCTGCTGTCGCTGCCGTTCGGGACGCTGTCGGATCGTGTCGGGCGCCGCCCGCTGCTGCTCGCCGCGTACGTGCTGTACGCCGTCGGCTACGGCGTGCTGGCGATCGGGTCGACGCGCGGCGCCGTGCTGTCCGCGCTGCTGTTGCTCGGCGTGCAGAGCGCGCTCATGGAGGGCCAGGCCCGCGCGCTGCTCGCCGACCTGGTCCCGAGCGCGCGCCGCGCGACGGCGTACGGCGTGTACGCCTCCGTCGTCGGCGTCGCGCTGCTGCCGGCCAGCCTCGTCGCCGGCCTGTTGTGGAAGCGCTTCGGCGCCGGGACGACGTTCGCGCTGGACGCGGCGCTCGCGCTCGCGGCCGCGCTGCTGTTCGCCGTGCTGCTGCCGGCGCGGCGCGAGATCGGCGAGCGCCATGCGTAAGCCGCTTCGTGTCGCACCGCGCCCCGCCGCGCGAAAGCCCGTTCGCCGCGCCGCGCGAAACGCCGCGCCCCGCGCCGAGCGCCCGAACGAGTTCGAGCGCCTGCGCCGGCTGATGGCCGCGCTGCCCGCGGGGGACGGCGTGCGGCTCGGTCCCGGCGACGACGCGGCGCTGCTGGTGCCGCGCCCGGGGCGCGACCTGGCGGTGACGGTGGACACGTTCGAAGAGGGCCGGCACTGGCGGGACGCGTGGATCGACGCCGAAGCGCTGGGCGCGCGCCTCGCGGCCGCGAACCTGAGCGACCTGGCGGCCATGGCGGCGAGCCCGCGCTGGGCGCTGCTCGCCATCTCGGCCCGCGCGCGCGGCGCTTCGGACGCGTGGGAGCGCGTCCAGCGCGGATTCGTCGCGGCGCTCGGCGCGCACGGCGCCGCACTCGTCGGCGGCAATCTCGTCGCGACGCGCGGGCCGGACGCGGTGAGCGTGACGCTCATCGGCGACGTGGCGCGCGGTCGCGCCTGGACGCGGCGCGGCGCGCGCCCGGGCGACTGGCTCGCGCTGACCGGGTATCCCGGTCGCGCCGGCGCCGCCGTGCGCCTGCTCGCGTCGGCCCAAGCGGCGCCCGGCGCGCGCGCGTGGCGGCCGCTCGTCGACGCGTGGCGCGCGCCGGCGTCACGCGTCGCGTTCGCGGAGCGCCTGGCCGCGACCGACGCCGTGACCGCGGCCATCGACGTGTCGGACGGAGTGGCCGGCGACCTCGAGCACCTCGCCGTGGCCAGTGGCGTCGGCGCGCACATCGACGCCTGGGCGGCGGATCCGCTGCTCGCGCGCGCCGCGCGCGCGCTCGGCGTGCGCGAGCCGGAGCTGCGCTTCGGCCCGTCGGACGACTACGAGCTGCTGCTGGCGATCGACCGCGACGCGCGCGCGGCGGCGGAGCGCGTGGCGCGCGAGCGGGACGCGCCGCTCGCGTTCGTCGGCCGCTTCACGGACGCGCCCGGCGTGCTGACGTGGCGCGACGCGCGCGGGCGCGTGGCGCCGCTGCCGGCCGCGGGGTTCGATCACTTCGCGGAGCCGAAGCCGCGGCGCTGAGAAGCGCCGGGCGGCAGCGCCCGCGGCGCGGCGCCCGTGCCCCGCGCGAGTCGCGCGCTAGCGGTACAGCGTCTTGATGCGCCCCCAGGTCGAGGTGTGCACCGGCGTCGCGCAGTTCTCCGCGGCGCCCGAGAAGTTTGGCGTGCTGTTGTCGTACCAGCGCGCAGCGCCGTGCTGTCCGGTCGTGCCGCAGAACTCGATCGAGTGTCCGGCGGCGACCGCGGGCACGAACTCGCCGGCGTTCCAGAAGCCGGCGCCGTCCGCGACCGTCTCGTTCGGCCCGTTGCTCGCGCCCCATGCGACGTAGTCCACGAGCTGGTCGACGTTCGTGAGCCCGAACGTCAGCGTCGGGGCCGGCACGTACAACGCGATCGCGCCCGACGCGTCGCCGAGGTTCCCGAGCGTCGGCGCGA
Source organism: Saccharimonadaceae bacterium (SeqCode) (assembly GCA_035494735.1). Lineage (GTDB taxonomy): Bacteria > Eisenbacteria > RBG-16-71-46 > RBG-16-71-46 > RBG-16-71-46 > DATJGS01. The sequence continues at coordinate 119,576 of DATJGS010000045.1, forward strand.
AGATGTCGGTGGCCGTGTTCGTTCCCGCCTGGTTCGTGTGCACGGTGATCGTGCCGCCCGGCGCCACCGGCACGAAGTTCAGCAGCGGCAGCGCGACCGAAGCGCCGTTCGCCACCGCGAGCCGGTAGCGCGCGAGATCGCCGGCGGCATCGCCGAGGTTCGTGATCTCGATCAGGTCGTGGCCGGCGGCTTCGTTGAACTGCACTTCGGTGATGCGGAAGTCCGAGACCGCGATGCTCGAGCCGTTCACGATCACGCGCCCGGCCATCAGTGGGGCGTGCGGCGTGCAGTAGTAGCGATACGTGGCGACGCCGGCCGGCACCTTCCAGCCGAAGCCCAGTCCCGACCCGGCGAGCAGGCCGCTGTCCCAGCGCCCGTCCGGCGTCACCGTCGAGCTGTCGCCCGAGGTGCAGCTGTGCCCGCCGGTGGCCCACACCCACACGATCTGGTCGCCGACGTTCGCGTTGACGGCGCGCGGCGCGAAGGTCTGACTGCCGTTTCCGACGGTGACGCGCACCTGTCCGGCCTGGGCGGCCGCGGCCAGGCACGTCGCGAAGCACGACAGGACGATGAAGCAACGACGGAACATGAATCCTCCGGCGGGCGCTCGGAAGGCGCTCCCGTCGAATCCGTCCGTGGAGTGGTGAAAGAGGGTCAGCGCGCGGCGCGTCGGGTCGCGCGTCCGTCGCGTCGACTCGATCCGCTCCGCGCCGTGGCGCGTGCCCGCGGCCGGGCCGAGGCGCCTCGTGGTTCGGAGGTGCTGCTGCGTCCAACGGCGTTCCTGGCGGCCGAGACGCGCGGCGCGCTGGACTTCGGTGCGGACTTGCCGGCGGCCGGCTTCGCGGAAGCGCCGCGCGGCGCGCTCGCGCGCGCTGCCGCGGATGCGGGCCGCGCGCCGCCGCGCGCCTGATTCGTGTCGCGGACCAGCGCGGCCACCGCGGCTTCGCGCTTCGCCAGAGGCACGGCGGCCGGCGGCGAGAACAGGTCGAGCGTGCGGCCCACCGGCTGCGCGACGCGCGCCTCGTGGTCGAGCAGCCAGCGCTTGCGCTGCACGCCGCCGCCGTAGCCGACCATCTTGCCGTCGGCGCCGATCACGCGGTGGCACGGCACGACGATGGCGATCGGGTTCTGGTTGTTCGCGAGCCCCACCGCGCGCGCCGCCTTCGGCTGGCCGACGGCCTTCGCGATGTCGAGGTAGCTGCGCGTCTCGCCGAACGGGATGCGTCTGAGCTCGGCCCACACCGCGAGCTGGAACTCGGAGCCCACGGGATCGAGCGGCAGCGTGAACTCGCCGCGCGTGGCGTTGAAATACTCCTCGAGTTGGTCCACCCACGATTTCATCTCGAGAAGCGACGGCTCCCAGCGCGCGCCCGCGGCCTCGACCTCGTGGCCGCCGATCATGCGCTTCAAGCTCTTGCGGTCCATGAACTCGAGATAGCGCAGGCCACGCTCGGTGCGCGCCAGGAACAGCAGGCCGAGCGGCGAGGACATCACATGGTAGGCGAGTCGCATCCCGGGGAGTCTAGCCGAGGCCGGGGGGGCGGCCAAGGCGTGACGGCGCGGCCCTCCGTCAGGCCCCGCCGCGCCCGAGGCGCGGCCAGATGCGGCCGCTGTGCGCCCGATAGCGCGCGAATTCGTCGCCGAATCGGCTCGCGAGCAGCGCCTCCTCCTGGCGGATGCGGGCGTCGAGGGCGAGCGCCATGAGCAGCGCGCCGGCGAGCCCGACCGCGCTGCCGAACGCGAGCGCGGCGCCCAGGTTCGCGAGTCCCGCGCCCACGTAGCCCGGATGGCGCATGCGCGCGTACAGGCCGCGCGTCTCGAGCGCGTGCTCACGCTGCACCGCCACGATCGGCGCGAAGCGCGAGCCGAGCTGGGCCATGGCGGCGATGCGCAGCGCGAGCCCGAGCGCGGCGAGCGCGACGCCGGCCCAGCAGAGCGCCGCGCCTCCCGGCAGCGGCCACCATCCGAAACGCTCGCCGAGCGCGGACAGCGGCGGCGTCAGGAGCGGCACGAAGAACAGCAGCACGAGCAGCAGCCGCTGCCCGCTCGCGCGTTCGACGACGTCCTGCGCGCGCACCGGCCGGAGGAACCCCAGCGTCAGCGCGCTGGCCGCCCACACCGCGATCAGCGCCAGGGCGCGCGCGTGATGCGCGAGCGGCGCGACGCCGCCGAGCGCGAGCGCCAGCAGCGCGGCGTCGACGGCGGTCACGACGAGCGCCGAGATCAGCGTGGGCAACACGCGCGGCCGGACCGGGGGCGTCACGCGCGCAATCTATCAACTTGGCGTGGGCACGGCCATCCGACTAGGCTCGCGGCGGCTTGCCCCCTCATGGCCCGGAGGATCCCATGTTCATGTCCCTGCCGCTCCACCCCATCATCGTTCACGTTCCGGTCACGCTGATCGTGATCTCGCTGCTGTTCGAGCTGGTGGGCCGCGCGCTCGACTCCGACTGGTGGCGGCGCGCCGCGTTCGCGCTGCTGATCGTGGGCGCGTTGGGCGCGGTCGCGGCGGTGCTGACCGGCGGGCCGGCCGGCGACGTCGCCGAGAACCGCGGCGTCGACGAGCACGCGGTGGACGCGCACGAGGAGGCGGCCGACTGGGCGCTGTGGCTCGCGATCGCGGCGGTCGTCGTGCGCGCGGTGGCCGGGCGCACGGGCAAGGCGCGGGCCGCGGTCGCGGGCCTGGGGCTCCTGCTGCACGTCTTCGCCGCGGGCGCCGTCGTCAAGGCCGGGTATCGCGGCGGTCAGCTGGTGTACGAGCACGCGGCCGGCGTCCGGGTGCACGGCCAGCCGGCACCGAGCGACGGGCCGCCGCGCGCGGCGCCCGACAGCGACTAGTCGCCCTCGACCACGAGTTCGCGCTTCGCCCAGTCGAACGTGACGCGGCGGCCGCGCAGGAAGTCGTTCGAGACCGCGGCGTCGCGGCGCACGCCGTGCCGCCACAACTCGGACGAGTCGATCGCGCCCGACCAGCCGGAGACCTTGTCCTTGGCGAGCGGGCCGATCGTCACCGCCGACACCTGGACGCCGTTCCACGGGCGGCCGCGCAACATGGAGCCGGCGCCCGCGACCATGCGCGTCATCACCCCGGCCTTGATGCCGACCTCTTCGAACACCTCGGGCGGCGCGGCCACGCCGCAGCCGGGGATGCCCGAGTCGAGCGCGAACGCCATGCGCCGGCCGCCGTTCATCGAGCCGTACACGGTCAGTTCGTTCTCGCCCCAGATCTCGAACGGCACGTGGCTCGCGCCCTGCGCCGCCGGCGGCGCCGCGTCCAGCGGGCGCAGCTCGAGGTACTGCCGCTTCAGGTCCAGCGTCGGCGTGAACTGGCGCAGCAGGTTGATGCCGATGACGCCGACCACGTGTTCGCCCTGCGGATTCACTTCGACGCTCCAGCGCCCGGTCTTGAGCACGCCGGCCGGGACGTTCGCGACGCGCACGCCGCCCAGGTCGAGGCGCTGCACGAGCGCGTTCTTCACGGTTACGTAGTCGCTGTTCCACAGCGTCGGTCGCTGCGAGCCCAGCATCTGCAGCTTCAGCTGGCGCGCGAAGTAGTCGTCGATCAGGAGGTCGCCGGTGCCGGTCTCGACCGACATCAGCACGAGCTGGCCGTTCAGCTTCACGCGCACAAGCGGCACCGGGTACACGCGGGCCAGCATCAGCTTCGCCTCGCTCGCGCCGCTCTTCTGATACAGGTCGCCGTCCGCGTGGCGGCGCAGCATCTCGGCGTATCCGGTCTGGCCGAGCGAGTCGGCGAGCGCGCTCGCGGCCGCCCATTCGCCGCGCCGGACGCGCGTCGCGAGCAGATCGTTGACCGCGGTCGGATCGCCGTCGAGGCCGCCGGCCAGCAGGCTCTCGGCTTCGGCCAGCTGGTCGTTCCACAGCGCGAGCTTGCCGAGGCCGGCTTCCGCGGCGTCGTCCCCGGGTTTCAGCGCGAGCACGTGCGCGAACACGCGCTTCGCCTCCGGGTAGTGGTTGAGCCGGAGCAGCGCGACCCCGAGCGTGTCGAGGCGCACCGGGTTCTCGCCCTGGCCGACCGTGTCCTTGAGCGCGGCGCGCAGATCGAACTGCGCGTCCTTGTAGCTGGGATCGGGCTGCATCAACTCCGCGCGCGCCGGCGCGGCGCCCGCGACCAGGGCCGCGGCGAGCAGCGCCGTCGCGAGCGCCGATCCCGCCGCACGGCGCGCGCTGCCGTCCCGGGCGCCCCGCATCGCGCGTCCTGCGCGAGGGGTCACGTCAACGCCCCAGGAACTTGCGCGTGGTGCGGAGCAGCACTTCGGCGCCGATCGCCAGACACGCCTCGTCGACATCGAAGCGCGGATGGTGATGGCCGTACGTCAGCCCGCGCGATTCGTTGCGCGAGCCGATCGCGATGAAGCAGCCCGGCACCTCCGCGAGGAATGCCGAGAAGTCCTCGCCGCCCATCGTGCGGATGTCGTCGAGCACGTTCTTCTCGCCGACCACCTCGACCGCCGCCTCGCGCGCGATCGCGCACATCGCCGCGTCGTTCACCGTCGGACGGTTGTGGCGCGTGTACTCGATATCGACGCGGCACCCGAACGCCTGCGCGACCCCGCGCACGATGCGTTCGAAGCGCGCCGGCAGGTCGCGCCACACGCCGTCGTCGAAGATGCGGCACGTGCCGTTCATCCACGCCGTCTCGGGGATGATGTTGAACGCGCTACCGGTCTGGATCTGGGTGACGCTGACCACGATTTCCTTGAGCGGGCTGGTCTCACGGCTGGCGATGGCCTGCAGCGCCGTGACCATGTGCGACAGGCACAGCACCGGATCGACGCCGAAGTGCGGCATGGCCGCGTGCGCGCCGGTGCCGTGCACCGTGACCTTGAACTCGTCGACCGCCGCCATCCACGGCCCCGGCGTCACGCCGACCTTGCCGAGGTCCAGGTCCTGCCACACGTGGAGGCCGAACGCGGCGTCCGGCTTCGTCGCGAGCGCGCCGTCCGCGATCATGGCGAGCGCGCCGCCGCCTTCTTCCTCGGCCGGCTGGAAGCACAGCTCGATCGTTCCCGGGATCTCGGGCGCGAGCGACACCAGCTGCTTCGAGATGCCGAGCAGGATCGAGGTGTGGCAGTCGTGGCCGCACGCGTGCATCTTGCCCGCGGTCTGCGAGCGGTACGGCGTGTCGTTCTCTTCGTGGATCGGCAGCGCGTCCATGTCGGCGCGCAGCAGCACGCGCTTTCCCGAGCGTCCGCCGCGCACGGTCGCCATCACGCCGGTCTTGCCGATGCCGGTGCGCGCCTCGAGCCCCAGCTTACGCAGGCGATCGGCGACGATGCCCGACGTGCGCACTTCCTGGAACGCGGTCTCGGGGTGCTGGTGCAGATCCCGGCGCACGGCGATCAGCTCGTCCACGTCGGCGCTGGAGAAGTGAGTCTCGGAAGTCATGCGGGACGCGGTCTCGGTGGTCATGACGGTACCCGTGGGTCGAGGGTCGGGGTGCGAGCGTGAGCCAACAGCGCAGGCATTCTACGCTCTCCCGGCCCCGTCCGAGAAGCCTCGCCCGGCCGGCCCGTGCTGCGCGCCCGTCGCCCTCGGGCCTTCGAAAAACCGAGACGGGCCGGAGCGTGGAGCCCCGGCCCGTCACGGTCGGACGGCGGGAACGCCCCGCCGCCTTGGGTGGAACTACTTCTGCAGCAGCTTGCGCTTCTCGACTTCCTTCTTCAGCACGTCCTTGTTCATCACGACGAACTCGACGCGGCGGTTCTTCGCCATGTTGAGCGCGTTCGTGTTGGGGACGAGCGGCTTGCTCTTGCCGTAGCCCTTGACCGTGAACTGGTCGGCCTTGAGGCTCGGGAACTTCTGCATCACGTAGTTGAGCACGGACTGGGCGCGCGCCTCGCTCAGCTTCTGGTTATAGGCCACGCCGCCGCGCGAGTCCGTGTGCCCGCCGATCTCGATCTTGAGCTCGGGCCACTTCGCGAGCACCGTTCCCACGACGTCGAGCGTCGGGTACGACTCGGGCAACAGGTCGGCCTTGGCGGTCTCGAAGTTGATGTTCTGGAGCCGGATCATGCCGGTGTCGAGCAGCTCCGTCTCCCGCTCCGTCACTTCGATCGGGCAGCCGTCCTTGTCGACCTTGAGTCCGGTCGCGGTGCCCGGGCACTTGTCGAGTCCGTCCGGCACGCCGTCGCCGTCCGAGTCCATCGGGCAGCCCTTCGCGTCCACCGTGGCGCCCTTCGGCGTGTCGGGGCACTGGTCGAGGCCGTCGAGCACGCCGTCGCCGTCCGCATCGGCCGGGCAGCCGCTGGCGTCCACGGTCGCGCCCTTCGGCGTATCCGCGCACTTGTCCAGGCCGTCCCACACGCCGTCGCCGTCCGAGTCCTTCGGGCAGCCGTTCGCATCGACGGTCGCGCCCTTCGGCGTTCCGGCGCACTTGTCGAGGCCGTCCCACACGCCGTCGCCGTCCGTGTCCTTCGGGCAGCCCGTGGCGTCGACGGTCGCGCCGGTGGGCGTTCCGGGGCACTTGTCCTTGCTGTTCGGCACGCCGTCGGCGTCGTCGTCCTTGGCCTTGCCGCCGAACGCGAACTGCAGCCCGGCGCCGTACACCTGGTAGTTGAGCTTCGCGGTCTCGGGGCGCTTGTGCGGCACCCAGAGCAGATTGCGCGCCTCGAGGCGCAGCCCGAGGTGATCGCCGAGGCGGAACACCCAGCCGCCGGCGACGTCGAACACGCCCTGGTCGAGGTGGTCGTCCCCGCCCAGGAAGATCTTCGTGTCCTTGAGCGTCGTGCGCAGCGCGCCGCCGCCCGCGCTGACCCACGGTGCGCCCCACTTGCCGGGCGCGGGGCTGTAGATGAGGCTGGCCGACGCGTGCATCAGCGTCAGGTCGTGCTCGGTGCCGAGCGTGTCGGTGGCCTTGGCCGGCGAATAGCCGCCCGCCAACTCGATCCCGATCCCGTTCCCCATGACGTGCCCGAGGCGCAGACCTCCGTACACGCCGTTCTTCGTCGTCAGGTCGTTGTCGCTCGTGGTGTAGCGGCCGAAGTTGTCGTTGAAGACGGTGTAGCCGCCGAACGGGGTGATCCAGGTTCGGGGCGATGAGTCCGCGGCCATCGCGTGGAGAGGCGCGAGCGCCACGAAGGCCAGAGCGATGAAGCAACCGACACGTGCGCGCATGGTGCACTCCTTGTGCGAGAGCCTTGGAAAGCTTCGTCCTTGCGCAGGGATGTCGAGCGGGGTGCCAGCGCGGCGGACGATATCCCGTCGCGACCGGCGCATCAAGGACTGGCGCGGGAAATCGCCGGGCCGAGCGCGGCAGCCCGGGGCTGCGCCCGGACGCACGACGGGCCGGGCTCGTGAGTCGAGCCCGGCCCGCGCTTGCGATCTTCCGACTACTTCTTCGTCGTGTCCGGCGCGGCCGGCGTGGCGAGGCTCTTCGTCGTGTCCGGCAGGGCCGGCGCGGCCAGACCCTTCGTCGTGTCCGGCGCCGACACTTCGGTCTTGTTGAGCAGTCGCCGCCGCTCGACTTCACGGCGCAGCACGTCCTTGTTGAGCACCACGAACTCGACGCGCCGATTCTTGGCCCGACCCAATTCGTCGGTGTTGGGCGCGATCGGCCGGGTCAGGCCGTACCCCTTCACCGTGAACTGCGTGGCCTTGAGGTTCGGGAACTTCTGCACGATGTACGTGAGCACCGAGGAAGCGCGCGCCTCGCTCAGCTTCTGGTTCTTGGCCGCCGTGCCGCGCGAATCCGTGTGCCCGCCGATCTCGACCTGCAGCTCGGGCCACTTCGTCAGCACCTGGCCGACGATGTCGAGCGTCGGGAACGCGTCGGGCAGGAGGTCGGCCTTGCCGGTCTCGAAGTTCACGTTCTGGAGCCGGATCATGCCGGTGTCGAGCAGCTCCGTCTCCTTCTCGGTCACTTCGATCGGGCAGCCGTCCTTGTCGACCTTCGCGTCCTTCGGCGTGTTCGGGCACTTGTCGAGGCCGTCCCACACGCCATCGCCGTCCGAGTCGGTCGGGCAGCCGGTGGCGTCGACGGTCGCGCCCTTCGGCGTGTCCGCGCACTTGTCGAGCCCGTCGAGCACGCCGTCGCCGTCGGTGTCGTGCGGGCAGCCGGTCGCGTCGACGGTCGCGCCCTTCGGCGTGTCCGCGCACTTGTCGAGCCCGTCGAAGACGCCGTCGCCGTCCTGATCGTGCGGGCAGCCGGTGGCGTCGACGGTCGCGCCCTTCGGCGTGTTCGGGCACTTGTCGAGGCCGTCGAGGACGCCGTCACCGTCCGAGTCGTGCGGGCAGCCGGTCGCGTCGACCGCGGCGCCCTTCGGCGTGTCCGGGCACTTGTCCTTGCGATCCGGGACGCCGTCGCCGTCGGTGTCGCGCGGCGTCGCGCCGAGCGCCAGCTCGATGCCGCCGCCGAACACGATGTTGTTGAACAGGAAGTCGACCTTCGGCTCTTTCTGCATCAGCGAGATGTTGCGCGCTTCGAGGCGCAGTCCCACGGCGTCCGTCAGCCAGAAGCGCACGCCGCCGCCCAGTTCGACCGTGCCGTACTTGAGCTTCGTGCCGCCGTTCGAAGGCGTGAGGCCGCCGTAGCCGAAGCCGCCGAACAGGAACGGACCGCCGTAGCGGCCCTGGAACGGCGTCAGCATCAGGTTGCCCGAGAGGTGCTTGAAGTCGACGTCGCGCCCGCCGACCACGTCTTCGCGCGTCGGCATGAAGCCGCCCGCCGCCTCGAGGCCGAATCCGTGCCGATCGTGCCAGCCGACGCGCCCGCCCGCGTACAGGTCGTCGCGCAGCGGCAGCGTGCCCGGGAACAGCAGATCGCCGTCATAGATGGTGTAGCCGCCGAACGGCGTGAGCGTGTAGTAGGAGCCGATGGGTTCCGCCGATGCGGCGCGCGCCAGCGTCAGCGCGGCGGCGGCAAGGACGGCGAAACGAAGGCGGGCGCGCATGAGTTTCTCCTGAGGACCAATTGAATTGGGCGGCCGGTCGTTCGAGGTCACGGGCCCGGTCCTTCCCTGAATCTCGTGACGGAAGGCGGGACGATAGCCGGGGCGACACCCGAGAGGCAAGGAATTGGCGCGCGCCCTCGCGGTCCGTCAGAACGTGGTCTGCAGCCTGAGGAAGCCCTTGTCGTGGTGGAACGTGACCTCGTAGGGCTCCTGGTCCAGCTCGATGCCCTCGACGCCCGACACCGACACGCGGCCGAAGCGGGCGTCGAGCCCCAGGTACGCGCGTGATTCCTTGCGCGAGCCGTACGTGAAGAACGGGTCGACTCCGGCGCGCGCGATGCCGATGCGGTCGTACATGATCCCTACGCGCCCCATCCAGCCGTCGCGGATGCGATACGCGACTTCGCCGTGGCTCAGGCGATCGACGCCTCCGAACAGGCCCGGCCCGAGGTCCCGGCCGAACAGTTCCGTGCGCGCCTGATACAGCCAGTGCGCGGACGCTGTCCAGCGCGGCGTGAAGCGCCGGAGCACGGTCGCTTCGCCCGACCACTGGCGCCGATAGTCGAGGCGGTCGCCGCTCGAGAAGTCCACGGGCTGGTCCGCGCTCGAGGCCTGATCGGTGCGCGCGGCCGCCGCCCACTCGAGTCCGAACGCCCGCGCCTCGACGGATCCTTCGCCGGCGGCGCCCCACAGGTACTGTTCGCGTTCCGTGGCGCCGCCGAGTTCGAACACGTTGCGGCGCGACGGTGTGAGCCAGCGTCCGGAGACCTCCGCGCGCCAGCGCTGGTGCCGGCTCACCACGCGCAGCTGCGGCTCGAACGGGTGTCGCAGGTACGGCTCACCGAGTCCGCCGACACGCGTCTGGCGGAACGCCCACAGGTTGTTGAGCATGTCCTCGATCGTGAAGCGTGCGTCGATCTGGAAAGCGGACGTGTCCGCGCCGAGCTGCCAGCCCAGCGTGAAATCCTGGCGCGACTTGTCGTAGTTGGGGTCGAAGATCACGGCGATGTGCCCGAGGCGCGTCGGGAAGCGGAACGCCAGCGACAACACGTCGACCGCGCGCTGGTTGTCGTGGAGCTGGTGCAGCACGACGCCCAGTTCCGCGCGATCGCCGAGCGGCGAGCGCACCTTGAGGTCCGTGACCTGGAACCACTGCCCGGACGTGAGGCAGCCCTCGGACGTGCGAAAGCCCTGGGGCGAGCGTTCCCAATCGTCGCGCCACTCCAGCGGCATGCGCGTGAGCACGTGGTCGAGCAGGCTCTCGTCGTCTTCCTCCTGGGCCGCGACCGAGAACGTCGAGAACTCCTCGGCGGTCGCGTGCGCGGCGCGCGGCGCGCCGAGCGCAACCAGCAGCAGCGCGGCCCCGAGCGCCCGCGACCGCGGGCTCACGCCCGATCCGTGGCCGGCACGCGCCCGTGGCCCGAGCGGGTCACGAGGTCGACGAACGCGCGCGCGCGGCGCTCGATCTCCGCGAAGTCACCGCGCGCCGCGAGCGCGGGATCGGCGAGCGCGCCGCCGAGCCCGATGCCGATGCACCCGGCCTCGAGGAACGCGACCGTGTTCTCGAGCGTCGTGCCGCCCGCGGCGAGCATGGGCACGTCGGGCAGCGGGTCGCGGATGACGCGAATGTACGCAGGGCCGCCGGCCACCCCGACCGGATAGACCTTGATGACGTGCGCGCCGCTCGCGCGCGCGGCGAGAATCTCGGTCGTGGTGTAGGCTCCGGGGCAGTATAGGACGCCCGCCGCGAGCGCGATTTCCGCGACGCGCGGATCGAAGTTCGGCGCGACGATGAAGCGCGCTCCGGCGTCCAGCGCGGCGTGCGCCTGCTCGCGGGTCAGCACGGTGCCGGCGCCGACGATGGCGCCGGGCAGGTCGCGGAGCGCGGTCATCACGCGGGGCGCGTCGGGCACGGTGAACGTGATCTCGAGCAGCGGGACGCCGCCGCGCGCCACGGCGCGCGCGGACTCCAGAGCGGCCTCGGGCGAGGCCGCGCGGATGGCGGCGAGCAGGTGTTGCTCGCGGAGCGATGCGAGGGCGGTGGGGATCATGGCGATGGTGCCGAGGCCGCACTCTAGAAGGGGAGGCGTCATGCGGCAAGCGCGGACTGGACGCGGGTGGGAGCGCACATCATGACGGGCGGCGCGCAGCGGCGGCCGCTGTGGATCGCGCTCGGCGCGCTGGTCGTGGTGGTCGGCGCCGCGTGGGTGATCGTGGCCGTCGCGTTTCCGCCCGAGCGCGTGCGCGCGCTCGTCGAGCAGCAGGCGACGCAGGCCCTACATCGGCCGGTGCGCATCGAGAGCGCGTCGTTCTCGCTGTGGCCGCCGGTGCGCTTCGTGCTGAAGGGCCCGGCGCTCGCCGAGCCCGGCGGCTTCGCGAACGGCAGCGCCGCGCGCGCCGAGGCGCTGGACCTCGACGTCGATCCGTTCGCGCTGCTGGGCCACCGGCTCGTGATCCGCCGTCTCGCGCTCGACCGGCCGACCGTGCACCTCGTGCTGCGCGCCGACGGCACGACGAACTTCGACGGACTCGGTGGCCCGCCCACGCCCGGAGCGTCGGCGCAACCCACGCCCGGCATGGACCTCGCCGTGCGCGAGCTGAGCTTGAAGAGCGCGAGCATCGTGGTCGACGACGTGCGCGCCGCGCGGCGCACCGCGTTCAACGTGGACAGCCGCATCGGGCTCGAAGTCGCGCAGGGGACGCGTTCGGGAATCTTCGCGGCGACTTCGGGGCAAACGACGTTGAGTGGGCTCGCTCGTGGCCCGATCACGGCCCGCCTCGCGGAACTCGATCGCCGTTTGGCCGACCTCCGGCTGACGGTGGACCACAAGGGCAATTGGAGCGGACAGAGGCGCGTCCTCTTGCTCGACCGCCTCGCGCTCGGCCTCGGCAACGCAAAGATCGCGATGACGGGCGCCATCGACGCATCGGGCACGCGACCAGTACTGAACCTCCACGCGAAAGGCGACGCGCTCGATCTCGCCGAGATCCTGCGCGCGCTGTCCGCGGCGGAATTGCCGGCGCTCCACGGCGTGTCGGGCGCGGGGCGCGTCGACTTCAACCTCACCGTCAACGGCGCGCTCGCGCCGCAGCGCATGCCCGACGTCACCGGCGCGTTGCGCGTCCAGAACGGCGCGTTCCGCTATCCGGGCGCACCCGTGGGCGTGAGCGGGCTGGGCTTCACGGCTCGCTTCGCGCCCGATTCGCTCGGCATCGGCGACCTCGCGGCGCGCGTCGGCGACCAGCCGGTCAAGGGCAGCGTCACGGTGACGCGCTTCGCCGATCCGAGACTGCGCTTCGCCGTCGACGGCATCCTCGATCTCGCCGCGATCGGCCCGCTCGTCGCGCCCGCCGACACCAGGCTCGCCGGCCGCGCCGCGGTGCGCGCGAGCGGCGAGGGCCGCGTGAAGGATCCCGGCTCGATGGCCTTGGGTGGCAGCGCGCGACTGGCCGACGTCAGCGTGAAGTCGCCGCAGCTGCCGCAGCCCATGCAGCACGTGTCCGGCGACGTCGCGTTCACCGGCGCCCGCGCCACGGTGCGCGGATTCCACGGCGAGGCCGGCAAGTCGTCGTTCAACTTGGACGCCACCATCGATCGGCCGCTGGCGATGATGGCCAAGCCCAACGCCGTCGCGCCCGCGGGCGTGGACTTCACGCTCAACTCGCCGTACCTGGACCTCGCGGAACTGCTGCCGCCGACGCCCGGCCCGGCGCTGCTGCCGAACGTGAAGGGCGGCGGGCGCGTGTCGATCGGCCGGCTCAAGCAGGGCAAGCTCGACGTCGCGCGCGTCGGGGCGAACGTGACGTTCGATCCCACGCACCTGGACGCGCCGTCGTTCGCGCTCGACGGCTACGGCGGCCGCGTGAGCGGCAACGCGTCGTTCGACCTGACGAACCCGGCGAGCCCCGGATTCAAGGTGAAGGCCAAGGTCGACAGCGTGCAGGCCGACGCGCTGCTCTCGGCGTGGACGCCGGCCAAGAACCTGTTGAAGGGTGCGCTCAGCACCACGCTCGACCTGTCGGGCGCGGGCACGCAGCCCAGGGATCTGGCGCGCACGCTGACCGCGATCGGAGTGGCCGGGCTCGTGAACGGAGAAGTCGGCCCCGCGCCCGCGCTCGCGGCGATCGCGGCGATGACGCGCATCAAGGCGTTCCAGAAGGTCTCGTTCCAGAAGCTCGACCTGCCGTTCAAGATCGAGAACGGCCGCGTCGCGACGCGCGACGTCGTGCTGCACGGCCCGAGCGGCGACTGGAAGGCCAGCGGGCTCGTCGGCTTCGACGGCGCGCTCGACTACGTCGTGAGCACGACCGTGCCGCGCGAGCAGGTCGCGCGCCTCGGCGCGAACGCCGCCCTGGCCGCGGGCGCGCTCGCCGACGCCGACGGCCGCGTGCACCTCGCGTTCCGCGTCGGCGGCACCGCGGCGTCGCCGCGCGTCGCGCTCGACACGCAGAGCCTGCGCGACGAAGCCGCCGGACGCGTGAGCCAGGCGCTGGAGCAGCAGAAGAACAGCATCGAGCAGCAACTGCAGAAAGCCGCGCCGAACCTGCTGGGCGGCGGCGACACGACGCGCGGCGTGCCGAACACGAAGGCCCTCACCGACAGCCTGAAGAAGATGAAGGGCAGCGACATCCTGAAGAACCTGTTCGGCGGTGGGAAGAAGAAGGCGGCGCCCCCCGAAAGCACGGCCCACGGGAGCGCGGGCGCGAAGTGAGCGCGCGCGCGGCCCGGACGAAGTCCGCACTCGTCGTCATCGGCATCGTGGCCTGCCTGACGCCGGGCGCGTTCTCGATCGCCTTCGCCGGCGACGTGCCCGCGGGTCCCGCCGCCACGTCCGCCACCGCCGCAGTCACCACGAAGATCTCCGCCGTCAGTCACGCCGTGCGTGACGTCGAAGCCGCGCTCCAGCGTTACGCGCACTTCACGGTCACGCTCGAGTACGATTCGACGGCCGCGATGTTCACGGCCGACGGGCAGATGCTGCAGCCGCAGATGGCGCCGCTCGTCGGGCGGCAGGCGATCCACGACTTCCTCGCGCCGCTCGCCGCGAAGTACGCGGTCGGCACCGCGACGATGGTCGCGGAGGACACGCGGGTGTTCGGCGCGACCGCGTACCAGTGGGGCACGTACGACCAGACATCGGGCTTGAAGGGCGGGACGCTCGCGCGCTACGCGGGGCGCTTCGTCGCCGAGTGGTCGCGCGAGGCCGACGGCGTGTGGCGGCTCAAGCGGATGATGGCGCAGCCCACGGTGGTCCGCGGGTAGCGATTCGGCCGCGGCCGGCACGGCCGCCGGCCGGCAACCGCGGCCTTCAAGCGCGTGGGCCGCGCGCCGACTAGCGCGCCGAGTCGGCGGCCGCGAGCGCGATGACGTCCTCGGCGCCGAGCGTCGCGTCGGCCGGATCCAGCTCTTCCACGACGACGCGCAGCAGCTCGCCTGCGGCGAGCGGCGACCACGTGCCGTCCGCGCTCCACGAGCCGTCGCGCGCCAGGCGGAACGCGCCGGGCACGCCCGACACGACGCCGCGCGTGCGCAGCGTCTCGAGCCAGCCACGCACCCGCACCTGCGCCGCGACGTCGCGATTGGCGACGCGCAGGTACGCGGTGAGGAACGCGCCGAGCGCTTCCGGCCGCGCCACCGTGCCACCGGGCTCGTCGAGCATGCCGTAAGGCGTGAACAATTCGCGCTCGAGCGCGTCGACGAGGCTCGCCGCGCGATCGGGCGTCACGAGCGCGGGCGCGAGGCTCACCGCCAGCGCGTGCGCGGGCTCGATGCCGGGAATGTCGCCGGCCGGGCCCACGCCGTGCAGCAGCGCGCCGCGGCGCACGTCCCACAGCGCGTCGTGGAAGCGCGTCTGATGCGCGCGCGCCCACGCCAGGTAGAACGCGCCGTTCTCGCGCCGGCCGGTGAGCCGCGCGAGTTGGGCCATCGCGACGAGCGCGTGGTACCAGAGGATGTTGAGATCGGCGCGCGCGACCCACGCGCCGTTTTCCGGCGTCTCCAGCAGGCCGCTGTCGCCGGCGCGCACGCCGCGCGTGCCGCCGCGGTAGTACTGCATGATGCTCTCGAGCGGCCCATAGAGGACGTCGCGGACGTAGTCCATGTCCTCGCTGCGCCGCGCGTATACGTCGGCCGCGGCGACGAGCCACAGCGCCGTCTCGGCGCTGTCGTAGAGCGGCGTCCCATCCTCGGGCGCGAACGCGGAGGGCGCGAGACCTTCGTCGAGATACTCCGCGATGCCCGCGAGCACCTGGCGCGCGTCGTCGAACGAGCGCAACGCGACGAGCGCGGGCACGGCGCGCAGCGCGGCGATCGGCGACTCGGCGGCGCCGGGCAGCGTTCCGAGGAAGCCGAGCCGCGCGCCGCGCGCGACGAGCCCGCTCTCCAGTGCGGCCGCGAGTCCCGTGACCCACGGGTGCGCGTGATCGACGAGCGGCGCGCGCCGCCGCGCGATCTCGCGCCCGTGCGCCGCGGCGGCCTGGCGCGCGGTGAAGTCCGCACCGGTCACGGCGCGCGCCGCGTGCACCGCGAGACGCGCGCGCTTCTCGGATTCCAGCACCTGCACGCACTCGGCGAGCGAGCGCGGCGGCGGCGCCGCGAAGCGATCCTCGGCGGCCAGCGCGCGGAACAGGTCGGACTCGGTGGAGGCGACGAGGAACATCGACTCGCCGGGCCCCAGGCCGCCCTCGATGTGCCCGGGCACGAACACGTCCTCGTACTCGGGCGCGCCCGAGTCCACCGCGTCGAGCGGGTAATGCACCTGGCGATGCCACAGCCGCGCCGGCAGGAACGCGCCGTTGTGCCACACGGTGAGCGGCGGATCGTCGGCGCCGAATTCGATGCGCACGCGCCCGGGCAGGCCCTGGCTCACGCCGCGCAGCCCCGCGTGCTCGCGCTGGATCGAGTGGAGATCGCGCGCCGCGACGAGCGGGCTCACCGACAGCCGGAGCGCGGGCCCTTCGAGATGGCGGTAGCCGATGATGACGGCATGATGGCCGTCGACCATCATCACGCTCTTCTCGACCTTCGTCTCGCCCACGCGGTAGCGCCAGGCCGGCCACGGCTCGCGACGGAACGACTCGATCAGGCGATGCCCGGTCGGCCGCTGCGCGCCGCCGGCCATGAACGCGGCGCCCAGCTCGACGGGGCCGCTCGGCGTGAGCGCGCGCTCGTCGACGCGCAGCAGCAGCGTGACCGGGCGCGCGTGATCGCGCGTCGCCGTGAGCAGCGCGTGGGTGCGCCGCGCGCAGGCTCCGGCCGCCGTGCCCGACGCCGTGCCGCCGATTCCGTTCGCGAGGAGCCACTCGTCCGAGAGGGCGGGATCGAGCGTGCTCGGGACATCCTGTCCGTTGCGCATGAGGCCGCAAGATAACCGCGACGCGCCGCCGAAGGGAAGGGCTCGCGCGCGGCGTCCGCGCGAAACGCGCCGAGCCGGCGAATCGTTACAGCGTCGCCGGGCGCTTGAGCACGGCGGTGAGCGGCACGAGACCGATGCCGTCGAGGCGTTTCGCGGTCGTGGCCTTCGGCAGCCAGGCCAGAACCTGAGGCGACACCCGGATCATGACGAGCAGATTGCCGCGCGCGCGCGCCTGCTTGAGCGCCGCGCTCCAGCGCGCGTCGAGCAGCTTCGTCGTCGGCCCGCGGGTCTCGGCGTCCAGCACCACGTCGGGCGTGTCGTACATGACGCCCAGTTCGGCCGAGAGGCGCTTGCACACCGAGCCGGCCGCCGGGTCGACATGGAGGAACGCGGTGTGGCGCCGCGCGAGTTCGTGGTACAGCGACGTCATCACCGACATGTCCTGCGTGGCCAGCGAGCCCATCAGGTTCGCCACCGCCACCACCGAGCCGGCCTGGTCGAAGTGCCGGCGCACGAGGCCGGTGATGCGCGCGTCGTTCATGGTCACGAGCACCGTGCCCGGCCCGGGATTCACCTGCGGGTAGTTGATGGGCTCGAGCGGCAGGTGGAGGACGACTTCGCGGTCCTTGCGGTGCGCGGCGTGGAACAGCTCCGCGCTGTGCTTCATGCCGGGCGCGATCGCGACCGCGAACGGCACGGGCACGTCGAACGCGGCGGCCGAGGCGCCATCGTCGGCGAAACCGTAGAGCAGCAGCGCGAGCTTGGCCGGCTCGCTGGGCGCGGCGCCTTCCACGCGCGGCATGTGCACGAGCGTGATCTCGTGCGTCGCGTGATGGCCGACGCCCACCAGCAGCGTGACCGCGGTCTCGCCGTGCGCGCCGGACCGCTCGCGCCCGGACATCACCGTGCCGCCCTGCTCTTCGACGCGGTGCGAGATCGCGTAGTTGGCCTGCAGCAGCGAGGCCTCGGGCTTGAGGCCGACGCGCCAGCGCACGCGCGGCGTGGCCTCGGTCATCCGCTCCTGGATGCTGTCGGGCGCGACCCCCGCCGCGCTCAATCCGGCGCGCGCCTCGCGGCCGACGATCTGGGTCACGCGCGCCGGGTCGCCGAGACCGAAGCGCGCCGCGAGCAGCACGCGACCCGAGTCGGAGCGCACCACGCGCCAGCCCTCGCCGGCCGCGAACAGCAGCAACGCGGCGCCGGCCAGCAGCAGGATCGGGCGGGGGCTCAGCCACGAGGGTTTCGACTTGCGCTTGGGCATTGGGGACGAGGGGCGCACGTTACGAACCGCATCAGGGTTCGTCAACGAATGTCCGCGCCCAGAAAAGCCACACGAAATCCCGCTCGGCGTTGCCCGTGGGACGCTTCGACGGCGTCGCGTTGGGCGTTCCCACGCGGACTATTTGCACTTCAGTGACACGGGCCGCAAAGGCCAATGACAGCCTTTCCTCAGGTCCGGCCGATACCTGTCGGAACGCGCCCACCCCTGGGCGCCGATCTTGCCCCTGGAGGTGCGACGTGAAGCATTCGCGACTTGTGTGGACAGCATTCGCGCTTTGGGCCACGAGCGGCGCGGCCACCCTGGCCATGGCCTGTGATCACGACAAGGGCGCTTCGGCGGCGACCGCCTCGAGCGCGGCGCAGTGCAGCGACCCGATGGCGGCGCACTGCACCGCGGCCCAGGCCGCGGCCTGCCAGCACGCCGGCGCTTCGGCCACGACCGCCCACATGATGCCGGGCGGCGCCGACGCGGCGACCGCGGCGGCAACCGGGATGTGCGCGAAGAGCGCCTCGGCCATGGCGCACTGCGCGAAGGGCGCTTCGGCGACGGCCGCGGAGAACTGCGGCGGCGCCGGCGTGACGCGCGTCGCGGCGCTCGAGGCCCACAAGGACTGCGACGCCTGCGACGACATGGTGCGCTGCGGCAAGGAAATCGCCGAGGCCGGCGGGCGCGCGCAGATCGTGCCGCTCATGAACGGCGTGATGTACGTGTACACCGCCGAGAGCGCGACCGGCATCCACGCGCTGCAGGCGGCGATCGCCCACCGCAACGACCGCATGACCGAGCTGGCCTCGCTCGGCGACCAGGCGCACCTGTGCAAGGACTGCAAGGCCATGCGCGGCGCCGTCGCGAGCGGCAAGGTGACGCGCGAAGTCGTGAACATCGAGGGCGGATGCCTGTCGCTCGTCACGTCGTCGGACCCCAAGCTCGTGGCCCAGCTGCACGCCATGGCCGGGCTGTCGGACAACCACACCAAGAGCTGAGCGACGCCGATCGTTTCCACCGTCGTCCGCGAGGGCCGGCTCCACACCAGAGCCGGCCCTCTCGATTGGCGCCGCGGCGCGCCGAAGCGCTAGGCTTTCCGGTCCCATGACCGTCTCCCGCTTCAGTCGCAGAGTGCTCATCGTCATCGGTCTCGGCGTGGCGCTGCCCGCGCTGCTGCTCGCGGTGATCGGCATCTCGCTGACGCTGCGCATCGGGCGCGCCGTCGAGGAATCGACCACGCGCTACAACGCGTACATGGCGCAGCAGGTGGCCGAGGCCTACGAGCTGGAACTGCTCTCCCACCTGCGACTGTCGATCGCGCTCGCCGAGAACGCGGCGCGCAGCGGCGCGAACGAAGCCGGCATCCGCGCCGCGCTGGAAGCCGGCTCCAACGAATTCGGCCCGGCGCACGTCGTGTCGCTCAAGGAACTCACCCAGTTCGCGCTGCGCGTGATGGAGTCGGAGCCGGTCGTCTACGGCGCGCGGCCCGACGGGCGCTGGTTCGCCGGCATCATGTTGCGCGACCAGTCCGGCCAGCTCACCGGGGCGGGCGGCTGGTGGTTCGATCCCGGCGTGTTCCTCAAGCAGCATCTCGAGTCCGTGGTCCAGGATCGTCTGCCGTCGAACCCGCGCATGTACGGCGGCTTCGAGACCACGCGCCGCCTGAGCGTCGAGCTGCTCGACGCGAACGGCACGCGCCTCGCGGCGGTGCGCGAGCCGTACAACCTCGGCGACACGCGGACCGCGCGCCTCGAGGCGCCGTTCGAGGGCTATCGCGTGCGCGTCGGCGTCACCTCGAGCGCGCCGGTGGTGTGGACGGAGCGTTTCGTCGTGCTCGAAGTCGCGTTCATCGGGCTCATGGGCCTCGTGATCCTGCTCGCCACCATCTTCGGCCTGCGCTACACGGTCCGGCAGCTCGAGCTGGCGCAGCTCAAGTCGGGCTTCGTCTCGAACGTGACCCACGAGCTGAAGACGCCGATCGCGCTCATCAAGCTGGCGGTGGAGACGCTGGAGATGGGGCGGTTCCGCTCGCCGGAGGAGAGTCAGAAGTTCCTCCACAGCATCGGCCGCGAGGCCGACCGGCTGACCCAGCTCGTCGACAACATCCTGGATTTCGCCCGTCTGGAGTCGGGTCGGGTCACGTTCCGGCTGGAACGGCTGGACCCGGCGGCCATGGTGCGCGAGGCCCTCGAAACTTTCCGGCCCCGTTTGGACGATCAGGGGTTTAAGGTTGAGGTCGAAATCCCCGATCGTCTGCCCGAGATCCGGGCCGACGGCCGCGCCCTCAGCCACGCCGTGCTCAACCTGCTCGACAACGCGGTGAAGTATTCACGCCAGCGGCGCGAAGTGCGCATTTCGGCTGGGGCGCGCGACGGGATGGTGCGCATCTCGGTGGCCGACCGGGGCCTGGGCATCGCGGCCGGCGACCAGAAGAAGGTTTTCGACAAGTTCGTCCGGCTCGAGACCGGGCTGGTCCACGACGTCAAAGGGGCCGGACTCGGACTGGCGCTGGTGCATCAGATCGTCCGTGCGCATGGTGGGCGGGTGGAGCTGGTCAGCACCCCGGGAGAGGGCAGCACGTTCACGCTGGTGCTGCCGATCGCCGAGGGCGAGAGCGCCGCGCCGCATGAAGAGCGGGCTCTGACCGGCTAATTCCGGAGGGAACATGACTGCAGCGAGTCGCGTGCTGATCGTCGAGGACGAGGAAGGCCTGCTGGACGGCCTCGCCCACAACTTCCGCTTCGAAGGCTACGAGGTATTGACGGCGAAGAACGGGGCCGAGGGACTCAAGCTCGCGCTCAAGCAGAAACCCGACGTCGTCGTGCTCGACATCATGCTGCCGGAGAAGGACGGCTTCACCGTCCTCAAGGAGCTGCGCCAGCGGCACCGCGACATCCCGGTTCTCGTCATGACCGCGCGCAACTTCGAAGCCGACGTGCTGAAGGGCTTCGATCTCGGCGCCGACGACTACGTGACGAAGCCGTTCGGCATCAAGGAGCTGATGGCGCGCGTCAAACGACTCATCCAGCGCGGGCCCTCGGGCGCCGCGGCGCCGGCCACGACCACGTACACGTTCGGCGACGTCGAAGTGCGCTTCGAGCCGCGCGAGGTGCTGAAGGTCGGCAAGCAGGTCGCACTCTCGTACAAGGAGTTCGAGCTGCTCAAGTACCTGATCGAGCACCGCGGCCGCACCGTGTCGCGCGAGGAACTGCTCGAGGAGATCTGGGACGTCGACGAGGATCTCGGCATCACGACGCGCACCGTCGACACGCACGTCTCGAACCTGCGCTCCAAGCTCGGCGCCGGCTTCGCCCAGCCGTTCATCGTCGCCGTGCACAAGGTCGGCTACAAATTCGTGGAGCCGTAGGAATCGGGCCTGCCCCGCCGGGCGGCCCTTGCGTACTCCATGAGTTCGGGCGACCAGCCGTCGGCGCGCTGCAGCAGCGCATCGATGATCTCCAGGGCCCGTCTCGAATAGTTGGAGCGCCGCGAATACCAGTGGCCGAGGCCGTGGAGCGCGCTCTCCGCGCAGGCGGTCGAGCGCAGGGCGCCGATCGCCGCCATCGCGTCGAGAAGCGCCGCCGCGATGATGTCCGTGCTCGGTTGCGCCATGCGATAGTGCCGGGTCGGCCAGATGTCCCACCACATGAAGCACGCCCACTCCAGCGCATCCGTCCCGGCACTGCGAACGAGCGTCGGCTTCACGCACTTCAACGCCACGTAGTTCGCGAAGAACGACGGGATCGCGCGGACGCAGCCGAGGCGCAGGGCGAGTTCGATGTCGGCGTTCAGGAGTTCGCCCGCGAACGTCCCCGGTGAGGCCTCGCCGACGAGAAGGCAGATTCCCTGGGCGACCTGGTCGCGCGAGAAGGGCGCGAGGCTCTCGGGATGCTCGAAGAGCCTCGTCATCCATTGGACCGTCAGCGTCGGCTGATCCGTCCAGCGTTCGATCTCGTCATCCGCGTCCCAGTACCAGTCGCGTGTCGCCG
This sequence comes from Saccharimonadaceae bacterium (SeqCode), assembly GCA_035494735.1. Taxonomy (GTDB): domain Bacteria; phylum Eisenbacteria; class RBG-16-71-46; order RBG-16-71-46; family RBG-16-71-46; genus DATJGS01. The sequence goes on from DATJGS010000045.1 coordinate 141,099, forward strand.
GATCGAGAGTGCTGGCCGCCGGGTGGTCGAACACGAAGCGAATCCATTCTTCGAATCGCTCCACGTCACCCTCCGGCCGCCCGCGCCAGCTTCGCGAACTCCTCGAGCGTCAGCGTTTCGCCGCGGCGGCGCGCGTCGATGCCGGCGTGACGGCACACGCGCTCGACTTCCGTCTTCGAGATCTCGAGCGCGGCTTCCAGCGTGTTCAGCAGCTGCTTCCGGCGCATCTGGAACGAGCCGCGGATGATGCGGAACAGCAGCGCTTCGCTCGGCACCTCGACCGGCGGCTGCTCGCGCAGGAAGAAGCGCACGAGCCGGCTGTCGACCTCGGGCTTGGGCCAGAACGCGGACGCCTTGAGCGTCATCATGGGCTCGAGCAACGCGTGATAGCGCGCGAACAGCGTGAGCGAGCCGTACTCGGGCGTGCCGGCGGCGGCGCCGAGGCGCTCCGCGTATTCCTTCTGCACCAATAGCACCGCGCTGCGCACGACGGCGCGCTGCTCGAACACGCGCTCGAGGATCGGCGTCGTCACGTTGTACGGAATGTTGCCGACGACGACGAGCTTGTCGACGCCGTTCGCGCGCGCGGCCTCGGCCAGATCGAACTCGAGGAAGTCGCCCTCGACGATGTCGAGGTGCGGTGTCGCCGCGAGGTCCTCGCGCAGGAACGCGACCAGCCCCACGTCCTTCTCGACGGCGATGACGTGGCGCACGCGGCGCGCGAGGCGCGGCGTGAGCGCGCCGGCGCCCGGGCCGATCTCGACCACGACGTCGTCATCGTGCAGGTGGCAGTGCTCGACGATGCGCTCGGCGATCTCTTCGCGTACGAGAAAATTCTGCCCGAAGCGTTTGCGCGGCGACAGACCGCGCTCGGCGAGCGCGTCCTTCACGCGGCGGAGTTCGCCTCCGCCCTCGACGGCGGCGCGTTCGCGCACGTACGAGGAGGCGCGCGGCGCGCGCGGAGCGGCGGCCCGAGGAGCGAAGCGATCACGCGGCATGCGCGCAGCATACGCGACGCAGGCGCGTGGCACGCAGCGGACGCAGCGCGCCCGCGTGATCGGCTACGCGCGCATACCGACGCCGGCGGCGAAGCCGCCGGCCAGCGCTTCCTGCGCCATCTCGCGCGCGTAGCGGTCGTGCGACGTGCTCGCGGCCTTCTCGAGCGCCGCACGCCCGGTCTCGCCGAGCCCGGCCAGGGCGTACGCCGAGTGGTGGCGCACCCACCACGCGCGGTCGGTCAACACGGCGGCGAGCGCCGGCGCACAGGCTTCGGCGCCGATCTGGCCGAGCGCCCATGCCGCCTGGGCGCGCACCTCCCACGCCTCGTCGGTGAGCGCGCGGCACAGCGCCGGCACGGCGTCCGCCACGCGCAGCCGGCCGAGCGCGCGGGCCGCCGCGACGCGCCCATCGAGCGGCGCCGCGCGCAGTCGGCGCGCGATGACCGGCGCCGCGTGCGCGGCGCCGCCCAGCCCGAGGGTTTCGATCAACGCGGCCTCGAGCGCGTGGTCCGAGCCGGTCGCGAGCGCGGCGGCGAGATCGGGCAGCGCGCGCGGGCCGAACGCGCGGAACGCGGTCACGCGCGCGCGCAGCGGCCGGCGTTCGAGCGCGTGCGGATGCTGGAGCAGCCAGACGAGCGCGGTGCGGTCACGATGCCGCGCCAGGGCCAGCGCCGCGGCAAACGTCGCCGCTTCCGGCCCGCGCGTGAGCGCGCGGCGCAGCGCCTTGCGCGACGGCGGCGACGGGATCAGGGCCAGTCGCCGCGCGGCGCGCTCGCGACGCTCGGGCGAATCGTCGGCGAGCGCGCGGCGTTCCGCGGCGACGTGGCGATTGCGCGCGAGCGCGCGTCCCAGCGCGCGCATGGGCACGAGCCCGGCGCCGAGCGCGACCCGCTCGAGCGCGCCCCAGAACGTGGCGTTGCGCGCGTGCGCCGCGTCGTGCACCACGTCCGCGGTTTCCCGGCGGCCGGACAGGAACGCGGCGAAACGGCGCGCGAGCGCGCGCACGCGGGCGCGGCGCTGGCGGCGCTCGCGGCGCGCGGCGGCGTGGGCCAGAGCCGCCAGCGCACCGATTGAAGCCAGCACGACGAGGACGGCTCCGATCGCGAAACTCGAAGGGAGCGGTGGCATCCCTCGTGTTTTCGGCAGGAATGGCGTCGCGCGTGAGGGTTGCGTGGGAGGGGCGGGGCCCCGGGCCTTGGGCCGCGAACGGCGCTTCCGCTCGCGGTCGGGGGCGCGCCGCTACCCGATCGGCAGGCGGAACAGCTCTTTCGCGTTCTCGGTCGTCCTGCGGACGACTTCCTCGCCGGTCCAGCCGCGCAGCGCGGCCAGGCGCGCGACCACGCGCGGCAGCAGCGCCGGCTCGTTGCGCTTGAGCGAGCGCGGCTCGGGCTCGAGGTACGGGGCGTCGGTCTCGAGCAGCAGCATCTCGGGCGGCGCCTGGGCCACGGCTTCGTCCAGCTCGGCGTGGCCGTACGTGAGGCAGCCGCCCAGGCCGAGCTTGAAGCCGAGCGCGTGGGCGCGCGCCACCGCGGCCAGGCCGTCGTCGAAGCAGTGCAGCACCCCGCCGGCGGCGGGGCGCAGTTCCTCGAGGATGGCCAGCGTCGGCTCGAGCGCGCTCCTCTGGTGGATCACGACGGGCAGGCCCAGCTCGTCGGCGAGCGCGAGCTGCGCGCGGAACCAGCGCTCCTGATCCGCCGGCGACGCGTGATCGCGGTAGAAGTCGAGCCCGGTCTCGCCGATCGCCATCACGCGCGCATGACGCGCGCGGTCGCGCAGCTCGGCGAGGTGCGCGTCGGGCACGCGGCCCGCTTCGCTCGGATGCACGCCGAGGCACAGGAACAGATTCGGATGCCGCGCGGCCAGCGCGAACGCGGGGTCGAGGATCTTGGGCGCATACGCGATCTCAACGAAGTAGCGCACGCCCGCGACGCGCGCCCGCTCGATCGCCTCCTCGCGATCCTTGTCGAAGCGTTTGTCGCAGAGATGGCAGTGCGTGTCGATCACGGGGCGGGCCGGCTTCAGGCGCTGCGGACGTCGGCCTCGAGCGCGATGCGCGGGAACAGGATCGCCGTCGGCGGGAGCGCGCGCGGCGCCGTCGGGCCGAAGCGCGGGCGCGCCTCGTCGCCGCGGATCACGCCCGGCGTCGCGGCGAGCCCGAGCGTCTTCCACAGCTCCTCGGCCTTGACCGGGATCGCGGGCCACGCCCACACCGCGGTCAGGCGCAGCGCCTCGAGCAGCGCCGCGAGCGTGGTCGCCAGCTCCGCGCGCCGCGCCGGGTCCTTGCCCAGCTCCCACGGCTTCGCGCGGTCGGTGAACTCGTTCGCGCGTTCGACCACGTTCCACGCCTGATCGAGCGCGTCGTGCAGGCGCAGCTCCTCGAACGCGCGTGGCACCTCGACGGCGGACGTCTGCGCGGTCGCGATCAGCGATTCGAGCGCCGCGCGCACCGCGGGGTCGGCGAACGACTCGGGCGCCCACTCGGCCGGCGACTGCCCGTCGAAGTACTTGTGCACGAGCGTCACCGCGCGGCTCGCCAGGTTGCCGAGCTTGTTCGCGAGGTGCGTGTTGCAGTGTTCGACGAACTGTTCCAGCGTGAACTCGCCGTCGCGTCCGGTCGGGATCGCGTCCAGCAGGTAGAAGCGCAGCGCGTCGGCGCCGAAGCGCTCGGCGAGCGCGACCGGGTCGATGACGTTGCCCAGCGACTTCGACAGCTTCTCGCCCTTCGCGTACACGAAGCCGTGCACGTAGACCTGGCGCGGCAGCGGCACGCCGGCCGCCAGCAGCAGCGCCGGCCACAGCACGCAGTGGAAGCGGCTGATGTCCTTGCCGATCAGGTGGAACGCATTCGTGGAGTAGGGCTGCGCGGTGCCGGCCCACGCCGCGCCCGGGCGGCCCTGGCCGTCCAGGTCCTGGAACTCGTCCTGGCGCGCCGCGCCCGGGCCGCCGACTTCCTGCTCCTTCGCGAGCCACCACAGCGTCGAGCGCCGCTCGGGCCAGCCGAGCGCCGAGAGATAGTTCAGCAGCGCGTCGGCCCACACGTACACGGTGTGTCCCGCGCCGCCCGCGATCTCGTCGGGAAGCGACACGCCCCACGGCACGTTCGGCCGCGTCACGCTGATGTCCTGCAGCCCCGACTCGATGACCTTGACGACTTCGTTGCGGCGGTAGTCGGGCTGGATGAATTCGGGATGGTTCTTCAGGTGCTGGAGCAGCGCGTCGTCGTATTCGGAGAGCCGGAAGAAGAAGTTCGTCTCCTTGATGCGCTTGGGCGGCACCTTGTGCTCGGGACACAGGCCGTCGATCAGATCCTTCTCCTGCTTGAACGATTCGCAGCCCTCGCAGTACAGCCCCTCGTAATCCTGCTCGAACAGCACCGGCCGCCCGGTCTTCGGGCTGAGCGCGTCGTTCAATCGGCGGAACAGTTCCTGGACGGCCACCTCGTGGCGCTTGTCCGTCGTGCGGAAGAACTGATCGTACGAGATGCCGAGCGCGCGCCACGCGCTCGTGAAGGTCGCCGAAATCTCGTCGACGAACGCCTGCGGCGTCTTCCCCGCGTCGGCCGCGGCGCGGGCGATCTTCTGTCCGTGCTCGTCCGTGCCCGTGAGGAAGTACGTGGCGTCGCCCTGCTGGCGGTGATAGCGCGCCAGGGCGTCGGCCAGCACTTTCTCGTACGCGTGGCCGAGGTGCGGCCGGCCGTTCACGTAGTCGATGGCGGTGGTGATGTAGAAGCGACGGGACACGGGATCTCCAGGCGAAAAAGGGCGGCGGGGAGTATAGCCCAAACCGTTGCGGCGTGCGGTGGCCGCGACGCGGCCGCGTGCCGCGAAAGGCGCCGGCGTGTGATACCCGCGCCGGCACTTACGTATATTGCAGTGCATGGCCAGCGGGAGCGCGGTGCTCGGCAGGGTGTTGACGTGGGCGGGGGCCGTCCGGGCAACCGACTGGGATGCGCTGTACGCCGAACAGTTGCCGAGGGTTTACAACTTCTTTCGATATCGGGTGGGCCCGGACGCGGCGGAAGACCTGACGTCCATCACGTTCGAGCGCGCGTGGCGCGCGCGCGAGCGCTACGACCGAAACGTGGCCGGCTTCAGCACGTGGCTGTTCGCGATCGCGCGCAACGTCGCGGTGGACCACGCGCGGCGCCGGAAGCCCGACGTGCCGCTGGATGCGGCCGCCGAAGTCGCCGCCCAGGGCACCGCGGCGGACGCGGCGGAGCGAGCGTCGGACGAAGCGCGGCTGGCGCGGCTGCTGGCCGCGCTGCCCGAGAGGTCGCGGGAGTTGATCGCCCTCAAGTACGGCGCGGGTCTGACGAACCGCGCCATCGCCCGCGAGATGTCGCTCAGCGAATCGAACGTCGGCACCATCCTGCATCGCACGATCCAGGACCTGCGCGCCGGCTGGGATGGAGGCACTGAAGATGAACAACGATGACTTCCTGCGCGAACACGCGCGCGAACCGCGCCCCGAATTCGCACGCGACCTGCGCGCCCGGCTGCGCGATCTGGAGCCGGCGCCGCGCGCGCGCCGCGCTGCGGCGTGGCGACCGGCGCTGGCCGGAGCGTTCGCGCTGGCGCTCGTGGTGAGCGCGTTCGCGTTCCCCGCGGTGCGCGCGTCGGGCCAGGCGTTCCTCGATCTGTTCCGCGTGCGCAACTTCGCCGCGGTGCCGGTGGATTTCAAGCGCGTGAAGCAGCTCGATGACGGGCACTTCGACATGAAGACGTTCATGGCCGACCGCGTCGACACGCTGGAGGCGCCGGGCCAGCCGGTGTTCTTCACGACGCCCGCCGCGGCCGGCGCGGCCGCCGGACTCGACGTCGCGGCGCCGTCGTTCCTGCCGCGCGGGCTCGTGCGCGACACCATCGTCGTCGAGCGCCCCGGCTCGGCTCGCGTCACGCTGGACGGTGCGCGGCTGAAGACGCTGCTCGACGCGTTCGACGTGAAGGACGTGACGGTGCCGGCGAACCTCGACGGCGCGAAGCTCACGGTGCGGACGACGCCCATCGTCGTGCAGCACTACGCCAGCCCCTCGGGCGCGCGCGCGAACCTGGTGCAGGCGCGCAGCCCCGAGGTGTCGCTGCCGCCGGGCGTCGACCTCGCGCAGCTCGGCGAGATCGGCCTGCGCATTCTCGGGCTCGAAGCGCCCGAGGCGCATCGCTTCGCGCAGCAGATCGACTGGCACAGCACGCTGCTCGTGCCGGTGCCGACGGACGCCGGCGAGTTCCGCGAGGTCACGGTGAACGGCCAGCGCGGCCTGCTCATCACGTCGAGCGAGGCGGAAGGCGGCGGCGCGCGACGTCACGGCCCGAGGAACATGGTGCTGTGGGCCGACGGGCAGAAGGTCTACGGTCTCATGGGATCCTTGGGCCGCGAGGAACTGGTGCAGATGGCGAACTCCGTCCGCTAGGAGGCGCGTGGCCGAACCGGTCGTCGAGACGCACGGACTGAGGCGCGACTTCGGCGCCAAGGTCGCGGTCGAGGATCTCTCCCTGAGCCTCAGGCAGGGGGAGGTCTTCGGCTTCCTGGGCCCGAACGGCGCGGGCAAGACGACGTCGCTCAAGATGCTGCTCGGGCTCGTTGAGCCCACGGCCGGTCGCGCGCGCGTGCTCGGCGCGCCGCTCGGCGATCGCGCGACGCGTGCGCGGCTCGGCTTCCTGCCCGAGCACTTCCGCTTCCACGACTGGCTCACGGGCCGCGAGTTCCTCGACTTCCACGGCCGGCTGTGCGGCATGGATCGCGCGCGGCGCGCGCGGCGCATCGACGCGCTGCTCGAGCGCGTGGACCTGGTGGACGCCGCACCGCGCCGCCTGCGCGAGTACAGCAAGGGCATGCTGCAGCGGATCGGCCTGGCCCAGGCGCTGCTGCACGAGCCGGCGCTGGTCTTTCTCGACGAGCCGACGTCCGGCCTCGATCCGCTCGGCCGGCTGCTCGTGCGCGACATCATCCGCGAGCTGCGCACTCAGGGCGTCACCGTGTTCCTGAACTCGCACCTCCTCGGCGAAGTCGAGGCGACGTGCGATCGCGTGGCGTTCGTGAAGGCCGGACGCACCGTGCACGAGTTGACCCTCGCGGACGAAGCGCACATCGCGTTCCAGGTCGGGTTGCGCCTGGGGAGCCACGACGGCGCCGTGCTCGAGGGCCTCGCGCGCTTCGGACGCGACGTCGAGGCCCGCGACGGCTGGGTGCGGATGAAGATCGAGCGCGACGAGACGCTGCCCGAGATCGCGCGCTGGCTGATCGAACGCCGCGTCGACGTGCACGAGATGCGCGCCGAGCGCCGCTCGCTGGAAGACTGGTTCCTCGACATCATGGGCCAGGATCAGAGGCCGGGATGAGGAGCGTGCGCGCGATTCTCGTGATGGCCCACCTCACGCTGCACGAAGCGCTGCGTCGCCGCGTGTTGCTCGCCGTGCTCATCGGCGGCGCCGCGTTCCTCGTGCTGTACGGCACCGGCTTTCATTTCGTCGAGCGCGAGGTCCATCGTCAGGTCGGAGCGATCAACCGCGTCCAGTACCGGATCACGCTGAACTTCTTCCTGCTCGCCGGGCTGTATGCCGTGAACTTCCTCACCGTCATGACGTCGGTGCTGCTGCCGGTCGACACGCTGTCCGGCGAGATCGCCTCGGGGGTGATCCAGACCCTGGCCGCGAAGCCGATCCGCCGCGTCGAGATCGTGCTCGGCAAGTGGCTCGCGTACGTCGGCGTGTCCGCGGGCTACCTGCTGCTGATGGCGGGCGGCGTGCTCGCGATCGGTCGCGTGCTGAGCGGCCTCACGCCGCCCGACGTCGCGATCGGGCTGCCGCTGATGATGCTGGAGGGCGCGCTGCTCGTGACGCTGTCGATCTCATGCGGCGCGCGCCTCACCACGATCACGAGCGGCATCACGGTGTTCGGCCTGTTCGGCCTCGCGTTCGTGGGCGGCTGGGTCGAACAGATCGGCACGATGACCGGCAACGACGCGGCGCGCAACGTCGGCACCGTCGCGAGCCTGATCATGCCGAGCGAATCGCTGTGGCAGCTCGCCGCGCACCACATGCAGCCCGCGATCATGAGCGAGCTCCATCTGTCGCCGTTCTCGCCGGCCTCCGTGCCGAGCCCGGAGATGGTCGTGTGGGCCGCGGGCTACCTCGTGGTCGCGCTGGCCTGGGGGCTGCGCGGATTCCAGAAGCGGGCGCTGTAGCGAGACGTCGCGCCCACGCTCGCCCGCCTACCGCCCGCGTCGCTTCTTGGCCAGCGGCCCGTCGGGGTTCGCGAACGGCTTCATCGCGTCGTAGTCGCCCACGACTTCCGTGGGGCCGAGCGCGTAGGGGCCGACTTCGTACGCGTTGAAGTAGAACGCGACACCGCGGGGCCCGAGCCCGACGTTGTCGTTCACGCGGAAACGCCCGTCCGGGAACCAGAAACCGGCGCTGCCGAGGCTCGAATCGGGGCCGAGGCCACGCGCCGCGCGGAACGCCGGCACGAGCGCGGCACTCAGCGAATCACGCAACGAGTCCGCGAACAGGTCGGAGAAGCGCAGCGTACGTCCGCTCTTCTCTTCGACGTTGACGAAGCGCGTCGTCGGCAGCGGGTGCGCGCCGCCGGTGAACAGGTACTCGCGGAAGCGCAGCGTCACGACGCCCAGCGTCTCCGCGCTCACGCTCACGCGGCGATCGAGGAACCAGCCGAACGGCGTGCCGACCTTGCGCCGTTCGTCGCGCCACTCCTGCTCGAACTGCTGCATGAGCTGCGTCGTGTCGCGCGCCGGCGCGCCGCCGTTCGCGCTCCAGCTCGCGAGCACGAGCCGGCGCACGGCGGCGTTCAAGGAATCGAGCGCCTCCGGCGTGCGCGTGGCCACGAACTCGGGGAACGCGAGCGTCACGCGCGTCGTGTCGTCCCCCATGGTGGTGACGCTTTCGTGGTGGCGCATCAGGAAGCCGGAGGAGGGAATGTGCGGCGCGCGCACGGGATGCGCGCAACTCGTGGCGATCAGCAGCGCGGCGATTCCCGCGCCCAACCCGCGTCGCTTCATCGGCGCCTCCTTCGAGGGGGAAAGAAGCCGGCCTCGGCGCGCGCAGTGTAGCGCGCGAGGGGCGCCGCGTCAGTTCGCGGGCGGGTCGGCCCACGCCGCGGGCGGATCGTCGCCGTCCGGCTCGCGCGTCGCGTCGCGCTTGGGCTTCTTGCCGCAATTGCAGTCGCCGCACTGGTGGTAGGGCCCGGGTGGCAGCTCGGTCATCGCGATGCGGTGCTCGGCGCCGTCGCTGTCGCGGATCCACACGGCCTCGGAGTACGGCTCGGTGCGCGTCACCGTGCACACGCCCTGGCCGGTGCGCAGCTGCGCGCCGACCGGCGGCAGCTTCTCCGCGCTGTCGCGGTACTGGGTCAGCTCGTAGGCCAGGCAGCACATCAGGCGCCCGCACACGCCCGAGATCTTGCTCGGGTTCAGCGACAGCTGCTGCTCGCGCGCCATCTTGAGCGTGACCGGATGGAAGTCCTTGAGCCACGTCGAGCAGCAGAACGCCCGCCCGCACGGCCCGCAGCCATCCAGGCGCTTGGCCTGGTCGCGCACGCCGATCTGGCGCAGCTCGATCCGCGTCTGGAACTTGGACGCCAGGTCCTTGACCAGATCGCGGAAGTCCACGCGGTGCTCGGCCGAGAAGAAGAACGTGATGCGCTGGCCGGCGAACGCGACCTCGACCTCGGACAGGTCCATGGCCAGCTCGCGGAACTCGATGCGCTTGCGGCACCACTCGAACGCGTCGCGTTCGCGCACGCGATTGTGGTCGATCTGGTCCAGGTCCTCTTCCGTGGCCCGGCGGATGATCTCGTGGGTCACGTTGCCCGGCCGCTTGAGGGCGACGAGCGTCGGATCCTTCAGGTGCACGAGGCCGTCGCACTCGCCGTGGTCGGTCTGCACGATCACGACGTCGCGCAACCTGAGCCACACGCTTCTTGAATTGAGGAAGAATTCCTTGCGCGAGCCGCGCAGGGCGACTTGGACGATGTCCGACATCGTGAAGCCTCTATCGAGCGACCGGGTCGTCGCTCGTTCACGCCGGGCGTGGAGCCCGGCGGGTCGGTCTGGCGAATTCCGGCGGCGCCCTTTCCGCTTCGCCCAAGGGCGAGGCGGCGCGGTCGACGCCGGCTATGGACTCAAGCCCCCGCTCGAAAGGGCGGGAGACGATGTGTGAATGACGGCAAGCATAGCCTACCCGGGGCACGCCGCGCAGCACCCGCCACGCGCCCTCTAGCTCGCCGGCCCCGGTGGGCCGACGACGCGGCGCATGAGTTCGACCAACGTCGCCGCCGTGTAGGGCTTGGCCAGGAACGCGGTCGCCGTCTGGGCGCGCGCGGCGAGCGGACCCTCGAGGGTCGCGGCCGAGAAGCCGCTGGTGAGCACGACGCGGGCTTCCGGGTCGATGCCGCGGATCTCGTCCATGATCTCGACGCCCGAGCGGCCCGGCATCGTGACGTCCAGCAGCACGCCGTCGATTTCGCCGCGGTGCTGGCGGTGCAGGGCCACCGCCTCGTCGCCATTGCTCGCGGCCAGGACGCGATAGCCGGCGCTCTCGAGTGCGCGCGCCGTCAATCCGCGCACCATCTCCTCGTCGTCGGCGATGAGCAGCGTGCGTGGTCCCGCCGCGGACGCGTCGCGTGCCGCAGCCGCCGCGGACGTCGCGGCACGCGCGTCATCGCTCGCGCGCGGCAGCAGGATGCGGAACGTCGACCCCTCGCCGAGGCGGCTCTCGACGTCGATCCAGCCGCCGTGGCTCGAGGCGATGCCGTAGGCCAGCGACAGGCCGAGCCCGGTGCCGGCGCCGACCGGCTTGGTGGTGAAGAACGGTTCGAACACGTGGGGCAGGACGTCCGGCGCGATGCCCAGCCCGCTGTCCCGGACCGCGATCTCCACGTAGTCGCCGGCGCGCGCCTGGGCGTGGCTGCGCACGCCGGCTTCGTCGACACGACGGTTGCGCGTCTCCAGCACGAGCTGCCCGCCCTCGGGCATCGCGTCGCGCGCGTTCATGCACAGGTTCACGAGCACCTGGCGGATCTGTCCGGGATCGGCCAGCGCGGGCCACAGCCCGGCCTCCAACGACGTCTCCATCGCGATCGACGCCGGCAGGGCCTGGCGCATGGACTCGCGCGTCGTCTCGACGAGCGGATTGATCGCGATCGTCTCGGGATGCGTCGTCAGCTGCCGGCTGAACGCGAGCAGGCCGCGCGTGAGTTCCGCGCAGCGTTCGGCGCCGAGCTGGGCGAGGCGCACGTGCTCCTGCAGCGCGCTCTTCTTCGGCATGCCGCCGGCCAGCAGGTCGAGGTGGCCGAGCACGGCGGTGAGCTGGTTGTTGAAGTCGTGCGCCACGCCGCCCGCCAGGGTGCCGACGCTCTGCATGCGCTCGGCCTCCGTGAGCTTCCTCTCGAGCTCGCGCTGCTCGGTGACGTCGGCCATGGCGCCGATCAGCGTCGCCACGCGTCCGTCCGGCTCGAACGTGAAGTGGCCGCGATCGCGGATCACGCGCCACGAGCCGTTCGCGTGGCGCATGCGGTACTCGCAGTCGAACATGCGCCCCTCGCGCTGGCAGATCTCGAGTTCCGCACGCACGCGAGCGCGGTCGTCGGGGTGGAGGCGCCGGTCCCAGTCCTCGAGCCCCGGCCCGAACTCCTCGGGCTTGAAGCCGAGCACCGTGGTCAGGCTCTCGCTGCGCCGCGATTGGCCGGTCGTCAGCGTCCACTCGTAGACGATCTGGCCGGTCGCCTTCGCCACGGCCTCGAAGCGCTGGTCGCGCTCGCGCAACTCGTCGATGCGCCGCTGCAGCTCGCGGCGATCCTGGGTGACCGCGACCACGACATCGAACGGCTCGCCCGGGAGCGTGGCCACCGGCGCGGCCGCGATGTAGACGGGAATGCGCCGGCCGTCCTCGCGGACGAACACCAGGTCCTCGAACTCCGCGGGCCGCCCGGTGCGCAGCACCGTCGGGATCGGGCGCTCGTCGGGCGGGCACGGCCGCCCGTCGAGGTACTCGAACATCACGCGGTCGAGGTTCTCGGACAGCGCCTCGCCGGCGGCGAAACGCCGCCCCGTCATGTGCTCGGCGCTCGGGTTCGCGAACAGCACGCTGCGGTCGGTGCGCGACACGGCGACGACCGACAGCGGCATGGCGCGCAGCACGGCGTCGAGCAGCGCGCGCGTGCGGACCAGCGATTGTTCGGACGTCTCGACGCGTTCCGCCATGCGATCGAACGCCTCGCCCGCGCGGCGGATCTCGTCGCCGCCGCGCACGCCGGAGCGCGCGCTCAGGTCGCCGGCGCGCAGCCGGTCCGCAGCGCGGGCGATGGCCAGTGCGGGTCGCGTGACGCGCGAGTCGAGCATGAGCCACAGCACGTTCAGCACGAACGCGCTGAACAGCGCGGTCCACAGGCCTTCGACGAGCGAGTCGCGACTCGCGTCTGCGTACGCCTCGCGGTTGTCGAACACGGTCAGGAGACGGTAGGTGGCGGACCGGCCCCGGACGTCCGCCGCGCCCACGAGTCGGTGGCCCGCGAGTTGCGCGACGTCGAGCGCGCCGTGCCGGCCCGCGCTCGCCCGCACGGTCGAGTCGCGGCCGAGTGCCGTGCGTTTCAAGGGCAGGCCGCGCCACGCCCGGTTCGACGCGGAGACGACGACGCCGCGGTCGTCGACGAGCGCGAGCGCGCTCAAGCTGCTCATCGGCGCCGGCAGGGGACGCATCACCGACTCGACGGGCAGATCGCGGCGCAGCAGCGTCTCCAGGTCGTCGGACAGGCGATCGGTGAGGGCCCGCGCCTCGCGCCGCGTGGACGTGTGCAGGCGTCGCTGCTCCGCGAGCACGTCGACCCACACGTGCACGGCGAGCAGAAAGAGGCCGACGCCGGCGACGACCAGCGTCAACTGTGCGCGAATACCCGCGCGCTTCATCACGGCCTTAGGACGACCTCGGGGAGAGGGGCGCACCGCGAGCCGGCGCGGGCGCGCGGGCTCGACAGCGCTCCACCAACGGCCTCATCCCGCCCGAGGGGCGGATTCGGGACGATCGCCGGTCGCGACGATGCCCCCGCCTTCGCGAATGCGCAAGAGAATCCGCCCCGCGCGGCGCCGGCTAGTAATCCCAGCGCGCCGTGGCGTGGGCCGGCCAGCGGCCCTCGCCGAGCCGGGCGCCGGCGATGCGCGCGGCGCCCGAGAACAGCGTCAGGTCGGCGCTGACGTTGCCCTCGATCGAGCGCAGCATCTCCTCCAGCACCATGAGCCTGCGCCGGATCTCCGTGGCGTCGAGCGCCGCGGCCTGGCGCCGCACATCGGCTTCGCGGTCGCGGTTGACGAGCGTCTCGCGCGGCGCGCCGACCTTGGCGCGCAGCACGTCGCGCAGCCACAGGTGGTGGAACTCGACGAGCCGGCGCAGCGTCTCGCGCCCGGCCTTGCCGAAGCGCGAGAACCCCTGCGCGGCTTTCCACAGGCCGGGGCCGTCGCCGGCCAGCGCTGGCTGCAGCAGCGCGAGCGCCTCGTCGCGCATCTTGATCGGCTCCAGGTCGCGCAGCGTGACGGCGCGCGCCAGCGACCCGCCGGCCAGCGCGGCCAGCATGCGGGCGTCGCGGTCCGCCACGCCGAGCGCCTGTTCCAGCGTGGCGGTGATCAGCGCCTCGCCGAGCGGCGCGAAGCGCACGCGCTGGCAGCGCGAGCGGATCGTGGCCGGCAGGCGCGACAGGCGCGCGGTCGTCAGCACCCACACCGTCGACGCGCCCGGCTCTTCGATCGACTTGAGCAGCGCCGAGTACTGGTCTTCACGCATGCGCTCGGCGTCGCGCACGACGACGACGCGGCGCCCGGCCTCGAACGGCTTGTAGCCGATTTCGCGGATCAGTTCGCGCGTCAGCGACAACCGGATCGAGGCGGCCTTCTCGTACTGGAACACGAAGTACGGGTCCTCGCGCCACGCGGCCAGCGTGTCGCCGATCGTCGCGTCCAGCTCCTTCTCCTCGCCCGAGACCGGGAACAGGAACTTCAGGTCCGGGTGCTGCAGCGCCGCGGTCTTGAGACACGCGGCGCAGCGCCCGCACGCGTCGTCGAGCGGCGCCGCGGCGTCGGCCGGCGCCGCGTCGAACAGCCCGGGCGCCGCGGGCGGCGCGGCCGCGCTCCGCTCGCACAGCAGCGCGCGCGCGAAGGCGAGCGCCGCGGTGCCCTTGCCCACGCCGGGCGGCCCGTGGAACAGGTACGCGTTGCCGATGCGGCCGGAGGCGACGACCCCACGCAGGAAGCGCGAGGTCTCGGTCTGGCCGAGCAGCTGCGAAAGCAGAACGACGGGCATGGCGCGAGTGTACAGGATGGGCGGCGGCCCCGACTCGCGCCGCGCGGGCCTCCGGGCCCTCGCGATCACCGCGCGGGCCGCGGCGCCGCCCGTGCTACTGCAGCCAGTCCTCGGGATTCAGCGCCGAGCCGCCCTTGCGCACTTCGAAGTGCAGTTCGACGCCCTTCAGCGATCCGGTGTCCCCGACTTTGCCGATGACCTGGCCGGGCACGACTTCCTGGTTCGTCGACACGAGGATGTCGGAGAGGTGCGCGTACAGCGTGTAGTAGCCGTCGCCGTGGTTCACGATGACGATCTGCCCGTAGCCCGCGTAGTCGTCGCTCGTGTAGTCGACGCGGCCGCGCGCCACGGCGTGGACGGCGGCGCCGAGCGGCGCCTGGATGTCGATGCCGTTGTTCAGCGTGGTCGTGCCCCACTTGGGATGGGTCTCGGGCCCGAAGTGCCCGATCACGGCGCCGCGCACCGGCCAGTCGAGCGCGCCGCGCCCGCGCGCGAAGTCGCCGGTGTAGGGCTGGGGCGTGCGGCCTTCGGCCCTGGCCTTGTTCGCCTCGTCGCGGCGTTTCCGATCCAGCGCGGCGAGCAGGTTCGCGAGCGCCTTCGCGTCGCGCTCGAGCTGCGCGGCGGCGGCCTCGTACGACTCGCGCTGGCTCTGAATGGTCTTGACCGAGCTCTGCCGCGTCTGGCGGAGCGTGGCCAGGCGGTCGTTCTCGCGCGACGTCTTCGTCGCGTTCTTGCGGATGTCGGTCAGGTTCGTCTCGAGGCGCTGTTCCGCGGTCTCGACCTGCGTCTTCCTCAGCTCGATGTCCTCGAGCAGCATGCGATCCTGCTCCGCCACCATCACGAGGAAGTCCCAGCGCGCGAGCAGCTGGCCGAAGGAACTCGTCGACAGCAGGAACTCCAGCTCGCGCGCCGCGCCGAACTTGTACAGGTTGCGCAGGCGCCGCGCGAGGCGCGAGCGCTGCTGGCCCAGCGACTGGCTGTTGCGCTCGAGATCGACGCGCGTGATCTCGAGCTGCTGGTCGAGATTGCGCCGCCGCTGATCCAGCGCGCGCAGCCGGCGGCGCGTCGAGGTCAGCTCCGACTCGGTGCGACGCAGCTGGGTCAGGGCCTGCGTCTCCTGGCCCTTGAGCGCGCGCGCCGCCTCGCGCTTCTCACGGGCCTGGCGGTTGATCTCGTCCAGCTCGCGGCGCTTGGCGGTCTCCAGGCTGTCCTGGGCGGCCAGCGGCGCGGCGACGAGCAGCGCGAGCAGCGCGAGGAGACCGACGCGCTTCATGGCCCGACCGAGCGCAGCACCCTCGAGAGCGCGAGCGACGCCGCGAGCCACGCCAGGGCCACGGCCACGCCGACGAACGCCGCGGCCCAGCTCCAGGGCAGGAACACCACGCCGACGATGTTGAACGCGATGGCGCGCTCGATGCCGTACAGCACGGCCAGCGCGAGGACGGCCGAGATCACCGCCTCGAACATCGCCTCGAGGACGAACGGCCGGGCTACGAATCCGTCGGTGGCCCCCAGCCGGCTCATGATCTCGACCTGAGGGCGGCGGGCCAGCACGGTCAGGCGAATCGTGTTGTACAGCACGAACACGATGCCGATCGCGACCGCCAGGCCGACGGCGATCGCGCCGCTGCGCACGGCCGCGTTCAGCGCGTCGAGCCGGCTCACCCACTCGGCACCGTAACGCACGTCCTCGACCTCGGGGAATGCCTGCACCTGGCGCGCGGCCTCGGCCATGGCCGGCGCGTTCAGGAGTTCGGGCCGCAGGCGCACGCGCAGCGACGCGGGCAGCGGGTTCTGCCCGACCGCTTCCAGCAGCTGCGGATCGCCGACCTGCTGCGCGAATTCCTTCCACGCGTCGTCCTTGCTGACGTACGTGACCGCGCCGAACAGGCTGCCGAGTCGCTGGTTCAGCGCGTCGCGCTGCGCGTCGCTCACCTCGTCCTTCAGGTACACGACCATCACGCGCCGGTCGCCGATGAACTGGAGCGCCATCTCCGCGTTGTGCGCCAGCAGCAGGAACATGCCGGCCAGCGTCAGCGCCGCGGTCAGCGCCAGGATCGCGGTCGTGGCCAGGCCGCCGTGATGGCGCAGCGAGCGCAGCGCCTCGCGCAGGTAGAACGCGTGCATGCTCATGGCATCTCCATTGGCGGCGCGTCGGGCGGCGCCGGCTCCGCGGCGTCCGCCATCGAGTCGGCGGCGTCCGCGGCGTCGGGCATCGCGTCCGTCGCTTCGGGCGCCGCGGCCATGCCGGTGTCGCCGCTCACGACGCGACCGTCCGCCAGTTCGATGAGGCGCCCGGGCAGCGCTTCGGCGACGCTCTGCCGCGTGGTGACCACGAGCAGCGCGGCGCCTTCGTCGTGGATGCGGCGCAGCAGCGCGAGCACGTCGTCGGCGCTGCGCTTCTCGAGCGCGCCGGTCGGCTCGTCGGCCAGGATCACGGCCGGCCGGTTCACGATGGCGCGGGCGATCGCGGCGCGCTGCTTCTCGCCGAACGACAGCTCGTGCGGGAACGACGCCTGCTTCTGGTGGAGCCCGACTTCCTCGAGCGCGTACATGACCCGCGGAATGACCTCGTCGTCACGCGAGTGGCCGGCGATGCGCACCGCGACCGCGACGTTCTCGAACACCGTGCGGTCGTGGAGCAGGCGGAAGTCCTCGTAGATGATGCCGAGGGTGCGGCGCAACAACGCGCGCTGGCGTCGCGACAGCCGCCCGCCGCGGAACGTGCCCACCACGACGCGGCCGGACGTCGGCTGGACCTCGTGGGTGATGAGGCGCAGCAGCGTGGTCTTGCCCGCGCCGCTGTGGCCCTGGAACACGACGCACTCGCCCTCGTCCATGCGCCACGACACGCCGTCGAGTGCCAGTCGCTCGCCGAAGCGCCTCGAAACCTGATCGAACGTGATCACGGCGGCACCGTAACAGGGCTTGCCGACGCGCTCAATGGCGGGGCGCCGGCCCTGCACGCGAACCGCCGCGGCGTTCGCTGAACGCCGCGGCGGTTCGGTGGGGGCGGGAGGCGCGTTCGCGCCCGCGAACACTCAGCCCTTGCGGATGTCCAGGTGCGCCTTGGCGCGGAGCGTCTTCACCCACGCGTCGTAGCGGTCGCGCTGCTCGATCTGCTCCACGGCCTGGGGCAGCTCGGCGCGCACTTCGTCGAGCGTGTACGCGCGCTCCGGCTTGCGGTCGGTGAGCTTGAAGATGTTGTAGCCGACCTGGTTCGCGAGCGGTTCGCTGATGTCGCCGATCTTGAGCGAGTCCAGCCCGTCACGGATGTTCTCGCGCAGCGAGTTCGCCGGAACGTAGCCGACGTCGCCGCTCGGGTCGGCCGCGTCGTATTTGCTGTAGCGCTTGGCCAGCGCCGCGAAGTCGGCGCCGCGCGCGAGCTGGTCGCGGATCTTCTGGGCCAGGGCCAGCGTGCGATCGGAGTCCTGCTGGGTGAGCGGCACGCGCACCATCAGGTGACGCACATGGGCCTCGAGCAGCGGCGCGCCGGTCTTGTCGAGGCTGTCGCGGCCGCTGTGCGTCTTCACGGTGTCGCGATCGATCACCTCGAGCACGTGCCAGCCGTACGGCGTGCGCACCGGCATGCTCACGGTGTTGAGCTTGAGGCTGAACGCGACCTTCTCGAACGCCGGCTCCATCGTGCCCTGCGCGAAGTACCCGAGGTCGCCGCCCGACTGCGCGGTGCCGGTGTCCTCGGAGACCTGCTGCGCGACCTTCGCGAACTTCTCGCCGGCGAGGATGCGTTTGCGCGCGGCGAGCACCGCGGCCTTGGCCTTGTTGTCGGTCACGCTGTCCGCGGTGACCGGGAGCTGGATCACGGAGAGCCGCAGTTGCGCGGGCACCTTCGGGAACTTCTCGGGATGCGCCGTGAAGAACGCCTCCGCCTCGGTGGCCGGCACCGCGCGATGCGGCAGCTGCTTCTCGCGCATGCGCTGCGCCAGCATCTGGCGCTGGAGGTCGTTGTGGTACTTGTCGCGCAGCTTGGCTTCGGTGAGGCCCTCGCGCGTGAGCTGCTCCTGGAACGCCGCGTCGCCGCCGACGCGCGCCTTGGTGTCCTTGAGCGCCTGGTCCACCTGGCGGTCCACTTCCGCGTCCGCGACGGTGACGCCCTGGCGCTTGGCTTCGGCCACGATCAGCTTCTCGTCGATGAGCTGGTCGAGGATCTGCCGGCGCAGCGTGTCCACGGCCACCGAGTCGGGGCGCAGCCCGTTGCTCTGCACGAACAGCGCGAGCTGCTCCTCGACGTCGCTCTGCAGGATCACGTCGTCGTTCACGACCGCGGCGATGCCGTCGAGGCGTTGCGCGTCGGATGGCGTCGCGTTCGCCGCCGCGGCCGGAGACGAGGTCGCGGGCGGGGCCGCCGGAGTGGTCGCGGCCGGGGTCGAGGGCGAGGCGGCGCGGGCGGCGGAAGCCGCGAAGGTCAGCGCCAGGCCGAGCGCGAGCGTCGCGCGAGCAATGCACTTCAAAGGAGAACCTCCGTGAATGAATCGGCGCGCCCGCAAGCGCGCCCAGCGACACGCCCGATCCCGCAAGACGGGATGTCCGGCGTCTGAGAGCGGCGGGGAGTATAGCCGCATGTCTCCACCCGGTCATACGCCGGATTTCCCCGCGCGATTCCGCGCCGCGCGCGAGTTGACGAAGTCGTGAGCCCGCTGCCCGCGCTGGTGCGGAGCATGTCCGCGCTCGTCCCAGGCGGGGCTCGGAGCCGATGCCCGCCCGGCCATACTCCTGCGAGCGAGCCCTCCCAGAGCCGCGGCCCCGGGACCGTCCCGGACGCACGACGAGGGCCGCGACCCCGCCGGCATGAGCGTCGATCCCAGAATGGAACCCACTTCGCGCGTGTGGGACAGTCCGCCCGTGACTCCCGCCTACCGCGGCCGCCGCGCACTCGCGCTGGCGGCGATGCTGGTCGCCGTCGCGATCGCGCTGCCCCGCTTCCTGACCCACACGCCGTATCAACGGCTCGGCATCTCGCTCGACTGGAAGGAAGGCCAGGACTTCCCGCGCGTCGAGAAGGTGATCGGCCCGCCCGCGACCGGCCTGCTCGAGCGCGGCGACGTGCTCGTGGCCATGAACGGCGTGCGCTTCCACGGCTTCTCCGACACGCGCCAGCGCATCCGCAAGGAGGGCTGGCCGCGCGCCCCGGTCGTGATGGACGTGCTGCGCGGCAACCGCGAGTTGCAGGTCTCGATTCCGCCGGTCCAGCTCGGCGCGTGGCAGCGCGTGCGCCTGTTCACGTTCCCGGTCGTGGCCATGATCGCCGCGCCGCTCGTGGCGTTCCTCCTCGTGTGGCGAAGGCCGGACCTGAACGCGGCGTGGGTGTTCCTGTGGTTCGCCGCGCTGCAGGGCGTGGGCACGGTGTGGGACACGTTCCGCTTCACCCAGTTCGAGCCGGCCGGCGGCTTCAAGGCGTACCTCGACGCCTACAACGCGCTGCTGAACTTCTACCCGGCGAGCTTCGTGCATTTCATGATGGTGTTCCCGCGCCCGCGCTGGACGAAGGGCCGGCGCCGGCGCAGCCCGTGGTTCTGGATGGTGGTCGCGGCGTACCTCGTGGCCGCCGGGCTCGGCGTGTGGATGATCGCCGGAGCGCATCCGGCCGGCCAGGACTCGTCGTCGCCGTACCTGTGGTTCCAGAGCGTGGCGCTGCCGATCGGCGCGCTCGCGCTCATGATCCGCTACCTGCGCCGCGCGCGTGACGCGTGGAACCCGACGCTGGCCGAGCGCCTGCTGGCCATCGCCGTGGCCCTCGTGCTGCTCGCGACCACGGCGGTCGACGCGCTGTTCCAGGACCCGGGCATGGCCGCGCTGTACACGCTGCCCGTCGTGCGCCTGCTCGTCGCCACGCTGACGCTGGCCTGGTTGTGCGCGCCCATGGTCATCGCGCTGCTGATCGCGAACGATCCGGTGTTCGATCCGCGGCGCCTGCTCGTGCGCAGCATTCCCTACGCGCTGCTGTCGGGCGTGCTGGCCGCCCTGTACCTGGGCATCGTCGTCGTGTCGCAGCGCGTGTTCGCGGCCGCGACCGGCGAGGAGGCCGTGGTGTTCAACGTGGTCGCCGCGCTCGTCGTGGCCTTCGCGTTCTCGCCGCTGCGCGTGCGCACGCAGCGCGCGCTCGACCGCCTGTACGGTCGCGATCCCGCGGCGCTGCGCCGCGCGCTGGACCGCGCCGGGCAGGAGCTCCTCGGCGCGCTCGACCGCGCCGAAGTGCGCGCGTCCGTCGAACACGGCCTGACGAGCGGACTCAAGCGTCCGGTCGCGGTCGAGTGGCCGGACGGCGAACTGCCGCGCCTGGCGCGCGGCGAGGAGATCCCGGAGGACGCGGCGAGCGCGGTCGCGAACCTGCTCATGCAGGCCGGCATCCGTCTCGAGAACCTGGCGCTGCAGGAGCAGCGCGCCGCCGCCGAGCGCCGCGCCGCCGAGTTGCGCGAGGCCGCGACCCGCGCCGAGCTGCGCGCGCTGCACGCCCAGGTCCAGCCTCATTTCCTGTTCAACGCGCTGAACGCGCTCTCGTACCTGACGGAGACCGATCCGCCGGCCGCACAGCGCTTCACGGAACGCCTCGCCGACATGCTGCGCTACACCGTGCAGGCCAGCCAGCGCCCCGACGCGCGACTGTCCGAGGAGATCGCGTTCGTCGAGGACTATCTGGGCGTGGCCCGCGAACGCTACGAGAGCGCGCTCCAGTTCGAGTATCACGGCGCGCGCGATCTGCTCGCGGTGCGCGTGCCGCCGCTGCTGCTCCAGCCGCTCGTCGAGAACAGCCTGAAGCACGGCTGCGCGCCGGGCCTGGACGCGCTGCACCTGTCGCTCGTGGCGGAAGCGAGCGACGGTTGGCTGACGTTGGTCTTCAAGGACGATGGTGCGGCCACGCCCGGGCGCAAGCCCGGTCTCGGCGTGGGCCTCACGAATCTCGAACAGCGCGTCCAGCGCTTTGCCGGTCCCGAGGCGAGCGTTTCGGCGCGCCCGGTCGACGGTGGTGGATTCGCGGTGACGCTGCGCTGGCGCGCGGCACTGGGGGAGGCTGCGTGAGTGAAGCGACCAAGGTGCGCGCGCTGATCGCGGACGACGAACCGCGGGCGCGTCAGTTCCTGGAGAAGCTGCTGAGCGAGCACGAGGACGTGGAAGTGGTGGGCGTGGCGCGCGGCGGCGCCGAGGCGCTGGAGCTGATCCCGCGGCTGAAGCCCGACGTCGCGTTCCTCGACATCCACATGCCCGACCTGTCGGGGCTCGAGGTGGCGCGGCACCTGCGCGGCGACGGCGCGCCGATCGTGGTCTTCGTGACCGCGTACGACAAGTACGCGGTCGAGGCGTTCGAAGTCGCGGCGCTCGACTACGTGCTGAAGCCGATCCGCCGCGAGCGGCTCGCCGACACGCTGGAGCGCGTGCTGGCCGAGGCGCGCGGCGGCCGGCCCGCGGGGCGGGCCAAGGCCATCGAAGCCGCGCTCGATTCGCCCGGGCTGCGCGACCAGTTGCCGCCGCTCAAGCGCCTGCCGGTGCGCCACCGCCGCGAGGTGCGGCTGCTCGATCTCGAGCAGGTGCCGCTCCTGTTCTCGCGCGACCGGCTGGTGCTGGCCCGCGCCGAAGGCAAGGAGTACCTGGTCGACTACACGCTGCAGGAGCTCGAGCAGCGCCTGCCCGACGGCCAGTTCGTGCGCGTGCACCGCGGCGCGCTCGTCAATCTCGACGCCATCGAGTCGTACGGCGGCGAGGACGGCGTGCTGGTCCTGCGACTCAAGGACGGCACGCGCGTCGAGGCGAGCGAGCGCCGCGCCGCCGAGGTGAGGCGCAAGCTGCGCTAGAGGTCCGTTGAGGCGCGCGGGGCGCGGAGGCTAGACTCGGCCGCCCGGCGCGCCTCGACAGGACGCGCGTGGGCCGGAGGACCGCTTGCCCCACGCCGCCGCACCCGAAACCGAAGCCACGCCAGCCGACCTCGCCGGAGCGCGCCGGGCCTGCTGGCTGGCCGGCGCCCTCGCGCTGGCCGTCGACGTGGCGACCACGTCGCACACCGTGCTGCCCGCCGATCCCGGCGAATTCCAGACGATGTCGCGGGTCGGCGGCATCTCGCACTCGGGCTACGCCCCGGTCGTGCTCCTGCTGCGCGCGTTCGGCGCGCTGCCGCTCGGCACTCCCGCGTTCCGTGCGAACCTGCTGTCGTGCCTCGCCGGCGCGCTGGCCGTCGGGCTGCTCGCCTATGTGGCGGCGCGCTTCACGCGCCGGCCCTTCGCGGGGGTCGTCGCGGCGCTGGCGTTCGCGCTCAGCCGCTCGGCGTGGAAGGAGAGCACCGAGGCCGGCGTCCACGCGGTGACGCTCGCGCTCGACGCCACCGTGTTCGTGCTGCTGCTCCGCTTCGTGCGCCGGCCCGACAAGCGCGGCGCGTTCTTCATGGGGCTGGCCGGCGGGCTGGCCGCGCTCAGCCATCTGTCGGCGTGGTCGCTGGTGCCGGTCGTGCTCGCCGCCGCGATCGCGCTGGCGCGGACCGGGCGCCTGCGCGCGGCGCACGTCACCCTCGCCGCGCTCGGGGTCGTGCTCGGGCTCTCGACGCTGATCACGATGCTGGCCAGCGACCGTCCGGCGCAGCCCATGAACTATCTCGAAGACGTGATGCGCCTGGAGCCCGCCGAGTACTTCCCGAACGCCCCCGTGCCGGTCACGCGGCTCGAGCGCGCGACGTGGCTGATGACGGGGAGACAGTACCTGGCGTTCCCGCACCCGGCCGGGTACGTGGCGCCGACCCGGACCGAGCGCTTCATCGCGCTCGCCGTCGAAGAGGTCGTGAACCAGTTTCCGCTCGTGGGCTGGCCGCTCGCGGCGCTCGGCGCGTGGTGGCTGATCCGGCGGCGCGTGCCCGGGGCGTGGCTGGCGATCGTGTGGGCGGCCTCGGCGCTCGCGCTCACGAACACCGTGACGTCGGGATTCCCGAACGGCTACTTCTTCCTGCCGGGCGCGTGGTGCGGGGCGCTCGGCATCGCCGCGGCGCTCGCGTTCCTCGGCGAGCGTGCGCCGCGCGCGATGGCGGCCGTGGCGGCGCTCGTGCTGCTGGCCCCGCTCGCGCGCGTGGCGCTCCGTGACCCGCCGCCGCCTCTCGACCGTTACCACCTGACCCGCTCGGCGTGGCACATGTGGCCCGCCGAGTGGAACCCGTTCCATCACGACGCCCGGTGGGACGCGTACGGCCGGCGCGTGATGGGCGAGCTGCCGCCGCGCGCGTCGGTGCTGGCCGGGTGGGACGACGGCAACGTGCTCCGGTACTTCTGCTACGCGGAACCGCTGCGCCGCGACGTGCGCGTCGTGCTCACCGGGGCCCAGCCGAGGCGCGTCGCGCGCGCGGTGACGCTCGAGCGCGCGGCCGGGCGGCCGGTGTTCGCGACGTTCCCGCGCGTGGCCGGCACCCCCGACTCCCTGGAGTTCGCGCCGCTCGCGGCGGCTCGCGACACGCTGCTGTGGCGCCTCGACTGGCGCGCGCCCGCGCGCCCGTGACGCCCTAGCGCGTGCGCGTCCAGGTCACGTCGAACCCGCTCCCGCCCGGGGCGAACGTGCCGTGCACCTTGAACGAGCCGTTCGGCTGGAGCTCCGCGCGCTGCACGCCGTGCACGTTTTCGAGCGAACCGTGGCGCGTGCCCTTCGGGTACGCGAAAACGCCCCAGTAGACCTTGCCGTCGAACAGTCCGACGCCGTTCCAGAAGCCGGGATTCTCGGCGCGGTACTCGCCGTGGGCCGTGGCGGTGATGATGACGACGTCGGTCGGGCTGCCGTTGATGGCGTAGCGGCCGACGATCGAATCCGTGGCATCCACCGGATGCACCTGGGTCGCGGTCGCGGCGCAGCCGACGACGGCCAGGGTCATCAGCGTGATCGGTAGGAATGCGCGCAGCCTCATGGAAACCGCCTCCGATGGGTTGCACGCATTATCGGCAGGCGTGCCGCGCGAATTGACCCGCTCTAAGGGGCCACCGCTCCCGGTACCGGCCACGGGATCCGCGCGAGTCGCTCGGCATGCAGGGCGTACGGGCGGATCGCCCGGCGCAGCGAGTCGGTGACGACCACCAGCCGCGCGTCGCGCGCGTGCTCGGTCGCCTCCTCCGTCAGCCGCTGGCGAACGGCGTCGGACAGCTGCGCGAAATCCTGCTGCGATTGTCGCTTGTCGAGCAGCTGGATCACCATCCAGCCCTTGGGGGTCGGATACGGCCCGCCCCAGTCGCCCGGGGACAGCGTCTCGAGCGCGGGCTCCAGGTGCTGCCACGCCGGGTCGCGCGTCGGGAAGCTCACCCGCACTTCGTCGAGCGGTTGCTTGCGCCCGGCCATGGCGACGGCCTCGCGCAGTGACTTCATGTGCGCGGCGTGTCCGGTCAGCACCGCGGTCGAGGCGCTGTCCGGGAACATCACGCGCACGGCGTGGATCTCGTCGAGCTTCGGGAACTCGGCCGCGTGCGCCGCGTACGCGCGCCGCACCGCCTCGTCGTCGGCGTGCGCGGCGGACGCCACGAGGCGCACGTAGATGTCTTCGAGCACGCGGTTGTCGATCTGGTTCTGGTACGTGCTCCTGACCTGCGGCTCCTCGTCCAGGCGCCGGCGCCGCGCTTCGAACACCATGACCCGGGCCAGCACCCGCGATTCGATCCACTCGCCGAGGGCCGGCACGGAGCGCGCGTCAGGGTGCGGCGTGTCGACGTCGAGCAGCTCCCGGAGCACGTCGGCCACGGTGTACGACGCGCGCCGTCCGGCGCCGTCGTCGTACCTGGCGAGCACGATGGCGCGCTCCTCGGGCGTGGGCTGGCGGCGCGTCGTCGATTCCGGATCGGCCTGGCGCCGCGCGATCATGAACAGCTCGCCCGGCCCGTCGGGCGCGACCTGCACGTGATAGGCGCGCTTCAGGTCGTCGTAGGCGCGCGTCGACTGGAGGCGCGCCTTCCTCTGGCGCAGCATCTCGGCGAGCGAGCCGCGCATCGCCTCGAACGAGCCGCGCTGCGGCGCGGGCCGGCGGCCCAGCACGCGCACGATGAACCAGCCCTGTCCCGGCGCTTCGGCCGGCCCCTGGATCACGCCGACCGGGGCCTCGCGCAGGAAGTCGTCGAGCGGCGGCACGAGCGTGCCCGGCGTGAGCCAGCCCACGTCGCCGCCCGGCGGAATCAGGCCGCCCGGCGTGAAGTGGTTCGAGACCTCGGCGAAATCCGCGCCGGCCTTGAGCTGGGCCATCGCCCCGTTGGCCGCGTCGCGGTTCGGCGCGTAGATCATCTGCAGGTGCGCCTGAGTGCCGATCCAGCGATACAGCGTGGCGATCTCCGAGTCGCTGACCGGCGTCGCGGCGTCCACCAGCCGGGCGATCAGCGCGCGCGTCAGCGCCTGCTCCTCGGCGCGCCGCGCGGCGCGGATCGTCACGCTGTCGCGGAACAGGCCCTCGTGGTCGGCGGCCGCCAGCAGCAGGTCGCGGCGCACCAGATCCTCGAGCAGCAGGCGCCGCGCGGAATCCGGAAACACGCCGTACGGCTGCCAGTTGTCGCGCGCGGCGGCCTCGAAGTCGGCGCGGGTCACGGAGCGCGCGCCCACCTCGGCGAGCGGCGGGGATCCCGAGCCGCAGCCCGCGAGCGTGGCGAGCGCGGCGATCAGCAGAAGACGGCGATGCATCGACGACCCTCCCTCTCTCAATGGCGGACGGCGTGGACCCTAGAGGACGCCTCCAGGGCGTGCAACACGTCGCGTGTCCGGTTGAGCAGCGCGAGCCCTTCGCCACGCACGCGCAAACCGAACTCGCGGCCACTGAAGAATTCGACCTGGACCTTGAGCCGCGAGACGACGTCGCGGATCTCGTCCGGCTTGAGCGGCCGCGCGAGCGCGATCTCGGCGACTCCCTGGAACAGGCGCAGGCTCTCGACGCCGCCGCCGGCCCCGAGCAGGCGCAGCCGGCGCAGCTCGAACAGGGCCACGGCCGGCGCCGGCAGCTGACCGAAGCGGTCGAGCATCTCGAGCGTCAGCTCGTCGAGCGCCTCCGCGCCGCGCGTCTCCGCGAGACGCCGGTACAGATCGAGCTTCTCGTGCTCGTCCGGCACGTAGTCGTCCGGCAGGTACGCGCTCCAGTCGCTCAGCAGGCGCGGCTCGACGCGCGGTTCGCCGGGCTCGCCCTTGAGCTCGGTGACGGCCTCCTCCAGGAGCTTCACGTACAGGTCGAAGCCCAGGCCCATGATGAAGCCGTGCTGTTCGGGCCCGAGCAGGTTGCCGGCGCCGCGGATCTCCATGTCCTTGAGCGCGATCTTGAAGCCGACGCCCAAGTCGTCGAAGTCCTCGATGACGCGCAGGCGCTTCTCGGCCTCTTCGGTGAGCACCCGGCGCGAGGGCACGAGCAGGTACGCGTACGCGCGGTGCGACGATCGGCCGACGCGCCCGCGCAGCTGATAGAGCTGGGCGAGCCCCAGCGTCTCGGCGCGGTCCACGAACAGCGTGTTGACGCTCGGGATGTCGAGCCCCGACTCGATGATCATCGTCGAGACGAGCACGTCGTATTGCCGGTCCAGGAAGTCGAGCATCACGCGCTCGAGATCGCGCTCGGCCATCTGCCCGTGCGCCACGGCGAGCCGGACCTGGGGCACCAGCTTCTGCAGCCACAGCGCGCTGTGATGGATGGTCTCGACGCGGTTGTGCACGAAGAACACCTGCCCGCCGCGATCCACCTCGCGCAGGATGCCGTCGGTCACGACCTCGTCGTCGACTTCCAGAATTTCCGTGTGCACGGGCAGCCGGTCGCGCGGCGGCGTCTCGATCACGGACATGTCGCGCGCGCCCGCCAGGCTCAGGTTCAGCGTGCGCGGGATGGGCGTCGCGGTCATGGCCAGCACGTCGACGAGGCGCGTGATCTGGCGCAGCTTTTCCTTCTGCGCGACGCCGAAGCGGTGCTCCTCGTCGATGACGACGAGCCCCAGGTTCTGGAAGCGCACGTCCTTCGACAGCAGGCGGTGCGTGCCGATCAGGACGTCGACTTCGCCGCGCTCGAGCGCGGCCAGCGTGTCCTTCTGCTCCTTCGCCGTGCGGAAGCGCGACAGCACCTCGACGCGCACCGGGAAGTCGGCGAGCCGCTCGCGGAACGTGAGCAGGTGCTGCTGCGCGAGGATCGTGGTCGGCACGAGCACCGCGACCTGCCTCTTGTCCTGCACGGCCTTGAACGCGGCGCGGATCGCGACCTCGGTCTTGCCGTAGCCCACGTCGCCGCAGATCAGGCGATCCATCGGCCGCTCGGACTCCATGTCCTCGCGCACGTCACCGATGGCCTTGAGCTGATCCGGCGTCTCGTCGTACGGGAACGACGCCTCGAGTTCGCGCTGCCA
The DNA here is from genome assembly GCA_035494735.1 of Saccharimonadaceae bacterium (SeqCode). Lineage (GTDB taxonomy): Bacteria > Eisenbacteria > RBG-16-71-46 > RBG-16-71-46 > RBG-16-71-46 > DATJGS01. The sequence continues at coordinate 168,717 of DATJGS010000045.1, forward strand.
CACCGTGTCGGGCGGGAACGCGTGCCCGCGCAGCGCGCGGCGCGCGGCGTACGTGCGGATCAGGTTCTCGGCCATGTCCTGGATGGCCTTCTTGGCGCGGGCCTTGGTCTTCTGCCAGGCGCCCGAGCCGAGCCGGTGCAGCGTCGGCTTCGCGCCCTCGCCGGCCGCGTAGCGCGACACCAGCGCGAGCTGCTGCACGGGCACGAACAGGCGGTCCTTCTCGGCGTAGGCCAGCTCCAGACAGTCCGTCTCCTGCCCGTTCAAGGTCAGCCGCTGCATGCCGCGGTACACGCCGACGCCGTGGTCCTCGTGCACGACGAAGTCGCCGACCTTGAGCGCCGACAATTCGGCGATCGACAGCCCGCCCGTGCGCCGCAGCCGGCGACGGCGCCGGCGGTAGCGCGCGAAGACTTCATGGTCGGTGAGCAGCGCGAGCTGCGCGCCGGGCAGCGTGAAGCCGGCCGACACGAGCCCCACGCCGAGCGTGGCGCCGCTGTCGCCGAGGAGTTCGCGCAGGCGGTCGCGCTGTCCGGCGTTGTCGCACAGGATGACCGGCTCGACGTCGTTCGCGCCCAGTTCCGCGAGGTGGGATTTCAGGCGTTCGATCGAGCGCTGCATCGGTTCCGCCGGCCGGCAGTCGACAAGCAGCGTCTGCGCGTAACGGCCGGTCGAGCCGCTCTCGGCGACGACGCCGAGCCAGTCGACGCCCGGGTGCGCGCGCTGCGTCTCGCGGAACGCGCCGGCCCCCAGGTACAGATCCGCGGGCGGCGAGACGAGCGGGTAATGCACCCGGGCCTCGGCGAACCCGCGCTCGACCAGCTCGGCGACTTCGTCGGCGCGCGCGGCGAGCGCGCCCGGATCGTCGAGCACGAGCGGCGTGTCCTCCGGCAGGTAATCGAGCAGCGAGCCGAGGTCCGGATCGTAGTGCCCCGCGAACCGCTCCATGCCCTCGTGGAACAGATAGCCGCCGCCGGCCTTCTCGTCGCCGGCCGCGCGCAGGCGCGCCGCCACACCTTCGGCCTCGTCGGGCGACACCACGACCTCGAAGCGCGGCAGGATGGTCGCGCTCCCCAGCTGCTCGAGCGAGCGCTGGGTGCCGGCGTCGAAGCGCCGCAGCGAGACGATCGTCGTGTCGTCGAACTCGATGCGCAGCGGGTCCGCGTTGCCGACCGGATACACGTCGAGGATGCCGCCGCGCCGGGCGAACTGCCCCATGGCTTCGACCTCGGGCAGGCGTTCGTAACCAAGGAACACGAGACGCTCGATCAGGGCCTGCGGGTCCACGTCATCGCCGACGCCGAGGGACAGCACCGCGCCCGCCACGCGCGCGGGTTTCGGGATCTTCTGCAGCAGCGCGCGCACCGTGGTGACGACGATGCCGGGCGGGCCGCCCGCGGCGCCGGCCGCGAGCCGGGCCAGCGTGCCCAGGCGCTGCGCGGTGATCGCGGGATGCGGCGACGACGGGTCGTACGGCAGCTGTTCCGGTTCGGGGAACGCCAGCGTCCGGCCGCCGCCGAGGAAGTACTCGAGGTCGTCGCGCGCCTCCTCGAACCCTTCGCCGTGCGGCACCACGTACAGCACGGTGCGGCCGAGCGCGCGCTGGACGTGGGCGGCGAGCAGCCCGCGCGCCGCGCCGGACAGCCCGCGCACCGCGACGCGCTTCGGCAGGGCCGCCGCGTCGTTGCGGCCCCACGTGCCGGCCAGGAACGCGAGCAGATCGCGCGCCTCGGGGAGGCGTCCCATGGCCGCGACCAGCCGCTCGGCGAGCGGATCGGTCAGCCAGGTCTCGGGGGTGGGCGGAGTCGGTGTCGTGGTCGGCGTCGCCATGTCGATGGGGAGAGGCTGCGGCTTCCTTCGGTTCGGATCGCGGGATCGAGCCCCGACGTCACCATGAGATTCGGCGCCAAGCCCAAAAACCCGCCGGCGAGTTCGCGCGGCGGGTGCGACTTCGAGCATGCGACACCCCAACCTCATGAAAAGGCGGGGCACGCAGACTAACAGAGCGCCGCGTGCGCGCTCAATCCGCGCCCGTGGCCTCGGCGTGCCGCGCTCGTCCTTGCGCCGGCCCGAGGGTTCGGCCAAGATGCCGCACGCGTTTCCGTGAGCACCGACCCCCCACCCCTGCGAGGTCGTCATGAAGAACCTCCGTCCCATCGCGCTGGCGCTGGCGCTGTGTGTCCTCGTGCCCGTCGCCGCCCAGGCCAGACACCGTATGAAGATGCCGTCCGCGCCGAGCCAGAAGACGTCCGTCGAGGAGACGCGCGTCGTCCGCGACACGCAGCCGTGCTGTCTCGAGTGGCCGACCGTCGACACCGACGGCGACGGCGTGCCGGACCGTCTCGATCACTGCCCGGGCACGCCCAAGGGCTGCCAGGTGGACGCGTACGGCTGCCCGTGGGACAGCGATCAGGACGGCGTGTGCGACGGGATGGATCGTTGCCCGAACACGCCGGCCGGCAGCAAGGTGAACGCGGAAGGCTGCGACGCCACGCAGATCGCGGCCGGGCACGTCTCGCGCGAGGTGGCACCGCCACCCAGCAAGGCGACCGAGCCCGCGCCGGCGCCGGCCGTGGCCCCGTCCAAGCCGCAGTCCGAGGTCGAGCGCAAGCTGCTCGAGACCGGCAGCATCCGTCTCGAGAACATCTACTTCGAGACGAACCGCGCGAACCTGCTGCCCGAGTCGGAGACGTCGCTGAACGAAGCCGGCGACGCGCTCGAGAAGTTCCCCGACCTCGACATCGAAGTGCAGGGCCACACCGACACGCGCGGCGCCGCGTCGTACAACATGCGGCTGAGCCAGGCCCGTGCCGAGGCCGTGCGCAAGTATCTGCTCGACCACTTCCACCTCAACCCCAAGAACTACACGGCCAAGGGCTACGGCGAGTCGCAGCCGGAGACGAAGGAACGGAACGACGAGGAGTTGATGCGCAACCGGCGCGTGATCCTCAAGGTCACGAACCCGGACGCGCTGCCCCACGGCGTGAAGGTCGAGAACAAGAAGTAGGGACGAGCCGGAGACGCACGAGCCCCGCGCCGCCATCGGCGCCGGGGCTCGTTTGTTTCCTGCGGCGGGCGTTATGCGCGCGGATCGTCGCCGGCGTCGCGCCGTCCACTCACGTGGCGCGAGCCCGCCCGGCCATGCCCCAGCGCGCGATCACCGTCTCGGTCACGAGCAGCAGCAGCGCGGCGGTGAGGAACAGACTCCACAGCTCGCGCCCGTAGCGCGCTTCACGCACGCGCCGCGCCAGCCCTTCGCCGGCGTGCACGACCTGGGCGCGGCCGGGCGGGAACAGCGCGACGAGCGCGGCGTCGGCGCGCGGCGCGAGATCGCCCTCCCGGGGCTCGGGATTGACGGCGAACGTGCCGTGCAGCGCGGAGCCCTGGACCACGCGATACAGCCCGGGCCGCTCGAGCGGCGCCGAGACCAGACGCATCGCGCCGGCCGCGCTCGACAGCGTGGCCGCGACGTCGCGCCCGTCGCCGTCGACGATGCGCCACGCGCCCGTGCCCGCGGGCGCGCTCCAGCGGTCGCCCGGCGCGAGCGAGCCGGCCGCCGTGCCGCGGCCCAGCACCTTCACGGCCTGGTGGAGGAGCGGCAGGAACGCGCCGCTCATCGGGAAATCCGAACTCGCCGGGTCGAGGCCGGTCGCGAACACGAGCGCGTGCGGCGCCTCGATCAAGGCCGGATGCGCGCGGTCGAACGACAGCAGCACGCGCGCGCCGGCCGCGGGCGCGAACGCGCGCACTTGGGTGAAGCGCGCCGTCGACAGCGCCTCGCCGGGGCGCGCCGGGAATCCGGCGAGCGCGGCGTGCCCGGCCGTGGCGCGCAGCAGCCGCCACGCGCCGCCCGGCGCCGGCCGATCGAGCGCGCCCAACGTGCCGACGCGCATCTCGCGAAGCAGCGCGTCGTTCCAGAACGCGGGATCGGCGTGGGTCCCCAGCGTGACGAACAGCGCGCCGCCGCCCCGCCAGAAGTCGAGCACGGCCTGCAGCTCGGTCGGTCCCAGGCGTTCGACGTCGTTCAGCACGAGCACGTCGGCCTGGGCGAGACGCTGCGGCAGCGCGGCGGCGTCGGGCGCCTCCACCGCGAGCCCCGAGGCCGGCGCGCCCGCTTCGAGCGCGAGGCGCAGCGCGGACGGGTCGCCGTCCTCGCGCAGCACGACGCGCAGCGTGCCGGCGCGGCCCGAGGCGAACGTGCGCCGATTGTCGAGCGCGAGCACGTCGTCGGGGATGCGCGCGAAGCCGCCGCTCTCGGGGACGCGGGCCAGCGGCACCAGCGCGCTGGCCTCGCCGCGCGCCGGCAGGTCGAGGAAGCCGCGGCCCAGCTCGGCGTCGTCGTCGAGCGCGCGCGTCTCGACGGCGAGATCGCCGCCCGGGAATCCGAACGACGCGCCGCCCACTTCGAGCGCGGCGCCGCTCTCGGTGGGCGCGAGCGTCGCGTCGGTGAGCGCGGCATTCGCGCGCGTGCGCGGGGCGAGCGGCACGAGCAGCACGCGCGCCAGATTCCACGGCCCGGAAGGCGCGACGCGTGTCGCGGGCGCGAAGCCGGTCTCCTGGAAGTCCGAGATCCAGTACAGCTCGCGGTTCAGCGCGTGCGTTTCGCCGAGCGCGCGCGCCGCCGCGGCGAGCGCGGCGCCATGGTCGGTGGCGGCGGCGCCGGCGGCGAGGCCGTGCAGCGCGGCGCGCAGTCGCGTGAGATCGCCGCTCGGGCGCGCGGTCAGCGGCTCCGGTGTGCGGTCGTAGGGCACGAGCAGCATCTCGTCCTCGGGGCCGAGCGTGCTCATCACGTCCTCGACGACGCGCTTGGCTTCGCCGAACAGCGGTCCGTTCGCGCCCAGCGCGCCCATGCTGCCGCTCCGGTCCAGCAGCACGACGACGCTGGTCGCCGCCGTGCCGCCGCCGGCCGCGTGCCCCTTGAGCGCGGGTCGGGCCATGGCCAGCGCGAGCGCGGCGACGGCCAGCGTGCGCAGCAGCAGCAGCAGCCACTGCTTGAGCCTGAGCCGGCGGATCTCGCTCTGGTTGACCTCGCTCAGGAACTCGAGCGACGAGAACTTCACTTCGCGCGGCCGGCGGCGCGTGAACAGATGGATGAGGATGGGAATCGAAGCGGCCGCGAGCCCGAACAGGAACAGCGGATTCAGAAAGCTCATCGCGGCAGCTCCACGTAGCGCGCCAGCGAGTCGTCCCACAGCTCGATGCCGGTGACGGGATGCACTTCCCATCCGGACATGCGCCGCGCGCCGGACGCGAGGGCCAGCGAGTCGGGACGCGAATCGTACTGGAAGTCGAACAGCAGCCAGCCGGTCAGGCGCACGCGGCGCGGCCCCGCGTCCCACGGCGTGACGTCGCCCTCGTTCACGCGGAACGCGCGCACGAGCGTGCCGTAGTTCCACGCCGGCGCGGCGCGGCGCACGCCCGGCGTGATCTCGGCCGTCGCATACGACACAAGGCCGCGCTCGGGCGCCGGCCACTCGGGCGTGACCTCGAGGTGGATGTCGTCGTCGCTCGCGCGCAGCACGCGCTGGACGTAGCCCTCGAGCGTGACGCCGCGCCGCTCGAGCGCCGAGTACTCCGCCACGTTCCAGTCGTGCGGCAGCGCGCGCAGCTCGGCGAAGCTCAGCGGTTGCGGGTCGCGCGGCGGCTCCGTGCGCTCCTTCAACTCGCGCAGATGGCGCAGCGGCAGCGGCACGAAAGGTCCCTCGCCGATCAGGCGCAGATAGCCGAGAAAGCCGGTGATCCCGAGCAGCAGCGCGAGCGCCGCCGCGATCCGCAGCATCACAGCAGTCTCACGCGCTTCTCGAGATAGGCGAGCAGCGCCTGGTCGAACGGCGTGCGCGTGTCGAGCGGCACGTAGTCGATGCGCTGCTCGCGGCACTGGCGCCGGTACTGAGCCGTCCACGCGGCGAGGCGCTCGCGGTAGCGGCGCGCGATCTCCCACGGCTCGGTCGTCAGGCGCGCGCCGGTCTCGAGATCCACGAACGTCGCGGTGTCGGTGTACGGGAACTCGCGTTCGTCCGGGTCGAGGATGTGGAACACGATCACCTCGTGGTGGCGATGACGGAAGTGCTGGAGCCCGCGCAGCACGTCCTCGGGGCGGTCCATCAGGTCCGAACACAGGATGATCAGCCCGCGCCGCTTGATGCGTTCGGCCAGCTCGTGCAGCACGGGCCCGAGCCGCGTCGCGCCGCCCGGGGTCTCGGCGGACAGCACCTTCAGCAGGACGTCGAAGTGCGATCGCACCGCGCGCGCCGGCACGTAGGCGAGCGGCCGGTCGGAGAACGCGAGCGCGCCGACGGCGTCCTGCTGGCGCAGCATCAGGTACGCGAGCGCGGCCGACAGCGAGCGCGCGTAGTCGAGCTTGCTGAGCGAGGCGCGCTCCGAGCGGAACGCCATCGAGCCCGACAGGTCGAGCAGCAGATGGCAGCGCAGGTTCGTCTCCTCGGTGTACTGCTTGACGAGGTAGCGATCGCTGCGCGCCCACACCTTCCAGTCCAGGTTCTTGATGGGATCGCCGGGCATGTACGGGCGATGCTCGGCGAACTCGACGCTGAAGCCGTGGAACGGCGAGCGGTGCATGCCGGCGATGAAGCCCTCGACGACGAGCCGGGCGCGCACGTCGAGGTGCGCGAGGCGCGCGACGACGGCCGGGTCGAGCGACGAGCGGCCTTCGCCGCGGCCGCTTGCGGCCGCTCCGGGCGCGCCCGGGGAACGCGTCAGGCCTTCCATGCCCACGCCACCATCTGCTGGTCCGGCCGGGTCAGCGGCTCGCCCGCGAACCCGCCCTGGATTTCCGAACGCGCGAAGCCGGCGGCGCGGAACAGTAGCTCCAGCTCGAAGCGGTACGCCCAGCGTTGCGCGGTGACGAAGCGCACGGACCGCACGCACGCGCCGGTCGCGTCGAGCTCGCGCACCTCGGTCTCCGAGCGCTGGAACTGGTCCACGACGTTCTTCTGCCGCGTGTCCCACATCTGCAGCCGATGGCCGTCGGCCTCGGGCGGCGTCTCGTGCTCGAACACCGGCACACCGTTCTCGCCCGCCCAATACGCGGGGCCGGGGTACGACTGGTGCAGCACGAGCGCGCCTTCCGGGAGCAGGTGCTCGCGGACGCAGTGCAGGGTGGCGAGCTGGTCCTCCGTCGTCGCGCAGTGCGCGAACGCGTTGAACGCGCACAGCACGCGCGCGTAGCGGCGCGGCATCGTGAAGTCGCGCATGTCGCCGACCCGGGCGAGCGCCGCGAGCCCGCGCGCGGCGAGCTTCTCTTCGAGCCGCGCGATCATGGCCGGCGCCGCGTCGAGGCCGTCCACGTCGATGCCGGCCTCGGCCAGGCGCAGGAGCACGCGCCCCGTGCCGCAGCCCAGGTCGAGCACCGGTCCTGAACCGCCGCGCGCCACGTCGAGCCAGAACGCCACGTCGAAGTCCAGCGACTCGAAGATGCGGTCGTACAGCGCGCCGTCGTCGTAGGGAGTGGGCTCGACCACGTGGCTCTCAGACACGCGGCCGCCGGCGCAGCAGCAGGTACGCCGGGAAGCCGGTCGCCGCGATCAAGACGCCGGCCGCGGCCCGCGGCACGTGAAGGCCGAGCCGGGCCAGGCCGGTGAACGGCTCGCTGCTCGAGAAGTCGCTGGCGATGATGACGGCGGTCACGATCAGGAAGACGATCGGCGTCAGCGGGTAGAGCGGCGTGCGATACGTGGCGATCGCCTGTTCGCCGCGCGCTTCGCGCCGGCGCTGCACGAACAGCGTCGCCGTCGACACGCCGTAGAACAGCCACGACGTCGTCACGAACCAGCCGGAGATGTCCTCGAAGCCGTTCGCCGCCCACAGCCACACGCACGACAGCACGGCCTGCACCCACAGCGCGGTCGTCGGCGTTTCGCGTTTCGCGCTGATCGCGCCCATGGGCTTCCACACGAGGCCGTCGTCGGCCATCGCGATGGTCACGCGCGGCCCGGTCAGGATCGCGCCGTTCGTGGTGCCGAACGTCGAGACCGCGACCAGCACGGCGAGCGCGCGCGCCCCCCAGTCGCCGAGCAGGCGATGCACGGTCTCCGAGCCGACCGCCGGGTAGCTCGCGACTTCGTTCGGGCTGAGCACGTGGTAGTACGCGAAGTTCGTGAGCACGTACACGGCGATCACCAGCCACGTGCCGCCGAGAATCGCGATCGGCATGACGCGCTGCGGGTTCACGACCTCGCCGGCGACGTACGTCGAATCCGTCCAGCCGTCGTACGCGAACAGGATGGTGATCATGGACAGCGCGAACGCGAGCATCAGCGGATGCCCGGCGTTGCCCGCGAGCTGGGCGTGTTCCATGGCCTCGGGCGCGTGGCGCGATGGCAGCGCGAACGCGAGCACGCACAGTGCCAGGATCCCGACGACCTTCGCCGTCGTGAACAGCGACTGCGTGCCGGCGCCCTCCTTGACCCCGAGCCAGTTGATGAGCGTCAGCACGCCGATCGCGGCGCAGCCGACGACGAACTCGCTCGAGTGCGGCCAGCCCATGACCTGGCAGAAGTACAGCGCGAACACGCTGGTGATGGACGCGATCACCGTCGGCTTGATGACCCACAGATTCGCCCATCCGAACACGAACGCCCACACGTCGCCGAAACCCTCGCGGATGAACACGTACAGGCCCCCGGTCTTCGGATGGCGCACGGCGAGTTCGGTCAGAGCGAGCGATCCGGCGATGGACAGCACGCCGCCCACGACCCACGCGAGGAGAACGGGCGTGAAGCCGGGCAGCTCCTGCGCCACGGAGTGCGGCGAACGGAAGATGCCCGAGCCGATGATGTTGCCGACCGTGATCGCGGTCGCGGCGTACAGGCCGATCTGGCGTTTGAGTTCCACTCGGGAATTCGCGACCGCGTTCATGTCGAGCCCTCGGGTGGTGGCCGGCCGGGCGCGCGCGCGACCGGCGCCGCGTGCGTGGTGCCGCGGGCGCCCGCTACGTCGTCGGGATGGCCTCGAGCAGCTGCGTGATGATGCCCTCGGGCTTCACGCCCTCGGCCTCGGCACTGAAGTTCGTGATGATGCGATGCCGCAGCACCGAAGGCGCCACCGCCTGCACGTCCTCGATGCCCGGCGCGTAGCGCCCGCGCAGCACGGCGCGCGTCTTGGCGCCGAGCACGAGGTACTGCGACGCGCGCGGGCCGGCGCCCCACGACACCCACTGGCGCACGAACTCGGGCGCGCCCTCGCCGCCCCGCGTGGCCCGCGCCAGGCGCACCGCGTAGCGCACGACGTGCTCGGTGACCGGCACGCGACGGATGAGTTTCTGCAGCGCGAGGATGTCGTCGCCGCCCAGCACGCGTTCCAGCCTGGCCTCGTACGACGACGTCGTCGTGGCCACGATCTTCTCCTCCTCGACCGCGCTCGGATAGTCGACGCGCACGTTGAACATGAAGCGATCGAGCTGGGCTTCGGGCAGGGGATACGTGCCTTCGAGTTCGATCGGGTTCTGCGTCGCGAGCACGAAGAACGGCAGCGCGAGCGGGAACGTCTGGCCGCTCGCCGTGACTTCCTTCTCCTGCATGGCCTGGAGCAGCGCCGCCTGGGTCTTGGGCGGCGTGCGGTTGATCTCGTCGGCGAGCACGATGTTCGCGAACACCGGGCCGCGGATGAAGCGGAACGCACGCTTGCCCGACGTCGCGTCCTCCTCGATCACGTCCGTGCCGGTGATGTCGCTCGGCATCAGGTCGGGCGTGAACTGGATGCGGTTGAACTTGAGGTCGAGCACGCGCGCGAGGCTGGAGATGAGCAGCGTCTTCGCGAGTCCCGGCACGCCGACCAGCAGCACGTGGCCGTTCGCGAACAGCGCGGTCAACAGCTGATCGATGACGTCGTCCTGGCCGACGATCACCTTGGCCAGCTCCGCCTGGATGCGCTGGCGCGCGGCCTGCAGCGTCTCGACCGCCTGGAGGTCGGTTGGGGCCGTCTCGGGCGTCACGTGCGTTCCTCTCGGGGCCTTGAAGGATGCGGGCTGCCGACGTCGCGATGGGGGCCGCGCCGCGGAGCGAAGCGTCGCGGTAAGAGGGCGTGAAAGGCGGCGCGGAGCGTAGCACGCGTCGAAACGGGCCGGCAACGCCGGTGGCCTCGCTGGGGGCGCCGAACCGCCGCGCTCGGCGCTTGGCCCGGGCACTCACTCCAGGCGCACGATCTTCCTCTGTTCGTGCGCGGCGTCACCGGCGAGCCGTACCAGGTACACGCCGGGTGCGACCCGGCGCCCCGCATCGTCCGCGCCGTCCCAGATCCAGCGCCCGTCGCGCGGATCGAGCCGCGCCCCGCGCACGCGGCGCCCCGACAGGTCGAAGATCGCGACGTTCGCGCCGGCCGGGCCTTCGATCCGCGTCGCCCCACGCACCGGGTTCGGCGCCACCGCGAGCCCGCGCGCGCCCGGCAGGCATTCGGCGCCGCGGATCGAGAACGCGAACGACCGTTCGCTGGAGTCGAACTGTGGTCCATGTTCGTCGCGCGCGATGATGCGCAGGTGCGCCTGGTCGCCGACCGGCCCGGCGCACGGCACCTCGAGCGCCGCGCTCCGTGCGCTGCCGGCGAGGCGCACCAGCCGCCGTGACGGCGCGTGCGCGAGGTCCAGCCACAGTTCGATCGCGCTGACTTCGTCGGGGTCGGTCGCGTCCCACGCGACGCGCAGCGAATCGCCGGGCGCGAACGTCGCGCCCGCGGGCGCCGCCACGAAAGCGAGCGTCGGCGCGCGGTCGACGCGCCCGATCACGGTGAAGCCGAAGCGCGCCTGATCAACGGGGTATGGCACGACCGCGTCGCAGCCGCCGCACGCGGTGTCCGTCGTGCGATACAGGTAGCCGCGCAGCGTGAAGTCGCGCGCGCCCTGCGCGGCGACTTCGGCCCACGGCACGTAGTACGGCAAGCGGAAGCCGCCGCGCACCGTCGCCGTGCCGCCGACGCGCGGCCACACGCGGATCGAGTCGAGGAACGAATCGGGCAGCGCGACGTGAGCCAGCACTTCGAGCTGCTCGGCGCCGGGAAAGACGCGCGCGGGGCCGAACGCGCCCGGGCCCACATCACCGAGCCTGAGTGTGTCCGTCGCGACGACGGCGCCCGCCACGCCGGCCACTTCGTCGTGCCAGACGCCGAGCGACGGGCGCACCGCGGCGAGCGCCGCCGCCAGGTCGAGGCGGCCCCAGCCGGTCTGGGCATCGATGCCGGGCGCGCCGACGTCGTGCGCGCTCTCGCGGAGGATGTGCTGGAAGTCGACGTCGGCGAGTTCGGGCCGCGCGGCCGCGAGCAGCCCCACCGCGCCGGTCGCGAACGGCGCCGAGAACGACGTGCCGGCGTCCGCGACGTAGCCGGGATAGCTCGCGCCGTTCGCGCTCGGGTACGTCATGAACGTCGTCCAGATGTCGACTGCCGGCGCGATGAAGTCCAGGCCCGGCCCGTACGACGAGAACGCGACGCGCGCGTCCGTCTCGTCGCTGCCGCCGGCCTGGATGCCGAGGCCGTCCGCGGCGTACGCCGCCGGGTACTGCGGCTGGGTGCCGAACGAGAAACCGCGATTGCCCGAGGCCGCCACCAGCACGCAGCCGTGCACCAGCGCCTGATACATGGCGAGGCGCTCGATGCGGCTCGGCGAGTTGCCCGCGAACGACAGGTTCACGGCGCGCGCGCCGACCGACGTCGCGTAGAGGAGCGCGCGCGCGATGTCGAACGAGCCGGCCTGGCCCGACAGCCCCTCGGTGATCTTGATGGGCACGATGCGGCAGCCGGCGTTCGCGCCGCCGTCGCCGCCGCAGACGCCGGCGATGCCGAGCGCGCCGAGCGCCGCGCCGTTGTTGGTGCGCGCGGCCATGACGCCGCTCACCAGCGTGCCGTGCCCGAACGAGTCGACGATGCCGGCGGTGGGATCGACCGTGGCGTTGAACGGGTACGCCAGGCGCGGCGAACCGTCGGGCATGACGCCGGCCAGGTCGGGATGGTTGGGATCGATGCCGGTGTCGGCGACCGCGAGCAACAGATCGTTGGCGCCGACGCACGTGGCCCAGGCTTGGAGCGCGTGCACGTCGGCGCCGGCCACGCCGCCGTAGGGTCCGGCGGCGCCGAGATTGCGCAGGCCCCACTGCCGGCCGTCGACGAACGTCGGATCGTTCGGGAACGACGCGCCGAGCGCGGCGATGTCGCGCGGCTGGTCGGGCTCGACCCAGTCGACGTCGGGGTCGTCGGCCAGCGCCTCGAGCGCGGCGGCGGCGGCCAGCGAGTCGTCAGCGGCAAGGAGGAGGATGCGAGTCGGGTCGCAGCCAAAGGGATCGGACGCGAGCGCCGCGAGGTCCAGCGTGCCGAAGCGCAGCGCTCGCGTCGCGCGCGGCGCCGCCTGGGCCGCGGCCTCGAGACCGTCGGCGAGCGAGCCGAGCGGGGTCAGGCCGAGCGCGGCGAAGCGGGTCGCGAGCCGCGCCGAAACGAGGCCGTCGGGCGTAGCCGAAGCGGCCGGCGCGTCACGCTCCGCGCGTGGCGCCGCGAGGGCGACGACGACGCGGGCGGCGCGCGGCGTCGCGGCCGAGACGAATGCGGGGGCGAGGGTCGAGAGGGCGAGTGCGATGGAAAGCGCTCTCAACATGGACATCCCGGGCGGGGCGGGTGGGCGGCGAAGTGAGGATCGTTCGGGGAAGGAGGACGCTAGCAGCGCGCCACGGCGCCCGGCAAGGCTCGTGAAGCGCCGGCGGCCGGCGCGCTCAGCGCACCGCGCCCTCGGGGAAGCTGAGGCGCGCCGCGCTCGAGAGGCGCACTTCGTCGATGAGTCCCTGGAACGCGTAGTACGCATGCGGGTCGAGCGCGCCGTTCACGCGCAGGTCGCCGCCGAAATCCGAGAGCAGTCGCGGATCGAGGTAGTTGCCGAGGATCAGCGGCGCGTCGCTCGAGCGGATCGCCCCGGGCGAGGCGAACTGGCCGTCGAGCAGCCCATCCACGTACAGCCGCACGATCGATCCGTCCGACGTCGCGGCCACGTGCGTCCAGCGGTTGAGCAGAACCGGATGATTCGACGTGAACGCCTTCGGCGCGCCGGCGTCGGCCGGCACGTACGCGAACATCAGCGCGCCGACCTGACCCTGCTGCACCAGCGCGACATGGTCGCCGGGGCTCGCGGCGGAAACCGCCGGCGGACTCAGACGCCGTCCGACGAGCGCGAACAGCCAGCTCTGCTGGTTCGCGCGCGGCGTCCAGCGCGCGGCGATCGGCGTGTCCTCGAAGTCGCCGTACGCGGTGGGCTGGATCCACGCCTCGACGCTGAACCCGCCGCCCGCGGCGAACACCGGGTTGTAGGGCACGTACACGAACGAATCGAGCGACGGCTCGAACACGCGCGCGCCTCGCACCCGTCCGAAGTCCGTGTGAGTGTCGAGTCCGGCGATGCCGTCGAGCGCGAACGGCCCCGAGTCCGCGGCCCGCGTGCCGACGGTCTCGTCGAGGTGCCACAGCGCGGTCGTGATGGAATCGGTGGCCGGCGCGCGACGCGCGACTGGCGCGCCGCCCGCGGGCCGCGCGTCCGCCGGCCCGTGCGCGCACCCGCCGGCCAGCGCACCGGCCAGCGCGGTCGCCAGCGCCGCGGCGACCACGCCGGCGCGCGCGGGGTGGCGCGGGTTCCACGCCGCGCGCCCCGGCCGCGGCGCGACGCGTTCCGGCGCGGTCCGACGTGCGTGCGTCATCGGGCCGGCCCCAGTTCGCGGAAGCGCTCCGCGGCCGCGCCGGCCGCGGCGTCGTCGTGCAGGATCGAGAACAATTGCACCATGCGGTTCAAGGTCTCGCGGTCGCGCGTCGCGCGCACCACGGGTCTCCAGTAACGGGCCGCCTCCTCGGTGCGTCCGCCGAGCAGCGCCGCCCAGCCCGCGCCGACCATGCCGTCGACGCTGCCCGGATCGATGCGCAGCACGTGCGCGTACGCGTCGGCGGCTCCCGCCGCGTCCTCGCCGCGCAGTCGCAGTTCACCGAGCAGCAACCACGCCTCAGGATACTGCGGCCGCGCCTCGACCGCGCGCTCGAGATGGACGCGCGCCGAGTCCAGTTGCCCGCGGCTGTTCTCGACGAGCGCGAGCGTGAACAGCGCCGTCGGCAGGCGCGGCGACACCATGAGCTGCGCGCGCGCGGTGTGCCAGGCCAGCACGGTGTCGTTCGCGAACCACGCCGGCGTCGCGCCAAAGCCCGGCCCGATCTCGTACAGCACGGACGGATGGGGCGCGGTGACGTGGCGCACGGTGAGCCCGGGCACGACGGCGCTCGTGTCCATCAGATACCAGTAGCGCGGCCGGGTCTCGACCTCGGGCCACGAGATGTACAGCCAGCGCGCGCCCGAACGCGTGGCGGCCGCGGCCAGGCCGGCCAGGTCGTCGGTGAACGGAAACGGCACGGCCGCGACGCCGGAGTGGAACGACAGGTGCGGTTTGCGGGCGATGACCTTGTCGCCGGGGCGCGCCGACTGCTTCAGCGCACGCGCCGCGTCCAGGACCTCGACCGGCAGCTGATCGAGGGTCCGGCGCTGGACCTGGATCGACTGCCACGCGCACGCCGCGAGCACGAGCGCGGCGAGCGCGCTCTTGATCGCGAACCCGCGCCCCGTCGCGCGCTCGAGCGCGAAGCGCGGGCTGGCCATGGCGAGCGCGGCCAGCGTCGCGTAGACCGGCACCAGCACCAGCGCGTAGCGCTCGGAATAGAACGCCGGCACGAGGCTGAGCGACAGCCACGCGCCCGCCAGCCACACCGGCAGGAGCGCGCGCGCGTGCCCCGACGAGCGCACGAGCAGCGCGCCGGCGAGCGCGGCGAGCGCGAGGGGCCAGCCGAGCAGCTGCTGCGCGTCCAGGCGGACGTGATCGAGCACGTTGAACGCCATGTGCGCGAAGACGGCCGGCGGATCGCGGCGGATCACGTCCCACAGGTTGTGGAACTGCGGCTGGAGCTTCTTCTGGTAGTCGTCCCACACCATGCCCTTCGAGCGCGCGAACACTTCGTAGGCGATGTTGTGGTGGAGCTGGAACGAGAAGCGCCCGCCGTGGGCCAGCGAGAAGAGCACCCAGGGAACGACCGGGGCGAGAAAGCCGGTCACGAACAGCAGCGCGTCGCGCCGGCGCGCGCCCGGCCGCGGCGCGGCGGCGTTCGCCGAGGTCGCGCGCCCGGCGGCGGCTTCCGCGACGTCCCCGGAGCCGTCCGCCACGCCCGCGTGGCGGCCCGCGCCCAGTCCCTGGCGTCCGCCCCAGGCAATGGCCATCAGCGCGGCGGGCAGAATCGCCACCGCGCTGTAACGCGTCAGGAAGGCGAGGGCCGTGGCGGCGCCCGCGACCAGCGCGGCGGCCCGCGCGCGCCACGCCAGCAGCAGCCAGAGCGCCAGCGCGTCGAGCGCCAGCGCGAACGCGTCGGTGCTGGCGGCGTAGCCGTAGCGGAACACGTACGGATTGAGCGCCATCACGAGCACGGCCAGGCCCGCGACGCGCGCTCCGGCGCGCCGCGTCAGCAGACTGCGCCACAGCAGCAGGGCGGCCACGATCGACAGCAGCGACAACAGTTCGGCGGCCAGGAACAGGTCGCGCACGGCGAACCCCACGAGCGCGAGCGCCACTTCGTAGCCCGGGCCGATCACGCCGTAGCGCGACGGGTCGAGGTGTCCCGCGGCGATCTGCCGCGCGCCTTCGGCGTACGCGCCGTAGAAGTCGGTCTCGGTGAAGTAGTCGCCGATGCGGTGCGGCCCGACGATCATGAACGCCAGGCCGGCGGCGACCGCGCCCACCACCCACAGACCGAGCCTCGCGAACGGAGCGTCACGGGCCGGGTCGGCGGGGGCGCCGTGCAGTCGCCAGGCCGGGGCCTTGCGGGACTTCTGGGCGGGCGGAGGCCGGCGCGGGCGATGCTTCGACGAGGCCGGGGTGCGCGGAGGCATGGCCGCCGATTCTAGCGCAGCGGACCGGGCGGCCGCGGCTCGCGGCGCCAAAACGTGAGCGGCGGCGAACACGAGGTCCGCCGCCGCTCGAGGCCCGGGGAGCCAGGCCTTGACGTGCTACCGGTGCTACGCGGTCTGGCGCTTGCGGCCCGCAACTCCCAGCGCCAGGAGGCCCATCGACGCAAGCGCCAGCGTACCGGGCTCGGGGACGGGACGGGTGGGCGGCGGATCGTCGCCGTCCTGTGAGGCCGGATCGTTCGCGCCGACCGCGACGTCGGTGCCGCCGCTGCTGCTCGACCCGTGCGAATCACCCACGGTCGTCCCATTGGGATCCGTCGACAGCAGGCTGGAGGAGACGTACGCGAAACTCGGCGCCGCCATGGCGGCCAGCGCGGTCACGGTCAGCAGGGTTACCAGCAGCTTCTTCATTTCGAGACCTTCTCTGTGGGGGCCGAAGCATGAGAATCGATTTGCCTTATTCTGTTCGCAAGACCCATACCGGCAGCCTCCCCTGTCGCTAAGCCGCTGGATGCGGGCGGGATAAGCGCCTGCGCCGCGGTCGGGTGGCCTTCCCTGAAGGACCCGGTGCCGGGAAACTGTCGTGGGCGCCGACACCCGGAGTTCGGGTGAGGCCGCCACCGGGGCGGCTTGCCGAGGGCCGGGTCACCCTCGGGGCCACCGAGCGGACGGGAACGTGAGGCGGGAGGACTTCTCGTGAGCGAAGACGAACTTCGCGTCGGTCTGTGCGCGCGGTGCCGACACGCGCGCCGCGTGCCCACGCCGCGCAGCGTGTTCTGGCTGTGCCAGCGCGCCGCGACGGATCCACGTTTCGAGCGCTACCCGCGGCTCCCCGTCCAGTCGTGCCCGGGCTTCGAAGCGGGCGTGCCCGGCTCCGGCGAAACGGAGGCGGGCGAGAGGGGCGAGTCGAGCTAGGGCAGCAGCGCCAGCCGGGCGACGCGACGCATACCCGGAGTCTCGAATCGCGCGAAATACAGCCCGGCCGGCGCACGACCCCCGCGCTCCAGCGTGCCGTCCCAGCGCGCCATGTGATGCCCGGACTCGAGCGTGCCCGACACCAGAGTGGCGACGCGGCGTCCCGAAAGGTCGTACACGGTGAGGCGCACGGACTGCGCGGCCGGCAGATCGAACCCGAACCACGTCGTCCCGCTGGACGGATTCGGCCGCGGCGCCTCGAAGCCGAGCACGCTCGGCCCACCCGGCGGCACCGCGCCCGTGCCGGGCATGGGATGCGCCGCGAGATGGACGACGAGGTCGGGCTGTGACGCCGCGCCCGGGAGCGGCTCGTCGGCGCTCGTGAACGTGAGCGTGGCGGTGGTCGAGGAGTCGAGCGACGCGCCGTTCGCGTCGAAGTGGACGGACCACGTGTGCCCGACGCCCGCGATCTCGAGCGGCGTGAAGCCGCCGACCAGCGAAAAGCGCCCGTCACCGCCGACCAAGGTCGCGCCGCCGACCGCGAGCGAGGCTTGCAGGGCATCCCAGCCCGCGTCGTGAACGCGCACGGTCGTGTCGCGGAACGCGTCGACCGGCTGGCTGCCGAAGTCGAGCGTGAGAGCGGTGAGCGTGCTCGCCGAATCGAGCGAGGCGACGGCGTGGCGCAGCACCGTGCCCGACAGCGGCACCGTGCGACTCGCCGAGTCCGGATCGTCGGTCGTCAGCGGCAGCGATCCGACACGCGACCCCGGCGCGCTCGTGTCCATGCCGATGTCGTGACGATTCGGCGGCGCGCCGGCGGCGACGGAGAAGCTTCCGCTCGGGGCCGTGAAACCGGCGGGCGCCGCGCCGATCGTGTAGTCGAGCCCGTCGGCCGGCGCCGGCGCGCCGTCGCGGATCACCAGCTGGCGCAGAACGCTCGCGGCGACGAGCACGCGGCCGAAAG
This sequence comes from Saccharimonadaceae bacterium (SeqCode), assembly GCA_035494735.1. Classification (GTDB taxonomy): domain Bacteria; phylum Eisenbacteria; class RBG-16-71-46; order RBG-16-71-46; family RBG-16-71-46; genus DATJGS01. The sequence continues at coordinate 186,509 of DATJGS010000045.1, forward strand.
CGATCGACACCGTGCTGTCGGCGAGCCGCGACGGGATCTGCACGATGGCGACGACCGGCAGGTGGTCGGAGGCCTCGTGCAGCGCGTTCGCGACCGTGGCGCTGACGACGCCGTTGGGGCCGCCGTTGACGTCCTGATTGAAGTGCGCGCCGTCGTTGCCGAACGCGAACGTGCCGGCCAGGCCCGGGACCACGTCGAGTCCCTGGCCGTCGTTCATGGGCGCGGTCGACAGGAAGATGTCGAAGCGATCGTCGAGCCCGCCGCCCGAGAATCCGAGCGTGGTGTTGCAGCCGGTCAGGCACGGGCACTGCGTGTCGTAGATCGCGTAGCCGGCAATGCTGTGCCAGTCGCCGGGCATCGTGTACGGGTCGAACAAGCGCCCGTCGTTGTCGACCTGCGATTCGGTGAAGCGCTGGTACGCGCCTTCATAGGCGCCGTAGATATTCGAGTCACCGCCGAGCAGGATGTTCGTGCCGGTCGGCGCCAGGTTCAGCGAGTTGCGGATGCTCGTGGCCTCGAGGCGGCGCGTGGTCGAATCCGCGGTGCCCGGGCCGCCGGCCTTCAGGTGGATCGAGTACAGCCGCGTCCCCGCCGTGGCCGAGACGTAGCCGAGCGGCTTGATCAGGCAGGCCAGGACCGAGCGCGGGCCGCCATCGTTGAGCGCGGTGAACCCCGAGGCCGTGACCTTGAGCGAATCCCAGAACACCGCGCTCTCGGTCGACGGTGACGCGCTCACCCACGTGCTCTTCCACACGCGGCCCGGCAGCGCCGCCTGCAGCACGTTGATGCGGAACGAGTCGGCGGCGACCGAGGTCTTCAGCTCCTGTGCGATGAACACGTCGGGCTGGATCGCGCCCATCACCGTTTGAAAGTACCCCTGGCGCGTGCCGAACGTGCTCGGCGGCCCGTCGCTGTAGTTGGTCAGGTTCCAGGTCACGAAGCGCAGCGCGGCCGCGGGGCGCGCCGTGCCGGCCAGCGCGCCGAGCGCGAGCGCCAGCACGACGACGCCGTGGAGTCGCGAAGCACGCACGCGCGCGCTCGACCGACCGGACCCGACGACCCTCGCGCTCATCTCGATCCACCCTCCCTCACGAGCGTGTCGACCGCGCGGCCCGGTGTTCGGGGCGCCGTGCGCGACATTACTTGAGCAGCGCGAGCCGCGCGGTCTGCGTGGGCAGCCCCGCGCCGTGCAGGCGCACGAAATACAATCCGGCGCCCAGCGCGCCGCCGTCATCGGAACGACCGCTCCAGCGGAACGAATAGCGTCCGGGCTGCATCACGCCCTCGGCCAGCGTCGCGACGCGACGTCCGGCCAGGTCGTAGACGTCGAGCCGCGCGCGCGTCGCGAGCGCCAGATCGAAGCCGACCAGCGTGGCGCCGTTCGTCGGATTGGGATACGGCGCGTAGAGGCGCGTGAACTGCGGCAGCTGCGGGCCGCCGACGCCCACGTTGCCGCTCGCGACCTGGGCCTTCAGCGTGACGACGAGATCGGGCTGCGCCAGCGCGCCGGGCAGCGCCTCGTCGCCGCTCGTCAGCGTCAGCGTCGCGGTGTACTCGGAGTCCGCCGTGGCTCCCGCGTCGTTGAACTGGACGTCCCAGCTCTGGCCGACGCCCGCGATCAGCGCCGGCGTGAAGCCGCCGGCGATCGAGAACCGTCCGTCGCCGCCGCTGACCGTGGCCGCCGCGACCGCGAGCCGCGCCTGCAGCGGGCCATAGCCCTGGTCGTGGACGCGCACCGTGTGCGCCGTGAACGTGCCGGCCGCAAGCGCGCCAAAGTCGATCGAGTCGGCGGTCACGACGCTGCCCGAGTCCAGCGAGGCGACGGCATGGGCGAGCACCGTGCCCGACAGCGCGACGTCGGTGTTCGCGTGATCGGGATCGTTCGAAGCGACGTGCAGCAGCCCGCTCTTCACGCCGGCGCTCGTCGCGTCGAGCGCGACGAGCGGGGACGCGCTGCCGCCCGCTTCCACGGCGAACGGCCCGGCGGGCGCCACGAAGCCGGGATCGGTGGTGAGGCTGAAGCGCAACGAATCGGCGGGCGCGTGCGCGGTGTCCGCGACGCTCACGGCCAGCGACACCGAGGCGCCGACGATCGCGCTGCCGAACGCGAGCGGCGCGACGCCGCCGATCTGCGCGGGCATCTGTAGGTCGACGCGGCTCGGCAGGTGATCGCTGGCGTTCCACAGGGCGTTCGCGTACGTCGAGCCCTCCGGAATCGTCGGCGGGTCGGTGATGTTGAGATTGAAGTGCAACCCGTCCTGCCCGATCACCTTGTAGGTGCCCGGCACGACGCTCAGTCCCTGGCCCGTTCCGAAGTTCAGCGTCGGCAGGATCTGGTCGAAGCGATCGTCGAGCCCGCCGCCCGAGAAGCCCGAACCGGTCGGACACGTGACGCACGGGCATTGCGTGTGGATGGTCACGAACGCGGCGTTGTTGTGCCAGTTCTGCGTGGCGTTCGTCGGGTTCAACGGGTCGTAGACGCGGCCGACGTTGTTGACCTGGATCTCCTGCAGCTTCGCGTAGCCGGGCTCGCTCGAGGAGTTGTAGAAGTTCCAGTCGCCGAGCACGATGGCGTGCGTGCCCGCGGGCATCGCGTTCATGCTGTCGCGGATGCCGATGCACTCGTTGAGCCGATCCGTCTCGCACGGCAGGTTCGGGAACGTCGACGTGCACGCGGATCCCTGGGACGCCTTCAAGTGCTGGCCGTAGATGCGGAACTCGGCCTGGTCCGAGGCATAGCCGACCGGCTTCAGCCGCCACACGGTGACGTAGCGCAGCTGGTAGTTCAGGTTCGGATAGAACGCCCACGCGCCCAGCACCTGGACCTTCGCCGGCTTGTAGAACAGCGCGTTGTCGGTGTCGCCGCCGTCGAAGAACGGGGCCGAGGCCCACTGCCCCGGCTCGATCACGTTCAGCACGTTCGTGCGGAACGAGTCGACGCCGGCCTGGCTGCGGAACTCCTGGCACACCACGATGTCCGCGCCGAGCGGCGTGAAGATGGTGCGGAAGTACGGCTGCCGCGCCGGGAACAGCACGCTGGGATAGTTCGTGACGTTGTAGTCGACGAGGCGCAGGGCGTGGGCGGCGGGGGCCAGGACCGTGCTCGCGAGTACGACGAATGACAGCGCGCGCAGAGCGCGCGCCGGGGATGGCACGGGGGCCATGAAGACTCCTTGGCGCGTAGGTGCAGTGAGGCCGCCGCGCGGGGCCTTGAGGGTGGGACCGCCTCGCGCCGGTGCTGAGAATGTCGAGAATGTGCCGGCCACGAGTCTAATGGCCTGGCCGCGGTGCGCGCCAGCGTGATTCGCGGTCGGAGACGGGTGCGCGCTCCACGGCCCGTGCATTTCGCGACGCGGCGGGCATCCTGCCCGGTGTTTTCGCCGCGACCGGGTCGCCGAGCGGGGTCGCGTCCGGCGAGCGCCACGTCGCGTCCGGCGCGCGGTCGCCGGGAGCGGTCGAAATCGCCCGGGCGGGAGCGCCTGCGCCCCGCGCTGCGCTCAACCGGTTGGCGCCACAGGCCGATACCACGAGCGTGAATCCCACTCCCCGCACTGCATGCGACGAATCGGTCCGCGTCTCCGAAGTGCTCGCGGCGCTGTCCTTCGCCCTCGATCTCACCGAGGGCCAGCCGATGGGACACTCGCTGCGTGCGACGCTCATCGGCATGCAGCTCGGCGACGTCGTCGGGCTCGGCCTCGCCGAGCGTCGCGATCTCTACTACGCGCTGCTGCTCAAGGACGTCGGCTGCTCCAGCAACTCGGCGCGCGTCTACGAACTGTTCGGCGGTGACGATCGCGTCGCGAAGCACGACCTGAAGCGCGTGGACTGGCCGAACTACTTCAAGGCCGCGCGCTACGCGATGGCCCACGCGTCTCCCGGCGCGTCGTGGTTCGTGCGCATGCGCCGCGTCGTCGCGCTGGCCAAGGCCGGCGAGCGGGCGGCTGTCGAACTCGTCGAGCGGCGCTGCACGCGTGGCGCGGACATCGTGACCCGCCT
>DATJGS010000046.1:0-38874 GCA_035494735.1 Saccharimonadaceae bacterium (SeqCode)
CGCCAGCGCGCGACGGCGCGGCGCACGTCGGCGACACGCGCCACGACGCGGCCGTGGCCGCGCGGCGCGGCGCTCCGGGCGCGCGCCGTGCGGCGCCGGGAACGTCCCGCCATCAGTACGACTCCTGGTCGCTCGGGAAGCGCCGCTCGCGCACGTCCGCGGCGAAGCGCTCGAACGCGTCGCGCATCTGGTCGGCGAGCTGCGCGTACCGGCGCACGAATTTCGGCGTGTGCCCGAGATACAGGCCGAGCAGGTCGTGGCTCACGAGCACCTGGCCGTCGCAGCCGGGTCCGGCGCCGATGCCGATCGTGGGAATGGTCAGCTCGCGCGTGACCGCCGCGCCGAGCCGCGACGGAATGCCCTCGAGCACGAGCGAGAAACAACCGGCCTGCTGCAGCGCCTTCGCTTCGCGCATGAGGCGCTCCTGGTCGGCTTCGCCGCGCGCCTGCACCTTGTAGCCGCCGAACGCGAGCACCGACTGCGGCGTCAGGCCGAGGTGGCCCATGACCGGGATCCCGGCCTCGACGATCCGCCGGACGGCGTCCGCGACCCGCTCGCCGCCCTCCAGCTTCACCGCGTCGGCGCCGCCCTCCTGGACGAGGCGCCCGGCGTTCGCCACGGCCTGCTCCGCGCTCACCTGGTACGACATGAACGGCAGGTCGCCGACCACGAGCGCCGACGTGTGCGCCCGGGTGACGGCGCGCACGTGGTGCAGCATGTCCTCCATCGTCACGGGCAGCGTGCTCTCGTAGCCGAGCACGACCGTGCCCAGGCTGTCGCCGACGAGCAGGATGTCGACGCCGGCCTGATCGGCGATGCGCGCGGTCGGAAAGTCGTACGCCGTGACCACCGTGATCGGCATGCCGCGGCGTTTGAAGTCGACGATGTGCGGGGCGGTGACGCGTGGACGCGGGGTCGGCTTGGCCCCGACTCCGGCGTCGCCCTGTGGCTCGGCACTCATGGCGTGCTCCCTCGCTCGATCGGGGCGTAGTAAACGGTGCCCTGACGGTGCGACACGATACGCTTCAACAGGTCCTCGAAATCCTCGTGGTGGTTCACGAAGTCGATCGCGTTGGTGTTGACCACGAGCAACGGGGCCTCGACGTAATGGAAGAAGAAGTGGTTGTACGCCTCGTTCAACTGGCGAATGTACTCCCGCTCCATGTCGCGTTCGAATGGCCGCCCGCGCTTGGCGATGCGCTCCATCAGCGTGTCCGGGTTGGCCTGCAGGTACACGACGACGTCCGGCTTCATCACGTCCATCTCGAGCCAGCCGACGAGCTTCTCGTACAGCACCAGTTCCTTGTCCGACAGGTTCAGGCTCGCGAAGATGCGGTCCTTCGAGAACAGGTAGTCGCTGACCATGCGTTCGCTGAACAGGTCGAGCTGGCGCAGATTGCGCTGCTGCTGGTAGCGGCTGAACAGGAAGTGCATCTGCGTCTGGAACGCGTACCGCTGACGATCGCGGTAGAAGTCCTTGAGGAACGGATTCTCCTCGACCTCCTCCAGCACGAGCTTGGCCTGCAGGCGCTCGCTCAGCAGTTTCGAGAGGCTGGTTTTGCCGACTCCGATGACGCCTTCGACCACGACGTAGCGGTTGTCGGCCATCCTAGTTCCAGAGCCGGGTGCCGCGCTTGACCGGCGGCCGCGTGTGCACGCGCGACAGGAGGTCGAGCAGCGTCTCGCCCGTCGCCGGATGCACGAGCAGGGGATCCAGTTCGACGAGCGGCACGAGCACGAACGAGCGCGTGGCCAGTTCGGGATGCGGCACGCGGAGGTCGGTTTCCTCGATGACCTGCGCGCCGTACAGCAGCAGGTCGAGATCGATGGTGCGCGGGCCCCACGGCCGCGTGCGTACCCGGCCCAGGCGCTTCTCGATCAGCAGCAGGTTCCACAACAGCTGCCGCGCCGTGAGCTCGGTGTCGATCTGGGCGACGGCGTTCAGGAAGTTCGGCTGCTCGACGTCGCCCACCGGCTCGGTGTCGTACAGCGACGACGCGCGCACCAGCGAGGTCTGCGGCAGGCGCGCCAGGTCGTCGAGCGCGAGGCGGATCATGGCCTCGCGCTCGCCCAGATTCGACCCGAGCCCGATGAACGCCCTCATGGTTGTCGCTCCCGGACCACTTCGATGATGGCCCGGCCTCCGGTGGTCCAACCCAAGTTCTGTTTCGCGAAGCGCACCCGCACCCGCCGCACCGCGAAGCGGCCGAGAATGGTCTCGGCCGTGGTCGCGGCCAGCGTCTCCAGCAGGTGGAAACTGCGGCCCTCGACCACCTCCCGGACCGTGCGATACAGCGCGTCGTAGTCCACAGCGTCCCCGAGCCGGTCGCTGTGCTCGGCCGCGTCGTCGGTGGGCTCCAGCTCGAGATCCACCTCGAGGCGCTGGCCGGCCTCCTTTTCGTAGGGCCGGGCGCCGTGATGCCCGAACACCGACAGCCCTTCGAGACGGATGATCGCCAACCCAAGGCCTCCGACGGTGAACGACGGTCGGCTGGGGTCAGCCGACCGTCGTGAACGCGAGCGAGTCTAGGAGCGGCCCGGGACGGGGGTCAAGGCGGTGCGCCCGCTCGGCCGAACGTTCGCGCTAGACCGCGACGCCGAACTCGCGCAGTGCCTGGTTGAGCGATGTCTTGCGATCGGTCGAGGCCCGGCGTTCGCCGATCACGAGCGCGCACGCCGTGCCGAACTTGCCCGCCGGGAACGTGCGCGGGCGGTACCCCGGAATGACGACGGCGCCGGCCGGCACGCGCCCGCGCATCTCGACCGGCTTGTCGGCGCGCACGTCGATGATCGGCGTCGACGACGTCAGCACCACGCCGGCGCCGAGCACCGCGCCCTCCTCGACGAGGACGCCTTCGACCACGATCACGCGCGAGCCGATGAAGCAGTCGTCCTCGACGATGACCGGGCGGCTCTGCGGCGGCTCGAGCACGCCGCCGATGCCGACCCCTCCCGACAGGTGCACGCGCCGGCCGATCTGCGCGCACGAGCCGACCGTGGCCCACGTGTCCACCATGGTGCCCTCGCCGACGCGCGCCCCGACGTTCACGTAGCCCGGCATGAGGATGACGCCGGGCTCGAGGAACGATCCGTAGCGCGCGACGCCCGGCGGCACGACGCGCACCTGGGCGCGCGCCAGGTCGTGCTTGAGCGGGATCTTGTCGTGGTACTCGAACGGCCCGACCTCGATCGTCTCGGACACGCGCATGCGGAAGTAGAGCGCGATGGCCTGCTGCAGCCAGCCGTGCGTCACCCACTCCGCCGGGCCGCCCGTCTCGGGGATGCGCTTCTCGGCGACGCGCAGGTCCCCGGCGTCGAGCGCGGCCAGCGCGCCCTCGACCGCGCCGCGCGCCTCGGGCGCGTCGAGCGCCATATGCCCGGCGTACGTATCGTCGACCACCTTCCGCCAGCGCTCGACCGGCAGCGCGTCGCTCACGTCATCCCTCCAATGTCTCGAGGCGCGCGATGGCCTCGCGGCAGTCCTCGGGCGTCGGCACGAGCGCCCAGCGCACGAAACCGGCGCCGCCCTCCCCCAGGTAGGAACCCGGCATCGCCACGAGCCCGAGCCGGAGCAGCTGGTCGACGAACGCGACGTCGTCGCCGCCCGGAACGCGCATCCACAGGTAGAACGACGCCTCGCTGGCTTCGACCGCCCAGCCGCGCGACGCGAAGTAGTCGCCGACCAGCGCGCGTTTGATCGCGTAGCGGGCGCGCTGCTCGGCGGGATGCACGTCGTCGTTCCACGCCGCGATGGCCGCGGTCTGGATGAAGTCGGGCGTGGCCACGCCGACGTTCGGGCGGAAGCGCTGCAGCGCCTCGACGAGCCGCGGATCTCCGGCCATGAACCCGGAGCGGTACCCGGTCATTGCCGAGCGCTTGCTCAGCGTGTGCAGCGCGAGCACGTGGTCGAGTCCGCCCTCGAGCGCCGACGGCGGGGCCGCGCCGTCGAAATAGATCTCGGCGTACGCTTCGTCGGCGCCGATCCAGAAACCGTGGCGACGGGCCAGCGCGCGCACGCGCTCGATCACGTCGCGGCCGAGCACCGCGCCCGTCGGATTGTGCGGCGAGTTGAGCCAGACGAGCGCCGTGCGCGCCCACACCTCCTCGGGCACGCGATCGGGCTCGAAGCGCCAGCCGTCCTCGGAACGCAGCGGCACGAAGTGCGGCTCGCCGCCCGCGAAACGCACTCCGGCCTCGTACACCGGGTAGGCCGGCGTCGGGATCACGACGACGCGCCGCGCGTCCTTGGCGTCGCCGAGCACGGCGAACGGAAGCAGGAAGACCGCTTCCTTCGTGCCGTTGACCGGCAGCAGCTCGCGATCCGGGTCCACGGTCACGCCGAAGCGGCGCGCGCACCACGCGGCACAGGCCGCGCGCAGCGCGTCCTGCCCTCCCGTCGCGGGATAGCTCGAGGTCTCGGGCACCGCGGCACGCAACGCCTCGCGGATGAACTCCGGCGTCTTCTCGCGCGGATCGCCGATTCCGAAGTTCAGCGTGCGCAGGCCGGGTGGCGCGAGCTGCTTCCGGCGCTGCTCGAGCACCACGAACGGGTATTGCCGAGCGCCGGTGAGCAGCGGATGGAGCGGCCCCGGGCGCCCCGGGACCGCCGCGCCACCCCCGGCGCGCGCCGGCGCGGGACGCGGCGTCGCGCTCATGCGCCCCCCACGTAGGCGCACAGCCATTCGAACGCGCGCATCAGGTTGTCGATGGGGCAGTACTCGTCCGCCTGGTGCGCCAGCTCGGGGATGCCGGGTCCAAAGTTGAACGCCGGCACGCCGGCGGCCGTGAACTGGGCGACGTCGGTCCAGCCCTGCTTGCCGGCGACGCGCGCGCCGAAGCGCTCGACGAACGCGCGCACCTCGGGCTCGTCCGCGCACACGCGGCCGGGCGCCGCGCGATCCACGACGCGGCATTCGAACGCCTCGGGCACCAGCGCGCGGACGCGGCGTTCCGCGGTCTCGAGGCTCCGGTCCGGGGGAAAGCGATAGTTCAGGTTCGCGACGCACTCGTCGGGCACGACGTTGCGCGCACGCCCCGCGCGCAGCGTCGTGACCTGCAGCGTCTCCTTGAACTCGACGCCGCCGACCACGACCGGGGTCACCGGGAACGCGACGATCTCGGCGAGCCAGGGAGCCGCGCGCTCGATCGCGTTGACGCCGGTCCACGGCCGCGCGCTGTGCGCGCTGCGCCCGGTCACGCGTACTTCGGCGTTCAGCGCGCCGTTGCAGCCCAGTTCCACCTGGAGATCGGTCGGCTCGAGCAGGATGGCGAGCCGCGCCGCCGCGAGCCACGGCATCTCGCCGAGCAGGCGCTTGAGGCCGTTGCCCTGGTGCGGCCCTTCCTCGGCGTCGTAGAAGACCGCCGCCACGTCCCACGGCGCGCGCGCCAGGTCGACGGCTTCGAGCACCGCGAGCATGACCGCGTCGCCGCCCTTCATGTCGGTGGCCCCGAGTCCGTACAGCCGGTTGCCGTCGCGCCTCGCGCGCGCGTTGCCGTTCGCCGGAACGGTGTCGAGGTGCCCGGCGAGCACGAGCAGGGGCCGACCATGGGCCGGCCCGCGCCACACCACCGAGTGTCCCGAGCGCAGCCGCTCGCCGGCGCCGAGCGCGGCCAGACGCTCCGCGGTCCACTCGGCCAGGGCGGCCTCGTGGCCGGTCTCGCTGGGCACGTTGACGAGAGTCTCGAGCAGTTCGGCGAGCGCGTCGGCGGTCATCGTGAGCCTCGTGAAGGGGATCAGGGGAACGCGCAATCTAGCATCCGCGCGTCGGCTTGCGCTACGCGGCCGCCGCTCCTAGCCTCGCGGCATGGAAGTTCCCTCCACGCCTCCCACGCGGGTCGGCCCCGGCGCCGTCCTGCGGCTCGAGGGCCGCGACGCGCTCGCCGTCCTGCATCGCATCTCGACGGCGTTCCTGGAAGATCTCCCGCGTGGCGAGGCCCGGACCACGTTGTTCTGCGATTTTCGCGGGCGCCTGCTGCACCGGGTCGTGGTCGGTCACGCGCCGGACGGGGCGATCTGGCTGGTGCGCGCCGACGCGCCCGCCGATGCGCTGATCGCATTCGTGGATCGCCATGTGTTCCGCGAGGACGTGGCGATCCGCGACGAGAGCGCGGCCTTCGCGGTGCGCGAGATGGTGGAGTCGGCCGGCGCGCCGAGCCCGGCACGCTTCGCGGACGGTCGCCCGGTGCGCCTCCCGGTTTCGGCCGGATTCTCGCTGGCCCTCGAGCCGGATCTCCCCGGGCGGCCCGAGTTGGAACCCGAGACGCAGCGTATCCGGGCCGCGCGGCCGCGGCACGGGCACGAGGTGACGAACGCCTTTACACCGTTCGAGGTCGGCCTCGCTCACGAGGTGCACCTCGACAAGGGCTGCTTCACCGGTCAGGAGGCGCTCATGCGCCTCATCACCTACCGCAGCATTCGCCGGCGCCTCGTAAGGGTTTCCGGGCCCGGCGCCGTCCCGGCCGGCGCGCTGGTGCGGGCGGGCGACGACCCGGCCGGCCTCCTGACCAGCGTCGCCGCCGAAGGCGACGGCTGGATGGCACTCGCGGTCGTCAAACGCCAGGAGTTGGACGCGGAAAGGGAACTCAGGCTGGAAGACGGCCGCGCCATTGAGTCTGTCGACCTCCTGCCGGAGAGCGCGCCCCTCGGACGCGCCTGATCGGTGTCGGATCTCACGACACTTTCCCGGAGGGCCGCCTTCGACCCATCCGGCACCAGAAATCAACCAGCCGCGCAAGTTATTCATTGCCAGGCGCGCAAGGGCATCAGATAATCTTTCACGTTCAGCGGCCCCGTCCTTGCTGTACCCAGGTGGCGGCGAATCGTTCGCAACCGTTGTTCACAGACAGTCCCCCGCTTCCTCATTAGGAGAAGCAACGCATGAGACGCTTGTTCCTCGGTCTGGCCGTCATCGCGGGCATGTCCCTCGCCGCGAGCGCCCAGGCTATTCCGGCGCTCCAGCTCTACATCGCGGGCTCCACGTACAACGCCGCGACCGAGACCTGGGAGATCAACAGCAATTCGTTCGACCTGTGGGTGCTGGGCGATGTCGACAAGACGGGCGGGATCTTCAACGTGAATCTGGCCGCGTCGTTCTACGGCACGGGTTCGATGTCGATCACGCCGGTCAGCGGTCCGCTGGTGGACAAGGGCTCCGACCAGACGCAGTTCGCGGGCACGGGCTTCGACCAGGGTGTGAGCACGCACGAGGAGTTCGCGAACGCCGACTCGCACAACTTCTGGGGCATCGGTGACTTCACGGGCACCGGTGACCAGATCGGCGACTACACGGGCGGCCTGCCTTTGACGTTCCCGGACAAGGGCCAGATCAACGTGTATCACGTCGATATCACCGGCTACGACTTGGTGCACTTCGACGCGTTCGACCATTACGTGTCAGGGGATCACATCCAGTACACGAAGGCGCCGTTCTCGCACGACGCCTCGGGCGGCGGCACGAATCCGGTTCCCGAGCCGGGCACGATGGCCCTGATGGGCACGGGCCTCATCGGCATCGCGGTCTCGCGCCTGCGTCGTCGCTCCAGCTAGCACTCGAGGGTCCGCACGCGGAGCCCCGTCTCTTCGGAGGCGGGGCTTCCGTCTTTCGGGGGCGATGGTCCGCCGCCCGTTCGCGGATTCGCGATGGCGCCCGCGAAGCCGCTACTCGGGCGGCGCTTCGTCCTCGTCGTCGTCGACGACGATGGCATCCGTGGTGAGCACCATGGCGCCGATGCTCGCGGCGTGCTGCAGGGCGACGCGGACCACTTTCGTCGGATCGAGGATCCCGCGCACTTCGAGATCGACGTACTCGTCCGTCGTGGCGTCGTAACCCGCGGAGCCCTCGAGCCCGCGCAGCCGCGCCACGACGATCGCGCCGTCGGCGCCGGCGTTGTCGGCGATCTGCCGGGTCGGCGCCTCGAGCGCGCCGAGCACGATGTCGCGGCCCACCTCCTCGTCGCCGTGGTAGCTCGCGGCCCGCACCGCGCCCTGCGCGCGCAGCAGCGCGACGCCGCCTCCCAGGACCACGCCCTCTTCGAGCGCGGCGCGCGTCGCGGCGAGCGCGTCTTCGACCACCTGGCGCCGCTCGGCCATCGCCAGTTCCGTCGGAGCGCCGACGCGCAGGACGGCGACGCCGCCCGTCATGCGCCCGAGCCGCTCGCGCTGCCAGTCGCGCTCGTGGTCGGATTCGGCGTGGGCCAGCGCGTGCTCGACCTCGGCGATGCGCTCGCGGATCGCGTCGGCGCGGCCGCCGCCTCCCACGAGCGTCGTCGTGTCGCGGTCGACGCGCACGCGGCGCGCTTTGCCGAGGTCACGCGGGCGCAGCGCCTCGAGCGACGTGCCGAGGTCGGCGGCGAACAGCTGGGCCCCGGTCAGCACCGCCAAGTCTTCGAGCAGCGCGCGTCGCCGGTCGCCGGTGAGCGGCGCCTTGACCGCCACGGACGCGACGGTGGAGCGCAGCCGGTTCACGACGAGCGTGGCCAGGGCCTCGCCCTCGACGTCGTCGGCCACGATCAGCAGGGGACGTCCCGACTCGGCCGCCACCTCGAGCGCCGGCACGAGGTCGCGGGCCCCGGAGAAGCGCAGATCGGTGAGCAGCACGAGGGCGTTGTCGAGCGCGGTCTCCATGCTCTCAGGGTGCGTGATGAAGTACGGCGACAGGTAGCCGCGATCGAAGCGCACGCCCTCCACCACCTCGAGCGTGGTCTGCATGCCGCGCCCGTCCTCGACCGTGATCACGCCCTGCCGGCCGACGCGCTCGACGGCCTCGGCGACGAGTTCGCCGATCGACTCGTCGCCGCCCGCGCTCAGCGTCGCCACGCGCCGGATCTCGTCCCGCCCCTCGACCGGACGCGACGTGGCGCGCAGGTGCGCGACGACCGCCCCGACCGCGCGATCGATCCCACGCTTGAGGGCGACCGGGTTGCGCCCGGCGGCGATGGCGCGCAGGCCCTCCTGGATCATGCTGTGGGCGAGTAGCGTCGCCGTCGTCGTGCCGTCGCCCGCGACCTCGCCGGTCTTGACCGCGACTTCGCGGACGAGTTGCGCCCCCATGTTCTCGAACGGGTCGGCAAGTTCGATCTCGCGCGCGATGGTCAGACCGTCGTTCGTGATGGTCGGCGCGCCCGCGCCCTGGCCGAGCACGACGTTGCGCCCGCGCGGCCCGAGCGTGACGCGCACCGCGCCGGCCAGCTGGTCGGCGCCGCGGCGCAGCGACTCGCGCGCGGCTTCGTCGAACTCGATGCGCTTGCCCATGCGGCTCGTTCTCCTCGGGATCGCGCCTAGCGCCAGGCCGCCAGGAACAGGTTCGTCTCGCCGCGCACGCGCGCGCCGCGGTTCGACGCGAACACCAGCCAGTGCCCGTCCGGGCTCAGCATCGGAAACGCGTCGAACGACGGATCGCGCGTCACCGGCTGCGGGGTGCCGCCCACGACCGGGACCAGGTACAGGTCGAAGTTGCGCCCGTGCGGGTTCTCGAAGTTCGAGGCGTACAGGATCGAGCGCCCGTCCGGCGTGAAGTACGGGCAGAACGAAGCGCCGCCGTCGTGCGTGACGCGGTGCGCGTCGCGGCCGTCGGCGCGCATGACCCACAGGTCCATCGTGGTCGGGCGCACCAGGTGGCGCGACAGCAGTTCGCGGTACTCGGCGAGCGAGGAGTCCGCCGGATGGTCCGCGCGGTAGCAGATCCACTGGCCGTCGCGCGAGAAGAACGCGCCGCCGTCGTAGCCCGGCGTGTTCGTGAGCCGCGTCACCGCGCTGCCGTCCGGATGCATCTTGTACAGGTCGAGGTCGCCGTCGCGCTCGGACGTGAACACGATCCAGCGCCCGTCCGTGGACAGCGTGCCCTCCGCGTCGTAGCCCGGGCTCGACGTCAGGCGCGTCAGGTCCGAGCCGTCGGGGCGCGCCGTGAACACGTCGTAGCCCGGCTCCACCTGCCATACGTAGCCGTGCGAGTAGTCGGGCGGCGGCGGGCACGAGTCGGACACGAGGTGCGTCGACGAGAAGAAGATGCGCTGGTCATGGTCGTAGAAATAGCCGCAGGTCGTGCGCCCGCGCCCGGTGCTCACACGCTTCACGTCGCCGGTTCCCAGGTTCATCACGAACATCTGGTCGCACGGCCAGCCGTCGCGCGTCGACTGGAAGATCAGGCGCTTGCCGTCCGCCGACCAGTAGCCTTCCGCGTTCTGCCCGCCGAACGTGAGCTGCCACAGGTGCGCGAAGTGCGTCTCGCCTTCGCGGATCAGCGTGTCGGCCGCGACCGCGCTGCGCGGCACGGGCGGGCTCGGCGGCGTGGCGTCGGTGGCCGAGCGCGCGAGCGGCGCGACCGCGAGCGCGGCGGCGGCCAGCGACGCGAGCGCCAGCGCTCCGGCGAATCGGCGCGGCATCGCACGGCCTCGATTCGGCGCGATCACGGGCGCCTCCCCAGCGTGGCCACCAGGTCCAGCTCCTGACTCCCTCGCTTCACCGTGATGCGCACGCTCTGGCCCGGCTTCCGCGAGCGCAGCGCGTAGGTGTAGTCGTAGATGTTGTCGATGCGCACACCGTCGAACTTCACGATCACGTCTCCTCCCTTGAGTCCGGCCTGGTCCGCGGGTCCGCCCGAGCGCACGCCCGACAGCAGTACGCCGCCTTCCGTCTGCATGTAGTCGGGAATCGTGCCGAGGTACGCGCCGTACCCGCCGCCCCCGCCGATGCGGCCCATCGAACTGTCGCTCTCGGCCTTGCGATAGTGCACGCGTGGTCGTGCGTCCAGCGATTCCACGAGCGCCTCGGCGAAGCGGGACACGCGCCACAACCCGCGCTCGTTGATCTTGTCCCAGGTGTCGCTGGGCTTGTGATAGTCGGCGTGCGAACCCGTGAACAGGAACAGCACGGGGATCTGTTTCTTGTAGAACGACGAGTGGTCGCTCGGCCCGTAGCCGTCCTGCGACGTCTTCAGGTCGAACGGATCGGCGCGATTCGCGTCCGCCACCACGGCCGGCAGCTCGTCCGCCGTGCCGACACCCGACACCAGCAGCTTGTTGTCGCGCAGCCGCCCGACCATGTCCATGTTCAGCATGGCCTCGATGCTCTCGATGGGGCGCGGCGGATCGTCGACGAAGTGCCCCGAGCCGAGCAGCCCGCTCTCCTCGCCCGTGAACGCGCAGAACACGAGGTTGTGCTCGGGCCGCCAGCCGCTCTTCATGCGGCGGCCGAGGTCGCGCGCCATGCCCATCAGCGCGGCCACGCCCGAGGCGTTGTCGTCGGCCCCGAGGTGCGGAAGGTGCGAATCGGGCGCGAGCGAGCCCTCGCCGCCGTAGCCGAGGTGGTCGTAGTGCGCTCCGATCACCAGCGTGCGCGTCGTGTCGCGGCCGGGGATCCAGCCGACCACGTTCGCGATCCTGGCGCGGGTGCGCTTGAGCGTGACGGTCACGCGCGCCGACTCGGGCAGCGCGAAGCTGTGCGGGCTCTGGTGCGCCTCGATGGCGCGCTGCGCCGTCTTGAGGTCGAGCCCGGCCGGCGCGAGCAACGCCTCGGCGATCGGCGCCGAGACGCGCGCCGCCAGCAGGCCGCTCGTCATGTAGCCGGTGCCGGTGAGGCTCGGCGGCCGCAGCGGCTCGCCGGCGTGCCATTGCGGGCCGTCGACGACGAGCAGCGCGAGCGCGCCGTGCTCGCGCGCGTTGATGGCCTTCGTGCGCAGCTCGGCGTGCGGCGTGTTCACCGAGCCGTCGAAGCGGCTCGTCGAGTCCATCTCGCCCGGCTCGTTGCTCAGGACGAGCACGATCTTGTCGCGCGCGTCGAGGCCGGCGTAGTCGTCGTACGCGAAGCCCGGCGCGGTGATGCCATAGCCCGCGAACACGACGGGCGCGGCCAGCGTGCCGTTCGTCGAGAAACCGATCGGCTGCATGTCGGCGCCGACCGCGAACGTGTGTCCCGCGACGCTCACGGCGCACGGCGCGCCGACCGTGACGCCGGTCGTGACTTCGAACGGCTGGCCGAACGGTTCGCGTGCGGGCAGCGTCGTGTCGCCGATCGATTCTTCGCCGGCGCCCCGCAGCCCGAACGTTCGCATGTCGCCGGCGATGAGGAACGCCGCGCGCTCGATGCCGTGAGTGCCGATCCCGCGGCCTTCGTACGCCGGGCCGGCGAGCTCCCGCACGAGGCCGATCTCGTAGCTGCTGTCGCTGGACGCCAGCGGAGCCGCGGCGCGGATCCCCTTCGTGGTGGCGACGCGACGCTCGATGGGACCGGGCGGCGCGGCAGCGCATGCGGCGCGCGGCGGCGCGAGCCCGACGCCGATGGCGCCGCTCAGGGCCAGCGCGGCCAACGCACCGGCTCGCCGCACATCGCGGCGAAGCTCGAGCCGGCCTTTCACCGGTTCGCCTCCCAGATGAGCCGCAAGCCTTTGAGCGTCAGACCTTCATCCACCACATTCACCGTCTCGCACTCCGGCGCGATCGTCTTGGCCCAGCCGCCGGTTGCGATCACGTGCGGCGTGCCGTGCATCTCGAGCGCGATGCGCCGCACCAGTGCGTCGACCTGGCCGGCCGCCCCCCACAGCACGCCGGCGCGCAGCGATTCCTCGGTCGTGCGGCCGAGCGCGCGCTCGGGCTTCCGCAGCTCGACGCGCGGCACGCGGGCCGCGCGCCGGAACAGTTCCTCGGCCGACGTGCCGACGCCAGGCGCAATCACCCCACCGAGATACGCGCCGCTCTTCGAGACACAGTCGAAGGTCGTCGCGGTGCCGAGATCGACCACGATGGCCGGCGTGCCGTACAGCCCGCGCGCGGCGATGGCGTTCGCGATGCGGTCCGCGCCGACCGCGCTCTTGTCGTGGTAGCGGATGGGCAGCGCCTTCGCGGTCGTCGGTCCGACCTCGACGGGCGCGCGGCCCGAGACCTGGGCCAGCGCCTCGGACCAGGGCAGCGTCAGCGCCGGCACGACCGAGCACAGCACGGCGCCCGGACGCGGGCTCGCGGCCAGCCGGTCGCGCAGCAGCGCCGCGAGCGCGAGCGTGATCTCGTCCGCCGTCTGGCGCGAACTCGTCAGGCGCCAGAAGCGGTCGAGCGTCGTGCCTTTGAACCAGCCGACGACCACTTCGCTGTTGCCGACGTCGACCGCGATGAGCGTGCGCGCGGCGGCGCGGGCGCGGGACGCGGCGGCGCGCGTCTGCTTCGCGGCGGCGCGCGTGCGTTTCGCGATCGCGGCGCGAGCCCGCGGCGGCGGCGCGGCGCCCGTCGGCCTGCGCCCGGCGGCGCGTCGACCTCGCGGCGGCTTTCGATCAGGCATTCGCTTCCTCCCCCCATTCGCGCGCTTCCGATTCGCGGCGGCGCTTGGCGACGAGCCACGACAGGCCCACGCTCACGAAGTACAGCAGCGTCATGGGTACGCCCATGATCAGCTGCGCGGTCACGACGTCGCCGGGCGTGATGATGGCGGTGATGAAGAACACCGCGACGATCGCGATGCGCCATTGCCGGAGCAGGAAGCCCGGCGTCACCAGCCCGATCGCGGTCAGCGTCATGCACACGAGCGGCAGCTGGCACACCACGCCGCACGCCAGCGCCATGTTGTAGACGAATCCGAGCAGCGCGCCGAGCTGGATCTGCGCCGTCATGCTCGGCGTCATGAACCCGCTCAGCACGCGGATCACGAGCGGCACGACGTAGCCGTACGCCGCCCACGCGCCGAGCCCGAACAGCGCGTACGACGCCGCCACCATGCCGGGAATCCACGAGCGCTCGCGCTTGAGCAGCCCGGGCACGACGAAGCTCCACAGCTTCCACAGCACGAACGGCAGCGCGACGACGAGGCCGAGCACGAGCGACAGCTTGAAACGCTCGTTGAACGCCTCGAGCGGCGACAGGACGAGCGCGTGCCCGACGGTGCGGTGGATCACGTCTTCCAGCACGCGCGGCGCCAGCCACCAGCCCGCGAGCGCGCCGGCCAGGCACGCCACCGCGGACTGGAACAGCACGACGCGCAACTCCTCGAGGTGCTCGAGGAACGGCATCTCGCCGGTCTTCCGCGGATCGTCGCTCACGAGGCCCCGCTCTCGGCTTGCACGACGTCGAGGTCGCCGGCGAGCACGGTCGTCTCGCCGCCGCCCTCGAGCGCCACGACCAGTCCGCCGTCCGCATCCAGCGCGCGCGCGGTGCCGGACACGGCGCCGGTCGGCGTGCGCACGGTGACCGGGCGGCCCCAGAAGTCGGCGCGCGCCCGCCAGCGCTCGAGCACCTGCTCGCGCCCGCCCTCGGCGTGCTCGGTCCACAGCGGTTCGAGCGCGTTCAGGAACGCGGCCGCGACGGCTTCGCGCGTCGCGGCGTGGCCCTCGAGCGCGAGCGACGTCGGCGCGAGGCGCGCGCTCTCGCCCAACTCCGTCGGGAAGTCCTCCGCGCGCTGCGCGACGTTCACGCCGACGCCGAGGACGACGACGTCCGTGAGCGCTCCGCCCGGCAGCGGCAGGCGCCGGCTCTCGCACAGGATGCCAGCCAGCTTGCGGTTGCCCACGAGCACGTCGTTCGGCCACTTGAGTCGCGGGCGCACGCCGAGCGCCTCCAGCCCTTCGGCCAGCGCGAGCCCGGCGACCAGCGGCAAGGTCCCCTGCTGGCGCCGATCGCAGCCCGGATGGAGCGCGATGGACAGCGCCAGCCCGAGCCCGGGCGCGGTGTGCCACGTCCGGCCGGCGCGCCCGCGGCCCTGGGTCTGCGCGTCGGCCACGATCGTGACGCCGTCGGGCGCCCCTTCGGCGAGCGCGTCCCAGGCCACGTCGTTCGTGGAGCCGACCTCGGCGCGCACGATCAGCCGATGCCCGAAGCTGCGGGTGCGCAGCGCCTCCGCGAAGGACGCGCGGTCGAACGTCGCCTCAGCCAACTTCCTCGATCTCCAGACTCAGGTTCAGCGCCGGCGCGGAGTGCGTGAGCGCGCCCACCGACAGGTAGTCCGCGCCGGTCTCGGCGTAGGCGCGCACGGTGTCGAGGTTGAGTCCGCCCGACACCTCGACCTCGGGCCAGCGCCGCGCCCCCGCCCGCATGCGCGGGCTGTCGGGCGGGTTCTGGCGGCACCAGCGATCCACTTCCTCGACCGCGCGCCGCACTTCTTCGACCGGACGGTTGTCGACCAGGATGCGATCCACGTCGGGGCGCAGCGCCTCCTTCAACTGGTCGAGCGACTCGACCTCGACCTCGAGCAGCAGGTCGCCCTGGCGCGTGCGCAGGATGCGATCGATCGCGGCCGTCAGCCCGCCGGCGGCGCGCACGTGGTTGTCCTTCACCAGGTACATGTCCCACAGCGCGAGCCGGTGATTCTCGGCGCCGCCCGCGCGCACCGCGAATTTTTCGAGGAAGCGCAGGCCCGGCGTCGTCTTGCGCGTATCGATGATCGTCGCGCCGGTGCCGGCGATGCGCTCGACGTAGCGCCTGGTCAGCGTGGCGATGCCCGAGAAGTGCTGCAGGAAGTTCAACGCCGTGCGCTCCGCCTTCAGGATGCCGCCAACGTCGCCCACGACCTGCGCCACGGCCACGCCCGGCCGCACGGAATCGCCGTCGCTCACGAGCGGCCGCCACTTGAGCGTCGCGTCGGCCTCACGGAACGTGAGCCGCGCGACGTCGAGACCGGCGATCACGCCGATCTCCTTGACCACGAGCGCGGCCCGCGCGTGGATGCCCGACGGCACGGCGTTCAACGTCGTGATGTCGCCGGTGCCCACGTCTTCCGACAGCGCGTACTTGACGATCGGCAGCGCGAAGGATTCGAGCATGGCTAGCGATCCCGTCCGAAGCGCCGCTTGATGCGCCGCGGCTCGTTCGCGTCCGCGCCGCCGCGCCGCGCCCGTTCCGGCGGGGCGCCGACGCCCATCTGACCGGCCATCACCAGCGTGGCGCGCACGTCCTCGATGCGGTCGCGCAGCGAGGCCGCGCGCTCGAACTCCAGCGCGCGCGCCGCGGCGAGCATCTCGGCCTCGAGCCGGGCGATCAACTGCTCCGGCGCCCCGTCCACGTCGCGCACCAGCTTCTTCACGTCGTCGGACTCGGCGCTGCCGATCGCGTCCGCCACGGACGTCGCGTGCATCACGTCTTCGATGCTCTTCTGCACCGTGCGCGGCGTGATGTCGTTCGCGGCGTTGTACGCGAACTGCTTCTCGCGCCGGCGGCGCGTCTCGTCCAGCGCGCGGCGCATCGAGTCGGTCACCGTGTCGGCGTACAGCACGACGCGCCCGCGCACGTTGCGCGCGGCGCGGCCCGCGGTCTGGATGAGCGAGCGCTCGGAGCGGAGGAACCCCTCCTTGTCGGCGTCCAGGATCGCGACGAGCGACACCTCGGGCAGGTCCAGGCCCTCGCGCAGCAGATTGATCCCGACGAGCACGTCGAACGTGCCGAGGCGCAGGCCGCGCAGGATCTCGACGCGCTCCAGCGCGTCGATGTCGCTGTGCAGATAGCGCACCTTGACGCCGGCCTCGCCCAGGTAGTCGGTCAGGTCCTCGGACATGCGCTTCGTCAGCGTCGTGACCAGCACGCGCTCCTGGCGCTCGACGCGCACGCGGATCTCCTCGAGCAAATCGTCGACCTGGCCCTGCACCGGCTTGATCACGATCTCGGGATCGATGAGCCCGGTCGGACGAATGATCTGCTCCACGACGACGCCCTTCGTGCGCCCGAGCTCGAATTCGCCGGGCGTGGCCGACACGTACAGCGTCGGCCCGACCAGCGTCTCGAACTCGTCGAAGCGCAAGGGGCGGTTGTCGAGGGCCGACGGCAGGCGGAACCCGAAGTCCACGAGCACCGTCTTGCGCGAGCGGTCGCCTTCGTACATCGCGCCGATCTGCGACGTCGTGACGTGCGACTCGTCGATCACCAGCAGGAAATCCGCGCTTCCGTCCGGATGGCGCGGGAAGTAATCGATGAGGCAGCCCGGCCGGTCTCCCGGCTGGCGCCCGGACAGGTGGCGCGAATAGTTCTCGACGCCCGGGCAGCTGCCGATCGCGGCCAGCATCTCCAGGTCGTACTCGGTCCGCTGCTGGATGCGCTGGGCCTCGAGCAGCTTGCCCTCCGCGCGGAAGCGCGTGACCTGCTCGTTCAGCTCGCGGCGGATGCCGTCGAGCGCGGCATGCAGGCGCGGCTCCGGCGTGACGAAGTGCTTGGCCGGATACAGCGCCAGGCGATCCATGCGGCGCAGCACCTGGCCGGTGATCGGATCCACGGTCGAGAGTCGGGCCACGACGTCGTCGTCCAGCTCGATGCGCACGATGAGGTCGTCGTACGCCGGATGCACCTCGACGACGTCGCCGCGCACGCGGAAGTTGCCGCGCCCGACCTCGACGTCGTTGCGCGTGTACTGGATGGCCACGAGCTGCGCGAGCAGGTCGCGCCGCGACAGCGTGCCGCCGGCCTTCGCGTCGATGCGCATGCCGCGCCAGTCCTCGGGCGCGCCGAGGCCGTAGATGCACGACACGCTGGCCACGATGATGACGTCCTCGCGCTCGAGCAGCATCGACGTGGCCTGCAGGCGCAGCCGGTCGATGTCGTCGTTGATGCTCGCGTCCTTGGCGATGTACGTGTTCGTGGACGGCACGTACGCCTCGGGCTGGTAGTAGTCGTAGTACGAGATGAAGTAGCCGACCGCGTTGTTCGGGAAGAACTGGCGGAACTCGCCGTACAGCTGCGCCGCCAGCGTCTTGTTGTGCGAGATCACGAGCGTCGGCCGGCCGTGGCGGGCGATGACGTTCGCGATCGTGAACGTCTTCCCCGAGCCGGTGACGCCGAGCAGCGTCTGGAAGCGTTCACCGCGCGCCAGGCCGTCGGCGAGCTGTTCGATCGCCTCCGGCTGGTCGCCGCGCGGCGAGTAGGGCGAGCGGAGTTCGAAGGGCATGGGCGCTGGGATGCTAACCGACCCCGGCGACGCGGTCGAGCCGCTCGGCGGCGCCCTAGAAGCGGGCGCGCGCCGTGTAGCCGAGCTCCACCTTCTGCCCCTTCGCGACCGGCACTTCGAACACCAGCGTGTTCGCGTCCTTGCGCGTGAACGGGTGCGTCTTCTGCGTGATCTCGACGTCGCCGCTCACGCTCTCCTCGACGCGGATCGTGGCGTCCGTGTCCTTGCGGTTGCGCAGCTCGATCGCGACCTGGTACTCGCGTTCGTGGTCGGACAGCCGGTGGTCATAGACCTCGCGACGCTCGGCCGCGAGGTCGAACGCGCGGCCCACCTCGAGGGAACGCTTCTCGTCGATCGCCGTGTGGTCGATGCGCGCCTCGCCGGTGAACTGCTGGGCGCCCGACGCGTCCGCCTCGTACACGCGCACGCGCCCGCCGGGCAGCGGCACGCCGAACCCGTCGGCCTTCGCGTTCGTCATCTCGATCACGGTCATGACGCCGCGCGGGTCGCCGCCGCGATACACGTAGCGCGGCGTCACCTGGACGTCGCGCGGCTCGAGAAACGTGAAGCTCTGCGTCTCGCGATCGCGCAGCGTGGCCGGTCGGTCGAGCGTGTACAGGTGATAGTCAGCGAAGCTCTCCCCCGCGAAGCCCGCGTCCGCGGTCTTCTCCATCGCGGCCATCCCCGCACGCATGTTCATCATCACCGGGGACGGCGACGGCGTCGCGATCTGCGGGTCGCCGGCGACGAGGCGCAGCGTCGCGTCCTCGAAGCTGCGCCCCGACGTGTTCGTCAGCGTCACCGTCGTCGACCAGCGCGCCGCGCGTTCCCCGCGGCGCACGAGGACGTGTTCGGCGGCCCACGATAGCCCGTGCGTCAGGTACGCGAGCTCGGCGTCCGTGCGCCCGGCGCGCCCGCCTTCGACGACCGCCTCCAGCGTCGGGCGAAGCGACAACTGGGCCGGCGGGCGGGCCAGGCGCACGCTCTCGACGGCGGAGCGGGCCAACGTGGTCAGCGCGCCGTCGTCGCCGCGCACGACGAGCCATTCGCCGTCCGCGCCCACGAGCGTGCCCTCGGTGACGCGGTCGTTGCGACCGCCGACGCGCACGCGCTCGCCGCGCGCGCGATCGATCAGGGACATCCCGTCCGCGGTGTCGAAGCGGTACGCGAGCCGGGTGACCCGCGCGCCGCCGTCGAAGCCGAGCCGCACGGACGGGAAGTCGAGACTCTCGGGCACGTCGGCGAGCCGCAGCGTGTCGCGCGCCCCGGCCAGCGTCACGCTGCGCCGCTCGCGCACGAGCGCGAGGTCGTTGCGATAGATGGTGAGCGCCGGGCCCGCGGCACGGGCCGGCGCCACGCCGGGCGCGAGCGACGCGGTCGCGGCGAGCGCGAGCCCGAAGGCGGCCGCGCGTGCGGCGTGGGAAACGGGGACGGCGGGCATGGGGCGACTCCTGGTCTTGAGAGAGGGAAAGGCGAAGCGTCGAGAGACAGTACGCCGCTCCGCGCCGCTTCTTCCCCGCCACCCTAGCCGCAGGCCGGCCGGCGGCCAAGCGCGCTCAGCGCAGCGCGCCCTCCGGCGTGAGACGGTCGCGGAACGGCAGCGGCTCGAACGCCGCGGCGATCGCGGCCAGCGAGCGATCGAGCAGGGCGATCTTCTCGCGCAGCGGCCGGTCCATGCCCGGGTGCGGCGCGAGCCGCGCATCGACGCGGTCCTCAGTGAGTCCGAGCAGGTCCACGGCGTGCACCACGTACGACAGCGGCTCGCCGCGGCGCGCGAAGCCGTCGAGCATGCCGTGGAAGCGCGACTCGGAAAGCACGTAGCGCGCCGTGTGGTAGAACGGGAAGCGGATGCCGGGCGTCACGGAGACCGGGAACTCGACGAGCGGCCCGCGGCGATGGGGCGTGCGCCGCCACGTGAACGGCCACAGCTTCAAATTGAACACGGCGGCCGGGTCGGCGCTCTTGAGCGCGAGCAGCAGGCGCGCCGGCAGCAGGAACGGCGTCGGATATCCCGAGGCATCGTAGCGGTAGCCGGCCGCCGCCAGACGCTTCAGCGTGCGCCCGCTCATGTCGTAGTTCGGCGAGCGGAAGCCGATCATCGGCGTGCCGCACGCGGCTTCCAGCAGATCGCGCGACCCCACCAGTTCCTCGTGCATGCGCTCCTCGGGCAGGCTGGCCAGGGCCATCGGGTGGGTCAGCGAATGGCTGGCGATCTCGTGGCCCGCCTCGGCGGCGGCGCGCAGCAGCGGCGCGTGCGCGGCCGCGTCGCGCGCCACCACGAACAGCGTGGCGCGCACCTGGGCGCGCGCGAACGCCTCGAGCAGACGCGGCAGCCCGAGCGTGTAGGCGAGCGCGTCCGCGGGCAGGCCGCGATGGCCGTAGCCGATCAGGTGCAGATCGACGGGATCGACGTCGACGCTGACCGTCGCGACCGGCCGGCCCACGTCAGCGGACGCGGGCCGAGTCGGCGGCCGCGCCGGGCGGCGCGTCCTCGCGCGGCAGGTACAGGTACTGAGGCGCGCCGGTGTGGCCGTGGAACGAGCGCAGCGGATCGGTCTCGGCGCCCAGCGAGTCGGCCAGTCGATACCCGGGCGCGATCTCGGCCCACAACGGGCCGACCTGCTCGAGCGCTTCGTCGGCGAGGAGCGCCGGCCGGCCCGGGCCGCGGCGCAACGGCTCGAACATCTTCCGGTACACGTTCGGGTCGCGGCGCAGCATGCGATTGCCGGGCGCGCGTTCCAGGTCGCCGATGGCGATGACCTGGAGCGACGGGGCCTTGCCGGCCAGCGTCGCGTAGAAGCCGTGCTCGATGACGATGACCGGCCCCGGCAGCGCGCGCAGTCGCGCGATGAACGCGGCGCGGGCTTCGCGCGCGTGCGGGTGCGGCTGCTCGGCGTGGATGCCGTAGATGAGCGGCACGAACTGGAGCACGAGCAGCGCCGCGACCAGCGCCTCGGCGCGCGGCCGATCCTGCGAACCCTCGGGCGCGAGCGCGTGCAGCAGGCGAGCCAGCGACAGCGGCCCGAAGATCGAGAACGCGACCATGCTCGGCATGAACACGTGGCGCCACGCGCTCGGGTCGAACGTCGCGAGCAGCCCGGTGCCGAGCGCACCGAGCGCGGCCCACGCCCACACGCCGGAGCGGCCCCTCCACGGCGCTTC
Organism: Saccharimonadaceae bacterium (SeqCode); assembly: GCA_035494735.1. Classification (GTDB taxonomy): domain Bacteria; phylum Eisenbacteria; class RBG-16-71-46; order RBG-16-71-46; family RBG-16-71-46; genus DATJGS01. The sequence goes on from DATJGS010000046.1 coordinate 21,005, forward strand.
GGGCAGCGCCAGGGACAGCACGCTGGGCACCGTCAGCGGCCCGAGCATGCCCACGAGGCCGGTGCCGACGTAGTGCTCGATGCGCAGCTTGCTGAACTGCGACCAGTGCGCGGGCACGTCCCACGTGTAGAAGCTGAACCAGGGCCCCAGCCACAGCGACAGCAGGCCGTAGCCGCCGAAGCAGCCGGCGAACAGCGTGAGCGTGAACGGCGCGAGGCGGCGCCGATCGTTCCACACCACGTGGCCGAGCGCCGCGAGCCCGAACCACACCGCATGCTGTTTCGTGAAGAACGCGACCGTGAGCAGGAGCGCCGCGAGCACCGCGCCCCGCGCGCTCTCCGTGGTGCGCAACGTCACGAGTCCGCCGAACGCGAGCGCGAGCATCATCGAGTCCGGGCGCGATGCGTCGTAGTGCCCGCCGCCGGCCGCGCCGTAGCCCATGAGGTACAGCCCGACCGCGGCCGCGGTGAACGTCCAGCTGCGCGTCTCGCGCCGGACCACGACGCCGATCAGCGTGACGAGCGCGAGCGTGCCGACGAACGACACGAAGCGCGGCTCCCAGAACTCGGGACCGAACGCGCGCGCCAGCAGCGACGCGACGGTCGTGAACAGCGGCATGTAGGCGAGCGCGACGAAGTCGAGCGACGGCGCCACGTAGATGGGCCGGCCGTGCATCAGGCGCACGACGTGGTCCATCATCACGCCCTCGATGTAGTCCATCTCCGCCGGGTAGTGCAGGTGCCGCCAGGCCAGCAGCAGGAAGATCCCGCTGGCCGCCGCCGAGCACGCCAGCAGGACGGCGCGGAACGCCGTGCGGATCACGGGCGGCCCGCGCCCGGCGCCGACGCCGGGAGCGCGTACACGTGGACGGTGCCGATCGTCCGGCCGTCGTGGCGCACCGGGTCGGTCGCGACTTCGAGCGGCGCGAGGAACGCAGGCGGCTGCACGGCCGGGTGCTCGGGGTCGGTGAGCACGACGACCCAGCGCGCGCCGTACGTCTCGAGACTGTCGAGGCGCTCGGGCGTGATCTGGTGCGCGCGCATCGGCCAGCCTTCGCGCCCGGCGCGGAACAGCAGGCGCGGATCGGTTGGCGGCAGCGTGTTGAAGTCCGCGGCGACGACCAGCTGCCCGGCGGGCACGCGCGCCGCGATCACCGGCCCGGCCTCCTCACGCAGCCAGTCGATTCGGTCGTAGCCCAACCGGGGCGGCAGCCAGGCCGCCACCAGCAGGAACGCCGCGAACGCGACGCCGGTCGCGGGCACGCCGGCGACGCGCGGCAGCCGGTCCCACAGCGCGTCGGCGCCGAGTCCGATGAGCAGCGCGGTCGGAGCGATGAACGGCGTCTGATAGTAGTTGTGCCACGCGCTGAGCCGGAAGAACACGAGCACGAACACGACGCAACCCGTGAACCAGGCCAGCGCGAACACGCGCGCCTCGGGCCCGCGCCCGGCGTCGGCGCCGGTCGCCGGCGGTCGCGCGCCGCTCGACGGCGAGACGAGCGCGAACACGACGCCGATCGGCGTTCCGACTTCGAAGATCAGGCGCTTCGCGATCTTGATCCAGTTGCGCACGTCTTCGCGCTCGGCCAGCGTGCCCATGTAGCGCCACAGCGGGTTCACTTCCTTGTAGAAGTCGGGCAGGAAGTACCAGTTCGGCACCGTCGCGTTCACCGCGTCCACGTAGTCGCGCCACACCAGGAACACCGCGGCTGGAATCCCGAACGCGATCGCCAGCCGCACGACGTTGCCCCACGACGGGCGCGCCAGCAGCAGGACGAGCACGGCGAAGCCGGTCGTCGCCAGGTACGGGGCCTTGACGAGGGCGGCGAGCACGCCGCACGCCGCCGCGGCGAACGCGGCCCACGTGCGCCGGTCGAGGCACGCGACCGTCGCGTAGTACAACGTGCCGCTCACGAACGCGAGCACGCTGAACTCGATGTGCGGCACGCGCGAGAAATACTGGCCGAGCGGCAGCGCGAGATACGCCAGCGTCGTCAGCCGCGCCACGCGCCGGCCGGCGAGCCGCGACGCGAGCGCGAAGATCCACGCCGCGCTGAGCGTGAACAGCGCGAGCTGCACGAGCCGATCCCACAGCGGACTCGGCCCGAATGCGCGGTACAGCAGCGAAGCCGCCGCCTCGCTCAGGGGGAAGTTCAGCAGGATCGTGCGGTGCGCGCCGAGCCAGCACACCGCGGGGTGCAGCACGTCGAGGCCGCGACGGTAGAAGTCCAGCGACGTGTGCACCGTGTCGCACTGCCGCCAGGCGTGCGGATCGACGAGGATGGGACCGAACAGATGCGGCACGCGCAGCGCGAGCAGCGCCAGCGCGGCGAGCCACCACGGCACAGAGGTGCGCGACCCTCGCGGGCGCGCCGGGGAATCGATCGCCAACGCAGCTCCCGGACGAGTGGTGGACGGCGGTCCGGCCACGGTCAGTCCATTCCCCGCGGCCGCGTCGTCTCTGGGCGAAAATAGGGGCCGCGGTGAAGACCGGTCAAGGCGCGCCCGTGCCGGCGCCGGACCACACGCTCGCCTTACGGTACGTCCAGGTCGGTCCCTGCGCCTGGGCGTCGAGCCGGGCCGCCGCCTCCGCGCCGTTCCGGTAGTACGGGAAGTGCACGATGCGCACGCCCCACCAGCGCGCGCCCGAGGCGCGCAGCCGCGCCACCACGTCGTCGCCGACGCGCAGCGAATCGGGCACCGACAGGATGCCGTCGCTCACGTGGTAGGCCGGCGCGTCGGCGGGAATGAGCAGCCGGTACGGCCCGAGGCGCGGCCGATGATATTCGAGGAACAGGATCGAATGCGTCTCGCAGCACAGGATCGGCTCGCCGGGCCGGGCGTGCGCGTCGAGATACCGCGCGGCTTGCGTCATGTCGACGCCCTCGTCGAGCGGACCGCGCGTCGACCAGTTGCGAAGCCCCAGGGCCACGAACGCGAGCGCCACGACGAGGCCGAGCGCCCGCGGACGCAGCGCGGCGATCCCTCCGCCGACCGCGACCGCGGCGAACGGGATCGCGTAGAGCAGTTGCCGTTCGAAGAAGATGCGCAGTCCCACTTGCGACAGCACGTACACGATGGCCGCCGGGAGCGCGACGACCATGAGCAGCAGCAGCGCGCCCGGGCGCGTGTCGCGGCGGAACAGCGGCACGAGCGCGAGCACGAGGGCGAGCGGCGCGAGCAGGCGCGGCACGTCCGCGACCTTGAGGAACGCCGACACGACGTCGTGGAGCGGCAGCAGCGGAAGCTTGCGGATGAACTCGGGGTCGCGCGTGAGCTGCCCGACCAGGATCGGGATCTGCGGCCCGAACAGCGCGAGCGCGGCCGCGAACAGCAGCAGCCAGCCTCCCGCGCGCCGCGGCGCCCGCGCCACGCCCCACACCGCCAGCACGAGCAGGATGAAGATCGCGAAGTAGTACGTGTACAGCGCACCGGCCGCGGCTACCGCGAACGCCGCGCCGTTCGCCAGCGTCGGCCTGTCCCACCAGCACACGGCGCGCCACACGGCGACCGGCAGCAGCAGCCACAGCAGCACTTCGACGTCGGCGTACTGCGAGAAGTAGATGTGCGTCGAGTGCGCGGCCAGCAGCAGTGCCGCGAAGATCCCGGCCCACCTGCCGAACAGCCGGCGACCGAGCGCGTACACGGCGACCACCGAGAGCAGGCCGAGCACGATGCTCAGGCTCTTCAGCCACAGCTCCTGCTCGCCGCCGACGCCGCGCCAGGCGCCGAGCAGCAGGTGGTAGAGCGGCTGGTCGACGTCGTGGGCCAGCGTGCTCAGGGTGTGCGCGAAGCCGCCGCGCACGACGAGCAGGATGTAGATCTCTTCGAAGGAAAGCGCGTTGCGCCGGGCCTCGAGGAAACGAGGCACCGCGGCCAGCGCGAGGATCGCGACCCACCACCAGCCGGAGACGCGTTGTTCCGGGGTTCCTTCCCCGGGAGCGCGCACGGAACTCGACAAGCGTCCTCCCTGTCGTGTTGAAAGTCTGCCTCGGCATGTTACGCCTCGGCCGCGACACGGCGATGGTTTATTTTCGCGGCGCCGTCACGAGACTCGACGTCCTTCCGCCCCGGAGGTTCCCTGCATTCCACGGCCGCCGCCTCGACGACCCGCCCCGCGATGACGCCGTGGGCGGTGCTCGCGCTGATCCTCGCCGTCGCGCTCGGCCTGCGGCTGTGGCTGGCCCACTCCACGCATCTGTGGTTCGACGAGCTGTACACGCTGTGGATCGCCCGGCTGCCGTTCGCCGACCTCCTGCGCGCCGTGGCCGGCGACATCCACCCGCCGCTGCATTACGCCCTGGAATGGGCGTGGCGCCGTCTGGGCGGCGACGGCGACTTGTGGATCAAGTCGCTGTCGATCGTGACCGGGCTCGCGAACGTCGCGCTGATGGTCGTGCTCGGCCGCGACCTGTTCGGGCGGCGCGAGGGCGTGCTGGCCGCCGCGCTGCTCGCCGTGCACCCGGCCCACGTCGCGTTCTCGCAGGAAGCGCGCTCGTACGCGCTGCTGTTCCTGGCGCTCACGTTCGCGACGTGGCGGGGCTGGCGCTGGCTCGGGGGCGGCCGCCGAGCGGACGGCGTGGCGTACGCGGTGGCCGCGGCGGTCGCGCTGTACACGCACTACCTGGCGGCGCCCGTGCTCGCGTTCGTGGCCCTGGCCGGGGTCGTCGCGCTCCGCCGCGCGCCCGGGCGGCTCATGGCCTGGATCGGCTGGCACGCGCTCGCCGCACTGCTGTTCGCGCCGCAGGTGCCGACCGTGCTGCTCCAATTGCAGCGCCTGAACGGCGACCACTGGGTGAAGCCGCCGACGCTCGGCGCGCTGTTCAACGTGGTCCGCCTATTGTCGCTCGGGCCCAAATACCTCGTGCCGCCGCTCGCGCTCGCCGCACTCCTGCCGCTGCTGCGCGCGCGCCAGCGCCCAGCCGCGGCGTTCCTGTGGATGACGTCGCTCGTGCCCATGCTCGTGCTGTGGGGGCTGGCGATGCGCGGCGCCGGCGTGTTCGTCGAGCGCTACATGTTCTTCACGCTGCCCGCGTGGTGCGTGCTGATCGCGGCCGGAATCGTCGGCCTCTCCCCGCTGCCGCTGCGCGCCGGCGCGGCGCTCGTCGTGCTGGCGTCCGCGCTGCGCGCGCTCGTCTTGCGCGAGCCGCAGGTCGAGGCGCGTCACCTGACGGAGGTCGAGCGCTGGCTGTCGCCGCGCGTCGCGGCCGGGGACGTCGTGGTCCACGCCGACGCGCACAGTCTGGTGTTCGCGCGGCACTACGCGCTCGACGCCGGCCGGCACGTGCTGCTTCTCGCCACGCCGCGCCTGCCCTACTACGAGGGCGATCTCATCATTCCGCGGGAATGGCGCGTGGACACGGCGTTCGTCGATTCCCTGGCCCGCGGCGGGACGCGCTGGTGGGCGGTGTCGTATCGCGCTGGATACGCGGGGGCCGACGTGGCCGCGGCGCGCCTGGCGCGGGCCGCGCGCGACACGACCCTCGCGCTGCCGCGGGCGACGGTGTGGCGCGGCGGCGCGCCCGACACGGCGCCGCGCCCGGGCTCGTCGCGTTGATCGACACCGCACGTTTGCCGGGGGCCCGCGACGTCCGCATAATGCGTGCGCCGCCCCGGAGGTCGTCCGACGCGCCGGCGAGGATCGCTTTCGACCCACGCTCATGGGACGCGGACGACTTGCCGATAACCACGACCGACGTCCCATCGGAAAGCCTGCGGCGTCGGCTCGCATCCTCGACCGCCGATCCCCATTCCACCCCAGCCGTCCGGGAGTCTGCATGCAGCGTCGCGCAGCCGTGATCGGCGGTGGGATTTCCGGCCTCGCCTCAGCGTTCCGCCTCGCCGCGCTCGGGCACCACGTGACGCTGCTCGAGAGCGAGCAGTTCCTCGGCGGGCTGGGCACGACGTTCCCGTATCGCGACGGGCACCTCGAGCGTTTCTACCACTGCATTCTTCCCGACGACGACGCGCTCCTCGCGCTGATCCGCGACCTGGGGCTGGACGCCGAGCTGCTGTGGCGCGGCACGGACATGGGCTTCATGTACCGGGGCGAAGTGTTCCCGATGAACACGGCCATGGACCTGTTGCGCTTCCGGCCCCTGTCGATCGTCGATCGGCTGCGCATGGGCCTGATGGGGATTCGCGCGCGCACGCACGGCATGAGTCCGCACCTCGACAACGTCGCGGTCGCCGACTGGATCCGCGGCATGGTCGGACCGAAGGCGTTCGACATCTTGTGGCGCCCGCTGCTCGAAGCCAAGATCGGCGACGGCTACGGCGGCATCCCCGCCCTGTGGCTGTCGAGCCGCATGAGCCGCGAGAAGAACACGAAGCGCGAAGTGAAGGGCTGCCTGAAGCGCGGCTACCGCTCGCTCATCGACGCGTTCGAGCGGGCGCTGCGCGCCAAGGGCGAGGTCCGGCTCGGCGTCTCGGTCGAGAGCATCGAGCGCGACGGCGAGGGCATGGCGCTGCGCTACGCGGACGGCACGCGCGAGTCGTTCGACATGGTCGTGTCGACGTCGCCGCTCATCCGCTTCCAGCAGATGACGCGCGGGCTGGCGCTTCCTCCCGCGCTCGCCGACCTCCAGCTGGACTACCAGGGCGTCGTCAGCGGCGTGTTCCTGATGCAGAAACCCCTGTCGCGCTACTACTGGATGCCGATCGTCGACAGCGGCGCGATGTGCCAGGGCGTGATCGAGATGTCGAACCTGGTGCCGCTCGACCGCTCGCAGGGGCTGTACGTGACGTACCTGGTGAACTACACGCATCGCAACAGCGACCTGTTCCAGCGCGGCGACGCGGAGTTGCTCGCGGGCTACCGGGCCGATCTCGAGCGCCTGTTCCCCGATGCCGGACGCACGGTCGTCGACCAGTTCCTGTTCCGCGCGCCGTTCGTCGAGCCGATCTGGACGCTGGGCTACAACCAGAAGTGTCCGCCGTATTCCGTGATCCCGGGCCGCCTGTACCTGGCGTGCACGGCCCAGGTCTACCCGCGCGTCAACTCGTGGAACTCGTGTTGCGACGTCGTCGAGCACATGGTGGCGAAGATCGCGGCCGAGACCCAGGCGCCGGCCGGCGGAGCCGCGGCGTGAAGCCGACGCTGGCGATCGTCGTCGGCACGCGGCCCGAGATCATCAAGATGGCGCCGGTGGTGCGCGCCTGCCAGAAACTCGGCGTGCCGTTCCAGCTGCTGCACACCGGACAGCACTATTCGTTCGAGATGGACGGCGTGTTCTTCGAGCAGCTCGGCCTGCCGCGCCCGCACCACAACCTCGAGGTGGGCTCGGGATCGCAGGCGTATCAGATCGGCGCCATCGTCACGGGCATGGAGCCCCTGCTCACGCGCGAGCGCCCGGACTGGGTGCTGGTGCAGGGCGACACGAACACCGTGCTCGCGGCCGGTCTCACCGCGCACAAGCTCGGCATCCGCGTGGGCCACGTCGAGGCGGGCCTGCGCTCCTACGACCGGCGCATGCCCGAGGAGATCAACCGCATCCTGACCGACCATCTGTCGGACCTGCTGTTCGCGCCGACGGAACACGCGCGCACGATCCTGAAGGGCGAGGGCGTGGGCGACGAGCGCATCCGCGTCACCGGCAACACGGTCGTGGACGAACTCCTGCTGCAGCGCGAGCGCGCGCCGAAGAACGGCCTGCTCGAGCGCTTCGGGGTCGAGGCCGGACGCTACGCGCTCGTCACCGTGCACCGCGCCGAGAACGTGGAGGACGAGACGCGGCTGCGCGGCATCTTCACCGGGCTCGCCGACGTCGCGAAGGCGCTCGACTTCCGCGTGCTCGCCGCGCTGCACCCGCGCACGTCCAAGAAGCTCGAGGCGCTCGGCGTGCACGTCGACGGCGCGGTGCGCCTGCTGCCGCCGCTCGGCTATCTCGAGTTCCTGGGACTGCACGTCGACGCGGGACTGATGGTGACGGACTCGGGCGGGCTCCAGGAAGAGGCGTGCTGCCTGCGCGTCCCGTGCGTCACGCTGCGCGACAACACCGAGCGGCCCGAGTCGGTCGAGGTCGGCGCGAACGTGCTGGCCGGCGCCGAGCCGGCGAACATCGTGCGCTGCGCCGAAGCCATGCGCGCCCGCCCCCGCGACTGGGCGAACCCGTTCGGCGACGGCCGGAGCGGCGAGCGCATCGTCGAGATCCTGGCCGGCTAGCGCTTTCGCGCGCGGCGCCGCACGGCGCCCGCGGACGATGCCGCGCGCCCGTTCCATTCGTGCGCGGCCAGCACCACGCGCCCGCGCGCGTCGAACGCCACGCCTTCCCGCTCGAGTCGCAGGCGCTGGGTGAGCGCGCTGTCGGGGCTCACCCGCGCCACGCTGAGGCGGCCGCCGGCCGCGACCACGCGATGCCAGGGCAGCGGCGAACCGGCGGGCAGCGCGTACAGCGCGTAGCCGGCGACGCGCGGCGCGCGTGGCAATCCGGCCAGCGCGGCGACTCGTCCGTACGTGGCGACGCGGCCGCGCGGGATGCGGCGCACCACGGCGTAGATGCGCGCGTACGCGGTCGGCGGCGCCGCCGCACCGGGCCGCGCCACGCTCAGGCGCCGAGCAGCGCGGCCTGGGCGCGCTTCAGCTTCTCGAGCGTCTCCTCGAGCTGCGCGAGGCGCGTGCGCTCCTTCTCGACGATCTCGGGGCGGGCCTTGTTCAGGAAATCGACGTTGCGCAGCTTCTTGCGCGCCCCTTCGAGATCGCCGAGCAGCTTGTCCGCCTCCTTCGCGAGCCGTGCGCGCTCCTCGTCGAGATCGATGAGCCCCTCGAGGGGCAGGAACACCTCGGCGCGCCCGACCACGGCGGACGCCGCGACGGCGGGTCGCGATCCGTCGCGGGCCAGCGTCAGCACGTCGATGCGCGCGAGCGGCACGATCTGCGACGCGAGCCGCTCGACCGCGTCCAGCGTCTCGGCCGGACCGCGCACCGAGACCGGCACGCGCTTGCCCGGGGGAATGTTGTTCTCGGCGCGCAGATTGCGCACGGCGATCACGAGTTCCTGCACGAAGCCGATCTCGCGCTCGGCCGCGGCGTCGACCCACGCCTTCCTGGAGCGCGGCCACGCCGCCGTGGCCAGCAGTTCGCCGTCGTGCGGCAGCGCCTGCCACAGTTCCTCGCTCACGAACGGCATGAACGGATGCAGCAGGCGCAGGATGCCGTCGAGCACCTTCCACGCCACCCAGCGCGCCGTGCGCCGGTCGTCGCGCGCGGCGTCATCGGCGATCGCGTCGTCCTCGGGCCAGCGCGACTTCGCGAACTCGAGGTACCAGTCGCAGTACTCGTTCCACGCGAAGTGGTACAGGGCGTTCGCGGCCTCGTTGAGGCGATACGTCTTCAGGTTGCGCGTGATGTCCTTCACCGCGTTCGCGTAGCGCGACAGGATCCAGCGGTCGGCCAGCGTCAGCGTCAGCGCGCTCTCCTTGACCTTGCCCAGGTCCTCGTCCCCGAGCCGCATCTGCACGAGCTTGGCCGCATTCCACATCTTGTTCGCGAAGAACTTGCCGGTCTCGAGACGCTTCTCGTCGAACAGCAGGTCCTGCCCGGCCGGCGTCAGGTACACCATCGTGAAGCGCACGGCGTCGGCTCCGTAGCGCTCCATCATTTCGAGCGGATCGGGCGAGTTGCCGAGCGACTTGCTCATCTTGCGGCCCTGCGCGTCGCGCACGATGCTCGTGAACATCACGTGCGGGAACGGCGCCTCGCCCATGAATTCGCAGCCGGCCATGATCATGCGCGCGACCCAGAAGAAGATGATGTCGCTGCCCGTGACCATCAGGCTGTTCGGGTAGTAGCGCTCGACGTCGCTCGTCTTCTCGGGCCAGCCGAGCGTCGCGAACGGCCACAACCACGAGCTGAACCACGTGTCGAGCACGTCCTCGTCCTGCCGCCAGCCGTCGCCCTCGGGCGCGGTGAGCGAGACGACCATTTCCTCGCCGCGGTACCACACCGGGATGCGATGCCCCCACCAAAGCTGGCGCGAGATGCACCAGTCGCGGATGTTCTCCATCCAGTTCAGGTACACCTTCTTCCAGCGCGACGGGAAGAACTTGACCTTGCCCTTCTTCGCGGCCTCGATGCCGGCCGCGGCCAGCGGCGCCATCTTCACGAACCACTGCAGCGACAGGTACGGCTCGATCACCGTGCCGCAGCGCGAGCAGTGCCCGACGCTGTGCGTGTGCGGCTCGACCTTCTCGAGGTAACCGGCGTCCTCGAGCGCGGCCACGATGCGCTTGCGCGCCTCGAAACGATCCAGCCCGCGGAAGTCGCCGGCCGCGTCGTTCATGACCCCGCCCTCGTCCATGATCACGATCTGCGGCAGGTCGTGGCGCAGCCCGGTCTGGAAGTCGTTCGCGTCGTGGGCGGGCGTGATCTTGACGGCGCCGGTGCCGAACTTGGGATCGACCATGATGTCGGCCACGATCGGAATCTCGCGCCGCGCCAGCGGCACGACGGCCGTGCGCCCGATCAGCTTCGTGTAGCGCGTGTCCTTGGGGCTCACCGCGATCGCGGTGTCGCCGAGCATGGTCTCGGGGCGGGTCGTGGCCACGGTCACGGAGCGGTCCGAATCCTTGATCGGGTAGCGCACGTACCACAGGTGCCCTTGCGTCTCGACGCGATCCACTTCCTCGTCGGACAGCGCCGTGCGGCAGCGCGGGCACCAGTTCACGATGTAGCGACCGCGATAGATCAGGCCCTTGTCGTAGAGGGTCTTGAACACGCCGAGCACGGCCTCGGAATACGCCGGATCGAGCGTGAAGCGCTCGCGGCTCCAGTCGGGCGAGATGCCGACGCGCCGCTCCTGGCGGAAGATCAGCCCGCCGTACTGCTCCTTCCACGCCCACACTTCCTTCACGAACGCGTCGCGGCCGATCTGATGGCGCGCGCGCCCTTCGGCGCGCAGCTTCTTCTCGACCACGTTGTGCGTGGCGATCCCGGCGTGGTCCATGCCCGGCAGGTACAGCGTCTCGCGACCGTCCATGCGCTGCCAGCGCACGATGCAGTCGCGCACCGATTCGCCGAGCAGGTGCCCCATCGTCAGCGAGCCGGTCACGTTCGGCGGCGGCATCGTGATCACGAACGGGCGCGTCGTCGCCTTGCCGGACGGAGCCGGCGCGTCCGAGCCGCCCGGCTTGAACACGCCGCGCTCCTCCCACACGGCGTACCACCGGGCTTCGACGCGGGCCGGATCGTAGGGCTGCTGCAGCGCCTCGGGATTGCCGGGCCGCATGGCGGAGACTCCTGCCTTGGGGGCGTTCGAGGGTTGCCGGACTCGGGGCGAGTCCGATGAAAAACGAGCGCGGGAGACTAGCACACGGCGGAATGGCGCCCCAAACACGGCCCGCGGCGCGGCGCGCGCGGGGGCGGCGCGGCGGGCGGCTGGCGGCCGCCGGGAACGCGCTGCTAGCATGCGCGGCCATGCTCGACTCCCGCACGCGCCGCCCGCTGCTCACGCTCGCCGCGGCCGCGGCCCTCGCCGGCGCGATTCCGCCGGCCGCCCACGCCGCGCCCGACCAGTACCTGCCGGTTGGCGATCCCCTCTATGACGAACTGCGTGTGCTCGATCTGTTCGCCGACCGCGCGCCGCGCATCGCGACTCCGCACCCGGGCATCCGCCCGCTGCGCGCCCGCGAGCTGATGGGCGGAGGCGCGGCCGACTCGGGGCTGGCCGGCGCCGTCCTCGTGTCGCGCGCCCGGCTCGAGCGCGCGCTGGGACGCGACGCCGCCGAGGGCTGGACGCCGGACGCCGCGCACCCGGCGACCCCGCGCCTCTACCGCTCGGCGCCGTCCGGCGAACTCGAAGTCTCGGCCGCGCTCGAGGGCACACTGGACGCCGACCGCGACACCGTGCTGGCCGCGTCCGGCTCGGGCGCGCACGCGCGGGTCGGAGCCACGCTGGGCGCCTGGTTCGCGTTCTCGGACCTCGTCGTCGGGCGTTTCGACGGCGCGCGCGCGTTCGCCGACCCGATCGTGGCCAACACCGACGTGACGGCGCTCACCGAGGACAGCTACCTGGGCTACGCGTCGCCCGCCGGCACCTGGAGCGCGCGCCTCGGCCGCTCGCGCTGGCAGTGGGGGCCCGGCCGCGAGGGCACGCTCGTGCTGTCGGGCAGCTCCGCGCCGCTCACCGGTTTCGAGATGCGCGCGCACCTGGCGAGCGTGCACGCCGACCTGATCGCGCTGAACGCGACGCTCGACGCCACGGCCGGCGAGCAGCTCGCGGCCCATCGCATCGAGTGGTCGGGGGACGGCACGCTGCGGCTGGGGGTCACCGAGGCGGCGCGCTACCACGCCGCGGGCTGGTCGCCCCTCTACGCCGTCGGACTCGTCCCCTACGTGCTCGTGCAGCGCCTCGAAGTCGAGGACGCGCCCGACTCCGCGGGTGCGCTGCGCAACAACGTGCTGGTGAGCGGCGACGTCTCGTGGCGGCCGGCGGAGGGCACGCGGCTCTATGGCGAGCTGGCCGTCGACGATCTGCACGCCAAGACCTCGGACAATCCCGACAAGCTGGCGTGGCAGATCGGCTGGGACGGCGCCGGCATGATCGGCGCGCAGCGCCTGACCTGGAACGGCGAGCTGACGCGCGTGTGGCGCTACGTGTACACGTCGTTCTTCGGCCGGGCGTACGAGGCCGATGGGCGTCCGATCGGCTTCCCGACCGGTCCCGACAGCCGGCGCGTCAGCGTGCGCGTGGCGTGGGATCCCTCGGTCGACTGGCAGCTGATCGCGCGCGCCGCCGAGACCGATCGCGGCGAAGGATCGCTCGAGACCCCGTTCGTGCCCGGTTCGCCCAAGGTGTCGACGTCCACGTTCCAGGGCGTGGTCGAGCATGCGCGGGCCGCGGATCTGGGTCTGCGCTTCTGGCCGGCGGGCGGCGTCGACGTCACGTTGCGCGGCGGCTTCGAGCGGATCGAGAACCTCGGCCACGTCGCGGGCGTGACCCACAGCACCCCTCGCGCGTCTCTGGAGGTCCGCCTGGTGCGATGAAGCGCCTCTCCCGTTCCACGTTCCTGCCCCCCGAAGGAGCCGAGCCCATGCCCCCTCGTCCGCTCGTGCGCTCGACGAGCGCCGCCCTCACCCTCGCGTTCACCCTGTCGCTCGGCGTGGCCCTCACGCACACCGCCCTCCCCGCTCGCGCCGCGGCCGCGCAGGCCGCCCCCGCCGCGCGCTCCGCGCGCGCCGCAAGCGCCACACACGCGGGCGTCGCGCGCGCGGCGTCCGGCCCGGCGGCGGCGCTCGATCCCGCGAACTTCGACACGACCTGCGCGCCGTGCCGCGACTTCTTCCAGTACGCGAACGGCGGCTGGTTGAAGCACACGACGATTCCGCCGACGTATTCGACGTGGGGCAGCTTCCAGGAGCTGACCGAACGCAACCGCGAGACGCTGCACCTGATCCTCGAGGACATCGCGCGCGTGCGGCCGGCAGCCACGGACAGCAACGGCGGGCGGCTGGCCGACTACTGGAGCGCGTGCATGGACTCGGCCGCGGCCGAGGCCGCCGGCGTCACGCCGATTCAGCCGCTGCTCGCGGCCGTGGACGGCATGCACGCGTCGGACCTCGCGAAGGAAGTCGCGTGGCTGCACGCGCACGGTGTGCCGGCGCTGTTCGAGTTCCGCATCGGGCAGGACCCCAAGCGCAGCGATCTCGTGATCGTGAACGTCGGCCAGGGCGGACTGGGCTTGCCGGACCGTGACTACTACACGCGGCGCGACTCCGCCGCCAGCGCGACCCGCGAACGCTACGATGCGCACATCGCGCGCTCGTTCGAGCTGCTCGGGCGCCCGTCCACGTCGGCTCACGCCGAAGCCCAGCACGTGATGGCGCTCGAGTCGAACCTGGCTGGGGCGTCGATGACGATCGTCCAGCGCCGCGATCCGAACGCCATCTATCACAAGATGCCGGTCGATTCGCTGCGCGCGTTGTGCCCGGCGTTCGACTGGCGCGCCTATTTCGCGGCGCGTGGTCTCGGCGCAGTCGATTCCGTCAACGTCACGCAGCCCGAATTCTTCCGCGCGTTGAACGGGTGGATCGGCACGGCGCCGATCGAGGACTGGCAGGCCTACTTGCGCTGGAGGGTCGTGGACGACGCCGAGCCGCTCCTCACCCAGGCGTTCGCGGAGGAGGCCTTCCACTTCGCCCAGGCCCTGACAGGCGTTCCCGCCATGCCGCCGCGCTGGAAGCGCTGCCTGACGTGGACCGATCAGGACCTGGGCGACGCGCTCGGCGCGCGCTTCGTGGCGAAGCGCTTCCCGCCGGCGGCGCGCGCCCGCGCGCTCGCCATGGTGCACAACCTCGAGGCCGCGCTCGGCGACCGCATCACGCAGCTCGAGTGGATGGGCCCCGAGACGCGGCGCCGCGCGCTCGACAAGCTGCACGCGTTCGAGGAAAAGATCGGCGTCGCCGATCACCCGAAGGACTACGCCGGCGTCCGCGTGTCGGCGCACGCCCTGTACGCGAACCGCCTCGAATCGCGCGCCTACGACGCACGACGTGCCGTGGCGCGATTCGGGCGGCCGGTGGACCGCGGCGAATGGACGATGACGCCGCCGACGGTGAACGCGTACTACAGCTCGTCGCTCAACACGATCAACTTCCCGGCCGGCATCCTGGAGCCGCCGTTCTACGACCCGTCGTGGGACGACGCCATGAACTACGGCGGCATCGGCGCGGTGATCGGCCACGAGATGACGCACGGCTTCGACGACCGCGGCCGGCAGTTCGACGCCGCCGGCAACTTGCGCGACTGGTGGACGGCCGACGACGCCGCGCGCTACAAGGTGCGCGCCGATCGCGTCGCCGCGCAGTTCGACGGCTACACCGTGCTCGACACGCTGCACCTGAACGGACGGCAGACGCTCGGCGAGAACATCGCGGACCTGGGCGGCGCGGCCGTGGCCTACGCCGCGCTCGAGCACGCGCTGGCCGGCAAGCCGCGCACGAAGATCGGCGGCTTCACGCCGGAGCAGCGCTTCTTCCTGTCGTGGGCCCAGGTGTGGCGCGCGCAACAGCGCCCCGAGGCGCTGCGCACCCAGGTCCTGACGAACGCGCACTCGCCGGCGGTGTGGCGCGTCGACGGACCGTTCTCGAACCTGCCCGAGTTCGCGAAGGCGTTCGGCTGCCACACCGGCGATCCGATGGTGCGGCCGGACTCGCTGCGCGCGCGGATCTGGTGAGCGGCCGCTAGACCCCGGCCTCGCGCGACCACGCCACGGTGCGCGCGAGGCCGTCGTGGAACGACACGCGCGGCGTCCAGCCCAGCACGCTTCGGGCGCGCGTGGCGTCGAGAGTGATGCGCTGCACCTCGCCGGCGCGCGCCGCCTCGTAGATCGGGTCGAGGCGGCTCCCCAGGATCGCGTTCAGCTCGCGCACGATGTCGTTGACCGACGTGCCGACGCCCGTGCCCAGGTTCACCATCTCGCCGCCGCCCTTCTCGAGCGCGATGGCGTTCGCGTCGACGACGTCGCCGACGTACAGGTAGTCGCGCACCTGATCGCCGGTGCCGAAGATGCGCGGGCGCTTCCCGTGCAGCATCAGGCCGATGAAGATCGCGTTGACGCCGGCCTCGCCGTGCGGGTTCTGGCGCGGGCCGTACACGTTCGGGTAACGCAGCACGGTGTAGTCGAGCCCGTGGAGCAGCTTCCACAGGTACAGGTAGTGCTCGAGCGCGTGCTTGCTGGCGCCGTACGGCGACTCGGGGTTGATCGGGTGATCTTCCGTCGCGGGCAGGGTGCGCCCCTCGCCGTACAGCGCGCCGCCGGTCGAGGCGTACACGAACTTGCGGACGCCGTGGCGTGTGCAGCTCATCAGCAGTTGCAGCGCGCCCAGGATGTTCGTGCGCGCGTCGAGCACCGGATCCTCGACGGACTTGCGCACGTCGATCTGCGCCGCGTGGTGGTTGACCAGCTCGGGGCGGAAGTCGGCGACGCACGCGTCGACGGCCTTTTCGTCCGTCAGGTCGGCGTGGAAGAAGCGGGCGCGCGGGTTCACGAACTCGCGCACACCGCTCGACAGGTTGTCGAACACGGCCACGTCGTGACCCAGCTCGACGAAGCGGTCCACGACGTTGGAGCCGATGAACCCGGCGCCACCGGTCACGAGAATGCGCACGTCGTCCTCCGCGAGACGGGATCGTTCACCGAAGTGGGAAGTCGGGCACGTTAACGGCCCGCCGCGAACGCCGCAACCCGAGCGGTCGGCCCGACGCGCGGCCGGGCGCCGCGCGTCCGCCCCCGCCTCACGCCGCGCGTCGCTCCGGGCGCACGACGTGCAGGCGCGCCATGGCCCGCGCCGCGAGCGTGTCCGCGCCGAACTCGGCGGCCACGCGGCGACCGGCGTTCCGGGCCTGCTCGGTCAGGGCGTCGCGCGACAGGGCGCGCGTCAGGGCGTGCGCCGCCTCGTCCCGCGTGCGCGCGGCGAGCGGCGCGCAACCCAGGGACGCCAGCCGCTCGCGCACCGCGCCGGGGACGCCGTTCGCGCCGCACGGCAGCAGCGCCGCGGCGCAGGCCAGCGCGCGGAGCACGAGCCCGCCGGACAGCGGCGCGTTGCCGCCGAGCAGCAGCGCCGACGTCGAGTTCAGCCAGGCGTGCTCCGCGCCGCGCGTCGCCGGGCCGGCGAAGTGGACGCGCGCGCCGATGCCGAGCCGGCGCGCCGTCGACTCGAACTCGGCATCGGGATGGGCGAGCACGACGAAGTCCACGGCGCTCCACTCGTCGTCCAGACGCGCGAACGCCTCGAGCGCGATGCGCCCCGCGTCGCCCTGCAACGGGCCCGGCGAGAGCACGAAGTCTCCGTCCCACAGCGGCAGCAGTCCGCGGCCACCGCGCGGCATCTCGGCGACAGCGAGCGCGGTGGGATCCCGCCGCGCGTCCCCGGGCAACGACTCGAGCGCACCGGACGCGTCCGGCGTCACCGTGAACGCGGTCGGCCACCACCACGCGCACGCCGCGTCGCGCAGGCGCGCGCCCACGTCGCCGCCGCCCGGCGCGGCCGAGGCCACGAACACGGCGTCGGCGCGGGCGCGGCGCACGGCGTCGGCGAGGCCGGCGCCCAGCGATGCGTCGCGCGTCAGCGGCGGCGGGCCGGGTGGGGCGAGCGCGGCGTCCGCGCCTTCGGCCGCGGGGCCCACGATCGTGGTGTGAACCGTCCAGCCCGCGGCGCGCAGCGCCGCGGCGTGAGTTTCGGCATCGCACGCGGCCGATCCGACCGCGTCGAGATCCTCGACGAGAAGCGCACGCATGAATCCACCCGGGTTCGATCGCGTGCGTCGAGCGTGCGGACGTTGCGGAGCGGGCGGCGCGAACGTGGGGCGCGATGACACGCGCCGCGCGTCTCGCGCGGGCCCGGATCGGAACGCGAAATCTTCAGGCGCTCGAGGACCGCGACTTGGAGGTCGACGCGAGCCGGCTAGCCGCGCGGGGTCGCGACCATGGGCTCGCGCTGGCTCTCGGCCTGGAGACGTCGCATCCAGATCAGGAACCGGAGCCGCTGCCGTACGTGCAAGTCGCAGTCCAGAATGGCGGGCACGACCCCGACCGGCGCCCGTGGCGCGGCCGCGACCTCGGCCGGCGCGACGAGGCGGACGGCCGCAGCGCTCGGGTCCGGCGGTTGCAGCGCCGAAACTCGCTCGGGGAACGCTTCGAGCAGAGTCTCGGGTGAGGCGCTCAACCCCAAGCCGGTCATGGCGATTCCGATCCGCTCCGCGAGCGCGAGCGCGATCCGGGGCAGCGGACGGGCGAGACCCGCC
The DNA here is from genome assembly GCA_035494735.1 of Saccharimonadaceae bacterium (SeqCode). Classification (GTDB taxonomy): domain Bacteria; phylum Eisenbacteria; class RBG-16-71-46; order RBG-16-71-46; family RBG-16-71-46; genus DATJGS01. The sequence continues at coordinate 38,745 of DATJGS010000046.1, forward strand.
CACCACCCTTCGACGACGCGTCCGGCGAGGGCCGCGCCCACGGCGCGAGGGGCGGCCGTATCGAGGACGAGCAGCACGCGGTCGAATCGGGACCGCGCCTCGTCCATGAGACGGCCAAGCTCTGTCCAGC
>DATJGS010000047.1:0-27417 GCA_035494735.1 Saccharimonadaceae bacterium (SeqCode)
GCGGACATCGTGACCCGCCTCGGCTTCGGCCCGCGCGTCGCCGAAGCCGTGCGCGCCCTGGACGAGCACTGGGACGGCGGCGGCCATCCGCACGGCCTGGCCGGCTCCGAGATCCCGCTGCTCGCGCGCATCCTGTGCCTCGCGCAGACGCTGGAGGCGTTCCTCATGGTGGACGGTCCGTGCGCCGCGCTGGACATGGCGCAACGGCGCTCCGGCCGCTGGTTCGATCCCATGCTCATCGAGGCGTGCCGCGGGATCGAACCCATGCTCGCGGAATGGTGCGCGCTCGACGAGCGCGGACTGGGCGCGGCGGTGCGCGATCGCGAGCCGGGCGGCGCGGCGCTCCTGGCCGGCGCGGGAACGCTCGATCGCATCGCCCACGGCTTCGCCGACGTCGTCGACGCCAAGTCGCCGTTCACGTCGCAGCACTCGCGACGCATGACGAACCTGTCGGTGCGTCTGGCCGAGTCGCTCGGGATGGACGGGCCGGCCTGCGCCGCGCTGCGCCGCGCCGCGCTGCTCCACGACATCGGCAAGCTGTCCGTGCCGAACTCGATCCTCGACAAGCCGGGGCCGCTGACCGGCGACGAGTGGGAGGTCGTGCGCCTGCACCCCTACTACACGCTGCGCATCCTCAGCCACATCCGCGGCTTCGAATCGCTGGCCGAAGTCGCGGCCGCGCACCACGAGCGGCTGGACGGGCGCGGCTACTTCCGGGGCTTGAGCGGCGGCGAGGTGTCGCGCGAGGCGCGCATCCTGGCGACGGCCGACATCTTCGACGCGCTGACGTCGGCGCGCCCGTATCGTCCTGCGCTGCCCGAGGAGGTCGCCATGCGTCTCATCGAGAAGGAACGCGGCCTCGGGCTGGATGGAGATTGCATCGACGCCCTCTCCGAGCTGCTCGACCGCGCGGATCCGCGCGACCTCGCCGCCGCGGCTTGACCGCGCCGCTCCTTCTTGAGCGTCTAGAAGTCGTATTCCTGGACGTCGCGCTCGGCCCGCGCCGTGCGCCTCAGCGCCGCGGTGTCGGTCGCGGCCAGCTCGACGTGCCCGCATGTCAGGCACACCCGCGCGGCCACGCCGCTGACGTGTCCCGGGTCCGAGGTCAGTTGCACTTCCGTCGGCGCGGCCAGATGAGCGGCCGCGAATTCCGAGCCGTTGCAGCGCGCGCAGTGCGCCCGCGAGGTCATGCCTCGTCCTTCTTGCCGAGTACGCGCCGCATCAGGCGGCGGAACGGATCGTAGAATCGGTCCACGACGCGCTCCTTGAGCGGAATGATGGCGTTGTCCGTGATGTGGATCGACTCCGGACACACCTCGGTGCAGCACTTCGTGATGTTGCACAGCCCGAGCCCGGCGTGTTCGCGCGCGAACGGCAGCCGGTCCTCGCCGTCGATCGGATGCATCTCGAGCGCGGCGATGCGCACGAAGAAGCGCGGCCCCGCGAACTGCTGCTTCATCTCGTGCGCGCGCAGCACATGGCACACATCCTGGCACAGAAAGCACTCGATGCACTTGCGGAATTCCTGCACGCGATCCACGTCGCTCTGCTGCCATTTCCACTCCGCGCCGGGCCGGGGCTTGAACGGCGCGATGCGCTTGTTGACGGCGTAGTTCCACGACACGTCCGTCACCAGGTCGCGGATCACCGGGAACGTCTTCATGGGCCGCACCGAGATCGGCTCGCCGGGCGCGAAGTGATCCATGCGCGTCTTGCACATCAGCGCCGGCCGCCCGTTCACCTCGGCGCTGCACGATCCGCACTTGGCGGCCTTGCAGTTCCAGCGCACGGCGAGGTCGGGCGCGCGATGCGCCTGGATCCAGTGAATGGCGTCGAGCACGACCATGCCGGGCTCGACGGGCACTTCGTACTCGACTTCGCGGCCGCCGCTCCGGTCGCCGCGGTACACGCGCAGCTTGGCGGGCGCGGCGGACGGCGTGGAGACGTTCATCCGACCTTCTCCTTCGCGGGCTCGAACAGGCTCTTCAGATTCTCGGGCATGGCCGGGAGCGGCGTCGGCGTGACCGACATGCCGCCCGGGGTCTGGCGCGTGCAATGGTTGACCGCGCCGAACGCCGGATCGGTCGCTGTGAAGTCGATCCGCGAGTGCGCCCCGCGGCTCTCCTTGCGCAGCAGGGCCGAGCGCGTGATCGACTCGGACACGAGCAGCATGTTCTCGAGATCGCGCGCCAGGTGCCATCCCGGGTTGAACATGCGCGAACCCTCGACGCGCACCGCCGCGGCCCGGACCTTCAGGCGCTCCAACTCCTCGAGCGCCTGCGTGAGATCGGCCTCGACGCGGAAGATGCCGACGAGCCGGTCCATGCACTCCTGCAGCGCGTGGTGCACGTCGTACGGCGTCTCGCCGCTCGTGCGCTCGAACGGCGCGAGCAGCGCGCGCGTCTCGCTCTCGACCTCGGCGCCCGACACCGCCGGCAGCGCGGGCAGCGCGCGCGCGTACGCCGCGGCTGCGGCGCCGGCGCGGCGGCCGAACACGAGCAGGTCGGACAGCGAATTGCCACCGAGTCGGTTCGCGCCGTGGAGTCCGGCCGCCGCCTCCCCGGCCGCGAACAGCCCGGCCACGGTGGCCGCGCCGGTGTCGGGCTCGACACGGATGCCGCCCATCATGTAGTGCGTGGTCGGACCGACTTCCATGGGCTTCTGCGTGATGTCGACGTCGGCCAGTTCGAGGAACTGGTGATACATGGACGGCAGCTTCTTCTTCACGCGGTCGGCCGGCAGGTAGCTGATGTCGAGGAACGCGCCGCCGTGCGGCGAGCCGCGGCCTTCCTTGACCTCGGTGTAGATGGCGCGCGCCACGTTGTCGCGCGTGCTCAGCTCGGGCGGCCGGCGCGCATCGGTCTGCTTGCCGGCGACGGAGGCGTCGAGCCAGCGCCGCGCCTCGGCCTCGTCGCTCGCGTATTCGTGGCGGCGGTTCTCGGGCAGGTACTTCCACATGAAGCGCTCGCCGTTCGCGTTCCTCAGCACGCCGCCTTCGCCGCGCACGCCTTCGGTGACGAGGATGCCCATCACGCCGGGCGGCCACACCATGCCCGTGGGATGGAACTGCAGGAACTCCATGTCGATCAGTTCCGCGCCCGCGCGGTACGCGAGCGACTGGCCGTCGCCCGTGTACTCCCATGAGTTCGACGTCACGCGATACGCCTTGCCGACGCCGCCGGTGGCCAGCACCACGGCGCGCGCGCGGAACAGCACGAAACGGCCGGTTTCGCGCCAGTAGCCGAGCGCGCCGGAGATGCGGTCGCCGTCCTTCAGCAGGCGCGTGATCGTGCACTCCATGTACACGTCGAAGCCCTGATGCACGCCGCGATCCTGGAGCGTGCGGATCATCTCGAGCCCGGTGCGGTCGCCGACGTGGGCGAGACGCTTCCAGGTGTGCCCGCCGAACGCTCGCTGGAGAATCCGCCCGTCCGGCGTGCGATCGAACAGCGCGCCCCACTGCTCCAGTTCGCGCACGCGATCGGGGGCCTCCTGGGCGTGGATCTGCGCCATGCGCCAGTGGTTCAGGAACGAGCCGCCTTTCATCGTGTCCTTGAAGTGCGTCTCCCAGCCGTCCTGCGGATCGAGGTGGGCCAGCGCCGCGGCGATGCCGCCTTCGGCCATCACCGTGTGCGCCTTGCCGAGCAGGGACTTGCACACGAGGCCGACCGACGCGCCGGCGGACGACGCCTCGATCGCGGCGCGCAGCCCGGCGCCGCCGGCGCCGATCACCAGCACGTCGTGGTCGTGGGTCTCGATCGACTCGCTCACAGCAGCCTCGGATCGTGGATCAGCCCGAGCGCGCACAGGCGCACGTAGAAGTCCGCGAAGCACACGAAGAACAGACTCCACCACGCCCACGCCATGTGGTGCCCGTTCAGCCACGTCGAGGCCAGCCACACCCGGCGCCGCGGGCCGCCCGCCACGACGCACGAGAAGCAGTCGACGCGGCCGCCGAGCAGGTGGCGGATCGAGTGGCAGGAGAACGTGTAGAACGTGAGCAGCATGTTGCTGGCCAGCAGCACGAGCGAGCCGACGCCGATGCCGAAGCGGCCGTCGAACGTGAACCCGCGCACGATGTCGAGCCACAGGAAGAACAGGATCGGGATCGCCAGGTAGATCATGAAGCGGTGGATGTTCTGGAGGATGAACGGAAACTTCGTCTCGCCCGAATAGCCCTTGCGCGGCTCGCCGACCGCGCACGCGACCGGGTCCGCGAAGAACGCGCGGTAGTAGGCCTTGCGGTAGTAGTAGCAGGTGCCGCGAAACCCGAGCGGCGCGCCGAGCACGAGGAGCGCCGGCGACAGCGGCCACCACTTGGGTTTCATGAGTGGCGAGTAGAACGGCGACAGGTAGTGGCCGAACGCGTAGTCGCGGCCCTGAAACGCGGCCCACGTCGCGTACGCGCCGAGGATCGCCAGCGCCAGGCCCTGGACGAGCGGCTGCACCCACCACGCGTCGGTCCGCTCGGTGCGCCCGAACGGTTCGCCGTACGCGCGGCCGCGCGTCGCCGGGTCGGCTGCGCCCATCGCCGGGGCGCCGGTGGTGCTGCTGAACTGGCGTTGCGGACCGTTCATGCGCGTTCCTCGCGGCGTGAGCGATGTGCGACGTGCCGTTTAGGGAAGCGGCAGCCTAGCATTTCCCGCGCGCACGTTGGAAGGTTCGCGGGCCGCTCGCTCGAGCGTTCCCGGCGCCGCGCGGCGCATTTCGCCGGCGTGCGCCCGGGTTACACGCACAGCCAGCGCGCGAGCGCGAGCGACAACGCGGACAGGAACACCCATTGCGCAGCGCCCGCGGCGATGGGGCGCAGGCCGGCGCGCTTCAGGTCGGCGAATCCGGTCTGCAGCCCGACGCCCGCCATCCCGACGCACAGCAGCCACAAGTCGCCGGTCTTGAGCAGCTCGAGCCATGGCTTCGGGATGACGCCCAGCGTGTTCAGCACGGCAAACGCCACGAACAGCACCAGGAACCACGGCAGCGGCGCGACGCGCGCCGTTCCTGCCGCGCGATGCTGGTGGCGCAGCGACCAGCCGAGATACAGCACGACCGGCGCGAGCAGCGCGATGCGCGCGAGCTTGACCACGGTGGCGACGCGCGCGGCCTCGTCGCCGATCGCGAACGCGGCGGCCACCACCTGCGCCATCTCGTGCAGGCTGGCGCCGGTCCACACGCCGTACGTGAACTCGCGAAGCGCGAGCGGGCCGTGCAGCAGCGGATAGATCACGATGCCGAGCGTGCCGAAGAGCGTGATCACGGCGATGGCCAGCGCCGAGTCGCGCTTTTCGCCCTGCACCACGCTGTCGGCCGCGACGACGGCCGACGCGCCGCAGATCGCGCCACCGACGCCGAGCAGCAGGCCGAGCTTCTCGGGCACGCCGAGACGGCGCGCGATCCACCAGCCGAACACGAGCGCGCCGAACGTGGAGACCACGACGACGACGAGTGCGGGCGCGCCGATGGCCCACAGCTCCGAGAGGCTGAGCCGGAATCCCAGCCCCGCGACCGCCCAGCGCAGGACCGGCCGTTGCGCGGTGCGGATGCCGGGCAGCGTGGCCTCGGGGAGCGGCAGCACCGTGCGCAGCAGCATGCCGACGAGAATGACCAGCAGCAGCGCGCTGACGTGCGTGTGCGTCTTGACCCACGGCACGTCGGCCAGCCACACCGCGAGCGCCGCGAGCGCCGCGGCCAGACCCAAGCCGGGCAGGAGGGCCAGGACCGACGCACGTGGCGACGGCGGCGCGGCGGGCGCCGCGGGGGCGGCGTCGGCGTTCACGCGGGCCGGGCGCCGGGACGCGGGCGCGGCTTGGGGCCCCGCGTCACGCGGTGTAGCTCAGCTCGCGATACTTGCGCAGGTAGCCGCCGTCGACCGGATCGAAGATGTGGCAGTACGTCATCTCGCCGCCGTACACGTGCAGCGTGATGGACGGCGAGTCGTCGGCGTTCTCGAGCACGTGGTATTCGAACGGCGGGATCAGCGCGCCGGCTTCGCCGACGCCGGCCATGACCACGTTCTCGCGCGCGAACTGCACGACGTCGCGCTCCGGATCCCCGCCGCGCACCGAGTACGACGTGACGCGAATGCGCCCGCGGTACACGCACTCGACGCACCACGTGCCGGCGTGATCGTGCAGCGGCGTGCCCTGGCCGCGGTCCCACACCATGGCGAGGACGGTGTAGCGGTTCTGCGCGTCGCGGTGCATGAGGCGGCGCGCGTAGCGGTCGGGCGCGGGCACGAGGTACTGCGGCTCCACGAACTGCTCGCCGCTCTGCACCACGTCGACCAGCACCTTCTTCACGTTGCGACATCGCTCGGCGTCGTCGCGGGCGGCGACGGCTTCGTCCAGCCGCCGGATCAGCTCGTCGACTTTGGACGTGCGGGGCATCGTGCTCATGGCTCGGACCCTCCTTCGCGCCGCCGATGGTACCAGACCGGCCGGGCCCGCCTCAGCACCCGCGCGTCACGGCAGATGGAAGAACGCGAGCGCGAGCACGCCGTACACGGCGAGCAGCAGCGCCCCCTCCAGCCACGTGGTTTCGCCGTCCTGCGCGACGAGATTGACGACGCCCACGGCGATCGCGACCGCCAGCACTTCGAACAGCGTGAAACGCAGGTCCATCGCTCCGTACGGCAGGAGGGTCGACGCGAACACCAGCAGCGGCGCGACGAACAGAGCGATCTGCGTGCTCGATCCGACGGCGATGTGGAACGCCAGGTCCATCTGATCGCGGGCGGCCGCGATCACGGCCGTCGCGTGTTCGGCGGCGTTGCCGATGATCGCCACCACGATGACGCCGACGAACACCTGGGTGAGCCCGAGCGCGTGCGCGGCCTCCTCGACGGCGCCGACCAGCAGCTCGCTCATCCAGGCGACGAGCGCGGTGGCCACGAGCAGCGCGACCAGCTCGCGCACGGGCACGCCGCGGGGCGCCGCGCCGGCCGCCGGCGCGTGGGCCGAGCCGCGGTACAGGTGCCGGTGCGTGCGCAGGCTGAACACCAGGCTCAGCACGTAGGCCACGAACAGCACGCTCGCGATCTCGAGCGACAGGTGGCGCTCGAGCGCGGTGGGCGGCAGCGCCGCCATCGATCCCGCCGAGACCCAATGGAACATGGCCGGGATCACGAGGCCGATCGCGGCGAGCGCGAGCAGCGTCGAGCTGGCGGCGGCCGCGGCGCGATCGAACGTCTGGCGCTCGCGGCGCGCGCCGCCGGCCACGATCGCGAGGCCGAGCACGAGCAGCACGTTGCCGATGATCGAGCCGGTCAGGCTGGCCTTGACCACGTCGTAGAGGCCGCGCTGCATCGCGGCCAGCGCGATGATCAGCTCGGCCGCGTTGCCGAACGTCGCGTTCAGCAGGCCGCCGACGCCGGCGCCGAGGCGCGCCGCCAGACGCTCGGTGGCCTCGCCCATGAGTCCGGCGAGCGGCACGATGGCGAGCGCGGAGAGCGCGAACACGGCGACGCCGCCCCAGCCGCGCCACGCGGCGAGCGCCGCGAGCGGCACGGCGAGCAGCAGCACGTGGCGGACCCCGAGACGCGGGCCCTCGCGCGCGGCCACGACGCTCACTTCGCGGTGCCCTCGCCGTAGCGCAGCGCGAGCAGCACGGGGCGCTCGGCGCCGCGCCGGACGACGACGTACAGCCGATCGAACTCGCCCTCGCGATAGGGCGGCACGTCGCGACCGGCGAGCGCCCGGACGATGGCCGGCACGGTGTCGCTGTGGCCGACCACCAGCACGGCCTCGCCGGCGTGACGCGTCCACACTTCGGCCGCCACGCGCGCCGCGTCGGTCTGGTCGAACACCGTGATCGAATCGCCGGTCGCCGCGGCCAGCGGGCGCACCGTGTCGCGCGTGCGCGCGAAGTGCGTGGTCAGGATGGTCGTGACGTGCGCGTCCGCGAGCGCGCGGGCCAGCGCGTCGGCGCGCCGCGCCCCGGCCTCGCTGAGCGGCGGATCCGCGCCCGCGAACACCGCGTTCTTCTCGGCGTGGCGCACGACGTAGACCGTGGTGAGCGCGGTGTCGACGGCGGCGACGACCTCGGCCGGCGCCGCGCGCGGGACGGGCGCCGCGTGCACCGCGTGGGCGACGGCCATCGCCCCGGCGAACGCGATCGGTGTCGCGCAGGCCGCAAGCCACGGCCGGAGCCGCGGCCACGCGCCGCGCGGCCGGGTCGTGCGGTCGTCCGTCATGGGCCATCGCCTTTCGCTTGGGGAGAATCGGCCGCTCTCGAAGCGCGGCGCGACGCGATCGGCGGGCACTCTAGCATTTCGGGCGGGACCTTCCGGTCCCGCCCGATGGCGATGGCGGCGCGCCGCATCCTGGCGAGGGGCCCTGCCCTTGGCCCCTGTCGCGCCGCCCGAGAAAGCGCCGCCTCAGTGCGTCAGCGCCGCCTCGCGTGTCATGCGCTTGAGCGCGATCGCGATGCGCCCGCTGGGACGCGAGCGCTTCATCTCGTCGGTGATGCCGCGATACGTGCTGCGATGGCCCTTGCGGTCTTCCTTGCGGAAGCGCGTGAACTTCGACTCGGAGCCGAAGATCTGCGTCCACTTCCCGCTGCGGAAGATGGGCATGTAGCCGCCCGGCAGGATCTGGAACGGACGCTTCACCTTGTTCAGGTGATCGAACTGCGCCGAGCCCGGCTTGTGGAATTCTTCGAACCACGCCGGATACACGAAGTCGCTCATGGCCACGCCGTTCACGAGGAACTCTTCCTCTTCGACCGCGTCCGCGGTCTCGTACGCGTACAGCACGTTCTTCGGGCCGGTCGAACACAGGTTGATCGCCGGATCGACGAGCATCTCGGCCAGTTCGTGGCACGCGGTGACGCTGACCTTGTCGCCGTTCTCGACCGTCGTGCGCACGAACACCTTGGACAGCGGCAGGCCTTCTTCCGTCAGGTCGTGATAGCCGAGCGCGTTCGCGGTGTCGGCGTCGTCGAGGAACACGATCGCCCACGCGTTCTTGAGGAACTTCGTCGACTTCACGAGACGCGCCGGCGTGCCCCACACCGGAACGAAGTGCTTGTCGAGGAACGTCTGCAGCGCGCTCACGAGTTTGTCGAGCGGGACGCCGAGCGATTCGGTCGCGCTGTTGATGACGGCGATCGTCGGCACCTGGCCATGGTCGAAGGCCGCGGTGATGAAGCGCGAAGTGTTCGTGGGCATATGCGACTCCGTCCGCGCGGACGCTGTCGAGGCCGATGAAGGAGCTTGGGCGGCCGCTGAAGCGCGACTGGGGATTCGGCGCGGTCGGTCCGAAGGAGCGCTTCCGCGACGTCAGAATGCTCCCGCGACGCGACGCATTCCATGACAATCTAGGAATAAATCAGCGAAAAGGGCGATGCGTCCCATTTGGCGAGCGCACGGCCAGCCCGTTGGCGAGGGGCCGGCGCCGGGCTCCTGACCCCGGGAGACGGGCTTCAACGAGCGCCGGGACTCTCGGCTACAAACACCGCGGGCGGAGCCTTCATCGGCTCCGCCCGGGCGCTATCTCCTGTCGCGAGCGAAGCTTCAGGAGCAACCGAGTGACGATCCGCAGTTCAGACACTTGAAGCACGTGCCGTTGCGGATCGTGATGTGCCCGCAATTATCGCACAACGGCGAGTCGCCGGGGCGGGCATCCGCTCGCGCGCGCCGCGTGATCCCGCCGGTCACCGCGTCGCCGACCAGCCCGTGATCCACGATCCGGCTCTGGGACACCGGGTTGGCCGTCGGCTCCGGCGTGCCGATGGACGCATGGTGGCCGTGGCGATCGGGGCTCGGTGCGCCATGCGGCCGCACCGGGGGCCCGCCCGTCAGGTCTTCGCCGACGACGTGCACCAGGTCCTCGCGCTGCAGGTACTCGTAGCCCAGTACGCGGAACACGTAGTCGACGATGCTCGTGCACACGCGGATGTTCTCGTGCCCGTCGACGCGGCCGTGCGGTTCGAAGCGCGTGAAGCAGAACTGGTCGACGAGGTCCTCGAGCGGCACGCCGTACTGGAGCCCCATCGAAACCGCGATGGCGAAGCAGTTCATCATGCTGCGGAACGCCGCGCCTTCCTTGTGCATGTCGATGAAGATCTCGCCCAGCTTGCCGTCCTCGTAGTCGCCGGTGCGCAGGAACACCTTGTGCCCGCCGACGCGCGACTCCCACGTATAGCCCTGGCGCACCTTGGGCAAGCGCTTGCGGCGCAGCTTGGGCGGCAGCTCGTTCTCGACCGGGGCCGCGCTCTCGGCTTTCTTCGAGCTGGCGAGCGGCTGACTGAGTTTCGAGCCGTCGCGGTACAGCGCGACCGCCTTCAGCCCGAGCTTCCACGACTCGGTGTAGATGTTCTTCACCTCGTCGAGCGTGGCGTCGTTCTGCAGGTTCACGGTCTTGCTGATGGCGCCCGAGATGAACGGCTGCACGGCCGCCATCATGCGCACGTGGCCCATCGGCTGGATGTAGCGGGTGCCGCGCGAGCCGCAGCGGTTCGCGCAGTCGAACACCGGCAGGTGCTCGGGCTTCAGGCCGGGCGCGCCCTCGAGGGTCTGGCTGCCGCAGATGAACGCGTTCGCCGCTTCGATCTCGGCCTCGGTGAAGCCGAGGAACGGGAGCACGTTGAACTTCGGCTTCTCGCGCTCGGCCTGGGTCACGCCGAGGCGGGTCAGCGTGTCGTCGCTGATCATGCCGCGCGTGAAGCCGAAGCGGATGTCGAGCAGCGTGGGCAGACCGTTCTCGATGCGATCGATCTCGTCGGGCGCGAACCCCTTGTGGGCCAGGCTCTCGCGATGGATGTGCGGCGCGCCGTCGAACGTCCCGGTGCCGATCGCGTAGCGCACGATGTCGCCGATGGCGTTCTCGCCGTAGCCCAGCCGCTCGAGCGCCCCGGGCACGGACTGGTTCACGATCTTGAAGTACCCGCCGCCCGCCAGCTTCTTGAACTTGACCAGCGCGAAGTCCGGCTCGACGCCCGTCGTGTCGCAGTCCATGAGCAGGCCGATCGTGCCCGTCGGCGCCAGCACGGTGGCCTGCGAGTTGCGGTAGCCGTGCAGCGAACCGAACGCCACCGCGCGGTCCCAGCACTCGCTGGCGGCGACCCGCAGCTCGCGCGGCGCGTGCGCCGGGTCGATGGCCCGCGCCGCTTCGCGGTGCAGGCGCATCACCTCGAGCATGCTGTCGCGATTCTCGGCGAACGCCGCGAACGGTCCCTTGCTCGCCGCCATCTCCGCCGAGAGCGCGTAGGCCTCGCCGGTCATGATCGCGGTGATGGACGCGGCGTAGGCGCGAGCCGCGTCACTGTCGTAAGGCAGGCCGTTCATCATCAGCAGCGTGCCCAGGTTCGCGTAGCCCAGGCCGAGCGGCCGGAACGCATACGAGCGTTCGGCGATCCTCTCGGTCGGATACGACGCGAAGCCGACCAGGATCTCCTGGGCGAGGAAGAACACGCGGTTCGCGTGGCGGTAGCCGTCCACGTCGAAGCCGCCGTCGTGGCGCAGGAACTTCATCAGGTTCACCGACGCCAGGTTGCACGCCGTGTCGTCGAGGAACACGAACTCCGAGCACGGGTTCGTCGCGTGGATGCGGTCCGTGCCCTTGCACGTGTGCCAGCGCTGGATCGTGTCGTCGAACTGGACGCCGGGGTCGGCGCACTGCCAGGCCGCGTTCCCGATCATGTCCCACAGCTCGGCGGCCGGGCGCGTCTCGTGGACCTGGCCGGTCGTGCGGAACGTGGTCTGCCACGTGCCGCCCGCGGCCACCGCCTGCATGAAGCGGTCGGGCACGCGCACCGAGTTGTTGGAGTTCTGCCCGGAAACCGTGGCGTAGGCGTCGCCGTTGAAGTCCGAGGAGTAGCCGGCCGCGACCAGCGCCGCGACCTTCTTCTCCTCGCGCACCTTCCACTGGATGAAGTCGACGATCTCCGGATGATCCATGTCGAGCACGACCATCTTGGCCGCGCGCCGCGTCGTGCCGCCCGACTTCGTGGCTCCGGCGCCGCGATCCAGCACTTCGAGGAAGCTCATGAGCCCGGACGACGTGCCGCCGCCCGAGAGCTTCTCCATGCGCCCGCGCAGCTTCGAGAAGTTGCTGCCGGTGCCCGAGCCGAACTTGAAGACGCGCGCCTCGTTGCGCGCCAGCTCGAAGATGCTCATCAGATCGTCGTCGACGGCCTGGATGAAGCACGCCGAGACCTGGGGCCGCGAATAGGAATCGCGCGTCTCGTGCACCGCCCGCGACTCGGGGTCGTAGTAGAAGTTGCCGCCCGAGCCCTGGATGCCGTACTCGTGGTACAGCCCGCAGTTGAACCACACCGGCGAATTGAACGCGCCGATCTGGTGCACGAGCATGTACGCCAGTTCGGCCTCGAAGGCCTCGGCGTCCTCGTTCGAGGCGAAGTAGCCGCCGGCCTGCTCGCCGGCGTTGCGCACGGTGCGCGCCAGCCGGTGCACGACCTGGCGCACGCTGGTCTCGTGGCCCGGGCTTCCGGGCACGCCCGCCTTGCGGAAGTACTTGCTGACCACGATGTCCGTGGCCAGCTGCGACCAGCCCGACGGCACCTCGACGTCGTTCATCTGGAACACCACCGACCCGTCGGGATTGGAGATGACGGTGCGGCGCTTGTCCCAGGTGATCTCGTCGAGCGGATTCACTCCGGCGCGCGTCCAGCGGCGGGACACGCGCAATCCGGCGTTCGACGGTGCGATCGGGGTGATGGGTGAAGCGGCCTTGTCCAAGATCTGCGCCATAACCGGGACCTCCCTGTCCCTCGCGTTAGCCGATACCTTCCCCACTCACCAGACCTCCAGCGGCGCTCGTCCTTAAGGGTTGCGGTCGCCTGCCGGGCTTGGTGCGCTGCGACACTTCGTCTGCGAGTCGTTTGCGTGATTGGAAGGTTGCTGCCCGCTTCGCTCGCGAGGTCGAGTTCGTCGCGAAACGGTGCCGTGCTTTATCGCTCCAAGCATCGCATCGCGGCAAGTGAATTTTTCTCCGCGATTTTCCTGCGCAACTATTCGCTTGAATTCGACGACGGCGGTTTGGATCAACAACCAGCGGGTTGAAACGCGCCGCTCTTTTTTCGCGCGCGTGGAGTGCGAGATGAATCCGCGCGTGTGGCACACGCTTTAGTCGCGTCGCCGAGCCCAAGGTCCCCAGATGGCGAACGTCATTCCGGGATCCTGAATGTTGACGAACAGCGTGCGTCCGTCGGGCGCGAAGCACGCGCCCGCGAATTCGATGTCGTTGTAGGCGTTCCGTGCGAGGTGATACAGCCGGCCGCGCGGCGTGATGCCGACGAGGAAATCCACGTCGATGCCGTCCTCGCACACGATGAGGTCGCCGTTCGGGGCCGGCGTCAGGTTGTCCGGCCCGTCGAGCACGGCCTGGTCGTTGGGCTCGACGAGCAACGACAGCTCCTGGCTCGCGACGTCGAGCCGCCATACCTGGCCGAGCCGCTTGGGGCCGCCGTCGGTGCAGCACAGGTGCAGCACGCGGTGCTTCATGGTGACGCCCTCGGTGCGCGCGAACTGGGCGGCGCCGCGGGCGAAGCCCTGGGCCCGCGTCGCGCTCGCGGCGACGCGCTCGCGGCGCGCGCTGGGGTCGGCGGCGGTGTCCGTCGGATCGGTCTCCATGTCCACGTCCGGGTCAGGATTGGGAATGGCCACCCAGTCGACCCTCCAGCGCCGTCCGGGCACGAACGCGTCGGGGCCGGCCGCGTAGTTCTGGGTGCGGGCCGCGGGGCGCTCGACGATGCGCAGGGCCTCGAGCGTCCCGCCCTTCGCGAGGTCGCCGACGCCGAGGCGGGCCGCGGCGCGCCCCTGCTTCATCACCACGTCCGGGCGGTAGCGGTACAGCAGACCGTCGCTGCGATCCTCGCTCAGGTACACGAAGCCGGTCGCCGGGTCGACGGCGGCCGCCTCGTGGCGAAAGCGCCCCATGGGCACGATCGGCACGGGATCCACCAGACCCTCGCTCCGCGAGTCGACCTCGAACACGTAGCCGTGGCGTTTCGAGACGAGCGGTGTGGCATCGCGGTTCGTGGCGCTCGCCTCGCCCGGCATGCAGACCGCCTCCTCGCACGTCAGCCACGAGCCCCACGGCGTGACGCCGCCCGCGCAGTTGCGCACGGTGCCGGACACGCTCGGGAACGCGCGCACCAGCTTGCGGTCGGCGTCGACCCACAGCGTCGTCGTCCCGCCGCCGGCGAGCGGGTCGTAGGGACGGCGCCGCGACGGGTCGAGCATGGGCTTCTGCTTCAGGTCGACTTCGTGATTGCGCACGAGCACGGTAACGCCGGCGGGCCCGCGAAACGCGCCCATGCCGTCGTGCAGCGGCGGCACGAGTTCGCCGTTCGTCAGGCGCTGGGTGAAGCGCGGATCGTTCTCGGCATCGACGCGCGCCGTCGAGAACACGCGGTACTGAAAGCCGGCCGGCAGATCGAGCAGGCCCTTTGGATCGGCCACGAGCGGTCCGTAGCCGGCGGCGCTCAGCGGGCCGCCGCGCGCGGCGCGCGCGAACAGCGCCTCGACGGACTGCGAGATGGCCAGCGAGGCCGTGGTTGCGGCGCCGAGGCCGAGGAAGCGGCGACGCGAGAGCTTCACTGCCAGAGCAGAGAGGGTTCCACGTCGTCGCCTACGCTGGGCGTGTTCGTCGCCTGGTTGATCGTGTTCGAGCCGCGCAGCCAGAAGAACAGGTCGTTCTTGCCCGCGCTCGCCGTGCGGTTCGACTGGAACGCGACGGTCGCCGCCGCCGCGCCGATCGAGGGATGGCGCTCGTCCTGCGGCGTGTTGAGGCCGGCCGGTCCGGGCACGAACGCGCGCGCCTGCAGGTCGTACAGATAGAGGTCGTAGCCGCCCTGTCCACCCAGGCGCGTCGAGGCGAAGCACACGTAGCGGCCGTCCGCCGTGATCGTCGGATCCACATCGCTCGAGTCCGAGCGCAGGTCCGGGAAGTCGACGAGCTGCTTCTGCGTGCGGTCGTAGACGAAGATGTCGGGATTTCCGTTGCGATCCGAAACGAACGCGATGATCGATCCCGTCTGATCCGGCGCCGGGGAGTAGTCGTTGTAGGTCGCCGTGGTGTCGAGGCCGGGCAGCGGAATGAACGTGTCGCTCGTGCCGTCGAACAGCCGCACGCGTCGCGCGGCGCCGACCTGCTGCACGAAGCACAGGCGCTGGGCGTCGCCGGTGAACGTGGGCTCGGTCTCGTCCGCATTGGTGTTCGCGCCGTTCAGCGCGACCATGGCGGGCACTGCGCGGTCGTACAGCAGGATGTCGCTGCCCGAGCTGCCGCCACGGTTGCTCTGGAACGCGATGAAGCGCGCGTCGCTGCTGATCGCCGGGTGGCGATCCGGGAACGACGCGCTGTTGATGCCGTTGATCGCGCGAAAGCCGCCGGCGTCGAGGTCGTAGAGGTACAGATCGTACTGCCCGATCGGGCCGGCCCGATCGCTCGAGAACACCACGAGGTGCGTTCCGTTCGTGTTCCCGGTTGCGCCCGTGATCTTGTTCGTGTTCGAACAGCCGGCCATGAGAGCCGCGGCGGCGAGCAGCGCGGCGGCCCCGGCCCGGTCGCGCGGGCGTAATCCGTGCGTCATGTCGTTTCGAGACTCCACGTTCGGCCGGATGGAAGAAACTTCTGGCGGCTCGACGAGCACTGTAGCAGACCGCACGCGCGCGCCGGTATGCTCGCCCACGGCGTCCCCCTCGGAATCGGCCAACCGGGAGTACTCGTCCAGTGAAGCTCCGCGTCCTTGCCCAGGGCCTCGCGTGGCTCGTCGCGTTCGTCGTCTCCGACGCCGCGCCCGTGCCGCCGGATGCCTTCCCGTCTCCGCGCGCGCCATCGCGCGCCCGCGCCCGGGTGGTTCGCGTGTCCTGACGCACCCGACGGCGCCGCGCCCGCGCCGTTCACGCCATCACCCGTCGTGCCGGGGGCAGGTCGCGCGCTCTCGGATGGTGAGGTCCCCCTGAACTCGCGAACGGACCACGATCGCAGCGAAGTGCTCTCGTTCGTCACGCTGCGCGCGCAGCCTCCGCGCGACGTGCGGCTGGATCGATTGTGGCTGGGCGCGTTCGAGCGCGGGCGCTTGCCGGCCGCGGCCGCGGCCCTCACCGCGGCGTTCGCGATGTTCGAGTGGGCGGCGGGCCGCGACGCACGCCTCGCGCTCAGCCTCACCCACGCGCTGCCCCTCGGCCTCGCGTCGGGCGCCGCGCTGTGCTGGGGCGGTGTCGGGGCATCGCTGTGGCGGAACCAGCGGCTGCTCGTCCACGGGCGGCTCGTCGTCGCGCGCGTCGTGGCGGTGAGTGTCGCCGATCCCCGGGCCGCGCGGCACGCGCGCCGCGTGCGCCTCGCCTACGCGGGGGAGATCGAGGGACTCGAGTTGCGCGGCACGACGACGCTGGTGCTCCATGCCGGGGCGTCGCAGCCGGCGAGCGGCGAGCGCCTCGCGCTCCTCTGCGATCCCGCGAACCCGCGGCGCCACCTCGTGCCGCTCGCCCACGGATTCTCGATCGAAGGGACTTGATTGGAGCTGCTTCCCACGCTGGCCGCGCTCGCGCTCGTTCTGCTCGCGGCCCGGCTCGGCGGCGCGCTGTTCGAGCGGCTGCGGCTGCCCGCCGTGCTCGGCGAGCTGATCGCCGGCGTCGTGCTCGGCAACCTGGGGTGGGTCGGGCTCCATGGCTTCGACGCGCTGCGCGACTCGCGTGCCCTGGAATGGCTCGCCGAGATCGGCGTCCTGTTCCTGCTGTTCGCGGTCGGGCTCGATTCCGACGTGCGCCAGATGCTGGCGGTCGGTCCGTCCGCGCTGCTCGTGGCCCTGATCGGCGTCGCCGCGCCGCTGCTGCTCGGGTTCGGCGTCTCCCGCCTTTTCCATCCCGGGCAGGAGTGGCTGGTGCACGCGTTCGTCGGAGCCACGTTGTGCGCGACCAGCGTCGGCATCACCGCGCGCGTGCTCGGCGACCTCCGGCACACGACGAGCCTCGAGGGCCGCATCATCCTCGGCGCCGCAGTAATCGACGACGTGCTCGGGCTCATCGTGCTCGCGGTGGTCGCGGGGGCCATCGAGGCCACGAACGCCGGCGGAGCGTTCGCGCCGGCGACCGCGCTCGTCGTGACCGCCAAGGCCGTCGGCTTCCTCCTCGCCGCCGTGCTGTTCGGACGGCCCCTGTCGCGCGCACTGTTCGCGTGGGGCTCGCGCCTCGCGGGCAGCGGCCAACTGCTCGGGCTGGCGCTGGCGTTGTGTTTCGGGCTGGCCTGGGCGGCCGGACGATTCGGGCTCGCGCCCATCGTCGGCGCGTTCGCGGCCGGCCTCGTGATCGAGGCGCCGCACGTGCGCGCCCTCGTCGCCCGCGACCCCCTCGCCCGCGACCTGCATGCCTGGATCGAGCCGCTGTCCGGATTCCTCGTGCCCGTCTTCTTCGTGCGGATGGGCATGCTCGTGAACGTCGCGGCGTTCGCCGGGCCGGGCGTCCTCGGTTTCGCCGCCGCGCTGACCGCGGTCGCCGTCCTCGGCAAGCAGGCGTGCTCGCTCGGCGTGCTCGACAAGGGCGCGGATCGACTCGCCGTCGGGCTCGGCATGATCCCGCGCGGCGAAGTGGGCTTGATCTTCGCGAGCATCGGCGCGTCGCTCACGCTGCACGGCGCGCCGGTCGTCGACGGCCCGTTGGTTTCGGCGGTCGTGCTGATGGTCGCGGTCACGACGCTGGTCACGCCGCCGCTCCTCGCCTGGAGGCTGCGCCGGAATGAAACGGGCGCCCGGCGGTGAAGCCGGGCGCCCGCGGAAGGTTCGACGGTTCAGGCGTCAGTCGCGATCGTGTCCGTGACCATGGCCGTGACCGCGCTCCCCGCGATCGTCGTGATCGTGCCCACGCCCGCGCTCGTCACGCACCATGACGACGTCACGCTTGCGCATGAGCCCCGGGGGGCCGCCGTGCGGGTGATGACGCCAGCGCTGGTCGGGCACGCGCCAGATGCCGGCCGGCACGACGCGCTGCTCGACCGCGATGAACGGGCCGCGATAGCCGCGTCCGCGATACCAGTAGCCACCGTTGTAGATGTACCAGTACGTGCCGACGTGGAAGTAGTCGTAGTCGCAGCGCGGATCGTCGACGTAGTAGACGTCGGCGTCGCGCACGAACACCGTGTGCGGCTCGCTCCGGTACACGACGACCGGCGGCGGTGGGGCGTTGCTGATGCTGATGCCGACGCTGACCTCGGCACGGGCCGGCGCGCTCATCGCGACGCTCAACGCGGCCAGGACGGCGAATCCGGCAAGCTGACGGGTCTTCATTGGCGGTCTCCTTTCCACTGAACCGGGAGGCCGGGGCCGGCCTGCCGGGCAGGACGGCCCCTCCTCTGCAAGGATCGGACCCGCTATCGGAGCCCCTAAAGGACGCGCTGGTCGCACAACGGCTTGGGCCAGTGTTGCGGTCTTGCAACGCCAAGCGCGCGTTTTCTACTTTGGCACCTTCCTGCGCACCCCCCGCCGATCCCGCCAAGGAGTTCGCCAATGCCCTCGATCCTGCCCCAGCCCGCGAGCGGTCGTCCGGCGCTCGTCGCTGTTCGTTCACTGTTCGCGGCGCTCGCCGTCGCGCTCGCCGCCGTCGCTCCGGCCGTGGCCGCGACGCCGCGCGTGCACGCCATCGTCGGCGCGCGCATCGTGACCGCGCCGGGCCAGGTGATCCCGCGCGGCACGCTCGTGATGCGTGACGGCGTCATCGTGGCGGTCGGCGCGAACGTGCCGGTTCCGGCCGACGCGCGCGTGTGGCCGGGCGACAGCCTCACCATCTATCCCGGGCTCATCGACGCGCTCGTCGTGCCCGCGGATCCGGCGAGTCCCGCGGCCGTCGCGGGGCGCGGCGCGGCTTCTCCCGCCGCGGCGCCGCGGGGCGCGGTCCACGCGCTGTCCGTCGTGCACGCCGAGCAGCGCGCGCTCGACGCGCTGCCGCTGCCGGCGGACCAGGTGAAGGCGCTGCGCGCCGCCGGCTTCACGGTCGCGGACGTCGTGCCGCGTCAGGGCGTGGTGCGCGGCACGAGCGCGGTGATCGGCCTCGCCGACGGCGCGGTCAATCGCACGCCGCTCAAGCCCGACTTCGCGCAGGTGTTCTCGCTCGAGACCAGCCCGCAGGGCTACCCCGGTTCGCTGATGGGCGCCGTCGCCGTCGTGCGCCAGGCGCTGCGCGACGCGCGGTGGTACCGCGACGTGCGCGCGCTCTACGCGAAGTCGCCGAACGGCAAGGAGCCGCCGATCACGAACGAGTCGTGGGACGCGCTCGAGCCGCTGGCCGCGGGCCGGCAGGGCGCGCTGTTCGTGGCCCACGACATGCTGGAGACGCTGCGCTCGGCGGCCATCGCCCGCGAGGCCGGCGTGAGCGCGCTGATCGCCGGTGGCGGCGACGAATACAAGCGCGCGCGCGCCGTGGCCGCGAGCGGCGTCGCCCTGATCGAGCCCGTCAACTACGTCGACGCGCCCGACGTCAGCAATCCCGACGACGCGCTCGAGATCAGCATCGAGCAGTTGCGCCAGTGGAACGACGCGCCGGGCAACGCCGCGGCGCTGGCCAGGGCCGGGGTCACGTTCGCGCTCACCGCGAACGGGCTGAAGGACGCCGGCCTGTTCCGCGGCAACGTGACGAAGGCCATCGAGCGCGGCTTCTCCGAGGACCAGGCGCTGGCCGCGGTGACGACCGTGCCGGCACGGCTGCTCGGGCTCGCCGATCGCGTCGGCACGCTCGCGCCCGGCAAGCTCGCGAACCTCACGGTGACGCGTGGGGGCCTGTTCTCCGACAAGGGCAAGGTGCGCGAAGTGTGGGTCGAAGGCGAGCGCTACGAGACCGCGAAGGACGAGACCGACTGGAAGGGCAAGTGGACGATCGACTGGAGCCAGGGGCCGCATGCCCTGATCGTCGCCGCCGATCCCGACACGACCGTGCGCCTCGTGCTCGGAGCCGACACGCTGAAGGCGCGCGACGTGAGGCTCCAGGATCAGCGCCTGCGCTTCGTGATGCAGCGCGGCGGCGAGCCGGCGGAACGCTTCGACCTGACGGCCGCGAACGACGCGGTGACCGGCACGTTGAGCGTGCCGCCCAGCGCGCACGACGTGCACGGGCGCCGCGTGCCCGAGGACGAGAAGCCGAAGAAGAAGCTGCCGCCGGTCGTCACGCCGGTCGTGATGGGCAACACCGAGGCGTGGCGCATGAGCGCGCCCGCACAGCCCGCCGCCGTGCTCGTCCGCAACGCGACGGTGTGGACGGAGGGACCCAAGGGCATTCTCGAACACGCGGACGTGCTGGTGCGCGGCGGGCGCATCGCCGCGGTCGGCGCCGGGCTCCAGGCGCCGGGCGGCGCGGTCGTGATCGACGGCACCGGCAAGCACGTCGCCCCCGGCATCATCGACTGCCACAGCCACTCGGCGATCCTGGGGAACGTGAACGAGTGCACGAACAGCGTGACCGCCGAGGTGCGTATCCGCGACGTGATCAACTCGGAGAGCGTGAACATCTACCGCCAGCTCGCGGGCGGCACGACGATGATGCACCTGCTGCACGGCTCGTGTAACGCCATCGGCGGGCAGTGCGCGGTGATCAAGAACAAGTGGGGCGAGGCGCCCGACCAATTGCTGGACGCCGACGCGCCGCAGACCATCAAGTTCGCGCTCGGCGAGAATCCCAAGCAGAGCAACTGGGGCGTGGACGCGACCGGGCGCTACCCGCAGACCCGCGCCGGGGTCGAGCAGGTGATCCGCGAAGCGTTCCTGCGCGCGCGCGACTATCGCGATCAGGCCGCCGAGTTCAAGGCCGGCAAGCGCCCGTACCCGCCCGAGCCCGATCTGCAGCTCGACGCGCTCGTCGAGATCCTCGAGGGCCGGCGCTTCATCCACTCGCACTCGTACCGCCAGGACGAGATCCTGATGCTGATGCGCCTCGCCGAGTCGCTCGGCTTCAAGGTGCAGACGTTCCAGCACGTGCTCGAGGGCTACAAGATCGCCGACGAGATGGCGACGCACGGTGCGGGCGGCAGCACGTTCAGCGACTGGTGGGCCTACAAGTACGAGGTGATCGACGCGATTCCCTACAACGGCTACCTGATGTGGGACCGCGGCGTCGTCGTGTCGTACAACTCGGACAGCGACGAACTGGCGCGCCGGCTCAACACCGAGGCGGCGAAGGCCGTGAAGTACGGCGGCGTGCCGCCCGCCGAAGCGCTCAAGTTCGTGACGCTGAATCCGGCGAAGCAGCTCAGGATCGACGACCGGGTGGGTTCCCTGGAGGTGGGCAAGGACGCGGACTTCGCGATCTGGAACGGCAGTCCGCTGTCGCCCTACTCGCGCTGCGAGCAGACCTGGATCGAAGGCCGCAAGTATTTCGACCGCGACGCCGATCTGGCCGGCCGCGCGGCGCTGGCCCGCGAGCGCGACTCGCTTGTCGTGCGCGCGCGCGAGGAGAAGAAGAGCGGAGGGGCGGGCAAGGGCGGTGGCGGGCCATGGCCGCCGCGCTATCTCGAGGCCGGCGACCTCTCCGGCAACACGTGCGGCGACGAGGAGAACGGCAGCGGCCAGGCGTTCCAGTCGGAAGCCGCACGCCGCGCGACGGCCGCCGCCTCGGCTTCCCGCAGTTCGGGAGAGGGGGTGCAGCGATGAGCCGCGCGCGCACGTTCGCACCCGCCTCGGCCGCCGCGCATGCCGTCGCCGCTCGCGCGCCGCTCGCGCCGTGCCTCGCGCTCGCCCTGCTGCTCGGCGCAGCCGCTCCGTCCGGCGCGGCCACGCTGGCGCTCGTCGGCGGCACCGTGCACACGGTGAGCGGGCCGACGCTCGAGAACGCCACGGTCGTCATCACCGACGGCAAGATCAGCGCCGTCGGCACGGACGTCACCGCGCCCGCCGGCGCGACGATCGTCTCCGTCGCCGGCAAGCACGTGTATCCGGGACTCATCGCCTCCAACACCCAGCTCGGCCTCACCGAGATCGAGAGCGTGAACGGCACGCTCGACTACGCCGAGACCGGCGAGATCAATCCCAACATCCGCAGCGAGGTCGAGTTCAACCCGAGCAGCGAGCTCCTGCCCGTGGCCCGGGTCAACGGCATCACGAGCGCGCTCAGCATCCCGCAGGGCGGCGCGATCTCGGGCACGTCGGCGCTCATGCACCTCGACGGCTGGACGAACGAGGACATGACGCTGCGCGCGCCGGTCGCGCTGCACGTCACATGGCCGACCATGACGCCGGTGCGCAGCTTCTTCGGGGCCCAACGCAGCGACGAGGACCAGAAGAAGGCCCGCGACGAAGCGATCGCCAACATCAAGAAGGCGTTCGACGACGCGCGCGCGTATTGGAAAGCCCGTGACGCCGAAAGCGGTTCGGGCGTGCCGCGCCACGACCGCGACGCGAAGTGGGACGCGATGGGCCGCGCGCTGAAAGGCGAGATCCCGGTCGCGATCCGGGCCAGCGCGCTGAACCAGATCCGCGCCGTGCTCCAGTTCGTGGACGAGGAGAAGCTGCCGCGCGTCATCCTGGTCGGGGGCGACGACGCGTGGCGCGTCGCGGACGAGATCAACGCCCGGCACATCGCGGTGATCGCGTCGGGCACGCTCGGCATGCCGCGCCATCGCTTCGACGAATACGACCAGAACTTCAGCGTGCCGGCGCGCCTCGCCGAGGCGCACATCCCGTTCTGCATTTCGGACGGCGGAGGGTCGTTCGCCGCCATGAACGCGCGCAATCTGGCCTACAATGCCGCCATGGCCGCCGCCTTCGGATTGTCGCGGGACGAGGCGCTGAAGAGCGTGACGCTGTACCCCGCCCAGATCCTGGGCGTCGCCGATCGCGTGGGCTCGATCGAGGCCGGCAAGCTCGGCGACGTGATCGTCACCGACGGCGACCCGCTCGAGATCACGACGCACGTCGAGCAGGTGTACATCGCCGGCCAGGCGGCCTCGATGGAAACGCGGCAGACCCGATTGTTCGATCACTACGACCACCGTCCCCGCGGCCCGAAGGCGCGTGCACGCTAAGGAGTCCGCGCCCGCGCTCGGCAAGCTGGCGCCGGATGCGTTCGAACGTTTCATCGCGCCCCATCTGGGCGCGCCGCGGCCCGAAGTGCTGGTCGGGCCCAGGGCCGGCGTCGACGCCGCGGTGGTGCGGCTCGGCGCCGGCCGCGTGATGGCGCTCACGACCGATCCGATCTCGCTGATCCCCGCGCTCGGCGTGGCCGCTTCGGCGCGGCTCTCGGCGCATCTCGTGGCCTCCGACCTGTGGACGAGCGGCCTGCCGCCGGCGTACGCGACGGTCAGCTACGCACTGCCCGAGCGCCTCGCCGAGGCGACGTTCGCCGAGTATCAATGCGCGTTCTCGGAGGCCCTCGAGACGCTGGGCGTGGCGCTCGTCGCCGGGCACACCGGGCGCTATCCGGGCGGCGACTCGACGCTGATCGGCGCGGCCACCATGATCGGCGTCGGCGACGAGGGCCGCTACCTCGCGCCGTCGATGGCCCGGCCCGGCGATCGCGTGATCGTGACGAAGGGCTGCGCCGTCGAAAGCGCGGCCGTCGCGGCGCGCCTGTTCCCCGAGCGGCTCGCCCAGCGCCTCGACGAAGACGGCATGCACCGCGCGCGCAAGCTGCTCGATCAGGTGTCCGTGGTCGCCGACTGCCGCGCGCTCGTCAAACTCGGCGTGCGCGATCGCGGCGTGACCGCGCTCCACGACGCGACCGAGGGCGGCGTGCTCGGCGCGCTCATCGAGCTGGCGCGCGCCAGCGGCACCGACGTGAGGGTCGAGCGCGCGCGCATCCCGCTCACGCCGGAAGCGGCCGCGGCCTGCGACGTGTTCGGCATCGATCCCTACTGGGCGCTGGCCGAGGGCGCGCTCATCGCGACCGTGCGCCCCGAGCGCGTCGGCGCCGCGCTCGCCGCGCTCGGCGAAGAGAGCATCGCCGCGGAGGTCGTCGGCGAAGTCCTCGGCGGCGACGGCAAGCTGTGGCTCACCGAGCCCGACGGCCGCGTGACGCAGTGGCGCGAACCCGAGCCGGATCCCTACTGGCCGGCGTACGCGAAGGCGATCGCCGAAGGCTGGCGCTAGCCGGAAGCGTCGGCTCGCGGCGCACGCCGGGGGCGGTGCGGCGCGACGCGGGCGCCTCCGCTCAGCGCGCGGCCAGCGCGGCGTCGAGCTTCGCGAGATCCGCGCCGTGGATGACGGTCGCGTGACCGTCGGGCGCGTAGACGATGACGTGCGGCAGCGCGGTGAGCGTCCGGCCCAGCTGCTTCGCGAGAGGGCGATTGAAGTCGACGACGTTCAGTTTGCGCACCGCGAGATCGGCGCGCGTCGCCGACAGCTGGCGCAGCCGCGCGTCGACCGCGCGGCACGGAGCGCACCAGTCGGCGTACACGTCGAGCACGGTGTACTTGCCGGTCACGCGCAGCCGCTCCAGCGGCCCCACCGCCGAGCCGTCGTGCGTGACCCACGCGACGTCCGCGTTCTTCGGATATTCGCCCGCCGGCAGATACGCGCCCTGCCCGGCGCCGGCGAAGCCCTGGTATCCGGCCGCGGCGATCGCGTCGAGGACGACGCGGTCGGGCACGCCGTCGGCCAGCGACACCTGGAACTCGACTTTCTGCTTGTCGAACGCGGCCTTCTTCACGCCGTTCAGCTTCTTGAGACGGGCGACCACGCGCTCGCCGTCGTCCGCGCCCTCCGCGCCCTGCATCGAGAACGTCTGCGTGCGATTGGCCTGCGCCGGCGCGGCGCACGCGACGGCGAGGGCGGCGATCACCAGCGCGCGATGACTCCAGGCGATTGCACGACGCATGCACGAACTCCCTTGGAGTGAACCGAGATCAGCCCTGCGCGGCGCGAGCGCGCTCGCGCGCGACGGCACGTGCTAGAGCAGCAGGGCCTGGTGGCTGAGGAACAGCGGGCCGATGCGCGGCGAAGGCTCGCGACGCGCAGGCTCGGGCGCGAGCTTGGGGGACGCGGGCGTCGCGGCGGGCGTCGCGACCACCGCCTGCGTCGCCACGCTGGACGTCGCGGTCGCGGCCTCGGAGGCGCGCGTCGCGCCGCTGCACGCCGTGGCGTGCTGCGACGTCGCGGCGGCATGGCTCGATCCCGAGCAGCACGCGTGCTTCGCGAAGCCCGAATGGCGCATCGCGCTCGCCGAGCGCGCCGACTTCAGCTGGCAGCACGGCGCCGCCGTGGCCCAGAGCGGCCCCACGAGCAACAACGCGGTGCACAGCGCGCGCTTCAACATGACGGGAGCCTAGGCCCGCTTCGCGAGCGCGAACAAGGACCGCGTGACGGGCCGTCGCATTTTTGACCGAGGCGTGACTGAAACGGCCGCCCGGTCACGGGCGACGACCGAGTCGTCGGCCCGCCGCGGCCGGGCCGGGCGCCCCAGCCCCTACGGCGCCAGCACCGAGGCCGGGGGCGCGTGCAGCGCGCGGGCCACGGGGTGCAGGTCTTGAAGGGGGTCGGCCCACTTGGAGCGCCGGTAGAAGAAGTCGAGGCGGGCCGCCGGGCTGTGCGCGAACGCCGTGTCCGAGGCGACGCGCGCGCGGAATTCGGCGGCCAGCCTGGGGTCCGCGGCCAGCATGGTCCTGGCGATCGGCTCGATCACGTAGTCCTCGGCGTATTCCTTCTTCTCGAACACGGTGTCGAACGCGTTCCAGGCCATGAGTCCGTCCGGAGACTGCGCCTCGAACAGCGCGACCGCGACCAGCGCCGAGCGCTGGTCGAGCGGCACCCACAGGTCGCCGGGCTGCCACGTGCGCAGCCGGCGCTCGAGCGCGAGCTTCTTCACGCTGATCAGGTGATGTCCCTCGAACGACGCGGTCGCGGCCGACCACTCGAGCACGTGCTGCACCTCGACGGTGTCGGTCCAGGCTTTCACGAAGCGCCGATAACGCACGCCGTGCAGGTCCAGGTGCTCGCGGCACGTCGTCCATTCCTGGGGCACCAGGTAGCCGGCGGGCTGCGTGACGGTCAGCGACGGCACCATGTCGCGGAACTCGGGAATGATCGTGTCCCACGCCGTGCTCGAGAAGCGGCGCACCGGCGCGCCCGAAATCTCGCTCGGTTCGAGTCGCTGGCGCACGCCGCGGTACGCGAACGGCGTCGAGACCGGCGAGAACGTGGTGTTGAGCACGACCTGGCGCGACACGTCGGAATCCGAGCGGCCGCGCGTGACGACTTCCGTTTCGCTGGCTGTCACCGCGTTCGGCAGATCGTCGGGATGCGCCTGGATGTCCTCGAGCAACGCGACCAGCAGGTCGTACGTGGACTTCACGCGCGTCGCGTAGGGCTTCAGCATGTGCGTCTCGACCAGGATCGCCGGCCGGCACTGGAGCGGCGCGTAGCCGGTCGAGAAGCGCGGCGTCGAGCCGCCCATTTCGAGGCCCGAGAGCGGGTTCGCCGGCTCGCGGAACGTCAGGTACGGCGCCGGCAGGTGTCCCATGGCCGCGAGGCGCGGCACGATGCGCTTCTCGAACACGTCGCTCGCCCAGCGATCCACGCCGCGCGGCACGGTCGGCCCCATGCTCAGGCCGTACGTCAGGTCGTGGCGGTAGTCGGAGCCGTCCGTCGTGTGATCGTCGACGAGCAGGTGCGGCCACCACTGCGTGAACACGCGGCCGATCAGCGCGCGCATCTCCGGCGCCTCGGCCTTCACGTAGTCGCGGTTCAGGTTCAGCCCGATCGGCGTCGCGCGCCAGCCCATGTTGTCGGGGCCGTTCTGGTTGATGCGGTTGTACGGTCCGCTCCGCTCGTGCGCGTCGACCGAGAAGATCGGCAGCACGAGCAGGATCGCGTGATCGAGCAGCCCCTCGCGCGTGCGCAGCACGGCCGTGTCGCGGATGAGCGCGAGCGACGCGTCCTTGCCCTCGATCTCACCCGAGTGGATGCCGTTCTGGATGAGCACGATGTTCTTGCCGGTGGCGCGGGCCGCCTCGGGCGTGAACGCGCGGTCCTTGGAGACCACGACGAGCGGCAGGTCGCGCCCCTGTCCGCTCGTGCCGTAGCTCTGGATGCTGATCCAGCGCGAGCCGCCCTCGAGCTGGCGCAGGTAGCGCATGGTTTCCGCGTAGTCGGCGGTGAGCTTGTACTGCGTGCGCTCGGCGCGCGTCTGCCAGTAGTAGGGAATGGGTGCGGCCGCGTTCGCGCCCGGATGGGCGGCCGGGCCGCCGGCATCGGCGGGTGCTCGGTCCTGGCGCCCGGCCTCCGGCGCGCCCGGCTGGTCGGCGCCGGGACCGGCCGGACGCACCTGGCGCAGGCTGTCGAGCAGTGCCCGGGCCGGGCTCTTGGGTGGGGCGGAAGGCGCGGACGGCGCGGCGGCCGCGAGCGCGACGAATACGGAGAGGACGAGAGACCGCATCGGGCGCGAACCATAGCACAGCGAAGCGGGCGGGCCGGCGCGAAGCCGCGCCGCCCGTTCCGCGTGAAGTCAGATGGAGCGCGGTCCCGAAGCACGTCCGAGCCGCGGGG
>DATJGS010000048.1:0-2932 GCA_035494735.1 Saccharimonadaceae bacterium (SeqCode)
AGACGGGCGACTGGGTGACTGAGACTGCCGACTGAGACTGGCGACTGCCGACATGCGACTGGATACTGCTCACGCGCCTAATCCTTCCCCATGCGCGTGAGCAGTCCTCTGGCGATGACGAGGCGCTGGATCTCGTTCGTGCCGCCGCCGATCATCAGCAGCGGGGCGTCGCGGTAGCAGCGCTCGACGCCAAAATCCGTCGAGTAGCCGTTCGCCCCGAGGATCCGCATCGCGTCGAGCGAGACGCGCTGGGCCGTCTCTGAAGCGAAAAGCTTCGCCATCCCGGCTTCGACGTCGCACCGTTCCCCGTGGTCCTTCCGGGCCGCCGCGAACTGCGTCAGCTGGCGCGCGGCCTCGATGCCCGTGGCCATGTCGGCCAGCATCAACTGCACGGCCTGGTGCTCGGCGATCGGCTTGCCGAACGTCGTGCGGGTCTTCGCGTACCGGATCGCCTCCTCGAACGCCGCGCGCGCCACGCCGACTCCCCGGGCCGCGACGTTGATCCGCTCCGCCTCCAGCCCCGTCATGACATGGCGCAGCCCGTGGCCCGGCTCGCCGCCCACCAGGCGGTCGGCCGGCACGCGGACGCCGTCGAGCACGACCTCGCACGTTTCGATGCCCTTGTAGCCGAGCTTCTCGATGTCGCGCGTCACGCGCAGGCCGTCGGCGGGCGTCACGAGGAAGGCGCTCAGGCCGCGCCCGGGCGGGCTGGCGCGCGGGTCGGTGCGGGCCAGCACCACGAAGAGGCCGGCGGATCGCGCGTTGGTAATCCACAGCTTCGCGCCGTCGAGCACGTACTCCCCGCCGTCGCGGACGGCGGCCGTGCGAATCGCGGCCAGGTCGCTGCCGGCGTGCGCTTCGGTCAGCGCGATGGCGCCGCGGACGTCGCCCGCCGCCAGCGCCGGCAGGAACGCCGCCTGCTGCGCCGGCGTTCCGTGGTGCCTGAGCACGTCGCAGACAACGAGATGCGTGCCGAGCACGCCGGCCAGGCTCATCCATCCGCGCGCGATCTCTTCGAACAACCTCGCGTAGACGGTGGCGGGCAGCGCCGTGCCCCCATAGGCCTCCGGCACGTTGATGCCGAACAACCCGATCTCCCGCATCGTCGCCACGAGCGCGGACGGGTACTCGCCGCGCTTCTCGAGGGCGCCCGCCGCGGGCGCGACCTCGCGGTCGACGAACGCTTTCACCGTGCGCACCAGCGCATCCTGGTCCTCCGCCGTCAGCATGGATTGCAGCCTCCCTTGGCCGCGCGCCAGAATAGCGCATGCAGACAGACGCGCCGGCGCCCGGCCGGATCGGGTTCATCGGGCTCGGCAAGATGGGGCGGCCGATGGCCGCCAACCTCCAGCGGAAGGGGTTTCCGCTGGTCGTCCACGACATCAACCTCGAAGGCGTTCGGGCGCTGCAGGCGCTCGGGGCGCGGCCGGCCGCGGGCTATGCCGACCTGGCGCCCGCGTGCGACGCCGTCCTCACGATGCTGCCGAACTCGGCCATCGTCGACGCCGTGCTCGCCGGCCCCGACGGCGTGCTGGCGCACGCGCGCCCGGGGACGCTCGTGATCGACATGAGCACGATCGATCCGCTCGTCACCGACCGCCTCGCGGCCGCGGCGGTCCGGGCCGGCTGCTCGTTCGTCGACGCGCCGGTGGGGCGGCTGGCCGCGCACGCCGAGCGCGGCGAGTCGCTGTTCATGGTTGGCGCCTCCGATGCCGACTTCGCGCGCGCGCGGCCGCTGTTCGACGCGATGGGCACCACCGTGCACCACTGCGGTCCGCCGGGGAGCGGCATGCGGACCAAGCTCGTGAACAACTACCTCGCCATCATCTCGTGCCAGTTGAACGCGGAGGCGCTCGCGCTGTCGCAGCGCTTCGGCCTGCCGCTCGCGAAGACGCTCGAGGTGCTCCACGGCACGACCGCGACGAACGGCCAGCTCAAGATCAACTGGCCGAACAAGGTGCTCAAGGGCGACCTGGAGCCCGGGTTCACCATCGATCTCGCCCACAAGGACCTCACGCTCATCGTGGAGGCGGCCAACGCGGCGCAGGTGCCCGTGCCCGTCGCGGCGGCGGCGCGCGAAGCGTTCAGCGCGGCGCGCAGCCGCGGGTTCGGGCCCCACGACTTCTCGGCGATGGTGGACGCGCTCTGCGACATCGCCGGCATCACCAAACCGAGGCTGGCATGACCGTATTTGCGAATGTGATCGAAGGACGCGCGGAAGAAGCGGGCGATCGGCAGCCCGACATCAACCCCTCCAACCTGGCCGACGTCGTCGGCGAAGCCATCTGGGCGGCGCCCGCCGACGTCGAGCGCGCGATTGCCGCGGCCCGGGCCGCCTGGCCGCGCTGGTCCGCCACGACACCGCAGCAGCGGTTCGACATCCTGGATCGCGCGGGCACCGAGATTCTGGCGCGCAAGGAGGAGCTCGGGCGCCTGCTCTCGCGCGAGAACGGCAAGCCGCTGCCCGACGGCATTGGCGAAGCCGCGCGCGCCGGCTTCGTCGTGAAATACTTCGCCGGCGAGGCGGTCCGGATCGGCGGCGAGAAATTCGACTCGGTGCGCTCGGGGATCGAAGTCGACGTGACGCGCGAGCCGCTGGGCGTCGTCGGCATCATCACGCCGTGGAACTTTCCGCTCGCGATCCCGGCCTGGAAGATCGCGCCGGCGCTTGCCTTCGGCAACACGGTGGTGTTCAAGCCGTCGGAGCTGACGCCGGCGTCCACCTGGATGCTGACCGACATCTTCCAGCGCGCGGGACTCCCGCCCGGCGTCCTCAATCTCGTGAACGGCGACAAGGAGGCCGTCGACACGCTCCTCGAGGATCCTCGGGTGCAGGCGATCAGCTTCGTCGGCTCGACGCCAATTGCGGAGTACATCTATTCGCGCGGGTGCGCGAAGGGCAAGCGGATCCAGGCGCTCGGAGGCGCGAAGA
>DATJGS010000049.1:0-35255 GCA_035494735.1 Saccharimonadaceae bacterium (SeqCode)
TTTGCGCCGCGCGGCGCCGGCGGCTTCGGTGGCACGCGTGTTGCGTTTTCTCGCGGGTGGCGGTGCCGCGGGGATCGCGTCCTACCAACCGAGCCTGCCATCTCAAGCGCGATTCTCCGCACCGTCCTACCTCCACCCGAGACGCCCCGGTCCTGCGAGATCGGGGCGCTCGTATTTCCGTGAGCGCGGCCGCTCAGCGCGGCCGGTGGATGGGCACGGTCACGGTGACGCTGGGCGGCGTCATGACGCACCAGTCGGGCAGCTCGATCGGCGCGACGTGGGCGCGCACCGTGTCGCGCTTGCCGTCGATGCGCACCGGCGCGAGGAGCAGCGTGTCGAGCTTGTGAAACGCGCTCTCCGGCCCCGACACGTCGACGTAAGGCGGGAACGCGTAGGCCGGCGTGAACGCCGTCGGCCCGTAGGCCGAGACGCCCTCGACGCGGGCCAGAACGGGCAGGCGCCGATGCACGCGGCGCTCGAGCTGCAATTCGATCATACGCGGCCCGATGAGGCGCTCGACGGACAGTCCGTCGCTGAGCGTCAACGGCAGATCCTCGGAACTGACGGCACGCTCGAAGCGCCCGCGCCCGACGCCGGCCAGCGAGATGCGCAGCACCGGCTCGCTCATGCGCACGCGAATGAGCTGCTTGCCGGTGCCGCGCAGCTCGGCCTGGACGGCGGACGGCACCGGGCCCGACAGCGACAGCGAATCCCCGATGTCGGCGAGCTGGAGCGGGAACGACACGGTCATCGTGGCCGGTCGGTCGGTGTACACGTTCAGGTACACGAGCACGGCGAGCAGCAGCGCCGCGAGCTTGAGCCCCAGGTTGTCGAACAGCAGGCCGCGAATCAGGCTCATGCGCCCGCCTCCCCGCTGCCCGAGCCGCCGTGCGCGGGGCCGGCGGCGGCCTCGTCCTCGGCGACTTCCTCGCCCTCGCCGGGCTTCCTCAGGCCGTGGCGCTCCATGCGCGAATACAGCGTGCGCCGCGTGAGCCCGAGCAGCCGCGCGGCCTGGC
Source organism: Saccharimonadaceae bacterium (SeqCode) (assembly GCA_035494735.1). Lineage (GTDB taxonomy): Bacteria > Eisenbacteria > RBG-16-71-46 > RBG-16-71-46 > RBG-16-71-46 > DATJGS01. The sequence continues at coordinate 1,017 of DATJGS010000049.1, forward strand.
TCTTGTTGCCGTTCGCCAGCTCCAGCGACTGCAGGATCAGCTCGCGCTCCAGCACTTCGAGGGACAGGCCCTCGGGTGGGATGCGCGGCACCCAGGCGTGCACGCCGCCCGCGCCGCTCATCGCCTCGGGTCGCGCGAACGTCAGGTGCTCGACGTCCAGCCGCTCGCCGCCGGCCAGGATCAGCGCCCGCTCCAGCGTGTTCTCCAGCTCGCGCACGTTCCCCGGGAACGGATAGCGTTCGAGCGCGCGCAGCGCGTCCGGGCTCACCAGTTCGAGCGACGAGCCGTGCGCGCGCAGGAAGTACTCGACGAGCCGCGGGATGTCGGCGGTGCGCTCGCGCAGCGGCGGCAGCCGGATCGGAAACACGTTGAGCCGGAAGAACAGGTCCTCGCGGAACGCGCGCTCGCGCACCATGTCCTCGAGATCGCGGTTCGTCGCGGTGATGATGCGCACGTCGACCTTGAGCGGCGTGTTGCCGCCGACGTGCGTGAACGTCTTCTCTTCGATGACCTGCAGCAGCTTGACCTGCAGGCTCATGGGCAGCTCGCCGATCTCGTCCAGGAAGATCGTGCCGCCGCCCGCGTCCTCGAAGCGACCGGCCTTCTGGCGCACGGCGCCGGTGAACGCGCCCTTCTCGTGCCCGAACAGTTCGCTCTCGAGCAGCGCCTCGGGCAGCGCGCCGCAATTCACCTTGACCCACGGTCCGGCCGCGCGCCGGCTCGAGAAGTGGATGGCGCGCGCGAACAGGTCCTTGCCCGTGCCGCTCTCGCCGCGCAGCAGGACCGTCGAGTCCGTGGCCGCGACCTTGCGCGACAGCTCCACCGCCTGGCGCGTGGCCGGCGCGTCGCCGACGATCGTGGCCAGGCCCTTCTTCAGCGAGTCCACCGTGCCTTCGAGGCGCGCGTTCTCGGCTGTGAGCGCGCGTTCGCGCTCGAGCCTCTCGAGGATGCTGCGCAGCTCCTCGACGAACTCGCCTTCCTTCGCCACGAAGTCGCTGGCGCCGCCGCGCAGCGCCTTGCGCGCCGTGTCCATCGTCCCGTACGCGGTCATCAGCACGACGGACGTGCCCGGCCAGCGCTGGCGCACTTCGCCGAGCAACGCGAGGCCGTCGGGCGGCGGCATGCGCAGGTCGGTGATCACGACGTCGAACGGCCTGGCCTCGAACGCGCGCAGCGCGGCCGGCGTGCCGTTCACGAACGCGGTCTCGTGCCCGCCGTCGGCCAGGGCGGCCGCGGTCAGCTCCGCGTTGCGGATCTCGTCGTCCACCACCAGGACGCGCACGTCAGCCTCGCTTGAGTCCGAGGCGCACCGTGCAGGTGGTGCCGCGCCCGGCTTCGCTCGTGATCTCGAGACGCCCGCCCGCCGACGCGACGAGCCGGCGGCTGAGGAACAGGCCCAGCCCCGAGCCCTTCGCCTTCGTCGTGTAGAACGGGCTGCCCAGCTTCTTCAACGTCTCCGCGTCCATGCCCGGGCCGTCGTCGCTGATCGACACCTCGATGCGCCCGCCGCGTTCCGCCGCGGCGACGCGCACCTGGCCACCCTCGGGCACGGCTTCGAGAGCGTTCAGCATCAGGTTCAGGAATACCTGTTTCAAGGATTCATTGTCGAGTCCGACGCGCGCCGGGCCGGCGGGCGCCGCGGGACGCTCGAGCCGCACCTGGCGCGCGGCGCATTCGCCCTCCAGCAGATCCAGCGTGGCGCCGAGCGCCGCGAGCACGTCGCCCGATTCGCCCGACGACTCCTCCCCGCGCGCGAACTGCAGGTAGCGCGACACCGTGCGCGTCAGGCGATCGCTCTCTTCCACCACGAACTCCGCCATGCGCTCGGCCTCGGGTTCCAGCTTGCCCAGGCGCTGCGCCGAGCCGCGGATGATGGCGAGCGGGTTCTTGATCTCGTGCGCGAGCGTCGCGGTGAGCCGGCCCATCGCGGCCAGGTTCTCGGAGCGGCTGAGGCGGCGCTCGAGCCGCGCCGCCGATTCCGCGTTCCTCAGGAACAGCGCGGCGAACACGGCGATCGCGAGCAGCGAAACCAGCGCGATCACGGTCAGCGTGTTGCGCAGGTCCGCCAGCACGTCGAGGTAGCCGGCGGCGGCCTCGACCGCCACCACGCCGGCCACGCGCCCGCCGGGCTCGGCGATCGGCGCGAACGCGGCGCGCAGGCGGACGCCGTGGCGCTCGAACGGCGCGGACACGGCGGCGTGACCGGCGTAGGCCCGTTCCAGCGCCGGGTGGGCGAGCGTGTCGAAGCTGCTCGGCAGGCCCTCGACGCTCGTTCCGGCCAGCGCGTCGACGAGCGTGACGCGTGCGCTGTCCAGCACGGCCGCGCTGTTCACGGCGGTGCTGGCGCGCAGCGTGGCCAGCTGGACCTGGATCGCGCCGTACGCGCCACCTTCGTCGCGCACGCGCGCGTCGCCCACGTCGGCGGCGGCGATCTGGGTCGCGGCGGTCACGGCGATGGCCTCGAGGCGGCGCTCGAACTCGCGGGTCATCGCGCGGTCCACGCCCCGGTACGCGAACGTCGCCGTCGCCGCCACCGCGAGGATCGCGGCCGCGGCGAACAGGAGCGAGGTCGTCAGCGTGCGCTGCACGTGGAGGCCCTCGCCCGGCGCCGCGTCACGGCTCGACGCGCGCCAGCATCACCGTGATGTTGTCTGGACCGCCGCGCGAGCGCGCCAGCGCGACGAGCTCGTCGCACGCCGCCTGCAGGTCGCGGCGCGCGCCGAGGCGCGCCAGTTCGTCGTCGGCCACCAGGCCGTGCAGGCCGTCGCTGCACAGCATCAGCGTGTCGCCGGTCTCGAGTCCGCCGGGCACCCGACCGCCGTCGACCTGGAGCTGCTCGCCGATGCCGACACTGCGCGTGAGCACGTTGCGCCGCGGGTCGGAGCGCGCCTGGTCGGGCGTCAGGAGCCGATGAGCGACGAGCTGGGCGACGAGCGAGTGGTCCGACGTAAGCTGCCGCCCCTGGCCCGAACGGATCAGGTACGCGCGGCTGTCGCCGACGTGGGCGATCGCCAGATCGTGGCCGCGCACCGCGACCGCCGTGCACGTCGTGCCCATCCCGGACAGGCTCGGCGTGGCCTGGCTGCGCGCGCGCACCGCCGCGTGGGCTCGTTCCACGGCGCGGCGCAGCGCGACGTCGGACGGATCGTCGTCGCACGTGCCATAGCTCGCGACCACGGTGTCGACCGCGAGCTGGCTCGCGATCTCCCCCGCCGCCGACCCGCCCATGCCGTCGGCCACGACGAGCAGCGTGCCGCGACATTCCGCGAGCAGCGGATCGTCCGGCGACCACATCGCGAAGCGGTCTTCGTTGTGCTCGCGGCGGAGTCCGACGTCGGTGGCGGCGACCAGCGTGAGCGTCATGGAAACTCCGCGAAGGAAGATCGAAAGCGGGAGCCAGCCGGCTCGCCGCCGCTCAGTGCGCCGCGGCCTTCACTTCCTGCCGGATCAGGTGGATGGCCACGCCGTCCGCATCCTCGGCCGCCTCGCCGAGCGCCTCGGTCATCGTGGGGTGGGCATGGATCGCGTGCGCCAGGTCGCGGACGTTCAAATCCGCGGCGATGGCGAGCGCGCACTCGTGGATCAACTCGCTGGCCTTCGCCCCGAAGATGTGCGCGCCCAGCACCTGGTCCGTCGACGCGTCGCCGACGATCTTCACGAAGCCGGTGGTCTCGCCGTCCGCGATGTTGCGCCCGTGCGCGCGGAACGGGAAGCGCCCGACCTTGACCTCGCGGCCTTCCGCGCGCGCTTCGCGTTCGGTGAGGCCGACGCTCGCGATCTCGGGATTCGTGAACGTCGCGGCGGGCACCGCGCGCCAGTTCGTCTGCGCCGGGTGCCCGGCGATGATCTCGGCCGCGGCCTTGCCCTGCGCGGACGCGAAGTGCGCGAGCTGCTTGATGTCGGTCACGTCGCCGATCGCGTACAGGCCCTTGACCGACGTCTGCAGCTTGTCGTTGACCACGATCTTGCCACGGTCGGCGACGGCGACGCCGAGCTTGTCGAGCCCCAGGTCGCTGGAGTACGGCCGGCGCCCGGTGGCCACGAGCACCGTGTCCACGTCGACGGTCTTGCCGCCCGTCAGCGTCAGCGTGATCGAGCCGTCGGCGTTGTCCTTGAGCCCTTCGATCTTCGTGCCGAGGTTCAGCGCGATCTTCTGCTTCTTCATCTCGCGTTCGAGCGCCTGGGCGATCTCGTCGTCCTCGGCGGGCACGAGGCGCGGCAGCATCTCGACGAGCGTGACCTCCGTGCCGATGGCGGCGAAGAAGCACGCGAACTCGGCGCCGACGACGCCGCCGCCCAGGATCGCGACGCGCCGCGGCTGCTTCTTGAGATCGAGCGCCTGCTGGCTCGTGATCACGCGCTCGCCGTCGAGCTTGAAGCCCGGCGGCAGCGTCGCCATGGCGCCCGTCGCGAGCATGATCGCGTCCGCGCTCAGCTCGAACGGCGCGCCGGCGCCGCTCACCACCATCTGGTTCGCCGACGTCAGCCGTGCCGCGCCGCGATGGATGTCCACGCTCCGGCCCTTGAGCAGCACACCGACGCCGCCGGTCATCTGCTTCACGACCTTGTTCTTGCGCTCGACGAGCGCGGGCCAGTTGATCTTGGGCTCGCCCACGTCGATGCCGAAGTCCTTCGCGCGGCGGATCTGCTCGTAGAGGTGCGCGGTGACGATCCACGCCTTCGTCGGGATGCAGCCCCAGTTGAGGCACGTCCCGCCGAGTTCGTCCTTTTCGACGACGGCCGTCTTGAGTCCGAGTTGCGCGGCCTTGATCGCGGCGACGTAGCCGCCGGGACCGGTGCCGACGATGATCAGTTGGTAGTGACGGGAGTCGCTCATGAGGCGCCTTGGCTTCTCTTCGAGGAAGGGTCGTTGCTTCGCGCGCCGCGGCCGTGCCGCGCCGGACGCGAAGCATGGGTTGCGTGGTCCGCGAGCCGAGTGACTTTAGGGAGCGCGCTTGGGGGGTGTCAACCGCGCGCATGGCCGGGTTACAGTCCCGTGCATGCGACGCCTCGCGCTGTTCGCGCGCCCGGTGGAAGCCGGCTCGGTCAAGACGCGACTGTCGCCGGCGCTGCCCGCACCGCTGGCCGCCGCGCTGTACCAAGGGATGCTGGCGGACGCGCTCGCGTCCGGCGCCGCGGCCCACGCCGACGAGCGCATCGTCTATTGGGCGAGCGCGCCGGGCACGGCGCTCACGCCCACCGGCTGGAGCGAGCGAGCGCAACGCGGCGCCGATCTGGGCGAGCGGCTGTCCGCCGCGTTCGACGCGTTGCTCGAAGGCGGCGCTCACGGCATCGCGTACGGCGCGGACTGCCCGTGGCTGGACGGCGCGCGCCTCGACGCGCTGTTCGCCGCGCTGACCCGCGCCGACGTCGCGCTGATCCCGGCGAGGGACGGCGGCTACGCCGCGATCGGGCTCGCGCGCCGCGCGCCCGCGCTGTTCGCAGGCGTCGCGTGGAGCACGCCCGCCGTGTGCGAACAGACGCGCGACGCGGCGCGACGCGCCGGGCTCGAGGTGGCTTCCCTGGATCCTCTCGAGGACGTCGACACGCCCGGCGACGTCGCGCGGCTCGTCGCCGCGCTGCCGTTCGCCGCAAAGGACGTGGCGCCGAACACGGCGCGCGCGCTGGCCGCGCTCGGGCTCGCGCCCTCTCGAACGCGGTCCGCTACTTCGAGCCGTCCGGCAGGGGCGGCGCCTTGATGCCGAGCTTCTTCTGCACGTTCATCATCGCGTCGACGAGCGGCTGCTTCATGCCCTCGGGCGGGTCGCTCTCCATCGCGCGATGGAAGTAGCGCAGCGCCTCGTTGTAGTCCTCGCGACGCTCGTAGACGATGCCGAGGTTGAACAGCGCGACCGCCTGGTGCGGATCGCGGCGCAGCGCGGCCTGGAACAACTCCTCGGCGTGGCGCACGTCGCCGAGGTTGTAGTAGCATACACCCAGGTCGACGATCGTCGTGGCGCGGGACGAATCGCGGGCCAGCGCCGCGCGGTATTGGACGATGGCCTCGGACCAGTTTCCGGTGTCGTACAGCACGTCGCCGAGTCCGACGTGCGCGGTGACGCTCGTGGAATCCCGGGCCAGGGAATCGCGCAGCGCGTCGGCCCGCTTCTGCTGATCCTCGTGTGCGCCCTCGATCGGCTGCTGCACGCGCTCGACGTTCGCGCGCACGCCCACGAAGATCACGACGGCGGCCGCGATCGCGCCGAACATCAGCCACAGCGACAGCGCCATCCCCGAATCGGTCGGGCGCGGGCGGCGCGGCCGGAGCATGCGATACGGCTTGGGCACGGCGACGGGCTCGACCCCGCTCGCGTCGGGAGCGACGCGTGGCGGTTCGGCGGCGGCCGCGGATGCGGCGCGCGACTCGATCGGCGTCAGCGGAAAGTTGCAGTTCGAACAGCTCGTGCTGCCCGCAGGGTTCTCGTGCCCGCAGTCGGGACAATGCAGCGTCTCGCTCATCACGCTCCTCGAACGAAGTGGCGGCGCATGGCGCGCCCGAAGCCCGGCCCGTGAATGCGACCCACCCTAGACGAGCGGTCCACCGAGCGGCAAGCCGCGCGCGGCGCGGGTCGCGACGGCGTGGCGCGCCCCCGGCCCGCGTGAATCTTGCCGGGCCCGCGGGCGGATGCTAGCGTCCAAGCTCCCATGCGCTCACCCTCCATGATCTGTGCGCTCGCGCTCGCCGGGCTGCTCGCCGCCCCGCTCGCGAGAGCGGAAGACGTTCGCATCGCGCTGCTTCACACGACCGATCTGCACGGCGCGCTCGACGACGTCGACTACCTCGCGAACGCTCCGGCCCGCCGCGGCCTGACGCGCGTCGCCACGCTGGTGCGCCGCGTCCGCGACTCGGGCGTGCCGACGCTGCTCGTGGACGGCGGCGACTGCATCGAGGGCGGCGGCGTCGAGTGGGTGTACCAGCACGGCGATCGCCATCAGCCCGATCCCATGATCGCGGCCATGAACGCGATCGGCTACGACGCGATGGCGGTCGGCAACCACGAGTTCAGCTTCGGGCTCGACGTGCTGCGCGGCACCGAGCGCCAGGCACACTTCCCGTTCCTGAGCGCGAACGCGAAGCGCGCGGACGGCACGGCCGAGTTCGCCGCGTCACTCGTCAAGGTCGTGGGCGGGGTGCGCGTCGGCATCGTCGGGCTGACCACCCCGGCCGTGCCCTTCCTCGAGGATCCCGCACACGTCGCGGGCCTGCGCTTCGACCCGCCGATCGAGGCGGCGCGCGCCGAGGTCCTGCGGCTGCGTGGCGCCGAGCATTGCGACGTGATCGTGCTGCTCGCCCACACCGGACTCGAGAAGAGCGCCGTCCGCGACAGCACGACGGCCCGGACCGAACCCGACGAGAACTGGGGCGGGCGCCTGGCGACGTGGGTGCAGGGCGTCGACGTCGTGATCCTCGGCCACACGCACGTCGTCGTGCCGTCACTCGAGATCGACGGCGTGCTCGTCACCCAGGCCGGCAAGTGGGGCGAGAACCTGGGGCGCGTCGATCTGACGCTGACCCGCGACAGCGCGGGCGGCCCGTGGCGGCTGACCCGGCGCACGGCGCAGATGCTCGCCGTGACGGACTCCGTGGGGGTCGACCCCGACGTCGCGCGCCTCGCGGCTCCCGTGCACGACGCCACCCAGAGCGCGCTGTCGCGCGTCGTCGGCCAGGCGGCGCGCGAGCTGACCTCGCCGCGCGGGCGGGCCGCGCCGTCGGCGATCTGGGAGCTGGTGCAGCGCGCGCAGCTCGACGCGTCAGGGGCCGACGTGTCGCTGGCCCCGCTGTTCGACACGACCGCGCGCATCGCGCCCGGGCCGATCACGCTGCGCGACGTGCTGCGCGTCTATCCGTACACGAACACGTTCGGCGCGGTCATGCTGACCGGCGCCGAGTTGCGGCAGACGCTGGAGGAGTCCGCGCGCTACTTCGCGACGTGGGACGCGGGCCCGGGCTCGGCGCTGGCCAGCGGCGACGTGGCCGGGTTCAACGCCGACGCCGCGTTCGGCGTGGGCTACGAGATCGATCTGACGCGCCCTCCCGGCGACCGCATCCGCAACCTCACGTTCCAGGGCGCGCCGCTCGCCGCCGACCGCGTGGTCGCGGTGGCGATGAGCGACTACCGCATGAACGGCGGCGGCGGCTTCACGAAACTGCGCGGCGCGCCGCGCAAGTGGCGTTCGCCGCGCGCCGCGCAGGACGACATCGCGGCGTACCTCGCGAAGTCCGGCGCGCTGGACGGTTCGACCACGCGCAACTGGCGCGTCGTGCCCGAGTACGTGGCGTCGCCCGAGCGGCCGCTCATCGATCGCCTGGTGCGCAGCGGCGTGACGCCACGCGAGGAGCTGATGCGCATGGAAGGCGACCAGCCCGCGAAGCGCGGCGACGTGGCGTACTGGCTGGCGCGCGCGTTCGGCTGGCGCGCGCGCAAGCTGTCCGGCGCGTTCGCCGACGTGCCGGATTCGCTCGAGCCGTGGCTCGACGGGCTGATGCAGCACGGCGTGCTCGGCGCGGCCGCGAAGGCCGAGCGCATCGAACCGTTCCGCGACGCCGACGCGTGGACCGGTCTCGCGTGGTGCGAGGGCGCGGCGCGTGCCGCCGGATGGGCCGTGGCGCGCGACGCCGATCCCGCGTTCCGCCGCGGGCTGCTGGCGGGCACGAGCCTGACCCGCGACGCGCTGCGCGAGAACGGCGGGGCGTCGCTGACGCTCGACCAGCTGCTCGGGATCGTGTCCAACACGCGCTTCCCGACGATCCGCGTGCTCGAGACCACGGACTTCCACGGCAACATCCTGCCCGGGGCGCGCGAGCGGCGCTCGCGACGCGCCGTCGGCGGCTCGTCCGTGCTCGCGGCGTGGGTCGCGAAGCTGCGCGCCGAGAATCCGGAAGGCACGGTGCTTCTGGACGGCGGCGACTGGTTCCAGGGCACGATGATCTCGAACCTCCAGTACGGCCGCCCCGTCGTCGAGCAGATGAACGACCTCGGGTACACGGCGGCCGCGATCGGCAACCACGACTTCGACTGGAGCGCGGACACGCTGGCCGAACGCGCCGCGGAGATGCGCTTCGCGACGCTCGGCGCGAACTGCGTGGTCCGCAAGACCGGGCGCCGCCCGCGCTACGCGCGCGCCGACACGCTCGTGACGCGGCGCGGCGTGCGCATCGGCATTCTCGGCCTGTGCTACGTCGGCACGCCGACGGTCACGCTGCCCGCGAACGTCGCGCACCTGCGCTTCGACGACGATTCGACGGCGGCGGCGCGACTTGCCCCCCAGCTGCGCCGGCGCGAGCATGCCAAGCTCGTGCTCGGCGTCGGACACATCCCGGCCGAGACCGATTCCACGATGCGCGCGAAGAGCGGCGACCTGCTGCGCCTCGCGCACGTGCGCGGCGTCGACGCGTGGTTCGGCGGGCACAGCCACAACCAGATCGTGGACGACGTCGGCGGCGTGCCGGTGATGATCGCCGGCGCGCACGCGGAAGTCGTCGGCGTGTGCGACCTCACGGTCGATCCGCTGAAGGGCACGGTGATCGAGAAGCAGGCGCGGCTGCAGCCCACGTTCGCGGACGAGGTGGCGCCGGACAGCACGGTGGCCGCGGCCGTGACGCGCTGGAACGCCGCGATCGCGCCGCTGGCCGCCGTGCCGCTCGGGCGCGCCGCGCGCCGGCTCACGCGCGGCGGCGACTCCACGATCGGGTATCTGGTGACGGACGCCATGCGCGCGGCGGTCGGCGCCGACGTCGCGTTGCAGAATTCCGGCGGGCTGCGCGCGGACCTGGCGGAGGGCGAGATCACGCGCGGCGCCGTGTACGAAGTGATGCCGTTCGACAACACGATCGTGACCGTCGACCTGACCGGCGCCCAGCTGCGCGCCGTGTTCGACGACGGGCTGAAAGGCGGTCACGTCCCGCAGGTCAGCGGCCTCAAGTTCGTGTTCGACCTGTCGCGGCCGGCGGATCAGCGCCTCGTGTCGATCGCGCTCGCCGACGGCACCGCGCTCGACGGCGCGAAGACCTACAAGGTGGCGGTCAACAACTTCATGGCCACGGGCGGCGACGGCTTCACGTCGATCGCCAAAGGCAGCCACCTGAAGGACACGACCATGAACGTGCGCGACGCGATGGAGGCGTTCATCAAGGCGAAGTGCGCGAACGGCGGCGCGATCGACTACGCGCCCGAGAGCCGCGGGACGCGTGCAGGCGGCGACTCCGGCGGCACGCGATAACGGCCACGACCCGCCCTGCAAACGAAACGGGCCCGTCCGCGGTGGACGGGCCCGTCGTGTACCTCGCGCCTACGACTGCGGGCGGATGTTCTGGTTCAGCCGGAACAGATTGTCCGGATCGAAGCGGCGCTTGAGCTCCGCCAGCTTCCGGTAGTTCGGTCCGTACGCGGACTCGACGCGCTCGGTCTCGTCCTCCGGCATGAAGTTGACGTACACGCCGCCGGTCGCGAACGGCTTCATCGTGTTGAACAGTTCGCGCGCCCACGCGATGCACTTCGCGTCCTCGGCCGGCGTCTCCCAGCGCGTGTGCACGTTCATCACGTACGCGGCATCGCGCTGCGCGTAGGCCGTCGCGTCCATCGCCACGCGCCTGGCCGCGCCGCCGAGCTGTCCGATGAAGATCTCGCAGTGCGGCGTGGGCAGCGTGCCGGTGTAGCGGATGAGCGCGTCGAGCGCCTCGTCGGGAAGCGCTGGGAAGTTGTGCGACTTCCAGTAATTCCGCAGGCCCGGCGTGAGCAGCGGATCGAACGCCGTCTGCCAGCCGGCGTAAGGCGCCGGCCCGACGACGTCGGCGATCGGCTTGCCGATCTTGCGGAACGGCGCGACGTCCTTCTCGGCCTGCTCGAGCGTGCCGGCGTGACACATGGCCAGCACCACGATCTCCTTGCCGTGCCACTCGGGCGGCAGGAACGGCAGCGGCGGCGCCTTGCGCAGCACGGCCCACACCGTCAGCTCGTCCGGCGCCTTCTGCGACAGCTCCGCGTACTGCTTGAGCACGCTGCGCGCCTCGGCGAGCGGATGCACGATGAGACCGGCCATCACCTCGGGGCCGACCGGGTGCAGCCGGTACTCGAACGACGTCACGACGCCGAAGTTGCCGCCGCCGCCGCGGATCGCCCAGAACAGGTCGGGATTCTGCTTCGCGTCCGCCTTCACGCGCTCGCCGGCGGCGGTCACGACCTCCGCCGAGATCAGGTTGTCGATGGTCAGACCGTACTTGCGGCTCAGCCAGCCGAAGCCGCCGCCCAGCGTGAGACCGGCGATGCCGGTCGTCGAGTTGATGCCGACGGGCGTCGCCAGGCCGTGCGCCTGCGTCGCCTGGTCGAACTCGCCGAGCGTGACGCCCGGTCCGACCTTCGCCGTGCGCGCCGCGGCGTTCACCTCGACGCCCTTCATGAGCGAGAGGTCGACGAGCAGCCCGCCGTCGCTGAGCGCGTTGCCGGCGATGTTGTGCCCGGCGCCGCGCACGGACATGAGGAGGTGGTGGTCGTGCGCGAAGCGCACCGCCTGGACCACGTCCTCGGCGTCGACGCAGCGCAGGATCAGGCTCGGGCGCCGGTCGATCATGGCGTTCCAGATCGCGCGCACCTGGTCGTAGCGCGCGTCCTCGGGCGTGATGAGACGGTCGCCGAAGCGCTTGGCCAGGGCGTCCGTGGGTGCGGAGGCGAGCGTCGTGCTGCCGCCGTCGAGGCGGGTCATGGCATTTGGCGTCATGGATTCTCCGAGGGGTCGAGGGCCGCTCTCATGGGGCTCTGGGTGGGTGAGACGAAACCAACCTCCGCCCGGTCGACGGAACTTTCTTAGAGTGTAAAGTCCCGTCGCGGGTTCAGGGAACTCCTTGATGATGGACACACGATCGGGCGCCGGGTTGGGCGGGGGCGGCGCCTTCCATCGTGCGGCGCGGCCGACGGCCGGGTCGGCCCCGGGGCTAGCGCCCGCCGGCGCCCGCGGTGTCGCCGCGCAGCTCGACGCCGGCGCGGTCGAAATACGCACGCACCCCGTCCGCGAGCTGGCCCGCGATCTTCTTCTGGAAGTCGGGATTGCGCAGGAGCCGGGCTTCGGCCGGATTGTTGATGAACGCGGTCTCGACGAGCACGGACGGGAACTCCACGGACTTGAGCACCGCGAACCCGGCCTGCTTCACGCCGCGCGATTCCAGGCGCCGGTCCGCCGCCAGGTTGTCGAGCAAGGATTCGGCGAGGAGTTGGCTCTTCTCGAGCGCCGCGGAGCGCTTCACGTCGTAGAGGATGTTGACGAGCGCGTCCTCGGTCTGCGGAGGCACGCCGCCCACCATGTCCGCGGCGTTTTCCATGTCCGCCAGGTCGGCGTCGGCCTGATCGCTGGCACCGTGCAACGACAGGAAGTAGACCTCCGTGCCGCTGCCCGAGCCACGCCGCCGCGACGAGTTGCAGTGCACGCTGATGAACAGGTCGGCCTTCATCTTCTCGGCGAGGCGGTAGCGATCGCGCAGCGGGACGAAGTAGTCGCCGTTGCGCGTGAGCTGGGCCTCGATGCCCGAAACCTTGTTCAGCGCGTCGACGAGCGCACGCGCCACCCCGAGCGTCACGTTCTTCTCGAGCACGCCGCCCTGGCCGCGCGCCCCCGTGTCCTCGCCGCCGTGGCCGGCGTCGACCGCGATGACGCGCAGGCGCCGCGTCTTCTTCGCGGTCGCGATGGCGGCCAGTTGGCGGGCGACCGCGACCTCGGCGCCGGGGCGCGAGACGTCGACCACGACGCGAAACGCCTTGTCGGCCTCGGGCGGAAGCGCGAACGCGCGGAATTTCGTCGTGTCGGCGAACCACAGCCGCACGTTCACCGAGCCGCCGGCCTCGATCACGCTCACCGAGTCCACGACGCTGTCGCGGACGCGGAGCAGCGACGGCACGCTGCCCGCGATCGACAGGGCCGGTCCCGGCACCGACAGCACGAGCTCGCGCGTGAAACCGGAATCGGGCACGACGGGCGTCACCGGCCGCGTGAAGTCGAGCACGATGCGCGTGCTGGTCGGCGACGACCACGAGCGCACCGCGCTCAACTGGGTCGCGGCGGGCGCGTCGGCGTGGGCCCGCGCCGGCGCACCCAACGCGAACAGCGCGGCGCACGCCACGAGCGCGACGGCGGGAAATGAACGACGCATCGTCTGGGGTGCCCTCCCTGGGCGGCCGCGACCGACGTTCCCGGAGCGGCTCCTGCGAGTCGACGGACAGGATGCGAGCGGGGAGAGACGATCGCCCTCCCCGCCCATCCCGGTCACCTTACTTCTGATCCAGCGTCAGCGGCACGAATGCCGTGTTCTGCCCGGAGTGCACGAGCAGCACGGCCGGCTTCTTCGTGGACTTGATCTCGTCGAGCTGCTTCGCGAATCCCGCGCCGCTCACGACCGGCTTGCGATTCACTTCCTCGATGATGTCGCCCTGCTGCAGCCCGGCTTCGTCGGCGACGCTGCCTTCTTCGACCGCCGTGATCATCACGCCCGAATCGACCTTCGCTTCCGTCTTCTCGGCGGGCGTCAGCGTGCGCACCTTGAGCCCCGCGACTCCGGCGCTGGCCGGTTCCGGCGAGGCGTCCTGGCGCGGGCTGCTCTTCTGGCGTTGCTGCTGGGCGGCGATCTGCTCGTCACGATCGGCCAGCGTCACGTACAGCGTCTCGCGGTGCCCTTCTCGCACGACCACGACCGGGACGCGCTTGCCGGACGGCGTGTCCGCGACGTGGAGCCGGAACTTCTGCAGGTCGCTGACCGGCTGCCCGTCGAACTCGACGACGACGTCGTTGCGCTTGAGGCCGGCCTTGGCGGCGGGCGTGTCGTCGAGCACGGACTGGATGACGACGCCCTGCATCGTGCTCGCCAGACCGAAGCCCTCGGCGATCTCGGGCGTGAGGTCGGCGAGCTGAACGCCGAGCCACGCGCGCTTCACCTCGCCGTGCGCGACGAGCTGCTCGGCGACGTGCTTGACGAGGTTGATCGGAATCGCGAAGCCGATGCCCTGGCCGCTCGGATTGATCGCCGTGTTGATGCCGATCGCCTCACCGCGAATGTTGCACAGCGGGCCGCCCGAGTTTCCGAAGTTGATCGACGCGTCGGTCTGGATGAAATCCTGGAAGTCCGGCGTGCCGCCGAAGATGTTCAGGTTCGATCTGCCCTGCGCGCTGATGATGCCCGCGGTCACGGAGCCGCGCAGCACGCCGAGCGGGTTGCCGATGGCGATCGCCCAGTCGCCGACGCGGATGCGGTCGGAGTCGCCGAGCGGCAGCGACGGAAGGTTCGTCGCGTCGATCTTGATCACCGCGACGTCGGTCGCCGGGTCGGCGCCCACGACGGTCGCCTTGAACGTGCGCTTGTCGTTCAGCGTCACGTTGATCTCGGACGCGTCGCGCACCACGTGGTTGTTCGTGAGGATGTGGCCGTCCGGGTCGATGATGAATCCGGAGCCCGAACTCGGCCGCGACTGCGGCTTGCGCGCCTGCGGATCGCCGCCGAAGAAGCGCTTGAGGATCTCGTCCTGCGGATCGTCCGAGTCGTCGCCGCCGACCTTCTTGCGCACGTCGATGAAGACGACGGCGGGCAGCGCCTTCTCGACCACGGTCGCGAACGGACTCTCGGGCAGCGCCGAGTTGTCGACCGTCGGCGAGAACGGGCTGGAGGCGGTCTTGGCCGCCGTCGAGGCGCGTTGCAGGTTGAGCCCCGCGCTCAATCCCAGGCCGATGACCAGGCCGACGAGCACGAGTGCGATGCCGCCGATGACGTAACTGCGGGGGGACGTGGTCCTGGGGGTGTTCGGGTTCATGCCTCTCCTCCGTGGTGCCGTCGCTTCACGATCGTCATTCAACCTTTGGGATGCCGCGTGAGGCCGGCCGGCGCCGGATGAATCACCAAGGGTATCGGCCGGGGCGCGTGGTCTGTCACAGAGCCGTCAATTGTCCCCGCGTCGCGCCCGCATGGGGCGCGTCGGGTCGCTCTGGGCGGCTGATACCCGGGGCGCTCGGTCTCGGTTCCCGTGCCCGCATTGTCGCGCAACCAGCGCGGCAGGGCCAGTGCCCGACGCATTCGGGCGAGCCTCACCGCCCGTCGCTTGTGACGTTTCCAAGACGGTTGTTAGACTCCGCCGCATGTCCCTCCCGGCCGTCTACTTCCTCTCCGACGCGCATTTGGGCGCGGAGTCGAAGTCGCGCGAGGCGCCGCGCCGGAAGCGGCTGCGCGCGTTCCTCGAATCCCTGACCGGCCGGGCCGAAACGCTCTACGTGGTCGGCGATCTGTTCGACTTCTGGTTCGAGTACCGGACCGCGATCCCCCGCGAACTGTTCGACACGCTGGCCGCGCTGCGCCAGTTGCGCGAGAGCGGCACGGAGATCGTGTACCTGAACGGGAACCACGATTTCTGGCTCGGGCCCTTCCTGCGTGAGGAGATCGGCGTCCGGACCCACGACGGCGCGCTCGAGGTCACGCACCAGGGGCGGCGCATCTGGCTGCACCACGGCGACGGGCTGATCGGCGGCGACCTCGGCTATCGCGTCCTGCGCCGCGTCATCCGCCACCCGGCGAGCGTCGCGCTGTACCGCTGGCTGCATCCCGACGTCGGGATCCCGCTCGCCCATCGCATGTCGCACCTGTCGCGCGACGCCAAGGGCGAGCGCCCGCTCGAACCGGAACGCCTGTGGAACGAGATCGCGGCGCCGCGCTTCGCGGAGGGCTTCGACGCGGTGGCGATCGGGCACTTCCATCACGCGTACGAGCGGCGCGAGAACGGCCGCGCGTTCTTCGTGCTCGGCGACTGGATGAGCCGCTTCACGTACCTCCGGCTGGAGAACGGCGCGTTCGCGCTGGAGACGGCGGCCGAGGATTGAAGCGGGTGGGCCGAACGGCGGCGGCCGGCGGCCGAGGCCGCGGCGCGCCTCAGAACTGCGCGGCGAACGAGAGCCGGTGCGTGTCGCCCAGCTCGTTCTTGAACGGCACGAACGCGTAGTCGAGCCGCAGGCTCTGCACGGCCCAGCCGGCGCCCACGCTGAACGAGGACTCGGTGTCGCCGACGCTCAGCCCGGCACGCACCGCGGCGCCCGACAGGTGCGCCAGTTCCGCGCCCACCGACTCGATGCCGCCCTGTCCCGCGATCATGCGCGACTCGAGCGCGCCACGGATCGCGAAGCCCTCGGTGAACGGGCGCCCGTACGAAGCGCCGAGTTGGAGCGCCGACGGCAGTCGCACGGGATCTCCGGAGGAACCGTCGATCTGATAGTGGGCCGCGGGCCCGAGGTCGTTGACGCTCGCGCTCAGCCGCACGCCGGCCAGTCGCGACGGCTCCCACGTCGTGCCCACGCCGGCGGCGAACGTCATGGCCGCTTCGTCGGCGATGCGCTCGCGGACCGCTTCGCCGGTCGCGCCGAAGCGCAGTCCGGGCGCGATCTGGCGGCCGTAGCCGAGCGCGAACTGCAGGTCGTGCGAGCCGAACGTGCCGATCAGGTTGCCGAGGGCGTCGCGCTCCTCGATGGGCTCCGAGTAGAGCGCGCGCACCGAGGCGGCGACGCCGCCACCCAGCATCCGCCAGCCCACCGCGAACTGGTCGTGGCGCAGCTTCTCCAGGTACTCGTAGTGCGAACCGATGACCTGGATGCCCTTGACGCCCTCGAGCGCGGCCGGATTCCAGAAGATCCCCTCGGTGCCGTCGGCGAGCGACGCGTACGCGCCGCTGAGCCCGGAGGCGCGGGCGCCGGCCGGGACCTTGAGGAACGCGAAACCCGCCGGATCGGCGAGCGCCGGGGCGGCGGCGGCGAGGGCGGTGAGAACGAGCAGAGCGGTGCGGGCGAGGCGCATCGTTTGACCCCACGGGACCTGGAATTCCTCGAGGAGGGGCCGGTTCCACCAGCCCCTCCGTCAGGAGGCGGCGCTCGAGAAGCGCCGATTGTAACCCAGTTCTACCCGCGCGGGACGGCTACGGTTCGCGCCGTCCTCGCCCACCGCCGTCGTGGTCGGAGCCGCGGCCGTGGTCGCCGCCGCCGCTGCGCTCGGCCGGCGCCGGGCGGGACTCGCGCTGCGGATGCTGCTCGCGGCGCTCCTCGCGGGGCGGGCTGGGAGGCGGCGCCGGTCGCTCGTAACGCCGCGACTCGCGAGCCGGCTCCTCGCGCGGCGGGCCCTGCGGCGCGGGTCGCTCGAAACGCCGCTCGACGCGACGCGATTCGTCGCCCGAGCCCTCGTCACGAGGGCGTTCGCTCGGCATGGGCCGGTTGAACGGCCGCTCGATGCGACCGCCGTCACGACCTCGCGATTCGTCGCCGATCGGCGCACGTTCGGCCGGCTGGCGGAACGCGCCCGGCCGCGCCGCGCCGCTGCGTCCCGGCACGAGGTCGCGGATCGTGTTTTGACCGCCGCGCCCGACCGCCACGCCGCCCGGCACGTTGCGCCAGCGCGGATTGTTCGTGGCCAGGAAGCCCGGAGGCGGCGCGACCTGCCCGCCCTTCCAGTTCGCATACTTGCTCGGCGGCACGTAGCCCGGCGGAGGCGGCGACTTGTAGCGCGTGAGCGGACCGCCCCAGATCTGGTTCCAGCGGCGCCAGCCGTCCCACGACGACACCCACGGTCCACTGAAGCGCCAGCGCGGAGGACAGTCGCCGCGCGGCACGAACACGAAGTACGGCACGGAACCGTTCCAGTACGCCGGGCCCCAGCCCCACGACCAGTTCACGCGGAAGTCGACGACGCTGCAGCGCGAGTAGTAGGGATCGAAGCCGTCCCACCACGACCAGTAGTTCGGACGGTGGCAGTCGTAGCAGACGTAGCGCGGATAGCGCACCTGCTCGTGCACGTAGTACGTCGTGTAGGCGGTCGCGAACCGGTCTTCGTCGCTCGGATCGCGCAGCACGCGGCGGCGGATGCGCTCCATCGCCACGAATGGATCGCCGACGATGCGGCCGTCGTTCATGACGCCGTCGTCTTCATCCGGCTGGTTCACGTAGCCGACGTCGTCACCCTGCGGATCGTACGGGCGCAGATACGCGGGCAGGTCCTCGAACGGTTCGCGCGACGCGATCGCCACGAGGTAGCCCTCGCCCGTCGCCTTCTCGACGACGAGGTCGACGTTCGAATCGTCGGCCGGCACCTTCGTCGTGGTGCGCGCCTCGACGAAGCCGCGCCGTCCGTCGTACGGGAACAGCACGTGCACGTAGCCGTCGGAATCGATTTCGTAGACGAGCAGGTAGCAATCGTCGGTGGCGCGCGTGCGCAGCTGCATCGCGTCACCCGGCTGGTACACCGCATCGTTGCCGCGATCCGTCCAGACTTCGATCCCCAGACCGCGCGCGGAGGCCGGGGTGGGCGCGAGCGCGCACGCCACGGCCAGGCCGATCCAACCCGCGAGTCGCTTCATGGCCTACAGCCTCTCTCCGGCGGTCGCGCCGGCGCTCTTGCGACGTGGCTTCTCTGGCGGCGCGCCACGAAGAATACACCCGGGCGCGCGCACCGCTGTCACGATTACGCCCGGTCCCCGGGGCTATTCCCGGGTTCTCTCAATTACCGACTGGCGACCGCCGGCGACCGGCGGACGCGCGCCCCCTCCTCGACCGGCCGCCGGAGCCGGAGCTCCGGATTCGCAGTGTCGGTCTGGTACGCCCAGTCGATCACGACCTGCCCCGTGGTCACGCTGGTGACCCGGAACTTCGCGTAGTGATCATCGCCGGTCAGCACGACGTAGCAATGGCCGTCGATCAGCTCGACGGTGCCGGTCGGCGACCAGCCTGCGACCGGCGCGACGTCGACCGCGTCGAGGGTCGTGGCGTAGCCGGCGTCCTGAATGTCGGTGTCCACGAACGGGCACACCATCGAGGCCACGCCGCCCGTGTTGTCGTAGTAGATATCGGTGGCGTTGTCGCCCGAACCGCGCACCGTGTAGGCGGAGAAGTCGTAGCCGGCCAGCGCGGAGTTCGTCTCCGAGTTCGTCAGCGACAGGCCGGTCCCGGCCGGGCGCGGCGTGTCGAACACGTCGTCATACGACAGCGCGCTCTCGTTGCCGTTCCGATCGACGGCCGACACCGCGAAGTAGCGGGTCACTCCATCCGTCAGGCCGCCGACTTCGAACGAGGTGGCGCCGGTCGTGCCGACGCGGGTGTACGGGCAGCCGCCGCCGTGCGAGCACGGGGATTCGTACACCCGGTAGACGGCGACATCGGTTTCCGTGTTCGCCAGCCAGTGCAGCGTCACCTTGGAGTCGCCGGTCACGCTGTAGACCCCGCGCGGCGCGGCCGGCGCGGTCAGGTCCGTCTGGTCGTCGCACCCGGCGACGAGCCCGGCGGCCACGAGCAGAATCAGCCAGGATCTGCGCATCTGAAGACCTCCCGTACGCTGCCATCTCGGTGACGATAAAGCGGTGCCAGAGACGATAAGCGCAATGGATGTGCCAGAAAGGCAGCGTGCCGGGGCGAGGCGGCGGCGTGGGCGCAACTCGTGGTACCGCAATCGCAGGCAACAAAAAAGCCGCCCTCGGTGCTAGGACCCGAAGGCGGCTCCGGTGTGCGCGGCGGTCGCATGTGTGCGAGCGCGCAACACCTTGATCAAAGTGCCGGGACACCGGAACGAGCTGCACGCGACAACAGCCGAGACATCCCCCAGTGTTGGCCTATGTCACGATCGGACCGATGCCCCAACTACGAAGCCCTCGAATCGCTGCGGGAGCGTGGCGCTGCGGTTGCTCTCCCGGATGGGCTCATCGAGCCCGCGCCTCGAGGGACTGAAACTCTGGCTCAGCACGCTCCAAGCTAGCCGGTCGTAAGGGACGGTGCGTTGTCATGTGACTGGGGCTCGTACCCTCGACCGGACCCCTTACTGCACCGGCTAGCCCAGATTGTGAACCGGTGACTCGCGTCACCGATCGTTTGGAGGTCCCCCCCCTCCGACCAGGATGTAAAGCACCCGTCATGCCACGACACGACGGCGCGCCAGAAAAAACTCACAGCGTGATGCGCGACAGTCTGTTGGATGGACGGCGGCACGTGGCTCGGGCGGCCTTCGAGCAGGCTCGCCGGGGGCCCTTCAGGAAAGCGATCTCGCAGGAAATCGACCTGTGGCGTTAACCCGCTGTGGCGCAATGGCAAATCTGTAAAGAGTGTTTCCATTCGGGCTCTAAGAGAGCCTGCCACTTCGCGCGAGTCGGCCGGGGAGATCGACCAACGAAAAGGCCGGCGCGAGTGCGCCGGCCGCGGATGCCCGAGTTCGGGTCGGCCTAGACGCTGCGCCTGCGCTCCAAGCCGAGGGTGCGGATCTTGGCGAGCAACGTCGGGTAGCTGAGGCCCAACTCCCGCGCCACGCGCGCCTTGTTCCAGCGGTTGCTCTCGAGCGCGTCGGCGATCATGCGCCGCTCGAGCTGCGAAACGTTGCTGCGCAGCGTGCGGCCGCCGTTCGTCGCGGCCGCCGGCTTGGCCGCCGTGCTCTGCATGTCCGGCGGCAGCAGCGCGGTGCCGAGCGTGTCGCCCTCGTCGGCCAGCACGACCATGCGCTTCACGGTCTTCTCGAGCTCGCGCACGTTGCCGCGCCACTCGTGATCGAGGAACACGCGCATCACTTCCGGCGCGAAACCCTTCACGCGCTTCTCGACCTGGCGCGAGTACTGGTTGAGGAAGTGCTGGGCGAGCACCGGAATGTCCTCGCGACGCTCGCGCAGCGAGGGCACGCGGACCGTGATGTCGTTCAGACGGTAGTAGAGGTCCTCGAGGAAGCGGCCTTCCTTGATGCGCTCGCGCAGATCGATGCCGGTCGCGCAGATGACGCGCGCGTTCACCTTCTTGTTACGCGTCGCGCCGACGGGCCGGATCTCGCTGCGATCCAGGACGTGGAGCAGCTTGGCCTGCACGGACTCGGGAACCTTCTCGATCTCGTCGAGGAAGATGGTGCCGCCTTCCGCCTCTTCGAACAGCCCGGACTTGTCGCGCACGGCGCCGGTGAACGCTCCGTGCACGTAGCCGAACAGCTCGCTCTCGAGCAGCTGCTCGGGCAGCGCCGCGCAGTTGACCTGCACGAACGGCGCGTCGCGGCGGTTCGAGATCTCGTGCACGACCTGCGCCAGCAGACCCTTGCCGGTGCCGGTCTCGCCCATGAACAGCAGCGTCGCCGGACTGTCGCCGACCTTCTGCAGGAGCCCGAGAATGTTCGCCATCTCTCGCGACTGCGTGACCACGCGTTCGGTGCCGGGGCTGGGCTTCAGTTTGTCGCGCAGCTCGCGGTTCTCGGCCAGCAGCAGCGAGCGCTGTGCCTCGACGATCGCCACCGCCGCGCTGTTCGCGAGCACGGCGAGCAGGTTCAGCTCGCGCTGGCGGAACGCGCCGAGCAGGTTGTCGTTCAGGCGATCGACGTATACGAGGCCGACGGACTGCGACGGGAAGTTCAGCGGAACGCACACCAGCGAGCCGACGCCTTCGAGCGCGTCGACCAGCGCGGCCGCGAAGCGCGGGTCCGCGGCGACGCGGCTCGAGAACAGCGGGCCGCTCTCGGCCAATCGGCTGCCGACGACGCCTTCGATGACGCGCAGGATGCGCCGCGCGCGGTCACGGCCCAGGCCGTGCTGCGCGACGACGTCGAGCCGCCCGCCGCCGGTGCTGAAGCCGACGAATCCGCGATCGCCGCCCGATTGCTCGACGGCCAGCTTGACGGCCTGCGCGAGCACGCCGTCCATGTCCGAGGTCTCGCGGAACAGGCGGTTCGCATCCTCGAGCGCGCGGAACTCGTTGCACGTCGACAGCGAGACCGCGACGTACTGGCGCTCGAGTTCGCGCCGCAGTTCGGCGGCGCGGTCCTCGGTCTCCGGACGCCCGCCCGTGGCCGGACCGGTCTCGGCCAGCCACTGCTCGGCCTGCTCCAGAAGAGAGAGGGCCTGGTCGTAGTGCTCACGCTCCGCCTCGAGGCGGGCAAGCGCGAGCAGCGCCTCGGCGGCCAGGGGAACCAGGCCCAGTTGACGGAACAACGTCGCGGCACGGCGCGCCGCGTCCGCGGCCGGTTCGATCGCCAGACGCAGCCGCACGCTCGCCGGCAGGAGCAGCATGTGCTCCGCCCACGACGCGAGCGTGGTGGCCAACTCGAACGGCTCGCCGAGTTGTTCGAAGTTCTGCGCCGCGCTGCGCAGCTTGATCTCGCACGCCGCGGCCTGACCGCGCACCGCGTCGAGGCGCGCCAGCGCGCGCTCGGCGATGCCCAGCTCGATGCGATCGCCCAGGCTCTCGGCCAGGGCGAGGCCCTGTGCGAGGTGACGTTGTGCGTCCTCGACGCGGCCGGCCTTCAGCAACGCCAGGCCGAGGCGCGTCTCGAGTTCCGTCGTCACGTCGCCGCGCGGCGCCATCCCGCGAGCCTCCTCGAGCGCCGGCTCGAAGATCGAGATCGCCGCCGCGAGATCGCCGCGGTCCATTTCGAGTTCGCCGAGGAACTCGCGGGCCAGCACGCGCTCGCGGCGTGCACCGACCTGCTCGGACAGCTCGAGCGCGCGGCGGAAGTTCGTCTCCGCCTCTTCATAGAAGCGCCGGCGCCGCGCGAGAAGGCCGAGCGCCATCAACGCCATGGCCTCGCCCTGCAGGTGCCCGGTTTCGCGCGAGATGCGCAGCGACTGGCGGAAATTCTCGTCGGCGAGATCCCACTGGCCGAGTCGGTAACGGATCAGGCCGAGGTTCTGGCAGTGGCCGCGCATGCGTGCGTACAAGCCGGCGCGCTCGTCGAGGCGCAGCGCCTGCTCGAGGAAGCGCGTGGCCTCGCGCCACTCGCGCAGGTTCTTGTAGACGAGGCCGAGATTGTTGAGCGACGTCACCAGCCCGTCGACGTCGTCGATGCGACGGAACGTCGCCGCCGCGTTCTGCAGCCACTCGATGGCCTCGTTCGGCTGCCCCAGGCGGTGCAGGCAGATGCCGAGCGTGACCCCGAGCTGTCCCACGGTGCGATGCTCGTCGGTGTCGCGGAGCACGGCGTAGGCGTAGCGCGCGTAGCGCCGGCTCTGGCGGTAGCGCCCGAGTTCGGCCAGGAGGTGCGCCGCGCGCGCGGCGAGCCGCGCGTTGACGCGCGAATCGTGCAGCAGGCGCGCTTCGCGCCGGGCCTCGCCGACGTGCCGCAGCGCCGCGTCGAACTCGCCGCGGCGCATTTCCGCCTCGGCGAGGCGCTCACGCAGGCGCGTGCGCTCCGTCGGCTGATGAGGCGCGGCCTCACGCAACGCTGTCGAGTAGGCCTCGACGGCGCCGGCGAAATTATCGGCCGCCAGATGCAGATCTCCGATCGACTCTTGCTGCCCGACTTCGATTCGACCCGTGCCGGGGGTGTGAGCCTGATCGGGGGGGATCGCTCGCTGCACTTTTCGAACCCTCGTAATGACGGACACCGAGTTGAACGCCCTGGCGGTTCGTTCCAGGGCATCCTGCATCACCTGAGACCGGACCCGATCGACTGGTTAGATGCCCACTCTCAGGAAACGCGCCGCCCACATCGCACTGATCCACCGAAGCAAGTCCCAGCCCCGCACTCCGGCCACGACGTGCTTGCCCCCCGACGAACTTCCGAAGGTGCTGAGCGACGACGACCCGGTCTGCTTGCTCGGACTGTCGGGTTCACCATTGGTCGGACCGAGCAGAGGCTTGGGATGCGATGTGTCCGTGAGGCTGACGCCTCCGCCCGAGCCATCGCTCGGAAGCGACGACGAAGCAAAGGACATCCTCGGCATCGCGGCACAAGCCACGGCCAGCAGGACCAGTGTGACGAGGAGTCTGTTGCGAATGATCTGCATGCGCTGCCTGCTCCCTCCACGACTGGCGGTAAAAGAAACACCCTGCGGTCCCGCCAGGTCGGAGGTTTCCTGACAGAACCATTGCGAAAAGTGAGGGGACCTTTACCAGCGCCGCGCTCAGTATCGAACTCGGCGCCGACAACCGTCAAAGCTTTTTATGATTGGGCGCGATTTCGCTCGCGCAATTCTTCGGCGGCGAGCCGCGCCAGCGCGTAACGCAGACCCTGGGTGGAGCACACCAGGCCGGGCCCGGGGAATCGATGCGCGAGTTCGCGGACGACGAGCGCGCCGGCGACGACGATATCGGCACGACCTTCACCCATAATTGGCCATGAGCCTCGCTCGCGGGCCGTCGACCGTACGATCTGGTCGATCCGCGCCTCCAACCGGTCCGGCGCGATCTGCCAGCCCTCGAGCAGCGCCGGATCGTATGTCGAAAGATTGCGGTCGAGCGAGGCCAGCACGGTGACCGTGCCGCCGACCCCGGCCAGGATCGGCGTGCGCTCCGGCATGTATGCACACTGCTGCATGATTGTCTGGCGGACCTCGTCGCGCAGCGCGTCGATCTCCTGGCCCGCCGGCGGATCGCCCTTCAAATGTCGGTCGGTCAGGCTCACCGCGCCGAACGGCAGGCTGGTCCAGCGCCCGGCGCGTTCGCCGACGCCGCTCACCACCTCGGTGCTGCCGCCGCCCAGATCGAACACCACGCACGCGTGCGAGCGCACCCGGGCCCCGAGCCCGGCGATGACCGCCCGGTAGACGAGCTGCGCCTCTTCGTCCCCGGTCAGGATGCGCACTTCGACGCCGGTGCGCTCCGCGATGCGCGCCGCGACGGCGGCACCATTGCTGGCCCGGCGCAGCGCGGCCGTGGCGCCCACGACGACGTGGGTCGCGCCCAGCCCCCGCGCGCGGCGCGCGAAGTCACCGGCGACCGAGGCGGCGCGCTCCGCCATCTCGTCCTCGATCGAACCCGTGCGTTCGAGCCCGCGCGCCAGCCGGCAGGACTCGCCCGAGCGCGCAACCGTGATGAGGTCGGCGCCGGTCTCGGCCGCGCCCGTCAGCTCCGCGACCAGCATGCGCACGGAGTTCGATCCAATGTCGATTGCACCGACACGCATACGTTCTGTTTCGCTCAAAGGAGGTAGTCGGGTAGGTCCGAGTGGGCGCGAGCGGGCGGAGCGTCTCCCGGCTCGCCGTCCGCGTCGCCGTCTTGGGACTCGCTCGCGACATCCCGGGCCGAAGTCGCGGGCTCGGGACTGGCGGGCGGGTCGATCGTGCTGACATTCACTGGGGACGGAGACCTTGCCACAGACGAGGGGTCGTCCGCCAATGGCGGACCCGCGACTGCGTGATCGAACGCGACGTCGAACACGACTTCGTCCGCCGGTCGTTCGCGCGGGCCGCGACGCCTCGCGCGCGACGCGACACGCGGGCGCGGCCGGCGCGGTCCTCGAGTGCGCGCCGCGCCGCGCACCTCTCCGCGGCTCTCGACGCGCGTCACTTCACGCGTGGATTCCGCGGCGCTGGCGCCGTGCTGCAGTGCCCAGCGGATGAGCGCGTCGACCGCGCCTTCCTCGCGGCGCAGCCGGAACAGCACGCGCTTGCCGTAGCGCGTTCCGCTCACGATGCCGGCCCGCTCCATGGCCTGCAGGTGGCGCGTGGTGCACGACTGGGACAGCCCGACGTCGAGCGCCAGCTCGCTCGCGCAGCGCATGGCTTCGACGAGGCGCAGCACCAGGCGAAAGCGCGAAGCGTCGCCGAGGCACGCCAGCAGATGTCGGGTCCGGGCCGCTGACTCATTCATTGCATCGACATGCATACCATCTCGACGCGTTGACCGCAATCTCTTGGCTCTGTTAGCCTCGCGGCGTCCCCATCACCCCACCACCATGACGATCTCGCCTCGCGCGCTCGACTCGGCTCCCCGGAGCCCCAATTTCTACGGCCTGAGTCGGAGCGATCTCGCCGACCGGCTGGCGGCCCGTGGCTTGCCTTCCTATCGAGCCGACCAGGTCTACGCCTGGGTCTACCAGAAGCACCTGCGCTCACCCGAGGGCATGTCGAACCTTCCGGCGGCGCTGCGCGCGTCGTTCGAGGACGTGTGCGACCTCAGGCTGCCCCAGCTCAACTCGGTGCACGCCTCGCGTGACGGCGCGACGCACAAGTTCGTGCTCGAACTCGACGACTCGGCGCGCGTCGAGTGCGTGTCGATGCGCACCGAGCGGCGCGTCACGCTGTGCCTGTCGAGCCAGGTCGGCTGCGCGCTCAAGTGCGCGTTCTGCGCGACCGGGCTGATGGGCCTCAAGCGCAACCTCAGCGCCGCCGAGATCGTGGCGCAGGTCGTCGCCATGGGCGACTTCCACGGCTGGCGCGAGGATCGCTACAACCTCGTGTTCATGGGCATGGGCGAACCGCTCGCGAACTACGAGCCGGTCGTCGAATCGATCCGCATCCTGCACGACGAGCGCGGACTGGGACTCGGCGCGCGCCGGATCACGGTGTCGACGAGCGGGCTCGTGCCGCAGATCGACCGGCTCGCGGGCGAGGGCCTGTCCGTCGGGCTCGCGGTCTCGCTGCACGCCACGACCGACGCGCTGCGCGACGAGCTGGTGCCGGTCAACCGCCGCTGGCCGCTCGACGAACTGCTGGCCGCCGCGCGTGACTTCGGCGCGCGCACCGGGCGCCGCGTGACGCTCGAGTACACGCTGCTCGGTGGCGTCAACGACAGCGCGGAGGACGCGGACCGGCTGGGCGCGATCGCGCGCGAACTGCCGTCCAAGATCAATCTGATTCCCTACAATCCGGTGCCCGGCCTGCCGTGGCTGCGCCCGAGCGACGAGGCCGTCGACGCGTTCGCCGAGCGGCTGTATCCGCGCGCGCCCGCCGTCACCGTGCGCCGCACGCTGGGCGGCGAGATCTGGGCGGCCTGCGGGCAGCTCGGAGGGTTGAGCCCCGAGGTCGAGTGAGCGCGAGGACGGGCGGCATGACGCTGCGCGCACGGCTCATCGTGGCGCTCCTGGCCATGGCGCTCCTGCCCACCGCGGCGTTCACCGTCTTCACGCTGGATCAGCTCGGGCGCTCCACCGAGCGCTGGTTCCGGCCCGGCGTCGACCACGCGCTCGAATCCGCGGTCGAGACCACGAAGACCTCGCTCACCAAGCTCGAATCCCTGACCCGTCGCGAGGCCGTGCGCTGGGCGGCGCTGTGGCCGGCCGCGTCCGACGAGGACGGCGGCATCCAGGCGGTGCGCGACGAGCTGCGCGACGGCGGCCTCGACTTCCTGATGATCTACCGGCGTGTCGGCGGCCAGTGGCGCGCGGAAGCCCGCGTCCCGCCGACCGGCGTCATCGTGCCCGGCTGGCCCGAGCTGGGGAACAGCCTGGACGCGGCGCTGCAGTCCGACCAGATCGTGCGTGCGCCGGATGGGGCGCTCGCCGGCGTCGCGCTGCTGGACGATGGGCGCGCGGCCGTGGCCGGGGTGTGGGTGCCGCGCGGCTTCTACGAGGACGTGGACCGCGTCGTCCAGGGCATGAGCTTCTATCGCCGGCTCGGCGTGGTCGTCGACGTCCAGCGCCAGTACGTATGGTTGCTGGTCGGCGGCCTCGGGCTCGCGCTCGCGGCGCTCGCGATCGGCATCGCCACCCGCCTGGCGCGCGAGATGTCGCAGCCGCTGCGCGACTTGTCGGGCGCGCTCGAGCGCGTGGCCGGCGGCGACCTGGCCGTCCGCCTCGCGCCGCGTGGCGCGGACGAACTGCGCCGCCTCGGCGAGTCGTTCAACACGATGACCGCGCGTCTCGATGAAGCACGCGGCGCGCTGCGCGCCGCCGAGCGCGAGGCGGCGTGGCGCGAGGTGGCGCGGCGCCTGGCGCACGAGTTCAAGAACATCCTGACGCCGATGGCGCTGTCGCTGCACCGATTGACGCGACGCGCCGAGGCGGTGCCCGAGGGCGAGCGCGGCGCGGTGCGCGAGAGCCTGGGTGCGCTGTCGCGCGGCGTCGAACAGATGACGCGGCTCAGCGAACAGTTCTCGCAGTACGCGCGCCTGCCCGATCCGCGCTTCGAGACGCTCGATCTCGCAGAGCTGGCGCGCGCCGCGGCCGCGCTGCACGAGCCGGAGACGGCTCGCGTGACCGTGGTGGACGACGGGCGGCTGCCGGTGCGCGGTGATACGCTGCTGCTGTCGCGCGCCATCCACAACCTGCTCATCAACGCGTGCGAGGCCAGTCCGCGCGGCGGCGACGTCGAGCTCGTGACGCACGCCGACGGCGCGGACGCGGTGCTCGAGGTGCGCGATCGCGGCACCGGCGTGCCGGCCGCGCTCAAGGAACATCTGTTCGAGCCGTACGTGAGCACGAAGAAACGCGGAAGCGGCCTGGGGCTGGCGCTGGTCCGCGACATCGCCGTGCAGCACGGAGGCCGCGCCGCGCTCGAGGATCGGGACGGCGGCGGCGCCGTCGCCCGGCTGGTGCTGCCCCGACTGTCGTCAGAGGAGAACGCGAATTCATGAGCGAGCGGCTCGACGTGCTGGTGGTGGACGATGAGAGCGACATCCGTCTGATGCTGCGTGGCACGCTCGAAGACGAGGGCCACCGCGTCGTGGACGTCGATTCGGCCGAGGCCGCGTTCCGTCACCTCGCCGAGCACGCCGCCGACGTCGTGCTCCTCGACGTCAACCTGCCGGGCACGAGCGGCCTCGACGCCCTGCCGCGCTTCGCGGAGCTCGCGCCCGACGCCGCCGTCATCGTCGTGACCGGCGAGAAGGACGTGCGCAACGGCTGGATCGCCGCGCAGCGGGGCGCGTTCGACTTCATCCAGAAGCCGCCGGACCCCGGTGCGCTCGTGGCCCAGGTCGCGGAGGCCGGGCGACTCGCGCGCGGGCGGCGCGCCGAGGCCGCGGCCGAGGGCGGCGCCGACGACTTCGGCATCCTCGGCGACAGCCCGGCCATGCAGGCGCTCCTCGAGCAGGTGCGACGCGTCGGACCCTCGCAGGGGCGCGTGCTCGTGACCGGCGAGAACGGATCGGGCAAGGAGCTCGTCGCGCACGCGCTCCACGCGCTGTCCAAGCGCGCCTCCGGGCCGTTCGTGAAGATCAACTGCGCCGCGATCCCCAAGGACCTCCTGGAGAGCGAGCTGTTCGGCTACGAGAAGGGCGCGTTCACCGGCGCCGTGCAGTCCAAGAAGGGCCGGCTCGAGCTCGCCGACCAGGGCACGCTGTTCCTCGACGAGATCGGCGACCTGTCTCAGGATTCGCAGGCCAAGCTGCTGCGCGCGATCGAAACCGGCGAGCTGGAGCGCGTCGGCGGCACGCGGACGGTGAAGTTCGACGTGCGCATCGTCTCCGCTACGAACAAGGACCTGCTCGGCGCGATCGAGGACAAGACGTTCCGCGAAGATCTGTACTACCGGCTCAACGTCGTGCCGCTGCACGTGCCGCCGCTGCGCGAGCGTCGCGGCGACGTGCCGCTCCTCGCGGAGCACTTCCTGGAGCGCTTCTGCGCCGCCGAGGGCAAGCCGGCCAAGCGTCTCGCCGACGACGCGCGCCAGGTGCTCGAGGAATACAGCTGGCCGGGCAACGTGCGCGAGCTGCGCAATCTCATGGAACGTGTCGCCATCCTGGTGGAGGCCGACGAGGTGCGCGGCACCGACCTGGTCACCTGGATCGAGAGCACGGAGGGCCGCGAGGACGCGGTCGGCCTGCGCGGGGAAATCGAGCGCCGCGAGGCCGACGCGATCAAGAAGGCGCTCGAGTCGGCGGCGGGCAACGTGACGCAGGCCGCGGCGGCCCTCGGCATCGACCGCACGAACCTGCATCGCAAGCTGCGCAAGTACGGCATCCAGCGCCGCTGAGCGCGCGCCCGGCCGTGCACCGGCGCGACAGGACGCGTGGCGCCCGCGCCACACGAGCCGCGTCGCGGCCGCGATGGCCGGGCGCGGAAGGGCGCCACGGTCGCGCCGAGCCGGGGTTCCGCGTGGCGCTCCGCGCGCGTTCCGTGGTATGGAGCTTGCGACTTTGGGCGGGTAGCCGCTCTCCCCTATCGGAGGTTTCCATGAAGCCCGCCCCGCCCCGCGCGGCCTCCCTCGTCGTCCTCGCGCTCGCCGCGCTCGCCCTGGCACTGCCCGCCCTCGTCCGGGCCGACGCTCTTCCCGACTCGAGCCGCGTCGCGCCCGACTCGTCCACCGTGCTCGACTTCGCCCCCGGCACCGACGAAGCGCCGCCGTTCGGCGAAGGCCAGGACCTGGAGCGCGGCGACCGCTGGCTGCGCGCGCCGTTCGGTGACGCGCTGCTCACGGATCCCGACGCGTGGAGCGAGCGCGAGCGCGACCGCGACCGCGATCAGCACGTCGGCCTGGCCCTCGACTACAACCGCGTCGATGCGCTGAAGCTGGGCGCCTCGTACGAGCTGCAGTCGCCGGAGCGGATGCTGCCGCGGCTCGGCGCGCGGCTCGAATACGCGTTCGGGCGCGACCGCGTTCTGTACGGCGCGCAGCTCGAGCAGCCGCTCGCCCCGCCCGGTCGCCTCGCGCTCGGCGTGACGATGGTGCGGCGCACCGACCATAGCGACCTGCAGCAGGTCGACGATCTCGAGAACAGTCTCGCGCTCCTGCTCGGGCGCCAGGACTATCGCGACTACTTCGAGCGCGAGGGCGTGGGCGCGTACCTGTCGTGGCGTGTGCCGGATTTCTCGACGATCAGCTTCCACGTACGCAACGACCAGTACCGCTCGCTCCTGCTCAGCAACGAGACGCGCTCGTGGCTGCACACCGACCGGCGGCTTCGCGACAATCCGGCGATCACCGAGGGCACGGCGCGCAGCCTGACGCTGCGCCTCGAGCGGCTCGCCCACCGCACGCGGCGCATGCGCGCCGGCCTGTACCACTGGGTCGAGCTGGAGCGCGCCGGATACGGCATGGGCGGCGACTTCCGCTACACGCGCGCGCTCGCCGACCTGCGCAGCGTCGTGCGCCTCAGTCCGGCCACGACGCTCAGTCTGCGCGCCGTCGGCGGACATTCGTTCAGCGGCAGCCTTCCGTCGCAGAAGGAGTTCACGCTCGGCGGAGTCGACGGCCTGCGCGCACATTCGTTCGCCGCGTATCGCGGCGACCGCCTCGCTCTGTCGCAGGCCGAGATCGACGTCGGCCTGTGGCGCATGCGGGCGCACCGCATCGAGGGCGGTCTGCACGCGCTCGCGTTCGTCGACGCGGGCCGGGCCTGGCGATCCGACGGGCCCGGCTTCGATCTGCAGCGGCAGCACGTGCAGGCCGACGGCGGGTTCGGACTCGGCACGGCCGAGGACAACCTGCGCGTCTATTTCGCGAAGAACCTGCAGGACCCGGGTTCCGATTTCGTCATCAGCGCGAGGCTGCAGCGCCCGTTCTAGACCTCCCTTGCCCCTTCCGCTCCCCACTCCGCCCCCGCGCGCCGTTCGCGCGATCTCGGCGCTCGCCATCCTCGCGGGCGCGCTGGCGGTCGCCGTGCCCGCGGCCGCGCTCGATCTCGCGGTGGGGCCACCCGCCGCGCGCGGCGCGTACGTGTGGGCCGACGTGCGGCTCGCGGATCTGTTCGAGCCGCGCGTCGCGCAGAGCCTGGCACGCGGCATGCCGGCCACACTCGAGTTGCGCGCCGAGCTGTGGCGCAAGCGCTCGGGCTGGTTCGACCGCCTCGAGTCGAGCTACGACGCGGCGGTGCGCGTGCGCTACGAGGTGTGGAACGATTGGTATCGCGTGGAGCGCGCCGGCGCGCCGGTCCGCACGTATCCGAGCCTCGACTCGCTCGCGGCGACGCTGTCGCGCCCGATCGCGCTGCCCGTCGGCCGGCGCGTCGCGCTGCAGCCCGAGGGGCGCTACTACATCGCCGTCTCGGCGACGCTGAAGCCCCTGAGCGTCGAGGACGTCGAGGAGGTCGAGGGCTGGCTGTCGGGCGAGGTCGAGAACAAGCGCCGCGCGGGCTTCGGCGTCTTCACCGAGCTGCCGCGCTCGGTATTCGACGCCGTGCGCAACTTCGCGGGCTTCGGAGACCATCGGGCGCGCGCGCAGACCGAGCCGTTCACGCCCTCGGCGCTCGTCGAGTCGCCCGCGCCGCACTGACGTCGACGGCCTTCGGCGAACGTCGTCCGCGTCGCGCGGACGTCGCCCGCGCCGCCTCGTCTACGGCAGGAGCTGGACGCGCGCGGCCGGGCCACGCTCGCCGCGCACACGCGCAAACAGGACGCCGGGGCCGAGCCGGCGGCCCGAGACATCGCGGCCGTCCCATGCCCACAGCGTGCCGCCCGCGAACGGCGTCGCGCCGATGGAGGCCACGCGCCGGCCGCTCAGGTCGAAGACGTCGAGCGCGGCGTCCGACGTTCCGCCACGCGTGAAGCGCAGCGCGCCGCGCGCCGGATTCGGCGTGGCGGCCAGCGCGAGCGGCGCCGGCACCGCGTCGCCGAGGTCGCCGATGAACGTCTCGAGCCCGCCGACCTGGGCCGGCGGGACGATGGCCGAATTCTCGACCGAGCTGGAGTAGTTCGCGAGCGCGTCCCCGAACAGGGCGCGGAAGTCCTCCGCGAAGATCTCGTGAGGCCGGTCGGCATGGACCGCGGTCGCGTTGTAGACGCTTTCGTCGGTGATGCCGCGCAGCCGGCGGTACGCGTCCCAGCGCTCGGTGTCCGCGTCGGGCATGCGCGCGTACTGCACCACGTGACCGAGCTCGTGCACGAACTCGGCGTGCTGCTGCTCGAGGCCGAGCGGCCGCACGCCGGGCGAGAGCAGCATCAGCTTCGGGCCGGCCGCGGAATCGAGTCCGCCACGGCGCGGGAACGGCAGCAGGAAGATGTCGGCGTCGAGCGCGTCCAGCGGGAACGAGACGGCGGCCATGGCCTGGGCGACGACGTCCGCGTCGAACGCGTGAAACGCGCCGTCCCCGGGATTCGCGATGGCCGGGTCGGTGGTCGAGGTGATGAGTTCGAAGCGCTGGCCGCCCGGCAGCACGAGCCACAGCACGCCGTCCGCGTCGAGCTGGCAGTAGTCGCGCAGCGTGGACGCCGCGTCGTGGATCACGAGGCCGTGCGCCGAGCCGCTGCCGCCGACTTCGTTCGCGTGCGCGACGAGGACGAGTGCGGCGATGCCGAGCGCGGTCGTGAAGAGACCGATCAGGGTGCGGCGCAGGAACGCGAGCGGTGCCATGCCCACTCTGTATCGCCACAAACATGCCACGCACGGCCATGCGGATCGGCAACGAACCCGGCTCGGAGGCCTCCGCTAACCCGCTCCGGGGCAGAGGACTAGGCGGGCGGCTCGGATCTATGAACGGCTGCCGGGCGCGGCGCCGGCGGGCCGCGGGAGACGCGTCTGAGCGATCGAACCCAAAGCAGTCCGTGCGCTAGGGGAGTTGCCCCAGAAGCGTGAGGTGGCGCGGTCCTAAGTGCCCGCGACCGGGGCGGCCGGAGCGCCCGGCGCCATGGTCGGTGGAAGCGGGTTCGGCCGAGCCACGCCCGGAGCGGCCGCGCCCAGCTTCGACACCAGGAACGCGCCGGTGCCGATGGTCGTCAGGCCGAGGAGGAGCAGGAGTCCCAGCAGGTCGAAGAACAGCGCGAACGAGCGCACGGGACCGACGCCGGTCGCGAGCAGAGCCCCGGCCACGAAGAACAGCGACACGAATCCGGTCCCGGCCGCGATCGGCGCCATCATGCCGCCGCTCCCCGGCGCGCGGCGCATGAGCTTGCAGCCGAGCACGTAGCTCGCGGCGATCTTGCCGGCCCAGCACAAGGCGCCGAAGAAGATCGGCAGCAGAACGGCCAACGGGATACCGATCACGGTCACGATCAACAGCACGATCGCGATCACCAGCAGCGGCAGCGACAGCATTCCCAGGAACAGCGACAGTCCGGTGCGCCGCGAAGACGTGAGTGCGGCGTGCATCATGCGCTGCGGGAACAGACTCGTCACGACCCAGCCGAAGAACAGGTTCACGAGCCACAAGCCGACGACGATGCCGACGAGCAGCGGCAGCGCCGGCAGGCCCCAGCTGAGCGGCAGGAATCCCAGCGACACGCTCTGGCCGCTCACCGTGGCTCCGGGCGGCTGCTTCAGCAGGCCGCCCACCGCCACCGCGTCGCCTTCGACGCTCGCTCCGGGCGCCAGATCCACGTTGCCGAACACCGCGACGACGTTGCCGGAGACCTGGCCGCGCACCGTCACCGAGCCGAACACGGCGACGACGTCGCCCTCGACGCGTTCGTTCGCCTGCACCTCGGCGTCCGCGAACACGCGCACGATGCCGGTGTCTTCGCCGTCGACGAGCACGACCGGCCCCATCACCCGCACGTCGCGCTGCTTGGGATTGCCGAACTCGAGTCGGTCCGCGTGGATCTTGTGGCGCCGGCCATTCACCGTGACCGTGCCGTGGAGGCGATCCGGCACGTCCGCGCGATCCGGCGTGTCCGCGCGATCCGGCGTGTCCGGCGTGTCGGTGCGGTCGATGCGCACCCCGCTTCGCCCCGTCACCACGTGGTGCACGGTGTGCGAACTG